>JAPLQI010000048.1:0-9206 GCA_026399755.1 Pseudomonadota bacterium
AGCTGCGATGCACTTCTGGCATTTTGGTCTACGGTTTGCATCATTTTGATCTGTAAATCATATTGGCGCTGCGATCCAATCATTTGCACTAATTGATCGACCGGATTCACATTACTCACCTCTAGGGACTCTGAAGCAAGTTTCACGCCAGCATCTGCCTGCGCCACTTCACCGTTTCTTTGACGAAACAATCCATCACTGCCTTTTTCTAGCTCACGCTCAGGTGGATTCACCAATTTAAGCCGGCCAATTTCTACCGCCTGCGCCGGATTATCAAACGGCGCGCCATTAATTGTGCCGTCTTTAGCAATGGTAATCCGAGTGTTTTCTGGGATGCTCAACGGGCCATTTTCGCCTTGCACCACCAGCCCACTGCGTGTTTTTAAAAGACCTGCAGCATCAATCTCAAAACCACCATTACGGGTATAAGCCTCACCCGTCGGGGTTTGCACAGCCAGCCAGCCCTCGCCATTCACTGCCACATCCAAGGATCGCCCCGTCTGCTGAACAATACCGGGGGTAAAATCAGCGCCGGTGGTCTGCTCCACCACATAAGCGCGGCTTGGCACGCCCGTGCCGCCAATTACAGGTACCGCACGAGACGCCGTTAGCTCAGCCCGAAACCCAGGCGTTGCCACATTGGCTAAGTTATTAGCGACAGACGCTTGGCGCAGCATGGTTTGCTTGGCACCCGTCATCGCGACATAGAGCATTCGATCCATTGATTTCCACTTTTCATGTAGAGCGGATGCAAGCCGCCGTTTTTCATGCTTCATCGCAAAGCTCGGCGGGTTTCACCCGCCCTACAAACTCATCATCATAAACGCGTGGGCACAAAACCATGCCCACCCTACACAGCTATTAACGCAGATTCACAATCGTTTGCAAAATAGTGTCTTGTGCTTTAATGGTTTGCGCATTGGCCTGATAGGTGCGTTGTGCGGTAATCAAATTAACCAACTCACCTGTTAGATCAACGTTAGCATCCTCAACCGAAGCCGACTGTAAAGAGCCCAAATCACTGGTACCGGGGTCATTGGTTCGCGGCTGACCAGACGTAAAGGTCTCTGCCCAACGATTGTCCCCCAAATTTTGTAAGCCCTGAGGATTAGCAAAGTTAGTTAAGGTCACTTGTCCAACAGGCCTCGATTGCCCATTTGAATATTTACCTTGCACCACCCCATCGCGGCTCACCGAAACGCCGGTTAAGGTGCCATCAGGATAGCCATCCTGCTGAATGCTATTCACACCAAAGGGGCTACCAAACTGGCTGGTGCCTTCGAGCGAAATATGAAAGGCAAGCGGATTGCCCGCACCCGAAGTTAATGCCGTCGAAAAAGCCAAAGGGGTATTACCCACCAATTTACCATTGGAATCAAACGCCACATCGGGATAGGGCACACCAGCCACATTGGGGGCTGAGACGGGATCGCTATCAAAGCGCGTCCTTACTTCCCAAGTGTTTGGAGCTGTTTTAGTAAAGTACATCGTTAAATTATGCTCAACCCCCTGCGTGTCATACACCTTCGCAGCGGTTGAATTTGTGAAGGTTTTTGGGTCCGCTGGATTAAGCGCCCCCACGTAATTGGTCGCCAAAGGATTTGTTCTGTCTTTTGCGAGCTGACTGGCGTCTAAATTCATCCCCAATTTAAGACCCGCGCTCGTGCCTCCACCCGCCACCTCGGTCCAACCGGTTGTTTTTGCGCCAATATTACTAACAGACAATTGCAAAGGCGCGGGGGTCCCGCCTTTCTTAAGGGAGTTTGAATCAATATCAAAAGGCCAGCCGGTGAGCTTTTTGCCACTGGCACCGACGATAAAGCCAGACTTATCTACTTGAAACTGACCATTTCGGGTATAGCTCACCGAAATATCGTCGACCATCCGAAAAAAACCATTTCCAGTAATCGCAATATCCAAGGGATTACTGGTAGAGGTGATATTCCCCTGACCAAATTGTTGGCTCACCGCAGCAGTGCGCCCCCCCATACCGGTTACCGTTGAGGATGTTGCAAATGAATTTGCATACATATCAGCAAACTCAGTACGGGACTGCTTAAAACCGACAGTACTGGAGTTGGCAATATTATTACCAATCGCGTCCAGGCTCTTGGACGACACACTCAAACCACTCAAGCCCTGCTGGAAACCCATAACCTTACCCTCAAATTATTCAATTCACGATTAGCGAATTTGTTTCACATCGCCAAATGCAACGGACTTCTGATTAGCCAACATGACATTTACGCCTGTTTTTGCCAGCTCCACGCTACTTGCCGTTTGCCAGGTCAGGGTATTTAAAGCAATTTCCTTGCCATCTTGCACGCCACGGGCAGAAATAAAATAATCGCCCGCCGCAGCCTTAATCTCACCATTGTCTAACTTGCCATCCCACACTACGCCAGCGGCCCCAGCGGCTTGCTGCGGCAAGGTAATGGTATCGACGACTGCGCCATTTTTATCAGAGATGGTCACTTTGATATTACTGACACCCGCAGGTAAATCGATACGGGCATCAACCGGCTTAGTGCCATCAAATTTCATTTGATTACCCTGAGTCAGCACCTCTTTGCCGATCAAGGCGGCGGCCTGAAAGCTTTGTGCCGAGGCAAAACTGGCCATCATCGATTGCATGGTGGTATTGAGTTTTTCGATACCGGTCACGCTGCTAATCTGCGCCATTTGGCTAGTGGTGGCCGCGTTGTCCATCGGATTCATCGGGTCTTGGCTTTGCAACTGCTTAACCAGTAACTTAAGAAAACGATCTTGCTGCTGATCTGCGGCAGATGTTTTAGTGTCTGTTTTTTTATTAATCGCAGCGTAGTCAGTCGTCGAATTAACCGTTGTGCGTGGGACCATGATTACTCTCCTTTATTACTGACCAAGCGCCAAGGTGCGCAGAAGCAGGGTTTTGGCCGTGTTCATCACATCGGCATTGGTTTGATACGAGCGCGAAGCAGAAATCATATTGGTCATTTCTTCGACCACGTTCACATTCGGCATCGCCACATAGCCGTTGGTATCAGCCAGCACATTTTTAGGGTCATACACCAGCTTAGGCGGGGATTGATCTTCGATCACGTCGCTTACCTGCACCCCTACCGCCCCTTTTCCACCACCCGCAATCGGTGCAGACTGAAACACCACCTGCTTGGCACGATAAGGCTGCCCATTGGAGCTGGTAATCGATTCCGCATTAGCTAGATTAGACGCCACCGTATTCAAACGTGTAGTTTGCGCATGCATTGCAGAAGAAGCAATATCAAACACCCTAAACATCGACATGATTTAATCCCTTATTGGCCGGTCAGCGCAGTGCGCATCCCTTCAATTCGTTTTTGCAGAAAGGTAATGCTCGCCTGATAGCGAATGGCGTTATCTGAAAATGCGGCCATTTCTGCATTCATATCCACCGTATTGCCATCGATGCCGGATTGCCGAGGATTACGGTAGAGCAAAGCCTTTGATAAAGGATCGACGCTGTCTTTTGGCTGCAAATGACGCGGATCTGTACTCTGCAAAGGCTTAACTGGATTTTTTTGCAAGGCGGCTTCAAACGATTTCTTAAAATCAAAATCGCGCGCCTTATAGCCCGGCGTATCGTTATTAGCGATATTTGAAGCCAAAACTTCCTGCCGCTGGCTACGCAGCGACAACGCAGTTGCTTGCGGGCGGAAGTAATCGTCCAAACGACCTAACATAGCCAAACTCCTATTTATCTAATCACAGCCACACAATACGCGGTTTTCACGCTAATGTAAGCAGGAAGCGTGCCAAGCAAAAAGCCCGCATTCAGCGGGCTTGAGAGGGGAGCTGTGTGAGGCTTCGGCAATTATTGCCGCCAGTACCGAGCAAACTGTCAGACTTGAGCTGCTCGCAGAAAAATCGCACGATTGCATTTACCGTTCTTGCAGGATAATTTGCTACAAACTTCGTCATTGTAATCAGGCGTAATCAACCAGAAGTCGGCCCTAGGTAAGGTTGGCTGCGCCAGCGCGACGCTCAGCTCCCTAAACGGTTATTGCCTCCCACGGTGGAAAACAAAGGTCAGATTGAGGAGAAATACCGTTTATTTTCGACCTTGAATTTCATTGATCACCTGTTGATGACGCAGTAATTCTTCTTGACGTTGCTGCTGATTAATTCGAGAAAACTCTGATATATCCTTTCCTGACTGCTGTTGCTTAGCCGCTCCCACACGCTGCGCCTCTAGGCTTCTCATCCTTGCTTCGTGTGTGCCGCGCTCATTCTCAAGCTGCTGCTGTTTAGCTTTTTCAAGGCGCTGCACACGCTCTGAATCATCCGCCGTTTCAGCGGATTGAGAGCTTGCCTTTCCATCTGGCAAATAAATCTTCCGCCAGCGCAAATAGCCCCACATTCTGTATGGTTCTAATCCAAACCATGCTTTTGAATCATGCATCAGTGTTTCAAATAAGGGCACCAGCTCTGGAATTAAGGCTTCCTGATTCCATATGTATTGAATAGATGAATCCCATTGGGCCTGCTTTTCACCCTGAATCATCGTGGCCTTGCCTCTTAAGAGCTCAAGCTCTTTAGCTAAATTAGCATCCTCCCTTTGAAAATCTTTTATATCTCGATCTTTTAAAGAGTAAGGACTATTTTGCAATTCTGGCAATAAATGAATGGTTCCTAATCTTTTCTTTCGCCAAGCCAAAAACTGCCCGTAATGTCTGCGGCTTAATACTTGCAGAGATTCGCTAGGCTGTGTTTCTGTTAACCACATTCCGCCTGTGGGTTTTATTTTTGCGGCTTTTGTGCTTTCTACATATTGATTAAAAATATTTATTATTTCTGGGTGAATCGCAAAATTACGCATTCTAATTGCCCGCAATTCCGAGGAGGGAATCAAAGGCACACCTGCAATTAAAGCCTCCCTATACATCTGCGCCAAGGGGATTTGCGATAGTTTTTTACCATCACCTACAGCACCTGCCCCTAGCGATCGTCCCTGCTCCTGTGGCTCGTAACCACCGCCCACATCAGAATGCACCCCCGGATACATCACTTCTTTATGCAGTGTACCGCTGCCTATTGCATCCAGAGGAAAAGAGCCCCTTACCTCATGGGCGGCAACCAGATGCACGCACCTTACATCATCAGCAACTTTTAAATTTTCAGCGCTCGCCCAGCCGCTGTGCCCATCTTGTGTGGGCGCAGACTGCGCCAAGCCCACCGATGCCACCGTATCAAAAATACCTAGAAAATCTATTCTCAATTCCAGCCCGGCAATCTCTGAGCCATACGCTTGCTTTAGCCATGTCACAAACACCCGCGCAGCAGCCGCCCCACGGGAAAAGCCAAAAACAGCAACCCTCACCCTCTTAATTTTTGGCTTGTCTTGCACCCGGCCCTGAATAAATGGCGCAATAAGCGGGCGTAGTTGTTCTGATCGTTCACGCAGAGCTTTAAAGCGATCAACACGCTCTGACAAAAAAACACGCGTCAATGGGCTAACCATACGAGCCGCATTAGCTGCAACAGCGCTCGCCGAACTAAGCATTTTTTGCGCCAATTTGCCATCCGCCTTCAGCGCCGTTGAGGGGTGAGGCGAGCCAAGAATCGCCTCATGCAAATGATTAGTAATCTGCAACAAAGCCCAATTAATCCTAACCTCTCCACATAAAGCCGCAACTTCACCACCGGTATCATCAACCATACCGCTTTCATCACCCAGCTCTAAAAATGGCGTGCCTACTCCTGGGATATATGTTTTTCTATAAAAACACTTTTCAATAGGCGGAACCGCTGCAGGCCAATCCGCTTTTTCATCGGTCTTTAATCCCTTCAATTCTTGTGCTTTTAATTCCTTATTACTCACTTTTAATTGTTCTGCGCTTGGGTAACCAGCATAAACTTCGTATAAACGAGCGACATTGCTATGACTAAATTTTTCCGTTGCGTAGTATTTATTATTATTTGTGCCGTCAAAAAAGAAGCCGAGGAAGATGTCTTGATTGCAAGAGGTGCAAGCGAGATCACCAGTGTTTTTTGATGCAGCTTGGTATTCCACACCCTCTAACTTAATAGGGTTAGGTCTATTGATAAGCGATTCAGCAAATCGTGCAGACATTATTAATCCTTATAAGTGGGTTTACACATCGCTTTATCAGAAACGGCCCATTTCTCATAACATTCCTTTTGCATTTCTTCACAGGCTTGGCGATTTAGAGCCTCATTGGAAGATTGAATAATTGCATCTTCTTGGCATGTATCCCGCATCCCAGCAGCAACAGCATCAGGAGATCTAGGCCGATACTTCGGCAAATGCTTCCGACACTCTTTCTCCGACAATCTCGCCACACAAGCCGTTAACGCACCCGCTTTCTCCCTTCCCGCCCAATTGGGATGCCCCGGCTCTACTGGTGAGGCAATTAGTTCCACTTCATGATTGGGATAAAACAACACATACAGATCGCCAGGTGCGCTGTAACGCGGAAGCTCTAGCGTGCGTTCCTGCCTAATCGGTGAAATTTCCTTGGCGCTTCCCTCTTCCCAAGACAAATGATATTTCAAGCCAGGCCGCCATTTTTTGGGCAGCAAAGTACAACAATTCTTAGCGCCAGGCCCCTCAAGCAAACCGACAATCGCGCCTCCAACGGCTTTATTACTCGCGTCCTTCAAGGTGTATTGCACATCGAGATCATGCTGGTAATTCACCGCATCCACCGAAACCGTCACGCTATTCGCGTCAACGCGCTTCCCCACCGCTTCAGACTCTGCCGGGCGGCAAGCGCTCAGCGCAAGAATAATCACCCAGTAAGCGATATGGGCTTTTGCTTGAATTAGTTTCATGATTTGAACTTTACTTGTATATCCATCACCAACTATGGGATAGCGTTTGTAAACAAAGACCACTTAAGCAGAGGTGATCTCAATAAATTGCTCAATACAATAAGCCTTCAACTCAGCAAAATCAGTAATGCCTGCAGTATGGGCTTCGCTGCAAAACTGTTTTACCAGCGCATGTATTTGTGATTCGCTCATTTTCAATTCCGCAGTTATTCCCAGCTTTCTAAATTGCTGAATAATTTGATCAGGCTGCGAAAAATCAAGCATCTGAGTAAATTGCGGCTCTGTAATACAAAGAGGAGAATCATTAGGCTTTAATTGATCGCCCCCCTTTAATTCAACCATCGCCGCCGCGCGATTAAAATAAATTCCAGAATAAAAAGCGCCCATAAAATGCGCCCTCTGCTCATCCTGCATGGCATCCAGCAAATTAGGCAAGATCCGTGTATCTGCATAGCGCAGCATATAGCTGAGTTTTTCCGGCAGAATACTTACATCGGTATAACTTGCAAAATGGCTATACACCGCCTCAGGCTCTAAAGCGCTTAGCCAGAAGCTCAGCATCGGCTGTCCGTTTGTTGCTTGCAATAGCAGATCAATTTGCTTTTCAATATGGCCCCTCTCCTCAAGATGGCACAAGATAGGCGATATATCGATATCCGCTCCTTCATCTTGATACAGGGAAACCCATCTTATTTTATTTTTCAGTTTTTTTATTAATCGTGGATCAAAACTGTGATCAATTAATGCATAGATATTAAATGCCTCTAGCTCAAAAGATGAAAGCCAAGCCAAGATATTGGCTTTAGTTTCTGCTGGATAAGAATCAATATTTTTCATAATCTGGTCGCAAAAGGGCTACCTGCAGCATTCGCTTTAAGCAGGCAGGATTTACAAATTGTATTAGGGAAAGCAGGCAAAATCGGAGTCATTTGCGCTGGCCCGCTCACATCATGATTCGCACCTTTTACCGTTACCGCCCCCGGACAATGGATTTCGATATTGCCGCCTTTGATGCGGATATAACCGCCCCCTGCCGTAACCAGAATTTCGTCTTTAGCAACGACATGAATGCTTTCTTTGCAGGCAGTGATTTTCAGGTCTTTATCGCCGGTAATTTCAATATCATCGCTTTGCGCTTGCAGCTGGATTTTGCCTTTAGCTGCGATTAGTTTCAGCGCGACTTTATCCTTCACCCCCGCCACAAACAGGCTGATGTGTTGGCCGACGTTATGTATCCAGCGCCGGCCGGAGGTTTGGTTGGTATCGCGCTGCGCAACTAAATCTAGGTTGGTGCCTGCGGTGATCGTTTGGCTTTGCGGGCTGCTAATGGCTACGCCGTCCTCGCCGTGCAGCAGGATGATTTTTTGCTGGCCGGCCTGATCTTTGGATTTAGTTTTGCCGTCTTTATCGGTATTGCTGCCCGCTTCAAGGCTTTTGCTGGCGTGTACGTGTTGATACATATGGCCGGTACTGGCCTTGCTGCCTGCACTATTGTCGGCCTCTACGGTTTTGCCTTCGTCGCCAGTTTCTATGGTGTCGGCAAGTTGGTTGGTGGCTGTTTCGCCTAGGCTTTGGGCGAGTGAAAATGCTGATTCAAGCTGGCTTTGGGCGGGTGTGTGGTCTAGTTGCTTGCCGCTAGCGCCGCTTTTGGCTTCGGTGCTAATCAGCAGGCCATTGGCGCGAATTGCACCTTGATTATCGGTGCGCAGCTCAAAGCCTTCGCCGCGTGGCTCGCCTTTTCCATCTGTTCTTGGATGGATCAGGTAGCCGAGGTTCAGCTGGGTTTTACCGTGCTCGCTCGATAATTTAGTGCGGACTTCGTCTTTAGTGTCATCAAACAGCAACTCGCCATATTGGCCGCCTTCATGCTCTTTGGTTTTGATGCCAGATAGCGTTTTGTTGGCGGGCAAGACGCCTGCACCGCTAAAGGTGGGCACTGAATGGCTGCCGTTATACACAGCGCCAGCGACTACGGGGCGGTCGATATCGCCCTCTATAAAGCTCACCGTCACTTCCTGGCCGATACGCGGGATGAATTGATGCCCAAAGCCTGCACCCGCCGATGGCGCGGCGACGCGTATCCAGCAAGAAGACTTGTCGTCGAGGTTTGCGCCAAACTCTGGGTGTTCCTGAACACGCAGCCAATGCAGCTGAATTTTTATGCGGCCATATTCGTCGGTATGGACTTCGGATCCCGCAGGGCCAACCACGGTGGCGGTTTGCACGCCACGGCTGGTGGGCTTAGTAAATTCTTGCTCGCCCAGATGGCTAAGCATAGGCTGGCCGCGTATTTGGGCAGTAAAGTCCACTTGGTAAGACGCGTTATCCTTGGCCGAAGTGGCAAGTAGGCTGGGGGCGATCAATTGTAATTGCTGGCTTAAATACACCGGAAA
>JAPLQI010000048.1:9329-11336 GCA_026399755.1 Pseudomonadota bacterium
TTCTAAGCGGAACCATTGCCCCGCTTGCAAGCTACGCAAAGTGCCAGAACCGGTGAATGATTTCTTTCGTCCATCTAAAGCATCTTGGCGCAGCTTGGCGTTATGATTGAGCTGGTCTAAATCGCTGGCGTAGTAATGCGTTTGCGGGTCGTAATATTCCAGAGTTGATTGGATTTGTTGCCCACCTTCGCCTTGGTCGATCGCGCTATCGCTTAGGCCGTGGCTGGTAAGCGTGGCTTTGTAGTCGAAGCTGGCAAGGGAAACCGAGCTGCTGCCGATTTGCCGCTGGGTATTCCATTGGGTAAGAGAGTCACTTGCTTCTACTGCTGACGCACGATGAAAGCGAACAATGGGATCCAAAGCTTCGGGGATGGAGAAGACATCATCAAAAACCACCAGCTGCACTTGAGGCGAGTCTCCAGCCAAGGACTCGCAGCGCCATGAAAGGCCACTTTCCTTCATTATTCTACAGAGGAACGAAAACTCGTCTTCCCGGTACTGCACACAGTATGAGCGCGGTGGATATTCGCCTGATAGCTTGAAATCCAGCGTTTGCACAGCGGCAAATACAGGATTCTTAGCCTGATGCTCGGCCAAAACCTGCTTCACGATGTCTGGAATGGATAAATCTTGGAAAATGCGAGAAGTGCGGCGATATCTAAGCAAGGCAAACGGTGGCTCAACCGTCAGCATGTATTTGGCAAAGCCCCCATCAGAGCCCAATAGTTGTACCTGGCTAATTACCCCGCACCGCTCTACCATTCCCCCTTCTGCATTGGTGATCGATAACACAACGGGCAAACCTAATAGAGATTTAAGCTCCAAATTAGCGTCTGAAGACAAGCAATCAATGCTGTAAAGGAAGGGCCGATTAAGCCCTTCTATCCCCGTTACCCGTTGAGGTAACAACTGATCACCCCACGCTCCAGCATCGCCGATTTGCAATGAGATCAATCGCGTATCTTGTGAAAAAGCCGCAGCAAAGGAAGCCAGCAATTGATCAGCACGCATGGGTATTCCGCAATTTTAACAATCGGTCAGATTACCCGATGTTTTTCCTGCTCGCCTATAAAATTACAGCTTTTTGACATTTTCACGAAACCCCCTCACAAGCAGTGTAAGGCATATCCTGTATGAGGCGTTCATTGAGCAAAAATCACCCCGTTTGCTCAATTCCTTGCCCACTGCGTGAATGACAGCGACCCAGCTTTTATCTAAACATTGATAACAATATAACAAGGTATATTACTAACTTGTTATACGCTAAGCTCCCCAAAAAAATCAGACATCCACCTATCTTTCACAACAACGCTAATGGTGCCAGCGCAATAGCAACAATATTTACTCATGGCAGTTATGTAATAGAGAAGTTTTCGACAAAGGATGATGGACTTTTTTTAGCGACAGCTAAGCTACTCAAGCTTTACTCATGTCGTATTATTTACACCACAAAATCAATATTAGTAAGAAATGTTATGCTGATACTTGTGGTTCACAGTATGCTTGGATGACTGAAACAATATTGGATCTGTAACATGAAGGTAGTTACCCTCGTTCTGAACGCCGCCGGTGAACCTCACTTTAGACAAATTGATTACTTAAATTTCGAGGCCTTAATTGGAATAGCCAAAGAACGCGAAGCGAGTATTCGCAACGAAGGAGCTGATTTTGCCGCTGGAGCCATCTCAGCCTTTGGTAGCGAAGTGATTAAAGCCGTAAACTACGGCAACGAAAAGGATATAGATCGGGCAATTACTAACATGTTGATGGCAACCTGGATGCTCGATTCAGTATTTCTTAAGGTGAGCGCCGACACATACAGAAATACAGAACAGCATTTCATAATTTCAGATGATGGAATTGTTCAACATACCCGCGCTCCTTTGAGCGAAAACGACAGTAACTAAAAATAACTGAGCCCGCAATGAACAACGGGGCAAAGCGCTGGGTTATAGCTCATACATTACTTGATCCTTGCTGGCTTGGTTATGCGAACAAGCTATTTAA
>JAPLQI010000140.1 GCA_026399755.1 Pseudomonadota bacterium
AAAAGAGTCGATAAATTACCAATTATGTCAGTTAAGGCGCTTAATCATATTGTAATTATAAATCAGTGAGTTGCGATTGATTAAAGATGTTGCCGCATGCCTTGAATAAAGGCAAGCGGCTTAAGTTGATAGGATTGGGGGCGCACCCAATCCTATCAACTTTAGTAAACCCAATATATCTACATAATAAAAAAAACAATAAAAACATAAAATTTAAAGTGTATTATTTCTCTATAAATTCGGCTAAAAAATACTTTTTCTTTACACACTAAGAAAATTATAATTATTTATATAACAATTACAATTAGCGCAAAACAAACAACTTACTCACCAAAAAAAAATCCATTCCCAACAATTAAAACAAAAGAACATCTAAATAATATTTAACAAATGACAGCAACACTATTAAGCAAAAGTGCAAAATTCTAAATATATGTTATTGTAAAGTAAGTAATTATATGGTGATTTTATCTTCATGATCATTCGATAGATATCCATGCCTATCTAAAGGGGAATAAAATGAACTTCACCCTCATCGCATTATTGACAACAGTTTACATCTTTATAGGCATCCTCATTTTCTCTGAAATTGGCCGACGACTGGGTTTAGCCAAACTAAAGCGGGATCCAAACGGACTGTGTTTCTGCTGCTTGCGGGCCTAAGCTTTGCCGGTGCACTTTTGGTGGGCTACGATATGTCGGATAACAAGGAACGCAGCCTGCTGCACACCTTTTCCTTTGCCTTTATTATGTCTTTGGCCCTATATGTCATCATCGATCTGGAATTCCCACGGCTGGGCCTTATCAATATTGATGCAGCAGATCAGGTTTTTATAGAACTTCAAAAATCTATGAATTAATCCTGATTTACACACAGAAGCATCTGATTTTAAGCGCCAGACGCTTCATCCATAATATCCTGCGCCATTTCGCCTAGCCGGACTAAAGCTTGGATATAACTTTCATCCAAAGGCTGGCAGCAGGATAAACGCAGTGCTGAGGTATGGCGGCCGCTGGGGGAATACAGCGGGCCGGGCGAGATGCTGATCTTCTCTGCAATGGCGCGATGAAATAATTTCACGCTATCGCAGCTGGCGGGCAACTCCACCCAAAATAAAAAACCGCCAGCTGGCTGGGTGGCGCTGGTGCCCTGTGGAAAATGCTCGGCAATCAGCGCGCGTACTTTATCCACCTGAATGGCGTAGCGGCGTTTGAGCTGGCGTAAATGATGATCGTAACCGCCTGATTCTAAAAACAGGCCCAGCGTTTCGCTCAACACCATAGACTCGGCAACTGAATAAGAAAATTTAAGTTTACGAATCTGCTCGGTAAAACGCCCGCCCTCTACCCAGCCAATTCTAAAATCAGGGGCCAGCGTCTTGGTATAACTGGCGCAAATTAACACCCAGCCCTCATCGTCAAACGCTTTTACGGCAGGTGCAAAAGCATCACCAAATTGCAATTCGGCGTAGAGCGCGTCTTCAATCAGGGGTATTTGATAACGCTTTAATAGGCCAGCCAGCCGCCGTTTGTTTTCCAGCGGCATGCTGCAGCCTAGGGGATTGTGCACATTGGGCATGGCCACGATGGCCTGCAACTGGCCATCAATCAGTAATTGCTCCAGCGCATCGAGTGACATGCCCGTTTGTGGATCAGTCGGTATTTCAACCGCCTTTAAACCTAGGCTGCTAAACAATGGCAACAAATTAAAGTAGGTAGGCGATTCAATCCCTACAGCGTCTCCACGCACACAGATGGCGCGCAAAGATAATTGCAAAGCCTCCATACAGCCATGGGTGAGCACGATGTTTTCAGCCTGCAAAGACATACCCAGCTCTACACTGCGGCGAGCAATCTGGGTGCGTAATCGCTCTGAGCCAGGTGGCAAAGCATAGCTGCTGACCATGCCAGGATTTTGCCTGAGCACCTGGCCCATAATCCGCGCCAGCTTATTGCTGGGGTAAAAATCGCCCCCCTTGGGGCAGGCTAAAGCCAGATTGATATAACCCGGCGTTTGCTGAGCCAATAAAGCGGCTCCGATTAAATCAAGCACCTCACCGGCGGGGCCTTGAGCCTGACCAGGCGCTGCACCTACTTTGCCTGCTGGCAACATAGGCAAATGGCTGCGTACGTAATAGCCGGATTGCGGCCTGACCACCACAAGGCCGCGGTCTTCCAACATTCGATAGGCCGTGAGTACCGTATTCAAAGACAGCCTGCGGCTTTGTGCCGTTTTACGTACCGATGGCAATCTGGAGCCAGGCGGTAAAGAACCGTGGCTGATCGCCAGCGCAAAATCATCTGCCAGCTGCTGATAAAGCGTATCCATTTGCATCATAAGTACCGAGTAAGGCCGCAATGTCTAAATTGTACCCATAAAAATAAGCAAGTAATGCCACTGTAACCTTTATGACGATACTTTTATGATGAATTGTCTTTTACCTACACCGAGCCAAGTCTATGCTTAACCCCGCCTTACTGAGCTATGTCTCGCTGATGTCTGTCACCCCCGGCCCAAATAATCTGATGCTGGCGGCTTCTGGCGGCAATTTTGGCTTTCGCCGCAGCATTCCGCATTTATTAGGCATTAGCATTGGCCACGGCATTCAGGTGTTTATCGTTGGCGTGCTCTTGGCTTGGGTGATGGCCAGTATTAATACAGTACGCCCAATTTTAGGCGTATTTGGCTGCGCTTATTTATTATGGCTATCGTGGAAAATATGGAAAGCCGCATCGCCTGAAGGCAAAGAAGCCGCCAAACCCATGAGCTTTTTAGCCGCAGCGCTATTCCAATGGATAAACCCCAAAGCATGGGTGATGGTGATCAACACCGTGATTCTGTTTTTGCCTGCTGAGCAAAATAGCATGCTCGCCGCAGCGGGCTTAGCCGTTTTATGTGCGGTGATTAATTTACCCTGCATCTGTATCTGGGCATGGCTAGGTGATGCTTTACGCCAGCATTTGCTGATCCCCAAAATATTAAAACTATTTAACGGCATTATGGCCAGCCTGATGGCGATCACGGCATTCTTTTTATTGCATGGTGAGTTGGCTTTGTTAGCTTAGGGGAAAATAATGAAAACCATAGGCATGATAGGCGGCATGAGCTGGGAATCCAGCCAGATTTATTACCAAAGAGCAAATCAGCTCATTAAAGAAAAATTGGGCGGGCTGCACTCTGCCAAAGTAATTCTGCTCAGTGTAGATTTTGCAGAAATAGCAGCGCTGCAAAGCACAGGGCAATGGGATAAAGCAGGGAAAATCATGGCCAAAGCGGCTTATTCTTTACAATTAGCCGGTGCAGACTTAATTATCTTATGCACCAATACCATGCATAAATTAGCTGCTGAAATTGAAGCGAAAATCCAGATTCCATTTCTGCATATTGCGGATGCCACTGCGGCCGCAATTAAAACAGCAGGCCTTAAAAAAATTGCTCTATTGGGTACAAAATTCACCATGGAGCAAGATTTCTACCGTGGCAGATTAAGCAGCCTGCACCAGCTGGAAGTGATTACCCCAAATGAAGCTGGCCGTAGCAGAGTGCATGATATTATTTATCAGGAGCTTTGCCATGGCCTTGTGAAAGAATCATCCAAGCAAGAATATATTGCCATCATTAATCAATTAATTGAGCAAGGTGCGGAAGGCGTCATACTGGGCTGCACAGAAATTACCATGCTGATTCAGCAGCAGAATGTGGATATCCCGATCTTTGATACCACCGAGCTGCATATACGCTATGCCATTCATGCAGCCTGCGCCTAATATGCAACTGCTTTGGAATAATGATGAATATAAAACTAAATACACTCAGCTTAAGAGCATTCAGGCCCGATGATTTAGCCTTTGTTTTTTCAGGGCTATCTCACCCCGATGTTATCAAGCACTATGGCATTTCGTATTCAACAGAAAGCGCATGTAAAGCGCAAATGAGCTGGTATCAATCCATTGCCGAGCAAGGCACAGGCTATTGGCTGGCCATTGAATCGGCAGGTACACCGCTAGGCGCATTAGGGCTGAATAATATCTGCCATGAAAACAACAATGCCGAATTAGGCTACTGGCTACTACCCCAGCACTGGGGCAAAGGCATTATGCAGGAAGCATTACAGGGTTTACTCAGTTACTCCTTTAATGAATTAAAACTGCACCGCATCAGTGCCGAAGTAGAAATAGAAAATTTAAAATCGCAGCAGCTTTTACAAGCCTTTAATTTTACTTTAGAGGGCATCAGCCGGGAATGCGAAATCAAAGAGGGTAAATATATATCACTGATGAATTATTCATTACTCAGCCATGAACTAAAAAACAACAGGCCATAAGATGAGCATCTATTTAGAAACAGCAAGATTAATCCTTAGACCTCTTACCGAAGCAGACAGAGTTTTTTTTAGCCAGCTCCAACAACATCCGGATGTCATGCGATATGTAAGTGATCCTTTATCTGCCGATGCAATCAATGAAAAATTTAACAGCCGCCTACCCGCATGGACCAAACACAGCTCGCACAAACTATGCCTAATGATTATTGATAAACACCGCAATACGCCCATTGGGATAACTGGCTTTATGCCCGAATGGGAGCCATATCAGCAGGCTGAAGTTGGTTTTTTATTGCACCCCAATGAGCAAGGTAAAGGCTATGGCAAAGAATCATTACAAGCCGTACTACAATTTGCCTTTGATGATTGCTTATTTCACAAAATAAAAGCCACAGTAACAGAAGGCAATATCGCCTCAGCCAGCTTATTAGAGCGGGTAGGATTTATACAAGAAGGCAGAATAAGGGATAACTTTAAATTAAATCAACAATGGCACAATGATTTAATTTATGGCTTATTAAATTCTGATTTTTCACCAAAACTCACTAAAAATTAATGATATGAAATCCGCCATCTACCTTTTTACATTCGCCTTATCAGCCTGTGGCGGCGGGGGCAGCAATCCGGCATCACCTGTAGCACCCCTTAGCAGCAGCGAATATCTGGCCTACCACTATGCTGCCAGCGATACGCAGACGATCTATGCAAAGCTTAGCGATGCGGGTGCAAACATCAGCAGCCCTATCCTTCCCAAGGGCAGCTTTAGCTATGATGCTAACGGCCAATATAGCTGGGGTAATGGCTTAAGCGGCGGCAGCGCGGTGTATCGCCTGCCGGAAAACCCACGCCTGCCCTTTGCCGCCATGCTTTGCGAGCCAGGGCTGGGCGGCGTCAAAGATAAAAAAGGCACCTACGTTTTAATCGCCGCCAATGCCAGCAAAGTGAGCTCGGCTATCGAGCTGGCTGGGCAACGCTTTGAGACCAGTGTGAGTGATTGCGATGACCCCCCTATTGAGCACTTAAGCTTTGATGCACAGGGGAATATGACGCGCACAACATTTAATTACCCCAATAGCTCGGGAGTAAGCCTGGTGTATTCCCCAGCTGATTTTCAACAAATGCAAACAGGTTTGGTAATCCTTAGCCATAGCACCCGCTTGCAAGCTTTTAAGCTGATTGTCGAAGGTAAAACCCGCTATATCATGGTTGAACAGGATAAATCGCTGAATGGCGATGGGAAAGATTCTATTTATTTATGGAAACAATAATATGCAAATTTTAGCGGCTCCCCCCAATGAATACCCAGAGCTATTAAGCGTTTGGGAGTCATCGGTACGGGCTACGCATGATTTTTTATCTGAAGACGATATTCAATTTTATAAATCAAAAATGCTGAGTGATTTTTTACCGGCAGTCTCATTGCAATGCGCCAAAGATAATCAGGCAAAGATAGCCGGTTTTATTGGCTTAAGCGAAAGCAATATAGAGATGCTGTTTATTGCTCCTGAGCACAGAGGGCTGGGAATAGGCAGTATGCTTTTAAATGATGCCATCACTCATCATCAGGCAAGCAAAGTGGATGTAAATGAACAAAATACCCAGGCGATTCGTTTTTATGAGCGCATGGGCTTTAAAATCATCAGTCGCTCTGAACTTGATGGCATGGGCAAGCCATTTCCTATTTTGCATATGCAGCTTAGAAACTAAAACTGGTTCAGTATGAAAAAATATGGAAAATGAAAAATTTGTATCCGATACAAACTTTAAACCCTTCCAAAAAATTTAAAGAAAAATGATGACAGATAAAACAAACTACACAGATATCAACCGGAAGATGTGGAATTTGACTGCCGAAATCAATCAGAAAGAAGGCTTTAGCGAGCTGCTTAGCGCCATAAAAAACCCAGATTTTTCAAGCTTTGATGCGGTAGAAAAAGAACTGTTTGCTCGCTTTCCGCTCAAGGACAAAAACGTACTGCAAATAGGCTGCAATAGTGGCCAGGAATTATGCAGCGTAAAACGCGCTGGTGCTGGCCGCTGCGTGGGTGTGGATATTTCTGACTCGTTTATTGAACAAGCTAGAACGTTGGCCCAGCATGCTGAGCTGGATATCGAGTTTATTTGCAGCAATATTTTTGATCTTGAAAACCAGTTCCAGCGCTCTTTTGATCTGGTTTACATCACGGTTGGGGTATTAGGCTGGATGCCTGATCTGCCACGTTTATTGGCATTGATTCATTCATGGCTAAAGCCAAATGGGCAGTTATTTATTTATGAGCAGCATCCTATTTTGGATATGTTTAACCCGATTCCTCCGCATGCTATGGATAGCTCTTATTTCCGTAAAGAGCCTTTTATTGATGAAATGCTGCCAGAGTATATTGATACCGAAGGCACAGGCAGTGCGCCTTCTTATTGGTTTCCCCACACCCTCTCTGACATTATTGGCGGCTGCTTACAGCAGGGTTTGCAATTACGCCACTTTGCAGAATACCCCAATGAGATATCGGTAACCTACGCCGCATTAGAGCAAAACGAGGCCCGCTTACCGCTCAGCTATAGCTTGATTGCAGAGCGAGCGGAGTAGCCATCTACGCAAAAACCCTCGCATCAGCCCTTCTGCCCCCAACCCTATCAACTTAAGCTTAACTCATTGAGTGAGTCGGTTTTTATAGGGTGTACAACGACGAAGTCGTTGCTAGATAAGGCGGTGCGCAAGAAAAAGGACTTGCACACCCTATAAAAACTAAGCTCTGCCTTGCAAGGTTGATAGGATTGCTTCTGCCCCCATCAAAAAACACACACGCCCTGTGTAATGCCTCCACGGCAATTACATATAAACCCGTACATCAGTCTTTCTGATTCACTCCATCAAAAAACACAATTAGCTTTGCGGCAGTGCTCGCTGATACATTGGCGCTGACCCGATTTATCTGACTATCTCTGCAAGAAGGAAGCCATATATGAGCAGCATTGATTCCGTACTTAAGGAAACCCGTCTGTTTCCACCTTCCGACGATTTCCGTACCAAGGCAAATGTATCCGGCATGGAGGGCTATCACACCCTTTGCGAGAAAGCCAATAGCGATTACCAAGGCTTTTGGGGCGATTTAGCACGCGAGTTAGTCAGCTGGCGCAAGCCTTTTACCAAGGTATTGGACGAATCGAATGCGCCATTCTTCAAGTGGTTTGAAGACGGTGAAATGAATGTGTCTTACAACTGCCTCGACCGTCATCTTGAAAGTAAAGCGAATAAAGTAGCGATTATTTTTGAAGCAGACGATGGCTCAGTCTCACGCGTGACTTACCGCGAGCTGTATCACCGCGTTTGCCAATTCGCCAACGGCTTAAAGAGCCTTGGTGTGGTTAAGGGTGATCGCGTTGTGATCTACATGCCGCACACCGTTGAAGCGATTATCGCCATGCAGGCCTGCGCTCGTATCGGCGCAATTCACTCGGTAGTATTCGGCGGCTTCTCTGCGGGTGCGCTGCGTGATCGCATCCAAGACGCCACGGCCAAGATTGTGATTACCGCCAATGAATCAGTACGCGGTGGCAAAGCCACGCCACTGAAAGCCATGACAGACGAAGCGCTGGGTATTGGCAACTGCGAATCAGTCGAAAAAGTCATCGTATTCCAGCGCACCGGCACCAAGCCAGATCACTGGAGCGAGAGCAATAATGTATGGTGGCACCAGCTGGTTAAAGGCCTGCCCGATGTATGCGAGCCAGAATGGATGAACGCCGAAGATCCACTGTTCGTGCTGTATACCTCCGGCTCTACTGGTAAGCCTAAAGGCATTCAGCATTCCAGCGCAGGCTACTTCCTTGGCACGCAAGTGTCGATGAAATGGGTATTTGATTACAAAGAAGACGATGTGTACTGGTGCACGGCCGACGTGGGCTGGATTACTGGCCACAGCTATATTGCTTACGGCCCGCTAGGCATCGGCGCAACGCAAGTGGTCTTTGAAGGCGTACCCACCTATCCGGATGCTGGCCGCTTCTGGGCGATGATAGAAAAACACCAAGTCACCACCTTTTACACCGCGCCTACTGCGATTCGCTCACTGATTAAACTGGGTGGCGATCTGCCTAAGCAATACGATTTATCCAGCCTGCGCCTCTTGGGTACGGTGGGTGAACCAATTAATCCTGATGCGTGGATGTGGTATCACGAGACCATCGGCGGCGGCCGTTGCCCGATTGTAGACACTTGGTGGCAGACCGAAACCGGCTCTAATATGGTGGCCCCATTGCCAGGCGCAGTGGCGACCAAACCGGGCTCTTGCACCCTGCCGTTGCCAGGCATTATGACTGCCATTGTTGATGAATCCGGCGCGCCGGTCGAGCCGGGTAAGGGTGGATCGCTGGTGATTACTCGCCCATTCCCATCTTTAGTTCGCACCATTTATAACGATGCTACGCGCTTTAAGAGCACTTATTTCCCAGATGAATTCAACGGAAAATACTACCTTGCTGGCGATTCGGCGCATTACGATGAGCACGGCTATATCTGGATTATGGGCCGCATCGACGATGTGCTAAACGTATCTGGCCACCGCCTTGGCACCATGGAAATTGAATCGGCACTGGCAGCCAACCCGCTGGTAGCAGAAGCCGCCGTGGTCGGTAGACCGCACGAAATCAAGGGCGAATCAGTCGTCGCCTTTGTGGTACTCAAAGGCGATCGCCCTGAAGGCGAAGAAGGCAAGCTGATTGCCAAGCAACTGCGCGAATGGGTAGCGCATGAGATCGGCAAAATTGCTCAGCCCGATGAAATTCGCTTTGGCGACAATCTGCCTAAAACCCGCTCCGGCAAAATCATGCGCCGCCTGCTCAGAAATATCGCCAAGGGTGAAGAAATCACTCAGGATATTTCTACGCTAGAAAACCCAGCAATTCTGGAACAACTGCGCCACAGCGCACTGTAATCAGACGCAAAACTTACTGCTTCACGGCAGCTTTTTAGGCCCCAAGCGATGCTTGGGGCTTTTTTTTTAATCTTTGGAGCAGGGGAAAACCCAAATCTTGAAACACGGAGGCCACGGAGAACACGGAGTTTCACGGAGAACACGGAGTTTCACGGAGAAAAACAGTTATAGGGTGTACAACGACGAAGTCGTTGCGCACCAAGGGTGGTGCGCAAGAAAAACACTTGCACACCCTATAAGTTCAGCTGCTTTTGCATTACAAAATACCAGATAAAATAGCTAGGGCTACTTTAGAAGATTAACTCGCCTTCATTCACGCCTGCGACTCTGCCAGCCGTTTCAAAGAAAGCAAGGTTTTAGGTAGCCCCTTACGAACTTGCGCCCCAACGATACGCCCAAGAATAAAAGTTAAAGGCCCAGAGAAAACCACACGGTGTAGCACTTCGGTACCTGCCTCGCTGAGGGACAACTCATGATCAAACACCATTTTAAACAATGGGATTTTGCATTGAACCGTAAAT
Source organism: Pseudomonadota bacterium (assembly GCA_026399755.1). GTDB lineage: Bacteria > Pseudomonadota > Gammaproteobacteria > Burkholderiales > Chitinibacteraceae > Iodobacter. Next base: position 9,781 of record JAPLQI010000140.1, read on the forward strand.
GAGCGATTAGGCGTCAGCGCAGTCAGCTCCATCGGTACTGCATTACCCTTAGTAGGGCAAATACGGCCCTTACTGCCAATCGCAAATGGGCCTTTCAAAAACGAGGATTTGGTATCTGGGTCCCAAGTATTCCAGCGCTCAACATCAGCATAAATAGAGAATATCGTTTCTGGCTTGGCAGACGTCGTAATACGTTCTTCAATTTGCATAATGGCTAGGCTCGCATAGTTTATGGAATAAATGGCATGGGCGTATTTATCGGCCCAATCCCCATCAATATTGGGCCCAAAAAAAGGGGCTAAGCCCCTTTGAGTATACGCATTACGTATTGTGTCAGGGAAGCTCATTCTGCCGCCCTTGGCATTTCGAATACATGCCCTTGCAATCCCCTATCACACCCGCCATTGCCCATCGATATACACATTTTCATCACCTAAATACACGCCCGTTGCCGCGACAAATACATCGATATGAAAACGCGTGTCTTTGCGTTTAAATTGCGGCTTGTTATAGCTGCCGTGCTTAGCGCCAAGCGATAGATGAATGCCGCATTGCCGCTCAAACGTGCCGATATCGCTCACGGTTCGCTCGCGGCTAAAGGCACGATTGAGGCCTAAGCCTAATTCACGCACCCATACTTCGCCTTCAACGGCGCGGATTTTGGCCAGTACTTCATCAAAATACGGCGTGCTGTTTTCCACCCCAATCACGCAGCCTTGCTCAACAATCAAAGTAATCGGCAGGGCAGGAAAATTGCAATGAAAGCTGGTATCCCCAAACACAAAAATATCGGCACGGCCGCTCAGCTGCGTTAAATCACGCGCCTCAGTAAACACTTCGCCAATCGGAAACTGCCCGCCAATATGCTTCATTTGGCGGTAATCGCCCACATTCAACTTAGCGCCCTCAAGTGGCCCCGCGTAGATCAGCTCATGGCCCTCGCCGCTGCTGATACGCGCATGCGGAGCCACATTAATCCGCGCCTGCAAGGCCGCACCCGTACCGCGATAATAGTCAGCATCGTAAGCCAGCGCTTCGATATACAAAGGCGCTTCATCCGCCACCATGCGGGCCAAATGCACGTGCTCGATCACTTTTAACTCTTGATTAAACAACTGCACACGCAAACGATAGGCATCAAGGCGAAAATGCGTTGATTGAATCAACACCACCAAAGCCCCCACAGGCTGAGCATGAAACGCCGCCATCACCGCATCATTATCAACGCTGCTGATTTCAATCACCTGCGCGCTGGGCAAAGCCAGCTGATAGCTATCGGCCAACACCTGCGCCAAAGGGCATTCAACATCATAAACAATCAAAGCCGCTTCATCCGCACCGTGGCCAATCGCCACGCTGACAATATCGTGCACATGGGCGGCGGCCGTAGCGCGGTGCTGGGCATTCAATTCGCAGTAATGGAGAGCATTTATCATTGGGTGTGCTTCTGTGCGTGATTCAACAATGGCGACACCTTAACGCAAGGATTCAGCTATGTAAAAAAACCTGAGCCTTGAAGTACGGAGAGCGCGGGGAAAAGGGGGGTTTACGGAGGAAAACAGCTTTTGAATTAAAGTAATTAAATAAACTCTAAATACAGCAATTTGGGCATTATCACGGCTCGTGGCACTGGGTTTAAATCCAATCCTATCAACTTAAGCTCAAACCCCTGATTTATAGGCTGTAAAATCATGCGGCTTAGGGTGTTTGGGGCGATCTTTTTTTGCATGAGGGTCGAAGTAAATCACTGCTTTGCATAGCTCATTCAGTGC
>JAPLQI010000019.1 GCA_026399755.1 Pseudomonadota bacterium
CGAGGGGAAGGCAAATAGCCAATTTGATCAAATTGGATCATAAATATCCTGCTCACCAAACAAGACTCTTTGCATAATTTCTTGTTGGGATAATATAAATTCGCCGTTGCGCTGATTTAATTGCTTGGCTTGGCTTAATAAAGCGCCTAATTGCTGCCATTTGGATAAGCAGGCTTGTTGCAAAGCGGCGGGAAATAAAGCCATTAGAGCTTCACAATCGGCGACTTTACTCGTTTTAATTATTTGGCTGCGGCGCGCACGGCGCACTTCGATGGCAGCAAGGTGCACGCTGATCTGCCCAAGAACATCGCTTAATTGCGTGGTTTGCTGCTGAACAGAAGCCGTAAACTGCGCGTCGAGCAGGCCAATTAAATCCTCATACGCTTTTACATCACTTTGTAAATCAGTGGCAAATTGCCGAATAAGCGTATTCAAGCAAGCCCGCCATGATATTTCTGCATTAGGCCTGCCACTTTATCTGCATCAAAATTAATCTCGCCACGCAGCAAAGCATCACGAATTTCCTGCACCTTGGCCATATCAATCTCTGGGCCAGCTTGTAGCGCTTGCTTAGCCACGCCAAGAGTAGAAGTTGCATCTATTGTTTTAGGCGAAGATGGCTTAGCCACAGGGCTTGCAGGAGTGGAAGTGATAATAGCTTCGCTTAGCTTAGAATTGATACGCATAGTTATTTTAATACCTAGGGTCTGTTGACGTTTCATTCACGGCTGCGTTGGCTGCAGTTTTGGGGCTGAACAAGGCAAAAATTGCGACATGGCACGAGTACCATTAGCGATTTTTAACGATGTGCAGCCCCAAAAATGCAGTCAACCCGAAGGGCTGAGCCGGAAAACGGCCATTCACTGCGTTATGCTCCTCGACAATAACCAGTTATTGCCTTCGTCGCATGCCTTGTGCTTGGCCGTTTTCCGGCTCAGCGCAATTGTGAATGAAACGTCAACAGACCCTCGTCAGCACTCAATAGATAAGCGACACAAACGAAGAAAATCTTAAATCGAAGCAGCAAAAACATACGAAAAAGCCGCTATTCGATTGAATAGCGGCTTTTCCAAGATTTTGGTTGCGGGGACAGGACTCGAACCTGTGACCTTCGGGTTATGAGCCCGACGAGCTGCCAACTGCTCCACCCCGCGACGGGTAATGATACAAATGCATAACTGGTTGCGGGGATAGGACTCGAACCTATGACCTTCGGGTTATGAGCCCGACGAGCTGCCAACTGCTCCACCCCGCGACGGGTATTTTGTTAGAGTGCAACTGGTTGCGGGGACAGGACTCGAACCTGTGACCTTCGGGTTATGAGCCCGACGAGCTGCCAACTGCTCCACCCCGCGACGGGTGCGTTACTTTATGGGTAACTCTAACAATGCATTTCTGGTTGCGGGGACAGGACTCGAACCTGTGACCTTCGGGTTATGAGCCCGACGAGCTGCCAACTGCTCCACCCCGCGACAGAGGGGCGAACTATACAAGAGCTTATTAAGCCTGTCAATACATAAGGAATACCAAAAACCATAAACTCATAAATAAAATCTATTGAGCCCTGCTTATTGCTAAAAGCAAGGCTCATAAAGATTTACTCAATCAGGTCTTTGTAGGCGTACCAAGTAGCGTGCCCAAGCAGGGGGAAAATCACGATCAAGCCAATCACAGTAACAAAGCCAACCGCTGTTAGCAGCACAATCAAAGCCGCCCATTGAATCATTACCACTCGATTTTCAGAAGTGGCGCGCAGGCTGCACATCATGGCGGTAACGCTGTCTACTTCCCGATCGGCCAGCATAGGTATTGAGATTGCCGTTAGGCCAAATACAAAAAAGGCAAGTAAGAAACCAGCCAATGACCAAACAATGGTGAAGGGTAAAAACTCACCAATTAAGGAGCTCAAATAACCAGCCAAGCTAACATCTTGCCCGCCGTAAAATATGGCAAACAAAATGGCTGAAAAGCGCTCCCAAGCAATCGCTACCATCGCCAAACCCAAGCCTAGAAAAGCCAGCTGCCCCATATTGGCCAATAAATCACGAATCGATTGCACAAAAGAAGTTGGCCTACCTTCTTCTCTTTCAGATGTCAGCTCATAAATCCCTGCCGCACCCAAGGGAGCAAGCAGTAAAAACCCAGTAATTGATGTGGTGAATAAATAAGGGTTGTTTATGGCTAGCGACAACACCAAAGCCCCCACCAGAGTGACGAGCAGCCCGTAAACCAAGCTCGGCCCGGGATGAGACCATAAATCTACCCAACCTTTTTGTAGCCATAGCACGGGGCTATTGGCAGCTACCTTTCTGATCTTAGGCAGCGTGAAGTGCTGATCTAATACGGCCATATGTACGCTCATGATCATCCTCTCTGGTGATGGCCTTTTTTCGGAGCCGCTTCGTATACATCGAAGCTGGCGCCGCCCCTTGGCCGATAAAAACTAGTGACCACAAAAACAGATGGTCATTTATTTCTTAGTACAACTTTGGCAAGGCTCCTCTATAAAGCAGACAGGCGGCAAAAAATAATAGGTTGGTGTAAGAAATATCATGGGCTATCTGACTTGCATATGTCAGATCTTCTGCTACGTTATATGAATAAAGATTAAAACAGCGACCGTCCCTGTTATTTAAGAGGAAGGCGCAACACCTCGGGAGGTGAGTAATGCAAAGACTTGCATCAGCCTTGATGCTGCCTGCGTTTGCGAACGCGGGAAGCATGAACTTCCAGCCTGCTCAATCTGCGATAGCCCACGAAATCACGAATCTACATACGCTATTGATGTGGGTGATCTTGGTGATTTTTCTTTTAGTGTTTGGTGTGATGTTTTACGCCATCCTAAAACACCGCAAATCACTAGGCCATGCTGCCAAACCTTTCCACGAAAACACCACGGTCGAGATTCTCTGGACCATCATCCCTGCGCTGATTCTAATCGCGATGGCTTGGCCTGCTGCACGCGTGGTCATTGCGCAAAAAGACACTCGTGATTCAGAAATCACCATTAAAGCTACGGGTTACCAATGGTTCTGGGGCTACAAATATCTGGATCACGGCGTTGATTTTAAAAGCCGCCTCACAACCAATCGCAATCAGATTGAAGAATACAAGGGCAAGGGCAGCCCCAAGGGCGAGCACTATCTCTTAGAGGTCGATGAGCCTTTAGTGGTGCCCGTTGGCAAAAAAATCCGCATTCTCACCACCAGTAACGATGTCATCCACTCATGGGCCATGCCTGCCTTTGGCGTAAAACAAGACGCAATTCCAGGCTTTATTCGCGACACTTGGTTTAAGGCCGAAAACACCGGCACCTTCCGTGGTCAGTGCTCCGAGCTATGTGGCAAGGACCACGGCTTTATGCCCGTGGTCGTTAAAGTGGTGACCGACAAAGAATTCCAAGACTGGGTTGGCAAAAAACAAGCCGAAGCCAAAGCCGCAGCGGACGATCCTAATAAAAAATGGACCAAGGATGAGCTAATTGCCCGAGGCCGGTCTGTTTACGAAATCAACTGCGTCGCCTGTCATAAAGCCGACGGCAAAGGATCTGGCCCTTACCCGTCGCTGGTTGGATCAAAAATTGCCATAGGCCCCATTGCCGACCACCTGGCAATCGTACTAAAAGGCAAAAACGCCATGCCCGCATGGAATGCTTTATCAGATACCGAAATTGCCGCTGTCGTCACTTACGAGCGTAATAGCTTTGGCAATACCGTAGGCGATGCCCTATTCCCGGCCGACGTTAAAGCCGCCAGAAAGTAAGGACAAGACGATGACGACCGCACACGACGCACTCCACACACACGATCATGCCCATGAGGAGCATCACGTCTCCTTTGTGCAGCGCTGGTTTTACGCCACCAATCACAAAGACATCGGCACGCTTTATCTATGGTTTGCCTTTAGCATGTTTATTACCGGCGGCATTATGGCGCTATGCATCCGTGCCGAGCTATTTCAGCCAGGGCTGCAATTTTGGCAACCGGATTTCTTTAATCAGCTAACCACTTTGCACGGCGTAATTATGGTGTTTGGCGCGATTATGCCGGCGTTTACTGGCTTGGCTAACTGGATGCTGCCGCTGATGATCGGTGCGCCAGATATGGCGTTTGCACGGATGAACAACTGGAGCTTCTGGCTATTGCCGCCTGCTGCCGCACTGTTAATGATTTCATTTTTTGTACCCGGAGGCGCAGCGGCAGGAGGCTGGACGCTTTACCCACCGCTATCGATTCAGGCAGGCATGGGGATGGATTTGGCAATTTTTGCCATCCACCTCTTAGGGCTATCGTCGATTATGGGCTCGATCAATATCGTCACCACCGTGCTGAATATGCGCGCGCCGGGCATGACCATGCTGAAGATGCCGCTGTTTGGCTGGACCATGCTGATTACGGCCTATCTATTGATTGCCGTGGCTCCGGTGTTGGCAGGCGCAGTGACGATGTTGCTCACCGACCGGCACTTTGATACGCACTTTTTCAAGGCAATTGGCGGTGGCGATCCAGTATTGTTCCAGCATATTTTCTGGTTTTTTGGCCACCCCGAGGTCTACATTATGGCGCTGCCCGCTTTTGGTATCGTCAGCCAGATCATCCCGACCTTTGCTCGCAAGCCGCTATTTGGTTATGTGTCGATGGTTTACGCCACCTGCTCGATCGCCATTCTGTCGTTCATGGTATGGGGCCACCATATGTTCGCCGTCGGCATGCCGGCCAGCACGCAGCTGTTTTTTATGTTTCTCACCATGCTGATTGCCGTGCCAACGGGGGTGAAAGTCTTTAACTGGATTGCCACCATGTGGCAGGGCAGCATGACTTTTGAAACGCCGATGTTGTTTTCTATTGGATTTGTTTGCCTGTTTACCGTCGGCGGTTTCTCTGGGCTGATCCTTGCGATTGCCCCTGTCGATACGCAGATGCAAGACACCTATTATGTGGTGGCGCATTTCCACTATGTGCTGGTGGCGGGCGCACTATTTAGCCTATTTGGTGCCACCTATTACTGGCTGCCGAAATGGACTGGCTATATGTATCACGAGGGTCGGGGCCAGTTTCATTTTTGGTGGTCAATGATCTGGTTTAACGTCACTTTCTTCCCGATGCACTTCTTGGGCCTCGCCGGCATGCCGCGCCGCATCCCTGATTACAATATGCAATTTACCGACTTTAATGCCATGGCAACGGTAGGTGCGTTCTGCTTTGGGCTAGGGCAGATCTTCTTTCTGTTTAATGTGATTCACACCATTCGCGGCGGCGTAGGCAAAGCACCAGCCAGCCCTTGGGAAGGTGCAAATACGCTGGAATGGGAAGTGGCATCACCAGCACCACACCACACATGGGAAACACCGCCGTCCTTAGAAATGGTCGAAAAAGGCCTCAAAGCCCAAGGCTTGCTAGGAGATCATCATGAGTAAAAACCTGCGCACGGCCCTGATCACCGCCAGCATCGCCGCCGCCTTTTTTGTGGGGATTATTATCCGCCGCTGGTTGATGGACGTTTAGAGCCAAAACCTAAAATCTGTGGGCACGGAGAACACGGAGTTTACAAAGAGAGCACACAGAGAAAAACCAAGATCGTGCCTACACACAACTGGGTAGATTGCCCGTTTACGACTTGCTTTTCTCTGTGTTCTCCATGGGCTTGGTGTTCTCTGTGTCTACAGATTTTTTTACGTTTTTCACCTAAATACAAAAGGTAAAAATGCAAAGCGCCATCCAACAAGCCAATCGCAAAATCGCCATTCGGATGATGGTCATTGCCTGCATGATGTTTAGCTTTGGCTATGTCATGGTGCCGTTTTACGATGCTTTTTGTCAGGTCATGGGCATAGACCGAGCCAATAGCGATTTTGCCAATACCAGTGCGGCGGTGATTCGTGTGGAGTTTGATACCAATGTGGACGATGGCTTAGCCGCTACATTAGAAGCGCTCGATCCAGTCTTGGCAGCCAAGCCCGGTGGCTTACTTAAAGCAAGGTTTCGTTTGGTTAATAAAAGCGATCAGCCCTTAAAAGTACGCGCCGTTCCCAGCTACGCCCCTGCCAGATCGGCGGGATTGCTGCAAAAGCTGGAATGCTTTTGCTTTGATGCGCTAACGCTAGCCCCTAATGAACAACGCGATGTCACCGTAGTGCTATTAGTCGCCAATGAATTACCTGCAGAGCTAGGTGCAGCTACGCTTTCTTACACACTGCACCCAGAGTTGAAATCATGATTGCGGCACTTAAAACCGTTCTCGCCGCATTTTTTGGCGTTCGCAGCCGAAAAAATGCGGAAAGCGCAAAGCTAAAGCCTCAGCAGATTATTGCAGCCGGGCTGTTTTTGGCGCTGTGCTTAGCGCTTGGTGTGTTTCTGCTGGTACGGGTTTTGATTGCTAACACGTAATTGCTAATACTTAGGGTTGGCGTAGCCCTGCACTTGGGGCGTAACCCACCATCACACCAGTGCAATGGTGGGTTACGACAAAAAACCGCCTAGCCCACCCTACAATTGATGGAGCTGAAAATGAATGTAGAAAACGGAATTCACGACGCGCATTACTATGTGCCAGCCCCGTCGCGCTGGCCTATCGTCGGCTCTGTCGCCTTATTCTGTATGGGGCTGGGGGCTGCGTTTTCCATGAATAGCGTGCCTGCTGGCAACTGGATTTTGCTATTGGGATTCGTCATTTTAATCTGGATGATTTTTGGCTGGTTTGGCGATGTGGTTAAAGAATCGCAAAGCGGCAGTTACGGCCAGCAAGTTGATTACTCATTTCGCTGGGGAATGAGCTGGTTTATTTTTTCAGAAGTCATGTTCTTTGCAGCCTTCTTTGGCGCGCTATTTTATACCCGCATGATCTCCGTTCCCGAGCTGGGCTTTTTCTCGGATACCCACTCTTTTCTTTGGTCTGGCTTTAAAGAAAGCTGGCCAGCACTCACCGGCCCAGAAGCAGCCCCCTATACCCCTATGGGCGCAATCGGCCTGCCCGCCATCAACACCGCCCTACTGCTTAGCTCCGGCGCTACGCTGACTTGGGCGCACTGGGGATTAATGGAAAACAAACGTGGCCAACTCAAGCTCGGCCTATTGTTTACTGTCATGCTCGGCACCCTATTTTTAACGCTACAAGCCGTCGAATACCACCACGGCTGGACCGAGTTAGGCCTAAAAATGAGCTCCGGCGCTTATGGCGCAACCTTCTACATGCTGACAGGCTTTCACGGCATGCACGTACTGGTTGGCACCATCATGCTCGCCACCATGCTGGTGCGCACCATGCGCGGCCACTTCACCCCCGAACACCACTTCGGCTTCGAAGCCGCCGCATGGTATTGGCACTTTGTAGATGTGGTGTGGCTGATCTTATTTGTATTTGTGTACTGGCTATAAGAAAACCCACATCTTGAACCACGGAGGACACTGAGAACACGGAGTTTCACGGAGAAAAACCAAGCTCTTTGAGTTTTTTGGGGATCCAAACTCTGCAATCTATGGCTCTTCACGGCTTGTAGCACGGGGCTTTTACCCTCCCCTTGAAGCACGCCGAAGCGAGGAACAAGCGGGCGGGGTTTCGGCGAGGACTGTCTGAGCGAAGCGAGTTCCGCAGCCGCCGCTCGATTGTCCGCAGATGAGGGGCATTCGTGCTGGTCGGGGCGGCCTTCTTTGCTTACTTTCTTGGCCGTTCAAGAAAGTGAGTCCCACGCGGGGGACTCCCGCACCAAAATCACTGTGCCGAAGGCACTTAAATAAGATCTTTTAATTAGCACACAAAAACGGCGGGTTACAACCCGCCCTACAAGAGCAGTTCAAAAAAATAAAAACACTCATACATTGGGATGTATCCACCCCATCCCATAAGCCGCCAATAACAAAACAAATAAAGCAATCGACAAGCCCACCCTCAGCGTTAGAGCACGCACCACTTGTGTGGATTGCCCACCGCGAACCAGCTGCAAGAGTGCTCGCCCGAGGGCAACAACAATAACCAAGAGCAGGATGATGGCAACAATTTTCATGGAAAATCCTCCGTTGAATCCCATCTTAGCGCAACGTCGTCGATCTGCGCTTATCTGTTTAGCAATCTTAATCCTAATTACTTTTTGCATGGGCTTATGGCAGCTTAGCCGTGCACACGATAAACAAATACTGATAGCCGAACTGGCAAAGCAAGAAGCACTCCCCCCACTACCTTGGGCTGCGGGCACTCCACCATTATTTCGCCCGATCAAACTGATTGGGCAATGGCTACCACAGGCCGAAATCCTGCTCGATCATCGTATTGAAGCAGGCCAGATCGGCTATCACGTCATCACCCCTTTTCAGCTAAGCGATCAGAACATTGTGCTGGTCAACCGTGGCTGGTGGCCAGATACCCAGCCCCCAAAGCCAAGTAAAAACACCATCGTAAGCACTCAAGCTTGGCCGCGTTATGTTGAACTAGCCCAAACCCAACCAACAGAGCAGATTTTTCAGAATATCAATCCAGAACGCTTTGCCGCATGGAGCAAGCTGCCTCTACCCATTGCCTATGCGCTGATGCAAGCAGGTGAAAAAGGTTTGAAAGTGCAACACAGCCAGCCCGCTATCCCGCCAGAACGGCATCTCGGCTATACCGCCACATGGTGGGGAATGAGTTTAGTGGGCGTTTTTCTTTGGATTCGCTTTAAACGGGAGACAAGATTATGAAAGGACGCACCGTACTCATCGCATGTTTTATGTTATCCCTGCTGCCCGTATTAGCGGCGCAAGCCGTTTGGCAATGGTGGCGACCAGCCGGAGGCAATAGCTTTGGTGAGCTACTTGCCACACCCATCGCATCCCCCGGCCCTTGGCGATTAGCAGCGGCGGACGCCGCTTGCAGCGATGTACATAGCAAGCTGCTGTTTGCCGCAGGCCAGCTGAGATTAGCGCAAGGCGAAGCCAGCCAGCGCATTGTGCGCGCCAGCTTTTGCCCCTCGGACAATGCCGACATCGCCTATCTACCTAGCCACGCCCCCAATAGCGGCCTCTACCTGATCGACCCCCACGGCAATGCCGTACTGCGTTATTCCAATGAACAGCTTTCTAACGATGATGGCAGACGCAAGGCGCTAAAAGAGATTGGGCAGGTTTTGAAAAACAATAAGGCGCTGGGTTGAAGCTGTAGCGAGGGAGAAGCCCTACGGGTGCAATGTATTTTGTTTTTAATTAGCGAACCGCAAAAAACATAATGACTACGCTCTCTGCACGGGGCTTTAGAGTCCCCTTGAAACACGCCGAAGCGAGGAACAAGCGGGCGGGGTTTCGGCGAGGACTGTTTGAGCGAGCTTGCGAGCGAGTTCCGCAGCCGCCGCTCGATTGTCCGCAGATGAGGGGCTTTCGTGTTTCGTGGGGTCGCCTTCTTTCGCTTCCTTTCTTGGCGAAGCAAGAAAGGAAGGCCCCTGTGGGGGCTACCCGCACCTAAACACTGTGCCGAAGGCACTAAAAAGGTCTTTTTGATTTTGGTTTGCGAGGATGTAGTCAAACCAGCCGAGTTTTGCCATTAAACATTATGAAAACGGCGGGTTTCACCCGCCCTACAGGAGCCCCCCAATGAAACCACTGCTCTGCCTCACCCTCATCTGGACTTTCTGTCTAGTGATGCTCGGTGCTTATGTGCGGCTTTCTGATGCAGGCTTAGGTTGCCCGGATTGGCCAGGCTGCTACGGGCAACTGGGCGCGCCGGATGAGGCGCATGAAATTGCCCAAGCCAGCGCGCAATTTGGCGGCGAGGTAGAGCCTGCCAAAGGGTGGAAAGAAATGATTCACCGCTATTTTGCTGGCGGGCTGGGGCTACTGGTCTTGGCGGTGTGCTGCTTGCTCTGGCAAAAACGCCGGCAACTCAGCCGGATCAGCATTATTTTGCCACTGGCAGTGATTATTTTTCAGGCCCTGCTGGGGATGTGGACGGTGACCATGAAGCTGATGCCGGTGATTGTGACCGCTCACCTACTGGGAGGAATGGCTCTGCTGGCCCTGCTCACTTGGCTGGCTGCGCGCTCTTCCTCCACTCCTCAGCTCCCCAGCCATCTGCGCCCAATTTTAATCATCAGCCTGATTGCCATCGTGCTGCAAATTGCCTTGGGCGGCTGGGTATCGACTAATTATGCGGCGCTGGCCTGCAATGGTTTCCCTACATGCCAAGGCAGCTTTGCCGCGCCTACTGGTTTAAGCGAGGCCATGCAGCCAATACGCCAGCTAGGACAGACGGCAGCGGGTGAATCGCTGACAATTCACCATCTGGCGGCCATTCACTGGCTGCACCGGCTGGGTGCTTTATTACTACTGGCCTGCCTGAGTGCGCTGATCTGGCAGCTGCGTAAAACCAGCCCAAGATGGGCAGGGCTAATTGCAGCGGCGCTGCTGCTGCAAATCTCGCTCGGCATTGCCAATGTTTGGTTTGATTTACCACTGCCACTGGCCGTAGCGCATAACGGCGGCGCGGCGCTGTTGCTGATGCTGGTGGTTGCGGCATTGGCGCAGGTTTTACCGGTTCATCAGCAAGCAACAAACAGTGCCTTTGACGCTACATCCCCTAAACACTCTGGAGCCTAACCATGCGTACTCTCGCCCTTACTCGCTCCCACGCCCAGCTGACTGAGCTACTAAAACTGGGCAAGCCGCGCGTCATTGCATTGATTGTTTTCTGTGCCGTGGTCGGCATGCTGCTTGCCACGCCACAGCTACCATCCATCACCCTGCTGCTTGCTGCCACGGCAGGCATTGGACTGGTGGCCAGCGGGGCGGCCGCTTTTAACTGCCTGATCGAAGTAGAACGCGATGGCAATATGCGCCGCACTCAGCAGCGCCCGCTGGTTAAAAGCTCGGTCAAGCACAGCGACGCCCTACTCTATGCCCTGATCACTACAGCAGTTGGGCTATGGCTGCTGGGCGCTTTTGTAAATATGCTGACGATGTGGCTGACGTTGGCAACCTTCTTTGGCTATGCAGTGATCTACACCCGCTTACTAAAAGCCGCCACGCCGCAAAATATTGTGATTGGTGGTGCGTCAGGTGCTATGCCACCAATCCTAGGCTGGGCCGCCGTCACCGGCAGCGTGCCGCCCGAA
>JAPLQI010000061.1 GCA_026399755.1 Pseudomonadota bacterium
ACATGCTGGGACATTACTAAAGCCTGTCAGATAACAAGCCTCGATTATAAAGCCAGCGCGTTATTTAGCCATTTGAATCTGTCTTTAAAAGCTTGTTTCTTTTCACTCTTTTACACAAAAAAATCAGCCACAAGACATTAACTCCGTTTAACCATACAAACAGATAAACATCTCTTATTTTCTTTTTTTTAACTTGCAAATACTTAGGGCGACGCGTTTTCGCCTGAGGTCATTTGCACCGGGTGATTCATCCTCACCCGGCCGCTTCAATGATTACGCTACATCACGATACTTCGCCATCAGTCTTACATAATGCGCGGCTGAATAATTAAAGTTGGTTAGCTCTGCCTCGGTCAACAGGCGTTTTTTCTCTGCGGGGCGGCCCATATACAGCCAGCCGGATTCTAAGCGGCGATTAGGCGGCACCAAAGAGCCTGCGCCTATCATGACCCGATCTTCAATCACCACTCTATCCAGCACAATTGTGCCCATACCAATCAGGCACTCATTGCCAATGGTACAGCCGTGCAACATCACGCCGTGGCCGATGGTGACTCGCTCGCCAATCACCAGCGGCTCACCCGCAGGATCGTCGGCCCGTTTGTGGGTAACATGCAAAACAGCACAATCTTGCACATTGCTGTCTTTGCCTATGCTAATTGCGTTTACATCGCCCCGAATTACCGCGCCAGGCCACACCGAGGCGTTTTCTCCCAGCACCACTTCGCCAATTACCTGTGCTGATTCATGCACCCAAGCGCCCGCTTTTACGACAGGCTTAATACCATCAAACACTCCAACTGCCATGATCTTCACCCTTTTAAAAAGCCTATTGTAAGCGATAGCGAAAAACATATTCTTAACAATGTATTGCATACGTCATAAGAATCATTATCATCCTATGATTTGCTGCTTATTCACTGGAATATTAAATGACGCGCTTAAACCGAATTTTGTGCCACGCCTTCGCCGCAGGCCTACTTGCAACCGCCCTGCCATCGCAAGCAGAAGACATCACCACTCGCGCCGTGCTGGAGCAATATTCCACCATTGTGTATGCAAGCTATAGCGATAGCGTAGCCAGCGCCCGTGACATGCAAAAAAGCATTGATGCCTTTTTAGCCGCGCCCTCACAAGCGGGCCTAGAAGACGCCCGCAAAACTTGGTTGGCCGCACGTGAGTTTTATTTGCCGACCGAAGTTTATCGCTTTTACTCGGGCCCAATCGACGATGCGCAAGGCCCTGAGCCACGTATCAATGCATGGCCGATTGATGAAGGCTATATCGATTTTGTCAAAGGCAAGACCAAATCAGGTTTTATCAACAACCCTAAAATCGCGATTACCAAAGAAAAACTGAAATCGCTGAATGAGCGTGGTGGTGAAGAGAATATCTCTACCGGCTGGCACGCCATTGAGTTCTTGCTCTGGGGCCAAGATCAAAACGCCAAAGGCCCTGGCGATCGACAATTTACAGATTTCGTTGATGGTAAAGCACCCAATGCTGATCGCCGCCGTCAGTTTATGAAAGTAGTGACGGAGCTGTTGATCGAAGATCTGGAATCGGTATCACAGCAATGGCAAGCCAATAGTAAAAACTATCGTAGCCAGTTTGTAGCAGGCGATAAGGCGAGCCTCAAAAAAGCATTGACCGGCTTAGGTGTGCTCACCCGTGGCGAGCTAGCTGGCGAGCGTATGGAAGTGGCAATGGATACGCAAAATCAAGAAGACGAACACTCTTGCTTTGCTGACAATACCCATCGTGACATCATTGGCGATGTGATTGGCATGCAAAATGTATGGGAAGGCCGCTACACTGGCCGTGATGGCAAAACACTGGAAGGCGCTAGCCTGAAAGCCCTCGTTGCCCAGAAAAACCCAGCCATTGCAGACACAATCAGTGCAGATATCGCCAACACTTTGAAATTATCCAAAGAAATTCAAGCCCCGTTTGACCAAGAAATCATAGGCAAAAAAGACGCACCTGGCCGTAAACGGGTGCAAGCCGTGATTGATTCCTTAAAGAAACAGGGTAAAAACCTCGTGGTTGCCGCAGAAAGCTTGGGTATTAAACGCTTAAGCACCAAAGCGCCTTAATTGCTTGGGGCGCTTACCCGCCCTAATCGTTCGATCTTTTTGGCCCTAAGGTGATTTTTCACCTTAGGGCCGTTGCCGTTTAACAAGTGATGCCATGCAAAAACACAAAATCAAACGGGTCGCGCTCGCGGCTACCTTACTCACTACTGCGGCCATCGCTTACGCCACCACGGGTGTATTAGCCTCTTTTGAAGCTGGCGAAGATAGACCGGGCGGCAATGCAGCCACCGCAGATGATCATGGCCGCAATGCTTTTTCACTGAGCGCAGATGCACTGAGCGAAAAAGACAAAACCTCTTTTGTGATTGGCAATTCATTTTTTAAGAAAGCATGGGTAGCCGCCCCCGCCTCCACTACTGCCAGAGATGGCCTAGGGCCACATTTTATTGCCAGATCCTGTGGAGCATGTCATAGCCAAGATGGCCGTGGCACACCGCCGGACTTTAATAATGGAATTCAGGACGATCAACCTTTATCGCTGCTACTGCGCCTGTCTATCCCCGGCGATAAGCTCGATCCGAATTACGGCGGGCAATTTAATAATGACGCCATCGACAATGTGAAGCCAGAAGGCAAGGTGCAAATCAGCTACAAGGAAATACCCGGCCACTTTGCTGACGGCGAAAAATACAGCCTGCGCGCGCCCACTTACACCCTTAGCGATCTGGCTTATGGCCCCACCCACCCGCAGTTGATGATGTCCCCAAGGGTAGCACCGCAAATGATTGGCCTTGGCTTGCTGGAAGCCATCAGTGAAAAAAATATTCTGGCCAATGCCGCTAGACAAAAAGCAGAAGGCTTAGGCATTAAGGGCATGCCCAATTATGTGGCAGACGCCTATGCAGGCAAAACCATGCTGGGTCGCTTTGGCTGGAAAGCCAACGTCGCCAGCATTGCCCACCAATCTGCGGGCGCATTCAATGGCGATATCGGCATTACCTCCAAGCATTTTCCTAAAGAAGAATGCATGCCCGCCCAAAAAGACTGCTTGCAAGCCCCGCATGGCGGCAAGCCAGAAATTGACAGCAAAACACTGGATAAAGTGATTTTATACAGCCGCACCCTCGCCGTGCCCTCACGCCGTGATCCACAAGATGCCGCCGTCTTGCGCGGCAAACAGGTATTTAAAGAAAGTAACTGCGTAAGCTGCCATACACCTAGCTATACCACCGCCAACTTTAAAGCCGTGCCCGTGCTTTCTGGACAAAAAATATGGCCTTATACCGACTTGCTGCTGCACGATATGGGCAAGGGCCTAGCGGATGGTCGCCCAGATGGTCTTGCCAATGGCAATCAATGGAAAACTCCACCTCTTTGGGGCTTAGGCTTAGTACCTGCAGTCAACAACCACAGCAACTACCTGCACGATGGCCGCGCACGTAATTTAATGGAAGCTGTGCTCTGGCACGGTGGTGAAGCAGAAAACGCCAAGCAAACCGTACTAAAACTATCCAAGACCGACCGAGACAATCTCTTGAAGTTTTTGCAGTCTTTGTGATTGAACGAGTCCATGTAGGGCGGCTAAAACCCGCCAATTTTTGCATGACACACTTAAAAAACGGCGGGTTTCACCCGCCCTACGGTGAAACCAATGAAGATTAAATGGATGATTTCCACTGTCCTGCTGGCCTCCGCCGTCAGCCATGCAGAGCCATTACAACCCACTGCCGACTTCAGCACGCGCTGGATAGCGGACGCCTATTTGCCACGGCATCACACGCTGGTCAGCGCCAGTGAGCTGTTCGCTGGCAGCAGCAAAACATTTTGCGCAGCCCCTAATGAAAAAATGCTAAGCCTCACCCGCGCCGCATGGAAAAAAACCGCCATCGCTTGGCATGCTATGGATGCGGCCCCTGCTGGCCCAATTTTGCTAGAGCGCACTGGCCGTAAAATCGACTTCTGGCCTACTCGCCCAGACGATATCGAAGCCATGATCCCCAAGGGATTGGACGAGAGGAATGTCGGCGCGCGCGGCCTGCCTGCGGCCGAATACTTACTCTGGGGCAATAACGATCCCAAAGCGCAGCTCGCCAAGCTTAAAGACCCTGCACGCTGCCAGTATCTGCTTGCCATTAGTGAGCGCATTGTCAGCGACATCGCGCTGCTTAATACCGGCTGGCAAAACTATCACGCCCAGCTAGGTGCAGAAAATCCCTTCTTTAGGGAAAACCTGCTGCCAGAAACGTTTAATCTGATGCTAGGTGCGCTGGACAGCCAAGCCAAACGCTTACCCAAAGAAGCCAAGGCCGAGGCTTTTGCCGAATGGCGTAGTGGCATTGGCAAAGACAGCTCCATCGCCGTGCTCAATGCTATTGAGCAAACCCTGTTTAGCCCCAAATCAGGCATCACGCCTTTGCTCACCCAAGCAGGCAAACCAGAAATTGCCATGCAAGTTAAAAAAGCCTTTGCCAACGCCAAAGCCGCCCAAGCAGCCATCCCCGCTACTTTTAACAGCCCAGCCGCAGCAAGCGCCCGTGGCAAATATCTAGCCAGCATTCAGACGCTAAAACACAGCATCGAAGCTGGGGCGGCCGAAGCACTTGATCTCACGCTTGGATTATCTGAATCTGATGGCGATTAATCTTCACCGCCGCCGTCTGCTGCAAAGCCTGGCGCTGTTAGCGCTACCTTTGCCCGCATGGGCGGTAGGCGAAACACCGCCCGTTTTACTAGCCGCCCAACTAAGTAAAAACTTTGGCGCAGTCGGAGGCAAAACCACACCCACACCCACTCGTGGCCACGGCATCATCCCCATTGCAGGCAATGAAGCGATTTTATTAGCACGCCGCCCCGGCTACTGGATGATGCGCATCAACTGGCAAACGGGAGAGATCATCCGGCAAGTGCCTGCCGCAGAAAACCGCCATTTCTTTGGTCACGCCGTGCTGAGTCCCGATGGCCGCACCCTGCTCACCAGCGAAAACAATATCCAGACTGGCCAAGGCCTGATCGGCCTTTACCACCCACAATCACTGCAAAGACTTGGGGAACTAGCCAGCCACGGTATTGGCCCGCACGAGCTGCTGTTTATCGACAGCCAAACACTGGCGATTGCCAATGGCGGCATCCTTACACTGCCGAAAAGTGGCCGTGACAAGCTCAACCTTGCCACCATGCAGCCCAGTGTGGTGCTACTCGATTGGCCATCAGGACAAAAGAAAAGCGAGCATATCCTGCCTGAAACCACCCTCAGCCTGCGCCATCTGGCACTCAGCAGTGATGGCGCGCTCGGCATTGCCATTCAAGCGGAATCCCCGAATGGCGACAGCGTAGACGATGCGCCACTACTGGCGATTTTACGAAATGGCCAACTCAGCCTCGCCGAAACCGTGCCCGGCTTAGGTGGCTACGCCGCCAGCATCGCCGCTGTCGGCAAGCAATTTATCCTGAGCTGCCTAGAGGGCAACGCGATTGCCATTTGGAATAGCGATGGCACAGCCCAAAGACAATGCGGCCTGCTGCGCCCCGCAGGCATCGCAGCTTGGGGCGATCAAGCCTATGTCAGCACCGAGCTAGGCGTAATCACCCTGCTTAATCCACAAAACGGCAGCCTTACGCCGATATCCAGCCACCCCACAATAAAATGGGACAACCACCTGATCTTGGCTTGAAATAAGGGAGAACCGCTCGCATCTACTAAGCAATAGACCACACTCCACTTTATGCGAGCCTGCTGAATGACCAATCCACTTCTCGATCTGACCGGTAAATTACCTGATTACCCAAGCGTTAAACCTGAGCACATCAGCCCTGCGCTCGACACATTGCTAGCTAGCTCTGCTGCAGCCGTTAGCGCGGCAGAACAAGTAACTCATCCAACGTGGGCCAATTTTGTAGAACCGCTGGACGCTGCGCTAGAAAAACTCGGCCAAGCTTGGGGTGTGGTTGCGCACTTAGAAAGCGTGGTCACCACGCCTGAGCTGCGTGAGGTTTACAACGCCAATATCGCGCGCATCTCCAATTTTTATACCGAGCTGGGCCAGAACGAGCTGCTTTACGCGCAATACAAGCTGATTGCCGCAAGCAGCCAATTTACTGACTACAACGCCGCCAAAAAAACCATTATTGAAGACACGCTTAGAGATTTCCGCCTGAGCGGTGCTGAACTACCCGAGGCGCAAAAACAGCGTTTTGCCGAAATCGCCGAAGAGCTATCCGAGCTGACTGTTAAATTTGGCCAGAACGTGATGGATGCCACCGATGAGTGGGGCCTCTATATTGAAGACATCGCAGAGCTGGATGGCTTGCCGCAAGACTGGCTCTCTGCCGCAAAATCCGCAGCGGAAGCCGATGGCAAGACCGGCTACAAAGTCACACTAAAGCAGCCTAGCCAAGGCCCAGTGATGCAGTTCTGTAGCAACCGCAAACTGCGCGAAACGGTTTATCACGCCAATGCCACCCGTGCCTCAGAATTTGGCCCGTCCGAGCGCGACAACGGCCCGCTGATTCAACGCATTCACGCCTTACGCCTTGAGGCCGCACAATTACTGGGCTTTAATAACTACGGCGAAGAATCGCTGGCTACCAAAATGGCTGATACACCTGCTGAAGTTGCAGAATTTCTGCGCAATCTTGGCCACGGCGCTAAGCCTTTTGCCGCAAAAGATCGCAGCGAGCTGAAAGCCTTTGCCCAAGAACAACTCGGCTTAGACGAGCTAGCCGTTTGGGATTACGGCTTTGCTGCCGAGAAGCTATCCGAAGCCAAATACGCCTTCTCTGCCCAAGAAGTAAAAGCTTACTTTACCGAGCCAACTGTTTTATCTGGCCTATTTAAAGTGATTGAATCGCTGTACAGCCTGCGCTTTGTTAAAGCCAGCGCGCCCGTTTGGCACCCAGATGTCAACTACTACGCCCTACAAAACTTGGATGGCAGCGCCGTGGGTGGCTTGTATCTGGATCTGTACGCACGCACCGGCAAGCAAGGCGGCGCGTGGATGAACGATGTACTGAGCCGTGATCGCAAAGGCGATGACTTACAAAACCCCGTTGCCCTCGTGGTATGTAATTTCTCTGCTGGGGTAGATGGTAAACCGGCACTGCTGACGCACGACGATGTGATCACCCTCTTCCACGAATTCGGCCATGCCCTGCATCATTTACTCACCGAAGTGGATGAATCCGGCGTATCCGGCATCAACGGCGTGGAATGGGATGCGGTCGAATTGCCTAGCCAATTTATGGAAAACTTCTGCTGGGAATGGCAAGTCTTGCCAGATCTGACTCACCATGTAGATAGCGGCAGCGCCCTGCCACGCGCGCTATTCGACAAAATGCTGGCGGCCAAAAACTTTATGAGCGGCAGCGGCATGGTGCGCCAGGTCTTGCTTTCGCTATTTGATATGGAGCTGCACGCCAGCACCGAAGCGATTGACGCCACCGCGCAAAATGCCGCGCTAGTCGCCGAATTCGAAACCCCAGTCGCCCCAAGCTATAACCGCTGGTTTAATACCTTTAGCCATATTTTTGCTGGTGGATATGCCGCAGGTTATTACAGCTATAAATGGGCGGAAGTGCTCTCTGCCGATGCCTATTCTGCGTTTGAAGAAGCCGCTGCTGCGGGCAAATCGATTCTGGACCCCGCAACCGGCGCACGTTTCAGAAAAGAAGTGCTCGCCATGGGCGGCAGCCGCCCAGCGATTGACTCCTTCACCGCTTTTCGCGGCCGCAAACCAGAAGTCGCGGCTTTGCTGAGACATAATGGTTTGAATTAAGGAAGTGCCTTGAGTTTAAAACCGAATTTTTAAACCACAATAACTTAGGGTGGGCACGATTGTGTGCCCACGTGGAAAGCAATAAAACATTAACTCTGCCGCGTGGGCCAGGTAAAACACTTTGCCCACCCTAAGTATGATAAAAAAACGGGCCACTCGGCCCGTTTTTTTATGCTCCTACAACACCCTCTACCTCAAATACAGCCCCCGAAGCCAGTTTTCGGTCAGTGTCAGCGCCCATCAGCTTCATTCCCATGAATATTTCTCATGCCTTTACTGAAATAACTTCATTTTCATTCATGATTTGATTCAGGTATAAATCATACTGAGTTCCGAAGGCTAGGCAATTTCATTGCCAATTATTAATGATGCTATTAGGAAAGAATTAGAAAAAACTTGAAGCTCGATTGACTGCGAATATCCAAAAAAATTGGAAATTCCAAGCAGTGCATGAAATAAATTCAGGTTTTATCTCAGAAATCAGGATACCAGATCACAATGAATAAAGAGTTTACATTTACGATTAATAGCATTAGTTTCGATGAAAACTATCTGCCGGCAGCAAATACGCGTATCACCACCAATTTTGCGAATTTGGCCAGAGGCGAGCATCGCCAAGAGAATCTGCGCAATACCTTAAGGATGATTAATAATCGTTTTAATGAGTTGGCTCATTGGGACAACCCTAAATCAGATCGTTATTCTGTAGAACTTGAGATTATTTCTGTTGAGTTGAATATTGATACTGAAAAGAGCATTAAGGGTTTGCCTTTAATTGAAATATTAAAAACTAATATTGTTGATCATAAAACTAAGGAGCGAACAGAAGGAATTGTAGGGAACAACTTTTCCTCTTATGTGCGAGATTATGATTTTAGCGTATTACTGCTGGAACATAATAAACAGCAAACCCATTTTAGTACGCCAGAAAATTATGGTGAGCTGCACGGAAAGCTATTTAAAAGTTTCATCAATTCTAAAGCATACAAAGAAAACTTTAAAAAACAGCCTGTGATTTGTTTAAGTGTTTCCAGCAGTCGAACTTATGAGCGGACTGAAAACCAGCACCCTGTATTAGGTGTTGAATACATCCAGGATAAGTACTCGCTCACTGATGAATATTTCAAAAAGATGGGTATGCAGGTTCGCTATTTCATGCCTGCGAATAGCGTAGCACCTTTGGCATTTTATTTTTCCGGTAATTTGCTGGCTGATTATACAAATCTTGAGCTGATTAGCACCATAAGCACCATGAGCGCATTCCAGAAAATTTATCGACCTGAAATTTATAATGCTAATTCTGTTGCAGGGAAATTTTATCAACCCAGTTTACAGCACCAAGATTATTCATTAACCCGAATTGTTTATGATAGAGAAGAACGTAACCGACTAGCGCTTGAGCAAGGAAAGTTTGTTGAAGAGCATTTCATCAAGCCATACCAAGACATTCTTGGGCAATGGGCTGCTAATTGCGCTCTTTAATTCAATAAAACATCACGGATATTGATTATGAAAATACTATTGCCAACTTCAACTGCAGGTAGTTTACCCAAGCCCACTTGGCTTGCAGAGCCAGAGAAAATTTGGTCTCCCTGGAAATTACAAGGTCAAGAATTAATAGACGGCAAATTAGATGCTTTACGTTTGTCACTGCAAGAGCAATTACACGCAGGGATTCATATTGTTAGTGATGGAGAGCAAACGCGCCAACATTTCGTCACTACATTTATTGAGCATCTGAGCGGCGTTGATTTTGAAAAACGTGAAACGGTCAGAATTCGTAATCGCTATGATGCAAGCGTACCCACCGTGGTGGGCGAGGTGGCTAGGACAAAACCTGTTTTTGTTGAAGATGCCAAGTTTTTACGCCAACAAACCAAGCAGCCAATAAAATGGGCTTTGCCCGGCCCAATGACGATGATCGATACCTTGTATGATCGCCATTATAAAAGTCGTGAAAAACTGGCTTGGGAATTCGCTAAAATTCTTAATCAGGAAGCCCGTGAATTAGAGGCTGCTGGGGTAGATATTATTCAATTTGATGAGCCTGCATTTAATGTCTTTTTTGATGAGGTGAATGATTGGGGGGTGGCTACATTAGAAAGGGCCATTGAAGGACTTCAATGTGAAACCGCTGTGCATATTTGCTATGGTTACGGCATTAAAGCCAATACCGATTGGAAAAAAACTTTGGGATCAGAGTGGCGCCAATATGAAGCTGCTTTCCCCAAATTGCAAAAATCGAATATTGATATTGTCTCACTAGAATGTCAAAACTCGCGGGTGCCCATGGATCTGATTGAACTTATTCGAGGAAAAAAAGTGATGGTAGGCGCTATTGATGTGGCAAACCATGCCATTGAAACCCCCGAGGAAGTCGCAGATACCCTGCGAAAAGCACTGCAGTTTGTCGATGCGGATAAGCTACACCCTAGCACCAATTGTGGTATGGCACCTTTGCCGCGTGCAGTAGCAAGAGGCAAACTCAATGCATTAACTGCTGGTGCGCAAATCGTTCGTAAAGAACTATTGGCCTAGTTCTACTTGGCCACCCCAAAAATATTTAAACGCAGAGAAGCAGAGAAAAACAGCGAAATCGGATTTATCCCTAAAGATTTCTAATGAATTGAATCAGTCTAATTCTTTCTTCCTCTGCGTTTCTGCGTCGGGTCCTTTTCCATTCAACTCTGTATTCAACTCTGCATACTGATAGATGATGTGCTGAGTACACGCATACAGCATGTCATCTTCATATTTAAAAATACGGTTTAATTTAGGAATAATGTGATGATTGAAACAACAGACTATAGAAGTGCAATGTCGTTGTTAACGGGTGCAGTCAATGTGGTTACTACGACAGGCACATCTGGTCGTCACGGGTTTACTGCGTCTGCCGTTTGCAGTGTGACGGATACACCACCGACATTATTGGTCTGCATGAATAGATCAGCCAGATCACACAGCCATTTTATAGACAATAAAATTTTAACTGTGAATGTTTTAGGTGTGCATCATCAGTCTATTTCCAGCGCATTTTCTTCCCCAATAAATTCAGAAGAGCGTTTTCAATATGGAAATTGGACTGAATTAAAAACGGGCGCACCTGTTTTAGTGGATGCTTTGGTGAGTTTTGATTGTCAGATTGAGCAAATTCAAGAAGTCGGCACGCATACTATTTTTATTTGCCCTATTGTCGCTATTTCGCAAAGCGAATATGAGCAAGGCTTGGTTTATTTTAATCGTGCTTATCATCATGTGGGCCAGGCGCAAACAGCGTAAAACCCACCCTATTTAACCTGCAGCGCTTAATAAAGTAAGTATATCGTGGAATTAATCATTTTTTTAGCCATAGGTGCCATCGCTGGATTTGCAGCTGGATTATTTGGTGTGGGTGGCGGAATTATCATCGTACCCATATTGTATGTAGTTTTTACGAAAATGAGCTATGGCCCTGAAGTAGTGATGCATTTAGCTTTAGGTACATCGTTGGCGACTATTATTGTCACATCGATTAGTTCATTACTTGCGCACCATAAAAAAGGTGCCGTTATATGGCCAGTATTCAAAAATTTGGCACCCGGTTTGATCATAGGCTCTTTTTTTGGTGCGGGAATTGCCGGATTACTTGCTGGCGCACACTTGCGACTGATCATTGGTATTTTTGCGCTGTGGGTTGCACGCAATATGTTTGTCGGTGCAAAAAAATTAGTCGATCAAAATAAAGCCCTTCCCTCAAGGGCTGCGCAAGTGTTTGCAGGTACGGGGATAGGCGTGGCTTCTGCTATTTTTGGAATTGGGGGAGGGAGCTTAACCGTCCCTTATCTCAATTTTTATGGCGTGATCATGCAAAAAGCGGTTGGCACCTCCGCCGCATGTGGTTTACCCATCGCTATTTCGGGCGCTTTGGGATTTATGCTTTTTGGTATCAAAGACCAAGTCAATATTAGCAATAGTATTGGCTTTGTTCATATTTATGCTTTTTTGGGAATTAGCATAATGAGTTTTTTTACCGCAAAATTAGGTGCAAAAGCGGCGCATGTATTATCCCCCGTCGTACTTAAAAAATGCTTTGCCATTATGTTATTTATTGTCGGATGTTTTTTTATTCTTAAGGGATTAAGTAGTTCGATATAAGTGATATGGCATTATAAAATGCAATAACAAGTAATTTTCCCAAAGCAATCCTATCAACTTAAGCAAAACGTAAAGGCATTGCGTACTTTGTAGGAGCGGCTTTAGCTGCGAAAGCGCTATTTTTGAAATATTCGCAGCTTATGCCGCTCCTACCTTGCTAATCCTTAATTGCTTAAATAAAACACTCCATCCATAAAAAAACGGGCCATTCAGCCCGTTTTCCCTAATTAAAAACTCATCTACTTCAAATACGCCTCCAAAAACCGAATCGTATGCCCAATGGAGTAAACGCGGTTTTCGCGCTTAGCTGCGCCGTGGCCTTCATCGGCAAAAAGCATCAGCTCGGCGGGTACATTGCGTTTTTTGGCCGCTTCATACATTTGCACGGCTTCGCCCACCGGCACACGCGGGTCGGACACGCCTTGAATCAGCATCAGCGGGGCAATCAGTTTATCGATATGGTTAATCGGCGAGAGCTGAATTAAGGCATCACGATCTTTGACCGGATCGCCATATTCAGCGATGCGTAGCGCTCGACGATAAGGCGCGGTGTTTTGTAAGAAGCTCATAAAATTAGAGATGCCCACGGTAGAAACGCCCGCATCATAGCTGCCCGCAAACATAGTCATCCCCGCCAAGGTGGAATAACCACCATAGCTGCCGCCAATAATCCCCACCTTAGGCACTTGACCACCCTTCCCCCACTTAGCCCGGATATAGCGCGATGCGTCTTCAATATCGCTCACCACTTGCAGGCGTTTCGGGCCGTCGTCCATAGCCAGCCACGCTTTGCCATAGCCATCCGAGCCACGAACATTGGGCTCAACAAAGATAAACCCTGCATCCACATAGAGCTGCGCCACAG
The DNA here is from genome assembly GCA_026399755.1 of Pseudomonadota bacterium. GTDB lineage: Bacteria > Pseudomonadota > Gammaproteobacteria > Burkholderiales > Chitinibacteraceae > Iodobacter. The sequence continues at coordinate 12,807 of JAPLQI010000061.1, forward strand.
GGGAAAAGCCTGCCTTAGTCTGCGCTTCCGGCCCGCCATGAAAATGCACCACTACCGGGCAAGTGATTGTTGCGCACTGCGCGGGTCTGCGTACAAACATCGGAATCGGCGTGCCATCTTTGGCGGGATAGGTCTCTAATGTGGCCTTGGCAAAGCGCAGTGTGTCGACTTCCGGGCTCATGGCCTGCTGCCACTGCACCAACTTGCCAGTCGCCCATTCATAGCGATAACTTAAGCGTGGCGACTTGGCCGTTTCTGCGCTAATCAGGCTAAAGCGCCCATCTGGGCTATGCCCGCTGATAATGACATGATCGGCATCTTTAAATGCGGGCAACTTAATCGGCTGCAAATTGCTGGCATCCAGCGCAAAGCTGCGGGTATAACCCGCTTCATTCACGCTATAGCTGATATGCCTGCGAGATTGATCCAGCTGAAAACTGCTCACATCCCAATTAATCTCCGGGGAAATCGGCTTGAACTGGCCAGCCTTCCATTGATAAAGACGGCGGAAATTGCCGAATTTAGACGTTTGTACAATCAGCTCATCAGCGCCCGCGCCATAAGTAGCTTGATATTCTTCTTTTTCATTTTGGCCAAACAGCGGCTTTAGCTCGCCATTATTAAGTTCGTAATATTCCGCAGCCAAATTGGTAATGGTTTTTTCCAGCAAAATGCGCCCATGGCGCTGATCTGCAATATTCCATAAGCCCGGCTGATCAAACACCACTTGTTTGGTGGCGCTGGCGATGTGGTGGCGATAGATGGTGTAGCTGTCTTTTTGCTTATCATTGGCGCTGTAATACACATACTGATTATCGTCAGAAACAAAGGCAAAGCGGGTTTGCACGCCTGCAATATGCTGGATTTCTTTAAGCACCCCGCCCGCTGTGGGCTGCAAATAAAGGCCCGGGTTTTCTTCGCCTTTGCGATCACGCTGAATCACCAAAGTCTGTCCATCGGGGCTAATCCCTGCAATTTGCGTGGCATCTTCTCCACCTGTCATTTGCACAGGGAAACGCTGCGGGCCATCCAGGCGCCAAACCTGGCTCACCCCCGTTACACGCCAGTTAAAATACAGCCGCGTGCCGTCGGGGCTTAAGAGTCCCGCTGAGGGGCTGGAAATATCCAGCATGCTTTGAATCCGCCGTGATAAAGCGAGCTCCAGTGGCTTAGGGCGAAACGCTTCGATGGTGGCTTTACTGACACTTTCAGCGCCTAAACCCGCATAATCAGCCGCATAAACTGGGCTGCTAAGCAAAATGGCCCAAAGCCATGAGTGAATTTTCATTTGCTTCCTATTTAATCGTAACGATTCTGATGAACACAGACCTAAAATCTGTAGACACAGAGAACACAGAGTTTAAAAACAGAACACTGAGAAAGCATAAAAGGCTAGTGTGCAATAGGGCAAAGATATGCAAGGCTGTTATAGAGATAAATTACAGCAGAATAACTATTAACCCAGCCTAGCATCAGCCAGATTAAAGAAATATCGACCTTCCGGCAACTGCGGCTAACGACAAGAAGCTGCACTTTAAGAGCGCTATATGAATTCAGAAACACACCATCCGCTCACCCTGATCAGCCAGCAAACGCTGGCGCACTATCAGGCTAATGCAGAAAGCTTTAAAGCAGGCACAGCGGACCACGATGTCAGCCAGAATATGGCCGCGCTGCTGCGCCATATCCACACAGCTGCGCCTTTCGATATTCTGGATTTTGGCTGCGGCCCGGGCAGGGATCTGAAGCAGTTTGTGGCACTTGGCCATCGTCCCGTGGGGCTGGACGGCACGGCCCGTTTTGTAGAAATGGCAAGGGCAGACAGCGGCGCAGAAGTTTGGCAGCAGGATTTTCTGGCGCTCAACTTACCGGATACCCGTTTTGACGGCATCTTTGCCAACGCCGTTTTATTCCACATCCCCAGCCAGGAGCTACCACGCGTTCTCAAGCAGCTGCATGCCACGCTCAAACCAGGCGGCGTGTTGTTTAGCTCCAACCCACGCGGTGAGAATGTGGAAGGCTGGAATCAAGGCCGCTACGGTGCTTATTACAATCTGGAAACCTGGCAAAAGTATTTAATCGCCGCAGGGTTTACCGAGTTAGAGCACTACTACCGCCCAGAAGGCCTGCCGCGTGAACAACAGCCTTGGCTGGCCAGCGTTTGGCGGGCAATTTAATCTCAAAACACAGCAAAATACCTATGCGTTTAGCTGCACTTCCCCGCTCTTTACTGGATAATCCCCCCTTTCTTTCGTCCAGCCATTTTTGCATGCACACACTTTCACAACTTCGCTCTGGGCAACTCAAAGGCATTAAACGGCTGGATTTATCTTGTGACCTAGCCACTTTTCCAGAAGAAATTTTCTCTCTGGCAGACTCCTTAGAGATTCTGAATTTATCCGGCAATGCGCTATCCAGCCTGCCTGATGATTTGCCACGGCTAAAGCGTTTGAAAGTGATTTTTTGCTCAGATAATCAATTTGATCATTTGCCAGAAGTGCTGGGGCGCTGCAGCTTGCTCAGCATGGTGGGATTTAAAGCCAATCAAATTCAAAAAGTCAGTGCAGCCGCACTGCCATCTGAACTACGCTGGCTCATTCTTACAGACAATCAAATCAGCCATTTACCCGCCGAGCTAGGCCAATGCCATGCCTTGCAAAAGCTCATGTTAGCCGGTAATCAGCTGCAATCCTTGCCCGAATCGCTAGCCGCCTGCCAAAACCTAGAACTGATCCGCATTGCAGCCAACCAGCTTTCCGCCTTACCAGATTGGCTATTTAGCCTGCCTAAGCTGGCATGGCTCGCATTTGCTGGTAATCCTTTTTGCCCAACGCCTGCTGCCCCACACGCACCAGCAATCCATTGGCAGGATCTAGAAGTAGCGGAACAGCTAGGGGAAGGCGCTTCCGGTGTGATTTACAAGGCGCTGTGGCAGCAAGAGCATCCCAGAGCGGTTGCGCTCAAGCTATTTAAAGGGGCACTGACCAGTGATGGCCTACCGCAAAGTGAAATGGCCGCATGTATCGCAGCAGGAGAGCATCCCAGCCTGATCGGAGCCATTGGTAAAGTAGATCATCACCCAGATCAAACACATGCACTTTTAATGCCCCTAATCGATCAAGGATTTATCAATCTAGCTGCCCCACCTAGCTTAGATTCTTGCACCCGCGATATTTATGCACATAATCAGCGTTTTAGTCTGCAGGCCGTTTTAAATATCGCCATAAATATTGCAGCTGCGGCTGCCCATTTACACGCGGCTCAGATCCTGCATGGTGATTTATATGCGCATAATATTTTATTAAATATAGAAGGAAAGGCTTTATTGGGGGATTTTGGAGCGGCCTCTTTTTACGACTCAAAAGACACACTATTACAAAAAATTGAAGTCAGGGCTTTTGCTTGCCTGCTTGAAGAGTTAATTAGCCGTACAGATGGCTCGTCAATGATTTTAGATCGTTTAATTAACTTACAAATAAGCTGCGCACAAAGTCATATATCTAAACGACCTCTATTTGCAGATATACGACAACAATTAGCAGATCTTCATGCGCACTAAATATTCAAATCAACCCGCACCTTAATGATGCTCAAACTCTTCATCGGCAAAAAGAATCGCGACATCAGGGAAGGAATATTGAATACGCAATAAAGCCTCCACCACAACAGGGTCAAAATGAGAGCCACTACCTTTAATAATAATATTAATGGCATCATCATGAGTAAAGGCAGGTTTATATACCCGCTTAGAAACCAAAGCATCGTAAACATCGGCAACGGCCATTAGCCTTGCCGATAAAGGAATATCGTCTCCTTTTAAGCCCTGAGGATAGCCACTTCCATCCCACTTTTCTTGATGGCTATAGGCAATTTCACGTGCGTAATGCAAAAACTTATCTTCTTTTGTTCCCAAATAATTTTCTACTGAAGTAATCACGTCTCGCCCATACACGGTATGCATTTTCATTAAATTAAATTCTTCATCCGTTAATTTACCCGGTTTTAATAAAATATGATCCGGCACACCTACTTTTCCAATATCGTGCATAGGCGCTGATTTATACAGCCACTGGATATTGGCAGGTGTTAATTCATCCGTAAATTTAGGGGCATCCGATAACTCTAATGCCAAAAGTGCCACAAAATGCTGAGTACGTCTTAAATGTTTACCCGTTTCGTTATCCCGCGTTTCAGCAAGGGATGCCATAGCCAAAATAGTGGCTTGCTGTAAATGCGCCAGTTCTCTGGTCCGCTCTTGTACTAAATGTTCTAAATATTGATTTTGATTTTTCAAAAAAACTTGCGCTGCTTTTAATGCCAACTGCGTTTGCACCCTAGCCAGTAAAATAGTAGGGATAATAGGCTTACTAATATAATCCGCCCCACCTACAGAGAAACCTTCTTCCTCATCTTCAACAGCAGTTTTTGCTGTTAAAAAAATAACAGGAATATCTTTTGTTTCTAAATTTCCTTTTAATTTTCTACACACTTCATAGCCATTCATATCAGGCATCATAACATCTAACAAAATCAAATCAGGCCGTGGATCAAGCAGCACCAAACGTAAAGCCACCTCTCCATGATTGGCCACTTTCACACGATATTTGTCCCGTAACAAACCATTAAGCAACATTAAGTTGTCAGGCGTGTCATCCACCACCAAAACAGTTGATCTATTTTCTTGCGTTTGCAGCGGTTCCATATTTACTCCTTACATCTTCGACCATTTTTATTCATTAAATTGAAGATTTACTCATCCATTCAAGCGCATCATTAAATGAAAACTGATTAATGAGTCGTATTAACTCTTGACTGCGCTCCCCCCAAATACACAAATGCCTGCTGATTGTCTTCAAAAAACTCCCCAGCAGAAGCATCCCCCTCCTGTAATAAGCGTTGTAAACCTTCAAGTAACTTCTTTTTACTTAGTTCATCCAAAACTAAAATAGTTTCTGATGCTACGGATGCCAAAGCAACATCCTTTTGCTTAGAGCCAAAGTAAAAGCCAGATAGAGCATCAACTAACTTGCGTGCCTCATCATCAATGGCATTTTTCATATTAAAGATGACATCCATCTCTTCAATTTTCCCAAGCTCATGCTCAAGATCAGCGGAAACTTTTTGTAATTGATCCGCACCAATTGTCGCTGAAATTCCTTTTATAGTGTGAGCATGCCGTTTTGCATCAACCCAATGCTCCCCATCAATAGAGTCAGCCAAGCTAGACTGCAACCTAGGCACTTCATCCAAAACCTTAATTAATAATCGACGATAAAAATCTGAGTTGCCCATTGCATACTTGAGCCCCATCACCATATCTAGCCCTACAATTGCTAAAGGTAAACCTGGTGAAGCTAAATCTTTATTCTCTGCCTCTTTAATTACGGCCTTATGCACAATATCTCTTTTGACTTCAGGTAGCCATTGAATCAACTTTTCAATTAATAAATTTGGATTAATAGGCTTAAGTAAATGATCACTCATACCAGATTCCAAACACTTTTGTTTATCTTCATTCATCGATAATGCTGTTAACGCAATAATCGGAATATTATTCAAAGAGTGCCCAGAACGTATTGCTTTAGCAGCTCTCCAGCCATCCATGATGGGCATTTGAATATCCATAAGAATTAAATCAAAATCTTCTTTTTCTAAAATATCAATTGATTGCTGTCCATCACCAACAACAGTTACTTGCATTCCTGCATCAATTAATATTTCACTAGCCACTTGCTGATTTAATGAATTATCTTCAACTAATAAAACTCGTGATCCAGACCGCTGAGCTAAAGCTAGCCCTTGTTTGTTTTTCAATGCAACAACAGAAACATCTTCTACTTCTTGCAGATCTTTTCTCAAACAAATACTAAACCAAAAACAGCTACCTTTATCTATCTCGCTCAGTAAGCCAATGCTCCCTCCCATTAAATCAACAAGTTGTTTAGCTATAATAAGCCCTAAGCCAAGCCCACCAAACTTTCTTGTTGCAGAGGTATCTGCTTGTGTAAATGCTTGAAATAACTGAGCCTGCTCATCATGGCTAATACCAATCCCTGTATCAACAATAGAAAACTTAATTTTCACCTCTTCATTATTTTCTGATTCAAGCTCAGTAAATAATTCAACCTGCCCTTGCACCGTAAATTTCACTGCATTTTCAATTAAATGTAATAATATTTTCTCTAAACGCCTAGCATCACCAACTACGGAAGAAGGCAAGTTAGGCGCAATACGTGATAGCAATGTTAGCCCTTTTGCTCTTGCCTCTATACCTACACGCGTAATAACATCTTCTAATATTTTATGTAAATAAAAGGCAGAACATTCTAATTTTAATTGGCCTTCTTCCATCTTAGAAAAATCAAAAATATCATTTATAATATTTAGCAAGTGTTCACTTGATCTTTGAATAACTTCAATATAATTTTTTTGCCTTACATTTAGTTCAGTTTTCAACACCAAATGAGTCATACCAATAATTGCATTCATCGGCGTACGAATTTCATGACTAATATTCGCCAAGAAATCTCGCTTTATCTTTAAGGTTTCATCCAAAATTCTTTGAATTCGATCTTGTCCACTCATTGAATCTTGGTGCTGAGAGTCAAGCATTATTCTTAGACAAATATTGGCCCCATCACCACTTGGATACGGCAATAAACTTAAACGCATTTCAGCCTGAAAGGCCTTGCCACCTAAAGGTTGCCAATTAAAAATATAGCCCTCACTTAAAGTATCACTGTCACTCATCAGGGTAAAACTATCTAATTGTGCTAAAAAAGGCTCTCGCTGATCGACTACAATCAATTGCTCAACCGCAAAGCCAGCTAGCGAGGCTTGTTGATACGCGAATAAAGTAGTGAGTATCTGATTCGCCCAGACAATCTTCCCTTCTTCATTAATAAACAGCATTGCTTCTGTGGAAAAATTAAAAATACTTTTATAATTCGCATCAATTTCCCGCTGCCTTTGCTCACTCTTTTCTAAACTTCGCACATGCAAATCTGCAACTTCAGCAAGGATTTGCTGAAAATCTGAAGATATTTCCTTACGCTCCGAAAATAACTTTATCTGCGTTTGCACATTACATACTCCACTCATCAATCCCTCAATGACAGCTTAGCCAAAGCATCACCTCTTGATGGCTACGAGTAAATTTAACTTCAAAAATATAATGCCCAGCTTGATAGTAAAATTAAACAACAAATTCTCATAGGAACATATGAGCATGATTAATTCTAGATCAAAATTTTGAATAATTCTGAAATGGAGATAAACCATAAATAAAAAGCATTACTTATACTAAGGAAGAAGTAAGGTTAGCAATCTAATATGCGCAAAATTTATCCATATTCGTGTATAGCTCTGACATCACAAGTAGGCTGGGTTAACAGCTCTGCGTGCAGAGGTTCACCTCGCGTAGGCTGGGTTAACAGGCTTTATCGCGTAACCCAACAAGCAAACCGCTGGTGCTTATCGTTACGCTACGGCTACATTTCTTCCGCGCAAAGCAAACCCCCCGCCTCTTTCGAGTACGGGGGTTGAATAAAGCAAAAACCCCGATATCTTTCGATATCGGGGTTTGCTTATGGGGTGTCTGGCAATGACCTACTTTCACACAGGTAATCTGCACTATCATCGGCGCTAAGGTGTTTCACTGTCCTGTTCGGGAT
>JAPLQI010000029.1 GCA_026399755.1 Pseudomonadota bacterium
ATTACCAATTATGTCAGTTAAGGCGCTTAATCATATTGTAATTATAAATCAGTGAGTTGCGATTGATTAAAGATGTTGCCGCATGCCTTGAATAAAGGCAAGCGGCTTAAGTTGATAGGATTGGGTTTCACCCGCCCTACGGTATTTATAATGAGATTGAGCAAGAGGCATAATCAGATCAATAAATAGGATGATGACTCTTATTCAAATTTATTATAAATAGTCGTAGCTTGGGTTAGCAGCTTTATCGCGTAAGCCAAAATTTTTTTGCACCAAATATTGGCTTACGCAGGTTTACCCGCTTAAATCGGCGAATAAACCTGCTAAGCCAAACTACAAAAGCGTCATTTACCGCTATTTGCTTGAGTTGCTAGGATTAGGCTTCACCCACCCTACAACATTTATAATGAGATGGGGCAAGAGTCATAAGCAGATCAATAAATAGGATGATGACTCTTACAGGCATGCCTTAATCCCGCTGGCTATCTAAATCCATCGTAGCCAAAGAAACAAACTTGCTTTTGTTTTTATATTTATATCCCAACCAAATCACAAAGAAGAGGGGGATGCCAATATAAGTAGCGGCAACGCTGGCCCAATCAATGTTACCCGCCATAAAAGCTTGATAATTTTGACCCAGCATAATCACCATACAAAGCGCAAACGCAAACAACGGGCCGATAGGGTAAAAGCGGGAGCGATAAGGCAGCGCGCTTAAATCACGACCTTGGGCGATATAGCCTTTGCGAAAGCGATAATGGCAAATAGCAATGCCTAGCCAAGCAATAAAGCCGGTCATCCCTGAGGTATTTAATAGCCACAGATAAACTGTTTTATCGCCAAAAATAGAGGCAAAGAAGCACAGCATCCCCACTACGGTCGTGGCATAAAGTGCATTTCTTGGCACGCCATTACTCGATAATTGAGCAAACATCTTGGGCGCTTTGCCTTCGGTGGCTAAGGAATACAGCATGCGTGTAGAGGCATACATCCCTGAATTACCGGCCGATAAAATGGCCGTTAAAATCACGGTATTCATTAAGCTGGCGGCAAAGGCAATGCCGGCATTTTTAAATACCAAGGTAAAGGGGCTCACGCCAATATCAGATACATCGCCCTTTAATAGATTAGGGTCGGTATAGGGAATCAATAGGCCAATAATCAAAATGGCAAATACATAAAATAGCAAAATGCGCCAGAAGACCTGCTTAATAGCACGCGGGATATCTTTTTCTGGATTGGCCGATTCGCCAGCGGCAATACCGATTAGCTCCGTCCCCTGAAAAGAGAATCCGGCAATCATCGCCACCCCGAGCATGGCGGGGAATCCTCCTACAAAAGGTGCATCGCCCAAGGTGAAGTTTTCCAGCCCCACCGCGTGAGTGCCTTTCATAATGCCAAACACCATAAAGAGACCGGTGCCGATAAATACAATCACCGTAACTACTTTAATAAGTGAGAACCAATATTCCGCCTCGCCAAAGCCTTTGACTGAGATAAAGTTCAGCGCAAACATAATGCCTAGAAATAAGGCACTCCATAGCATGCCGGGGCTATCTGGAAACCAAAACTTCATCACCATACTGGCTGCAGCCAGCTCAACAGCAATGGTTACCGCCCAGTTGTACCAGTAGTTCCAGCCTAGCGCGAAGCCAAAGCCTGGCTCAACAAATTTAGCGCCATAAGTAGAAAAAGAACCTGAGACCGGCATATAGGCGGCCATTTCAGCCAAACTGGTCATCAAAAAATAAACCATCAACCCGATCACAGCATAAGCAAGCAAAGCACCACCAGGGCCAGCTTGTGCAACCGTTGCTCCAGAAGCCACAAATAGCCCAGTACCAATCGATCCGCCAATGGCGATCATAGTGAGATGGCGGGCGCGTAAATTACGCTTTAGCCCATGGGCCTGACCTGTATCTTCTCCAATCATTACGTATTCCTTTTCTAGCATTAAAGCACTTTAAAGCATTGCAAAATACAGCAGAAAAATCCGCCCGATAGGCTGCGGCGCGTGATGTTAGCACCAGAAAAAAATTACTTACACAGATAAATATGCGATCGGGAATAACACCGTTTTGCGGAAAGTTCCTTATTTCTCTAAGCAAAAATTTCCATCGCAGGTTAAAGTCCGGTTTTTTTCCCACCGAATCCTCTTATGAATGCCGTCTTAATTGCCGTCACGCTGATGCTGGCACTCTCTCTTAGCCGCGTAAATGTGGTGATCAGCATCCTAGTGAGCGCAATGGTAGGCGGCCTGTTTGGCGGGCTGAATATTGCGCAAACACTCACAGCCTTTAATTCTGGGCTGGGTGGTGGTGCAGGCATTGCACTGTCTTACGCTCTTTTGGGTGCATTTGCACTGGCGCTGGCCGAATCAGGTCTGCCGCACGCCATGGCCGATGGCCTCGCCAAGCTTGCGCAGCAAAGCAGCACCGGCACAAAAGTAAAATGGGGGATTATTCTGGCACTGCTTGGCCTTGCCATTGCCTCGCAAAATATCCTGCCCATTCATATTGCCTTTATCCCCTTAGTGGTGCCACCGCTGCTCTACACCCTAGCCAAGCTGAAAGTAGACCGCCGTTTATTAGCTTGTATTCTGACTTTTGGTCTGGTAACGCCCTATATGGTTTTTCCTGTGGGCTTTGGTGAGATTTTCCTGCAGCAGATTTTGCTCGGCAGCATTGCTAAATCGGGCTTAGACGCCAGTCATGTAGATGTAATGCGCGCAATGGCGCTACCCGCGCTAGGCATGGTGGCGGGTTTACTGATCGCCGTGTTTGTCAGCTACCGGAAACCCCGCCAATACAATATTGACGCCATTGCCGCTATCGAGCGTGAAGACGTGCACTACAGCCGCCGCAGCCTTTGTGTAGCGGGCCTTGCGATGGTGGGCACGTTTATCACCCAGCTTTATGCCGATTCCATGCTATTTGGCGCGCTGGCTGGTTTTGTGATTTGTGTGCTGGGTGGCGCGGTGCCACTGAATAAAGCTGATGGTGTGTTTGCTGAGGGCATGAAGATGATGGCGGGAATTGGCCTGATTATGATTGCCGCCTCTGGCTTTGCCGAAGTGCTTAAAGCGACCGGCGACGTTACCAGCCTTGTAGAACACTCCATGCAATATATCGGTGGCAATAAGCCACTGGCGGTGTTCTTAATGTTGCTGGTTGGCTTGATCGTCACGCTGGGCATAGGCTCTTCTTTCTCTACCGTACCTATTCTCGCCACCATTTATGTACCGCTCTCTATCCAGCTTGGGCTTAGCCCAGAAGCCATTGTCTGCCTAATTGGCACGGCAGGCGCTTTAGGGGATGCGGGTTCTCCGGCTGCGGATTCCACTCTGGGGCCAACGGCAGGTTTAAATATCGACGGCCAGCATGATCATATGTGGGACACCGTTGTACCGACTTTCTTGCACTTTAATTTACCTGTACTCGCTTTTGGCTGGGTAGCGGTAATGAGTCTTTAATTAATATTCCTGCAAGGTATTGATTTGCTGGAATATTACATACAAATAGCAACTTGCTAAACATTCATTTACCCCTACATAAGGGGTAAATGAATAAAGCCCATAATGACATTATTTTCTCATAAATATCGCAGATTAAATCTTGGAATAGCCACTATGTTATTGATTACATAAGGCATAGCCAATAACCCCATCTAAATTAAGTAGTAAAACTACTTTTTCAAAAAATTAAATGCCACTTAAGCCCCCCTGCCCCAACATTGATCAATAACTAAAATAAAATGCAATCGGATGTCAAATAACATTGAGCCAAAAATATTTAAAAACCATTGATCATCATCAATAAGCCTAGGAAATAAGCGCACGCCTGTCGGATAAAAATCAATGGTAATCCATTGTATTTAATCGACTATTTTTTTCAATATTCATTGGTGTAATTAGTTCACCTTATGCCTGTGTGTTTGCTGATAATAGAGAATCACCCCTTCAAAAAAATAGACCATTCGTCTATCTATTCATTTAGCAAACAAAATCCCGTACAATCTGAAACAGATAGACTTGATCTAAAACAACTCAAGCTTTAAATCAATCGATTACAAATACGCTATTGAAGAGTTAAACAAATCATTAAATTTTCAAACACACACAAAACACAACAATAGGATTTCTACCATGAATAACGTTCGTCATGAAGAAGCCAAGCTTTCCGCAGCACACCTGCAAAAAGCTTTCACTCACACAATTCCCGAAGTCGCTGTTATTTTGGGCTCCGGTCTGGGTGACTTCACTAAGATTGTCAAAGTATTAGAAAGCATTTCTTACGGCGACATCCCGCACTTCCCACAATCCAGCGTTGCTGGCCATAAGGGCAAGCTGACGATTGCTGAAGTGGCAGACGGTAAAAACGTACTGATTATGGAAGGCCGCTTTCATTACTACGAAGGCTACACCCCACAAGAAGTGACATTCCCGATTGCTGTGTTTAAAGAGCTGGGCATCAAGCAACTGATCGTCAGCAATGCGGCTGGTGGCTGCAACCCTAGCTTTACCGCAGGTGACATCATGATCATTGACGATCATATCAACCTGACAGGCAATCACCCACTGATCGGCAAAAATGACGATGCATGCGGCCCGCGCTTCTTAGACCAAACTGCGCCTTACTCACCACGCCTGATTGCTCTGGCTGAATCGCTTGCGGCTGAATCTGGCGTAGCGCCTAAGAAAGGCACCTATGTGAAGATGACAGGCCCAACTTACGAAACCCGCGCTGAAATTAAAATGGTTCAATCCTACGGCGCAGATTCAGTAGGGATGTCGACTGTTTACGAAGTAATTATGGCTAATTACTTTGGTATGGAAGTGCTGGGTATTTCCTGCATTACCAATATGGCGACCGGCCTAGCTAAAACCCATCACAACCACGCTGCCGTGGTGGATGTGGCCAATAGCGTATCCGAGAAGTTTTCTAAGTGGGTTAAAAACATTGTGGTGGCTCTGTAATCATGGACGTTCAAAAAGATTCCAAGCGCAGATTAAATCTGATCGCATACGTGTGCTATTTCTTTACTGGCGCTTTAATCACCACACTGGGCCTGGTACTTGGCCCCGTATCTACGGCATTCAATAAAGACCCAGGCTTTATCGGCCAGATGTTTACCCTGCTGAACTTTGGCTTGTTTGTGCCGATTTTAGTAGGTGGCGTGCTGATGCAAAAATACAGCATCAAATCACTACTGGCGATTGCTTCTGCCGTAACCATCGCACTGACCATAGTGCTCACCGTTGTGCCATCGATCACGTTATTTGGTTTTACCGTGTTGATGATTGGTGCTGCAGCCGGTATCACCATGGCCGTGGGTAGTTACTTAGTGGTGCGGATTAATCCGGATCCTAAAGATCGCTCATCTAGCCTGATTTTTACTGACTTCTTCTTCAGCTTTGCCGGTGTGGTATTGCCAGTGATTCTGGGCTACCTGTTCAAGCACAACGCCAGCTGGTTGGTGATGTACTTCCTGATGTCGGCTATTTCATTACTCTTGATTGTGTTGATCGCTAAGGCGAAATTCCCAACCGTAGAGCGTGAAGTAAAATCGGAAGACGGCACTGCGGTTAAAGAGCCTTGGGGCAAAGCCGTTTACTACGTGTGTTTCGCAGCCTTTGCGTTTATTTACGCAGAGCTGGTATTCACAATGTGGCTGCCTACTTATCTGCAAAATGCAGTGAAGCTGCCTATTGATACCGCAGCGCTCTACGTAACCATGTACTGGGGCTCTAAGGCCATTGGCCTGTGGCTAAACCACTACACCGTGCGTTATGTACCGCTACGTAGCTTCCTGATTGTCTCCGCCATTATTGGCGCGGCCAGCATTGCCACCATCGCTAACGTGCCACAAGCCACCGTCATCGGCGTTGCACTGGTTTGCTTTGGCTTCTTTAACTCAGGTATTTACTCTGGCCTGATCAGCTACGGCAGCTTGCAAGTAAAAGTGTCTCCTCCTAGCCTGATCTCAACCATCCTGACTTGCGGTTCAGTCGGTACACTGATTTTTGCTTCAGTTTCAGCGTACATCTTCTCGAACTACGGCCTGCTCTGGGCGCTGAATTCTTCCGTGATCGTGTATGTATTTGCACTGATCGGGATTATTCTGGCTGGCTCATGCAGCAAAGCAGAAGAACTACACGGTAAGCTAGGCCTCTAAGCCCTGCTCTACCCCATAAAAAACGCCTCAAGAGAAATCTTGGGGCGTTTTTTATGGCTCAGATTTGCTCATCGTTTGATGGAGTAAAACCCAAGTCTTGAACCACGGAGAGCACTGAGAACACGGAGTTTCACGGAGAAAAACAAAGACAGAGAGTTAAACCGTTTAGCTTTAGCTTTTGCTTTTGCTTTTGCTTTTGCTTTTGCTTTTGCTTTTGCTTTTGCTTTTGCTTTTGCTTTTGCTTTTGCTTTTGCTTTTGCTTTTGCTTTTGCTTTTGCTTTTGCTTTAGAAGATTCTCACGCCAGCAAATTTATATCGCAACTCATCGCGCAGGGCTTAAGTCTCCCCTTG
>JAPLQI010000088.1 GCA_026399755.1 Pseudomonadota bacterium
GCTTAAGTTGATAGGATTGGGGTGGAACCCCATATGCGCTAAGTAAAGTCAAAAAGACCTTTTTAGTGCCTTCGGCACGTTGATTTTGGAGCGGTAGCCACCGCGGGGCCTTCCTAAAGAAGGCGACCCCACGAAACACGAAGGCCCCTGCGCTGTGGACAATCGAGTCGGCGGCGGGCGGGATTGGCTCGTTCCTCGCTCCCAAGCGATCCCCCGCCCCGCTTGTTCCTCGCTACGGCGTGTTTCAAGGGGATTTTAAAGCCCTATGCAGAGAGCGTGGCCATTCCGTTTTTCGTTGTTTGCTAATGAAAAACCAATTTGCTTAGCGCGTATGGAGTGAACCCCGCCGTTTTTTGCTCGGCGGGTTGCACCCGCCCTACAAAAGATATTCTGTATGTTATTGGCGTGTAGAAAGGCCGTTTTAAAACTGCCAGCTTAATCTGGAAATAATCAGACCTTCTTCATTTTTAAATCCATCGGGCATATAGAGCGCGCGGTTGTATTCCAAATCAATATTAATATCTCGTAGATTAAAACTTAATCCCAACGTCATTCCCGCCAAGCTTTGATAGCCAATATTGGCTTGCAAAACACGGCCAGCATCGATGGCGATTCTTGGGCTTAAATAAGCGCCCAATAGGGGCAAGCGGGCAGATAGGGCATTGCGCCAATACCAGCCTGTTTCACCCGATAAAGAATTACGCTGAAAGCCATGCACTGCCGATTGGCTGGCTAGCTCTAGTTGCTCAATGGCGGGCAGGCGATCACGGCTGCCTTGCCAGTTCCAGCTGCTTTGCAGGCTGATGGCTTGCTCTGCAATTACAAAATTGCGATATAACTTAAGCCCTAATTTGGCCTTGGTGAATTCTGGCGTGGGCCAGTCGGCGATGGGCCGCTCTTGATCTGCGCCAAACCAAGTAAGGCCTTTCTCTAGCGATGCATCAAGTACCCAGATGCCACTATCGCTGATCAACATCTGGTTAAATCCCAGCTCCATCACGGTGAGTTTGGGGCTGCTGATATCCAGCCAGCCATCTGCAAAATAATTATCCGAGCGCTTATGGCTAAGCTGCACACTGGCCGTGCTGGTGGCGTGCTGGCTGCGGGCAAGCACTCGATCAAGGCGTACGCCGCTTTGGCTGGATTCGCCAGAAAGCTGCACTGCATAGATATTTAATTGCTGGGTATTTAAATAGCGGGATTCACTGGCAAAGGCGCTGAATGTCCAGTAACCGTAGGGCAGGGAGTAAAACAAAGAGCTGCTGCGGCTATAGCGGGTATTGGGATTATCAGTGCTACTTTGGCTGGATAAGCTAATAAAATCAGACGCTGCAAATGGGCTATCCCAAGAGGCATTGATGCCAGCAATCCACTCGCCGGTTGATTCTTGCCCAGAATCGCTGAGCGACACGCCGCCATGCCAAGGCTGGGATTCAGGATTGCGCAGCATGAGGATTGAGCCGCCCTGAGCCGCACCAGGCAAAATATCGACCGTGGCATGGTTGGATTGCAAGCGATTGGCCTGATCCAGCCCCTGATCGATATCTTTAATATTGAGCGGCTGGCCGATTACATCTGGAAACAAAGTGGCGGTGTTTAGGCGGCGATCGGCGCTTTGGATCGCTTCAACATGGCCTTCAATCGCCCTGAGCGTTAACACCCCATCTGCATCTGGGCCAGAAGCCAAAATACGCGCGGCTATATAGCCTTTTTGCACATAAAGCGTAGTGAGCGCCTGAATAAAGCGATTGATATCTTGGTTGCTCAGGCATTCGGTATCGGGCCGCTCCAGCGCATTGACTTCTGCATGGCTTAGCAGGGATATTCCCGCCAGCTTTATCCCTTTGATGGCAAGGCAATCAAATTCTTGCATGGTGGAGACAGGGTGGGCTGGCAGAGTGCTGTCGTCGTTTTTAAGCTGACGCATGCGCTGATCGTTCACAATACTACGGAATCTATCCGCGTTTTCTTGCATCATGCGGCGCGAATGCTCTTCCATCGACTGCTGCATGATGGGCATATCCGGTTTCGTATCCGCCGCTGCGCTTGCAAAGCTAAGGCTGGCAAGGAGGGCGGAGAGAATAGTGCGCTGAGTATTAGTCAAGGGAGTTTATCTTCGCTAATTGATTCGTTTTTCTTTTTTTAAATTAGGCAATTTGTACATGATTGTCTGTACTTCATCATGCTTATTGGATGGCAGTAGGCTTTCACAATCAGCGGGCATAGGCCGCTTAATGCTTTACGCTCTGGCTGAAACAGCGTGGCGATGCAAAATGGATATTTTTATGGTGGGCTTGTGGTGGTGGAGTGTTGTTTTTGCAGGGCGGGTTTTACCCCATATGCGCTAACCAAAGTCAAAAAGATCTTTTTAGTGCCTTCGGCACGTTAATTTTGGAGCGGTTGGCCACCGCGGGGGCCTTCCTTTCTTGAACGGCCAAGAAACGAAGCCAAAGAAGGCCGCCCCACGAAACACGAAGGCCCCTGCGCTGCGGACAATCGAGTCGGCGGCAGGCGGGATTGGCTCGCTGCCTCGCTCCCTGGCCGAAACCCCGCCCCGCTTGTTCCTCGCTCCGGCGTGTTTCAAGGGGATTTTTAAGCCCCATGTAAAGAGCGTGGTTATTATATTTTTTCGCTGTTTGCTTATGAAAAAACAATTTGGTTAGTGCGTATGGGGTGAAACCCGCCGAGCAGTGCTGAATGGTCTGCGTGCGAGGTTTACCAAGCTTAGATTTATCCCGTAACCCAATATTCTGTTTACGCTTAAATGTTGGGTTACGCTGGTTTATCCGCCCTTAAAAATAGGCGAATAAACCAGCTAACCCAACCTACAAAAGCGGCATTTTCCGTCGGCCTTGCTTAAGTTGAGAGGTAGCCTGCAATAGGGCCAATGAGCAAAGATCTATGGCGCAATATGGTTTTTATATAATTTATTGTATTCAGATTCACCAAAATACTTAATATATTCCTGCGTAGCAAAGGCATCCATGGTGCCGGAGATATAATCGGTAATCAGGCGGATTCTGTTTTCTTTGCCTACGCGGTAGCGCAGCTCGGCAGGGAATAGTTGCAGGTCTGGATTATATTGCTCATCTGAATAAACCTGAAATAAGCCACGAATAATATTTTCGCCGCGTTTTTCGTATTGCAGAATGCTTTTCTTTTTAAGAATCATTTTAGACAAAACATTTTTTAACCCCGCAGCTAGTTTAGCGTGCTGGCGGTAGCCAATTTCTTCAACCCCATTATTGTTCACCACGGCAATATCTTGGCAAAGAGTATGGATAATTGTTGATGTGAGTTCTTTAATAAAAATATAAGAGAACTCTTCTGAGGTGCGCATTAAATAAGCGTTCCCGGCTTCTTTTTGGCAAGCATCGATAATGTCTTTGAACGTGTCGTAAGCGCTATTGTATTTTTCGTTAATTTTAAATGCGTACAGTAGCTCGCCCATATCCACCATATCGGCATTAATCGCATCTTCTAAATCATGCGCTGCATAGGCAATTTCATCGGCAATATCCATGATTTGCGCGTCTATACTTTTGGTATCCGTGATATTGTTTTTATCTAATTGTTCTTTTAAAAAACTGTAATTATCATCGTAAAGAAATTTGTTCGGGTTTTCTGCTGAGGTATGAAAATATTTAATCGTGCCCCAAATAGTGCGCAGGGTTAAATTTAGGCCAGAGTAATGAATACTCTTGGTTTCTAAATTGTGCACAATTCTAAATGCCTGTGCATTGCCCTCGTAGCCGCCTACTTCTTTAGAGAGCGAATGCAAAATTCGCTCGCCATGATGGCCAAATGGCGGATTGCCAATATCATGAATCAGCGCGCAGGTTTCGGTAACGGCTGGGTACTTTAGGCCTAAATCCATGGCAATGCTGCGGGCAATTTGCGCCACTTCTAAGCTATGCGTCAGGCGATTACGGCTAAATTTGGTGTTGTTTACGCTAAGTAGCTGCATTTTACCTTGCAGGCGGCGGAAGGACGAGCTGTATAAAACACGGGCGTAATCGCGCATATAGTTGTCACGATCTCTGCCATCCATGCTTTTTTCGGCGTGGAAGCGGTAGGCTAATTTTTCTGCTTCATTTTCTTTATGCTGAGCAAATTCCAGTGTTTCGGCTGAGTACATGGGGGTCCTGTTTTTAATCTTTTGTGAGGCATTCACGGCCTCAGGCGATCTGCTCTGTATAGGCAAATGCCCAGCTACGCCAATAGCATTTATCCATTCAGAATGATGCGTTTTAAAATACTTTTATCTTGCAACAATGTGTAAATAAAATCCATCAGTAAATGATGGCTCAGGCCGGGGGAATCTAGGTCACTATCATCAAACCAATCTTCTGTTGCTTCTAAATGCGGGCCAATAACACCCACTTTACCGTGGCCGTACTTATTAATTAATGCGGCACCATTGCCGGTTTTTGTATATATAGCCCAAATATCAGCATTGGGAAGGTGTTTTAAATTAAATGCAGGGCCGGATTGAAAGTAAACGGATAGTTTTTTATTTTTCCAGTTTATTCTTTCAATTTTAGAATCCGAATCTTCCTGTTCTTCATAAACCGTAGTAGGTAATAAACTGAAAGATTTAATGGTGTCTTTATCAACAATATGCCGGCCAGCCAGATAACCGCCAGAGCATATTCCTAAATATTTACCGCCATTAAATACAAAACTTTTTAAATTTTTTATTTCATTTTTACTTAAAGCATTGATGACTTCACTTGCATCATCGCTGCCGCCCGGCTGCACATACATGGCTGTTTTTTCAAAATTTTTTTTAGTCAGCTGGCCGGGTTTTATATATTGAGTATCAAAACCGGCTTTTTTTAATAATTGACCAATCGCTTCCGGGCAGCCCTGGCAAGTGCCTGGGCCGTTATAGATGAGTATTTTTTTTGCTTGCGGGTATTGCGCCATTGCACCTGCTGAAATGGCCGCTGTAATCATAAGAATGAATAAATTTATTTTAAGCACAATTAAACCCCTGCCATTGGCAATTCTTACTAAGCATATTAAAAACCAGTGGATTTCTTTACTTCGGTCTGAATCAGTCACGCAGCCTACTGCAGAAGCGTGACATTGTCATTGGTGAAATTTGACGTTTTTTGTGGGTGGGGCCGCTTAGTCCTGTGTACCTTTATCTGTGCTTGCCTGTGTCTTTGTTTCACTGCCGTTCCACCGTATAAAGTGGCTTTTGCTGATTGGATTTGTGCCATGCTCGCCAAGCCTGTTAAAGCCATGCCCATACAATTTTATCCGCGTCTGACTAAGGGGCGGTTTAATAATTGGCGGGTGTTGATGATTATCATTACCCAGCTGATTTTCTTTGGCCTGCCGTGGGTGCATTGGCAGGGGCAGCAGGCGGTTTGGTTTGATCTGGCGCGACAGCAGTTTTTTGTGTTTGGGATGAATTTTTGGCCGCAGGATTTTATCTATTTAATGGCGCTGATGATGGCAGGGGCGTTTGGGCTGTTTTTCTGGAGCACGCTTTCCGGCCGCATCTGGTGCGGCTATGCCTGCCCGCAAACCGTGTATTCCACCATTATGCTGTGGATAGATCGCCTAACCGAAGGCTCACACACGCAGCGGGCCAAGCTGGATGCCGCACCTTGGTCGCTGGAAAAAGTGCTGCGTAAATCGGCCAAGCACGCGCTGATGCTGCTGTTTTGCTTTTGGACTGGTTTTAGTTTTGTCGGCTATTTCAGCCCGATCCGCGATATGGCGGGCGCTTTGCCAACCTTGTCTTTTGGGCCGATCGAATGGCTATGGATTTTTAGCTACGGCAGCTTTACCTATGTGCTGGCGGGCTTGCTGCGCGAGCAGGTGTGTAAGCATATGTGCCCCTATGCCCGTTTCCAAAGTGCGATGTTTGATTCGCAAACCTTGGTAGTGGCTTACGATGCCGTGCGTGGCGAGCCGCGTGGAGCTCAGCATAAAGCCACAGCAGCGCAGGGCGATTGTGTGAATTGCAATATCTGTGTGCAGGTTTGCCCGGTGGGGATTGATATCCGCCAAGGCTTGCAATACGAGTGCATAGGCTGCGCCGCCTGTATTGATGCCTGTGATGTGGTGATGGATAAAATCGAAAAACCACGCGGCCTGATTCGTTTTACCAATGAGCAAAATATGCAAAAGCCCGGGGCGGTGGGCTTAAGCTGGCAGTATCTTATGCGGCCAAGAGCGGCACTGTATGGCTTGGCTGTGGTGCTGGTATTGGGCATTGCCAGTGTGTCGCTGCTGCAGCGCCAGCCGCTCAAGCTGGATATCGCAAGGGATAGAAACATCCTCGCGCGTGAAACAGACCGTGGCTGGCTGGAAAACAGCTACACCCTGCAACTGGGTAATAGTTCGGCCACCGAGCAGCATTTAGAGCTAAGCGTAGAGGGCCTGCCCGGCGTAGAAATCTATAGCGACGAGCCAGTGATTGCCCTGCCAGCAGGCAGCAACCGGCAGATTACGGTAAGGCTAGAAGTCGCCCGATCCAGTGGCAGCGTGCCGATCGTCTTTACCGCCCAGAGCCGCAACCACCCCGCGTGGAAAGTCAGCGCGCCAAGCAGTTTTCTGGCCTTGCATTGAAGCTAAATTTACCAATGCTTTACACTATGGATAGGCGGTCTGTCAGGCCGCAATCCAGTCCTGAGTGTATGAGCAAATTTCAGCAATTAATTGACTTCTTTACCCTTGCCATCGATAGGGGGGATTACCAGCTTGGGGACAAGCTGCCTTCCTTACGCTCGGTTTGCCAAACGCATCAAGTCAGCATGACCACTGCCAAAAAAGCGTTTTATGAGCTAGAACGGCTGGCCTATGTAGAGGCCGAGCCACGGGCGGCTTTTAGGGTGATTGTGGCGGGGCAGGGTAAAAAAATCGATGTGCTGGCCGCTGGCGAGTTTGATCCGCTCTGCCTTTTAGAAAACGTCGCCGCGCCTTGGGGCTCGCCCTTTATTAATGCCGGGCTACTCGATACCCGCGCCCTGAATCGTGAATTAATGCGGGCCATGGCATCTTATCCGCAAGCGCTTAATCATCAGCCCATGTTGGGGCTAGACCAGCTACGCCGCCAGATCGCCCGCATGTATCACAGCGAAGGCGTGCATTTGCATTGGGAAAACCTGATCGTTACCTGTGGCGGCATGGAAGCCTTATCGCTGGCGATTCAAGCCGTAGTGCAAGGCATTAGTAAGCCCTGCCTTGCCGTGGTCACGCCTGCATTCCCCGGCGTGCTTAGCCTGATTCGTCAGCTAGGAATCAGCGTGGTCGAAGTCGCTTCCGAGCCTTATCTGGATTTGCCCGCCCTTGGGGCGCTATTACAAGAGCAAGCCATTACCGCCCTGCTGGTGATGCCCAATTTTCAGCACCCCAGCGGGCGCTGCATGCCCGAGGCCGATAAACAAGCACTGCTCGACCTAGCCTATCAACACCAGCTAGCCATTATCGAAGACGACACCTACCGTGCGCTGCACTTTAGCGGGCAAGCCCCCTTGCCGCTTAAAGCCTACGACAGGCTGGGCCTAGTGCTGCATTGCTGCTCATTCAGCAAAACCATCGCCCCCGGTTATCGGGTCGGCTGGATAGAGCCAGGCCGCTGGAGCGATCGCATCCGCGCCCTCAAGTTTTGCAGCTCACTCAGCTCGCCACTCCCCAGCCAACTGGCGCTGGCCGCCTTACTCGCGGGTGATTTACACAGCCGCAGCATCGCCAAACTTCGCGCCGAATTACAAAAACGCACGGACGCCATGCGCACCGACATCCTCGCCTGCTTTCCCGCCGGCACCCAAGTAGAAATCCCCGCCGGCGGCTACCTGCTATGGATCACCCTGCCGCAAGCCATAGACCTAAGCACCCTATTAAAAAAAGCCCTGGCCAAAGGAATCCACTTCGCCCCCGGCTGGCTCTGCTACCCCCAAGGCGGGCCGCTGTGTAAGCAATTAAGACTGAATGCTAGTTTTTATTTGGGGCAGAGGGAGGAGTTGGGGTGGTTGGGGGAGGGGGTGGGTTATTGCCGCTAGCTAGGGGTACTCTGATGAGAGTGAGATTTTTTTATACGTTTATAGCTAAAAATTAAGTGTTTGATTCCTCTCATGATTGATTTAATTAACTATGAGAGGAATGTGCTTAATCAAAGATTTCTTAATAGAACCATTCTTTTAATGTTTCTTTAGCTTTTTTTACATGCTCATTTTTTATATGGGCTGCTGTTGCACTAAGTGCCGCAACTAAAATACCAAGGTCGTCAGTGTAGCCAACTACAGGAATTACGTCAGGTACGGCATCGATTGGGGATATGAAATAGCCTAGCGCGGCAATTATGGTTGTTTTTGCCCAAACAGGGGTGTCGGAATCAATGGCTGAATAATACATTTTTAGAGCTGGCTCTAATACACTTTCACCTGCTGTTCTTGCAGCTCCTTTTACTTTATCCCAAAAATTATTTTCTGAGAAACTCTTGCTATGGTTTTGATCTGACATTTTTTTTCCTTTGTTAAAAATTTAAACTTTATTTACATTAATTATGAAAATAATTTTTATTAAAAGTGAAATTTTTTATTAAAATTTATACTTTATTATGACGTACGGATTAGACTCTTTTTTTTGTTTTATGACAAGTGTTGTTAATAAAATAATATCGTTTAGTGGCGTGGCTTGCCTTGTGATAGTCATATTAATTATTCATTTTTTTGAGATCATTTTGTACAGAATGGAGTGATCATTTTAAATTTTAAACTAGTAGTTAGTTTCGTTTTAGTTCTCTGGGTTTTTTGGGTTCTATTTTTTCTTAAAGAATCTGGTTCATTAAGCATGGTAGGTTGGGCTAAAGCTTTATCAGCCCAACATTTCATTACGTTAAAAAACGGTGGGTTACGCCAAAGGTGAAGCGCTTTTGTCTAACCCACCCTACGAAACCATGTGATATATGTTTTTTATATGTTTTTAAAATGAACTAAACGAATATTTACTATTAATTGCGATGATTGCACTGGGCTTTTTAGACTCCCCTTGAAGCACGCCGAAGCGAGGAACAAGCGGGCGGGGTTTCTTTGATGCCTGTTTGAGCGAAGCGAGTACCGCAGCCGCCGCTCGATTGTCCGCAGATGAGGGGACTTCGTGCTGGTCGGGGCGGCCTTCTTTGCGTACTATGATTTCTGGCCGTTCAAGAAAGTGAGTCCCACGCGGGGGAATCCCGCACCAAAATCAAATGTGCCGAAGGCATTTATCCCTAGTCCAAGCCAACGTGCTTATGCAATAAAATCTCCGTCTGACTCAATTCGTTTTTCTGCCGCTCAATATCTGAAGCCTCTTCAACAAAGCCCAGCGCCTTCGCTAGCAACACAGAGCGTGTGTTTGCTCGTTCTGCAATGATGCAAAACCGCTGCACAGAATAGTTTTGGGATAAATGAGTAATCAGTTGTTCCGCAGCAAGCCTAGCATAGCCCTTGCCCCAAAACGGGCTGCCAATGCCATAGGCAAGATGCGCATCGCCATCTTGGTGGATCGTTGCAGTTAAATAGCCGACGATATGGCCCAATTCATTTTTAATGACCCACCCCAGCCAATCTTGCGATCCATCGGGTGACTTGCCGCTGGCATTTCGTGCTATGCGCTCACGTAGCGCATCTGCTGTGGCAGGGCGGTGGGCGACGTCAACATATTCATATAGCAGGGGATCGCTCATGATCAGGAATAGCTCAGCCGCATGATGAGGCTGTCTTGGTTCAATAGTCGGCATGCTGTCCTAAAGTAACGCGGCTGCAGGATTGTTTCGCCGTTATGGCGCTCGGGTATTTTTATGTCCACTGGCATCTTGCCGTTGCAGAAAGCCTGGGCTTGGGTGTTTGCATTGGAGCGGTCAGTGCCAAGCATCAGTGCTTAGTGGATTTAGGTATGGATTCGTTTAATTTGTGGATAAAACTAAGTCAGTTTGTTTCTTTAAAATGACTGTGTATGCAATTTTAAAGTGAGTATAGATTTAAGTAACTTTCATAAAACCATGGGTTTTAATCACGTTTGTTAAGTACTGAAAGTAAGCTTTAAGATGCTTCGCTCAGTGTAGCATTGCTAAATTCGCTTTCTCAAACAGGGGCTTACAAAATCATGTTCTTAATTATGTTAAGGGCTTTCGCTATTTCTGCTTTTTTGATAGCCCTGCCCGTGTCCGAAGCAGAGGCCGCACGACCAGCAGCCATGCCGTTCTTAGCCGATCAGACCAACTTTACACTGCCATTCTATTTATTTAATGGCCACATTCTGATTGATGGCGCGGTGAATGGCCGGCAGGGGAAGCTGATGTTTGATACGGGAACCGAGTTTCCTTTCTTTTTGAATAATCACTATTTACCCTTGGCTAAAGATCTGAAAATTGGAGAGGGGCAGGCCGCTTCAGGGCAGAAAATGGTGCTTTACAAGCAAAATAGGCCGATTGAAAAGATAGATTTTGCTGGGCAGATACAGCTTAAAAACGTGCCAGCTGTTTTGCATACCGATTGGCGTTTTATTGAGCAGGCCTACACGCCTTTGTTTCTAGGCAGCATTGGCCATGGTTTCAATCGTCAGTATCTATTTGTGATCGATTACGAAGCGCAGACCATTGCGTTTCATGCTTTTAATCAGGATAAAGCCCTGCTCGCCAACGTGATTGATCCGGCACGCGTCGTTGCCACGCTTGAATTTACCCCAACCGGAGTAGATGGAAAAATGCCGGAAGTCGCGCTGCGAATCGGCGACAAAACCATAAAAGCATCTTTTGATACCGGCAATATGGGAAGCTTGGAATTAACAGAGGCAATGAAAGACGAGCTGGTCGCTAGCGGTGAGCTGATTCTGACACCCAGAACATACACTTACGGCCTGCGCGAGCCGCATGTGAGTGCCAATTTGCAGGGGCTAAACTACGGCCCCCAGACATTACAAGATGCTCGCAATTTGACTTTTAAAATTGGCAAAACTAACCAGATAGGATTGGGCTACCACTTTTTAAAAAATTACATCTCGGTATGGGATTACCAAAACAGCAGAATAACGTTGCTGAGGCCTTAGTGGATGATGCTGTTCTCTGGATTAATCCTCTCCCCAAACTGGCATCAAAAGTCAGTTTCAGGCAGACTGCCTGTTCCATTCCTGATTCCCCCGAAGTGACCCTAGCGTGAACAAATACAGCCAGATTTTTGCCGATATCGTTGCGGATATTGATAATCAGCGTTTGCAAAAAGGCGAGAGGATTCCTTCTGAATCCGAGTTGATGAATAGCTATGCGGCCAGCCGAGGTACGGTGCGTAAGGCGGTGGATCAGTTGCAGGAGCGTGGCTATGTGCAAAAAATCCACGGCAAGGGTGTGTTTGTTTTAAAGCCGGGCAATATCGAGTTTCAACTCAGCGGTATTGTTAGCTTTAAAGAATCCTACGAGCGCCTTGGGCGGGCGGTGACGACGCAGATTGCTGATTTTCAATTGATTAGCGCAGATAAATCGCAGGCTAAGCTTTTGCAAGTGCCGGAAAAAACCGAGCTGGTGCGTATTAAACGGGTGCGTAATATCGATGGCGAGAATGTGATTCTGGATATTAATTACTTTGTCGCCGAGTTAATTCCCGGGCTTACGCCACAAATTGCCCAGCATTCGATTTATGAATATATAGAGAAAGTGCTTAAGCTAAATATCTGCTATGCCCAGCGCGTATTTGAAGCCCAGCCCTGTATTGAGGATGACCGCCGTTATTTAGATTTAAATGGCATGGATCATGTGATTGTGGTGAAAAACCACACCCATTTCTATGATGGCCGCCAATTTGAATACACCGAATCTCGGCACCGGCTGGATAAGTTTTTTTTCTCTGATATTGCGCGGCGTTGATTGGGCTGGCTTGATTAAATGTGCGCAGCAAAGTGTCAGAAAATGCCACCTGCGGCAGGGTGGTTTTGAACAATATAGATGGGATGGTTGACTTGGGTCGACCACAAAATGGCGTTACACTTTACGATCTTTGATGAGGATATTCATATGTCGCGTGTTATTTATCTGCTGCGCCACGGGCAAACCGAATTTAATGCCGAGCTGCGGATGCAAGGGCATTGCGATTCGCCATTAACCGAACAGGGCGTTGCGCAGGCATACGCCATGGGCGCAACGCTACGCGAAGAAGTGAGCAATCCGGCCGACTGGCAAGTGCTTGCCAGCCCTTTAGGTCGCGCCATGCAAACAGCACAGCTGGTGTGTCAGGAGTTGGGGCTACCACACAGTTGTATCCGTGCCGAACCACGGCTGATTGAAGTCTGTTTTGGTGAGTGGGAGAAAAAACAGGTCGAAATGCTGCGCTTGCAGTACCCAGAACTCAATGGCGTGCCTGATTGGTATTTTCAGGCTCCGGATTGTGAGCCGTACGCTGCAGTTGTTCAGCGCATTGAAAACTGGTTGGCAGACACCGAATTGCCTGCACGCTTAATCGTCGTCGCCCATGGTCTATTGGGACGGATTCTGCGTGGCGTCTACGCCGGGCTAACACCAGAGCAGCTCTGGCAGCAGGACATGCCACAAGATGCCTTTTTTCGGCTGCAAAACGGTACGGTTACTCGGATTTCATGTGCGCAATTTGCCAACTAAAACCGACCTTGGCGTTGGCAAACCTTGCTCAGAGCCTACTGTTTAAAGGCTCCTTGAGGTATGCCGAAGCGAGGAATATGCGGGGCAGCGAAGTGAGTCTCGCCACCGCCGCTGTTCGCCGTGTTGGGGGGCATGTTGTTGTCGCTTGGCTTCGTTTCTTGGCTAAGCAATAAAGGCAGCCCCATTCGGGGGCTTCCGCACCTAAATTCAATGTGCCGAAGGCAATAAACTTATTTCTTTATTTGCTCCGCTTTGGCAATAGCAATAAAGGCGCGGCAATGCCAAAGGCTAGCGCTAATACAATCATGATGGCTTTTACGCCGTGCACACCGGCAGCAACTAATAGGGCTGTGCCGTCTGCTTCTGCCGACATGGTGGCGATGCCTAATAAGGCTTGCACGGATTGATACATTGATTTACCGGGTATCATCGGAATAGCAGCGCTAATGGCGTAAATCACGCCGGGCTGATTGTGGCGGTCGGCCCAAAGCTCGGCCACAATACCGATTAATAATGCCGCTAATAGCGTGCCAAATACCATATCGCCATCCATGGTTAATACCAGTTTGCGCACGGCATGGCCTGATACGGCCAGAATGCCGCACATCCATAATGCTTTGGGCGGCACATTAAATAAAAGTGCAAAGCCTAATGCGGCGGGCGCTGCCATTAGCTCGATTAACCAAGGTGTAGACATTTAGATTCCTAAGATTCGTAGCGCTAAGCTAATGCCAATGGCAATGCCCAGAACAATCACGGCGCTCATGGTAAATCTAACAATGCCATTTAAATAATTAGCATTTAGTAAGTCAGATGCGCCATTAATTAAGGGCACGCCGGGAATTAAAAATAATACTGAGGCGGCCATTGCGGTATCGGGCGTACTGGTGAAATCTCTTAATAGGCCGGTGCAAAGCAGGGCCACAAAGCTGGCCACGCTGGCAAATACAAAGGGCTTAAAGTGGTGCAATACCAATTGAAAGCGCACCGCCATTCCTAATGATGCGCCCAGTGTAGTAATTAAAATTGCCGCAGTATCGCCACCAAATAAAGCCGCAAATGCGCCGCAAGATAAGCCCACAAATAATGTCACCACGCTGCGCGGGTAATGGCCTTTGGCTTGAGCGATTAAATCTAATGCTGCATGGGCCGCATCGGCATCAAGCTGGCCTTGCTCTAATGCGAATAGCCAGCCATCCAGTGAAGTCAGCAATGAAAAATTCACCCCCATATGCGGTGCTTTTCTAAAGCCGGTTTCCCGTTCGTGCTCCCGCTCTATGGTGGCGCCTATATTGGTGGATGAAATAATCACCTCAACTTGCACCGCGCCCAGCGCTTTGGCCGTGCGCTGAATAATCAGTGAGGTGCGATGTGTGCCCGCCCCGGACTGATGGGCAAGCAGGCCTGCTTTTAAGGCCAGCGTCAGAATATCGGTGAGTGCGTAGATGGCTTTCATAGGCTCCGCGCAGGATCAGGCAAACGTCAACAGAGCTTTCATCATAAAGTAATTACATTGGAATGCTTTATCCGCCACTTCTGCTTTGAAAATACCCGATAAAAAGGCATTTACCTTGCATTTTTCTCCCCATACTGAGGCTTGCTGTGTTTGATTTAGCTTAAAAGTCAGTGAATTTAAGTACTTAACTGGTACATACGAGTATTGACACATCTCGTCTGTACGAGTTAAATGCGTCACTGTGAATATTACACAAAGAGGCAGATAGATGAGCTACGACTACCGGCAGATTGCACAGCAGATCCTCGATTCAATAGGCGGGGCAGAGAATATCGAGCAGGCGGCGCACTGTATTACGCGGCTGCGGATTGCTTTAAAAGACGAAGGCAAAATCAATCATGAGGTGCTAAAAGCGGTTGATCTGGTGAAAGGCCAGTTCAGCAACGGCGGCGTATTTCAGATTGTGATTGGCTCGGGCGATGTGGACAGGGTTTACGCGCAGCTGATCGATCTGGCAGGCAGAAGCGCTGCCACCGTGGCGGATGTAAAAGGCAGCGGCGAGAATAAGCTCAACCCTTTGCAGCGCTTGGTCAAGATTTTCTCTGATGTGTTTATGCCGATTCTGCCCGCGATTATTGTCGCTGGCCTCTTAATGGGGATAAACAATCTGCTCGGCGCTAAGGATATGTTTATCCCAGGCAAAAGCTTGCTGGATGCGTATCCGGGCCTAAGTGGTCTGTGGCAGCTGGTCAATATGATGGCCAATACTTCTTTTGTGTTCTTACCTGCCTTGGTAGGCTGGTCGGCGGCCAAGCGTTTTGGCGGCAGCGAGGTGCTGGGTATTGTGCTGGGCCTTTTGCTGGTTCACCCTGATTTACTCAATGCATGGAATTACGGCAAGGCCGCAGCGGGGCTAGATGGCCAAGCGATTCCTTACTTCGATATTCTGGGCCTATTTAAGATTGAGCGCGTTGGCTATCAGGGGCAGATCTTGCCTATCTTGGCCGCGACTTGGGTGATGAGTCAGGTAGAAATCTGGCTGAAAGCGCGTGTGCCAAATGCGATTCAACTGCTGGTTGTGCCGATTACTACGATTGTGATCAGCGGCGTGCTAGCGTTGGCGGTGATCGGGCCGGTGGCGCGTGGCCTAGGTGTATTGATTACCCAAGGCTTAGTGCATGTGTTTGAAGTTGCCCCAGTGCTGGGCGCGGCGATTTTTGGTGCGCTGTATGCGCCGCTGGTGATTACCGGCATGCACCATATGTTTATTGCTGTGGATTTGCAGCTGATTACCAGCCACGGCGGCACCTTTATCTGGCCGATTATTGCGCTATCTAATATTGCGCAAGGCAGCGCGGCTTTGGCGATGTTCTGCATTGCAAAAAGCGCTACTGAAAAAAGCATGGCCTCTACCTCGGCAATCTCTGCTTTCTCTGGCATTACCGAGCCAGCCATGTTCGGGGTGAATCTGCGCTTTAAATATCCTTTCTACGCCGCATTGATAGGCTCTGCCTGCGCATCTGTCTTGATTACCCTAAACCACGTTTTAGCTTCCGCGATTGGCGTGGGCGGCTTACCCGCGTTTATCTCGATTGTGCCGATGCATATTCCAATGTTCTTACTCGGCACCTTAGTCGCTGTCATTGTGCCATTTACGCTGACATGGCTATTTGCCAAACGCGCATCGTGGAAAGGCGAAGCGGTATTGGCGGGGCAGTTGGTTTAAATCGTGGGTGGATTTTGGTGATGGTGAGTCTGTTAATTAATGACCACGTACTTTGCATAGGGCTTAAAAATCCCCTTGAAGCACGCCGAAGCGAGGAATAAGCGGTTCGGGGTTTCGGAAAAGGGGTAGCGAGGCAGCGAGCGAGCAGCCTTTTTCGCCGAGCCGCTTATCCGCAGTGAGGGGCCTTCGTGCTGGTCGGGGCGGCCTTCTTTGGCTTCGTTTCTTGGCCGCGCAAGAAAGGAAGGTCCAGCGGGACGCCCGCACCAAAATCAACGTGCCGAAGGCACTAAAAAGAGTCTTTTGAATTTGGCTGGTAAGTGTTGAGGGAAGCTCACTGATTTGTAGCATTCCCGACAAGCTTCCATCGTATTTGGAAGCTGCCAGCTCATTCCACCAAACAAGCATTCGTAGTAAAGCAGGGAGTTTTAAGATGCAACAAGACTGGCAATCATCCGTGGTTTATCAAATTTATCCTAAAAGCTTTTGTAGCCATCAGGGCAGGGCAACGGGAGATTTATTAGGCATCGTCGACAAACTGGATTATTTGCAATGGCTGGGCGTGGATTACCTGTGGCTCACGCCCAT
Organism: Pseudomonadota bacterium; assembly: GCA_026399755.1. Classification (GTDB taxonomy): domain Bacteria; phylum Pseudomonadota; class Gammaproteobacteria; order Burkholderiales; family Chitinibacteraceae; genus Iodobacter. The sequence goes on from JAPLQI010000088.1 coordinate 16,372, forward strand.
TTACGCATCGCCGCAAAAAGACAATGGCTACGATGTTAGCGATTACTACGCTATTGATCCTGCTTACGGCAGCATGGCTGATTTTGACTTGCTGCTAAGCGAAGCATCTGCTCGTGGCTTGCGCATCATGCTCGATATCGTGGTTAACCATACGTCTGTGCAGCATGCTTGGTTTCAAGAGGCTTTAAAGGGCCGTGATAACCCTTGTCGTGATTTCTATATTTGGCGCGATCAGCCCAATAATTGGCAATCCAAATTTGGTGGCTCGGCGTGGGCGCTTGATGCGGCCAGCGGGCAGTATTACCTGCATTTATTTGATGAAAGCCAAGCAGATTTAAATTGGGAAAACCCAAAGCTGCGCCAAGCCGTGTTCGAGATGATGCAGTTTTGGGCCGATAAGGGCGTGGCAGGCTTTCGCCTCGATGTGATTAATCTGATCTCCAAGCAGCAAGATTTTAGTGACGACGATAGCGATGGCCGACGCTTTTATACCGATGGCCCGCGCGTGCATGAATATCTGCAAGAAATGCACCGCGCCGTATTTGCTGGGCGAGATTTGCTGACCGTGGGCGAAATGTCATCGACTACTTTGCCTCACTGTATTCAATACTCGCGGCCAGATCGCCATGAATTATCCATGACCTTTAATTTTCACCATCTGAAAGTTGATTACCCGCAGGGCGAGAAATGGGTGGCCGCGCCTTATGATTTTATCGAGCTAAAACGCATTTTGTCGGATTGGCAAAGCGGCATGAACGAGGGCGGTGGTTGGAACGCTATTTTCTGGTGCAACCACGATCAACCGCGCGTAGTTTCACGCTTTGGCGACGATGGCCGCTATCGCGTTGAATCCGCCAAAATGCTTGCTACTACCCTGCATGGCCTGCAAGGCACGCCTTATATTTATCAGGGCGAGGAAATCGGCATGGCTAATCCGGCCTTCACCCAGATCAGCGATTATCGAGATGTAGAAACGCTGAATGCCTGGCAAAACCTAAGCGCAGCGGGTGTGCCCGAGGCCGACATCATGGCCGCAATTAAGCAAAAATCCCGCGATAATTCTCGCACCCCAATGCAGTGGGATGATGGCCTGAACGCAGGCTTTTCTAGCGCTGAGCCGTGGATTGGTATTGCCAGCCAGCCAGAGTTGGTCAATGTGGCTGCGGCAAGGGCAGATGCAGATTCTGTGGTGCACCACTACCGCAAGCTGATCGCCCTACGTAAAACATCGGCAGCGCTTAAATACGGCAATTACTGCTGCTTAAGCGCAGATGATCCCGCAATTTGGGCGTATAGCCGCAGCAGCGATGGCGAAACCTTGCTGATCGTGAGTAACTTTAGCCCTAGCGAAGCAGCTTTCACCTTGCCACCAGTGGCTATTCCGGCGGATTGGGCGGCTGAAGTGTTGCTGGCTAATTACGAGCACAGCATTAGCGATTTCAAGCACTTTAAATTACGCCCGTATGAATCGCTGCTGATTCGATTTAGCCCTTCTTAATCAGCTTCATCCCCTAATTTCTGCCGTCAGGTAGTTTTGTCCCCGTCGCTGCTATGCGCTGCGGGTGGGGACGCTTTTGCTTGTAAAAACATAAAAGGAGTAGAGCGATGTATAACTCATCGATGAAAGCCATGCTGTTGAGTAGTTTGTTGATAAGCCTGCCCGCAATGGCATTCGAGTTTCATGGCTATGGCCGGATTGGCTCGGGGGCTTCAACAGGCTCTGGCGGTGCGCAAAGCTGTTTTCAGCTGGCGGGTGCAGAGACTAAATATCGTCTTGGTAATGAGTGCGAGTTATACGGTGAGCTGGAAATCAGCCACGATTTTTTTAAAAGCGAGCAGGGCAGCACCTTTACCGTGGTGGGAATGGGTAGTCTCTATAACCGCAACGATAGATCGCCCACTTTTCAGCCCGATGATGGCAGCGCCAGAGCACCGCAGATTTACGCCAAATACAGCAATATCCCCGAGCTAAATGGCGCTACGCTATGGGCTGGGCGTCGCTATTACAAGCGTCATGATGTGCATATCACCGACTTTTACTACTGGAATCCAAGCGGCACAGGGCTGGGGATTGAAGACTATAAAGTCGGCGATTTAAAGCTCAGCTATGCGTTTTCGCGTGAGGACAATATTTATCAGGCTGATTACGCCAATAAGCATGATTTTCAACTCGGCGGGATTGCGACGAATAAAGGCGGTGAAGTGGCGCTGGGCCTGAGTTATATCCAGGATGCAGGGCAGGTGAGCGGGGCTAATAGCGGCTGGTCGCTTACCGCGCAGCACGAGCAAAAGGGCTGGCTGGGTGGCAGCAATAAATTCGCCATTCAGTATGGCGTTGGCCCCGGCACGGGTTTGGGTTATACCGGTTCTTTGCTGGCAGACCAGAGCAATAAACGCCTTCGTTTAGTTGAATCTTTTGATTGGCAGGCTACGCCAGAATTTGGTGGCCAGCTGACCGCAGTTTATCAGCGCGATCAAAGCGATGCAGGCAGGCAAACGTGGTGGTCGGCAGGGGCAAGACCGGTTTATGCTTTTAGCCAGAATTTTAAACTAGTGGGCGAGGTGGGCCATGATCGGGTGGAGGCTTTGGACGGGCAAACGCGCAATCTAAGCAAGCTGACCATTGCACCCACCTTTACTTTGGATAAAGCCTTCTGGAGCCGCCCAGAGCTGCGTTTGTTTTATACCTACGCCCGCTGGAATGAAGCTGCACAGAATGCGGCAAGTAGCGGATCGGCAATGTCTAAAACCGGCACATTTGGCCGTGATCTGAATGGCTCTACTTATGGTTTGCAGCTTGAATATTGGTGGTAAGGGCACTTATTAATAAGGCTTAATAAATAAAAAAGGGACGCTGCATGCGTCCCTTTTTTTAGCTGCGGCTTACAGCGATTTTTCGAATTGTTGCACCAGTTGATGCAGCTCGCCGGCAATTTGGGTGAGCTCTGATGCGGTTTGCTCTACTTCGATGATATGCCCAACATTTTGCTCATTCAGGGTATTCATTTTTATCATGGTTTGCGCAACTTCTAAGGACGCTGAAGATTGATGGTTGAGCATTTCAGCTACTTGCCTTGCTGATTGATCTACACCGTGGCTACTGGTGGCGATCTCACTTAAGGTGAGCGTGCAGGCATCAATTTTTGCGGTGCCTGCATGCACTGAATTGACGGCTTCACTCATGGTGGAGAGTGCTTCTTTGGTGCGAGCCTCTACGCTGTGAATGGTGCTTGCAATGCTGACGGTACTGGCGCTGGTTCGCTCTGCTAATTTACGAACTTCATCGGCTACAACGGCAAAGCCCCTTCCTGTTTCACCCGCTCTGGCGGCCTCAATGGCTGCATTAAGGGCCAGCAAATTAGTTTGATCGGCAATTTCACGAATGGTTTGAGTGACTACACTAATTTCGCGTACCGCATCTGAAAGCTGGCCGAGCGTGATCCGAGCTTGATCGACAACATTGACGACTTCTTGTGTAGATTGTTGTGCCGCATTCATTTCTTGCGCGCCTCTCGTTGCCAAATCATTGGCTTGGGCGGCATGATCAACGCTTAGCCTAGTCGCTTGGCTAATTTCATTAACGCTAACGCTCATTTGCTCTTGCGCTGCGGTAACGGTGGCTACGGCATCTGATTGCTCTTGGCTGCGCTTAATCAGTGCTTCTGCTCTTTTTGCTACGTCATTTGCTCTTTCATCAACGCGGCTACCAGCCAGAACAACATCGGCAAAAATAGCCCGTAAATTAATCCGCATAGATTCTAAGGAAACGAGCAGGTGGCTAAATTCTTTTGGGGCCAAAGCATCGACATCAAATCTAAAATTACCTTCGCTTAGCTGAGAAAATGCATCTTCAATTCGGCGAATGGGGTCTGTAAATGAATGAGTTAAATACCAGCCTCCGGCTGCTGCTGCGAGTGCAGATACTACTAATAGAGCAGGAGCTAATGGTGAAGCGAGGGCAGGGATGGTAATCCCAGCAATAACGAGCCAGATTCTATTTCTTAAAGAGAGTTTTTGTGGCCATTTGGTGGCAGTAAGCTGAGCTTGTCCGGCATTGACTTTGACATAGAGCGCTTCAGCGGCAGCAATTTGCTCTCGGCTTGGTGTATTACGCACCGACATATAGCCAATTTTTTTACCGTTTTCTAAAAGTGGCGTGACGAATGCTTCAACCCAGTAGTGATCGCCATTTTTGCAGCGGTTTTTAACAATTCCGCGCCAAGGCAAATCGCTTTTTAATGTTTGCCACATATCCGCATACGCACTGCTCGGCATAAAGGGATGGCGCACAATATTGTGCGGCTCACCTATTAATTCTTCATTTGTAAAACCCGCGATATCTCTGAAGGAAGAATTTGCGTAGCTGATTTGGCCTTTTAAATCAGTTTTGCTCACAATGGGGCGGCGTGGGTCTACGCTGATTTCGTGCTCGGTAATAGGCAAATTGCTACGCATGGGATTATCCAGAAGGGCGGGCTAAGCGGAAAAGGGTGTAATTTGAATATTAGGATTGCAATCTAAGCTAATGCAAGCTGCTGTTTGTTGAAAAGATGCAAGTTCTAAGAAGTTTTTACACGAATGACATGTATTAGAGATTACTACTAAAGGGCATTGGCTGACTATTAATATTAGCCCTAATGACAAGGTGGGTAATCATGCCAGGAGTATAGAGGGGTACACGGGTGGCAAAATAAGGCTGAGAATAGAAACGCTAGACAATAAAAAACCCCAAGACCGAAGTCTTGAGGTTTTAATATTTGGTCGGGGCGGTGGGATTCGAACTCACGACCCTCTGCTCCCAAAGCAGATGCGCTACCGGGCTGCGCTACGCCCCGAATCTCTTTCGCATTGCTGCGAAGAGGTGCGCATTATTACTGAGCTAGTACCGCTTGTCAACTGTTTCTGTTAATTGAGATATCGGCCAGCATAAGTAGTGATTGCAAATAAGGATTCATCGTTAATCCTGTTAGGCAATCCTTAGCCAGTTGCGCTTCTTTGGCGGCAACTGCACGCGCGTATTCTAAAGAGCCGCTGGCTTGTACTGCTGTTAGCACAGCGGGCAATTCATCACGGTTAGCGTGTTGCAGCGCAGTGCGAACAATGCTTGCTGCCTCTGCTGTGCCGTGGCTCATCACATGAATCAGTGGCAGGGTGGCTTTCCCTTCGGCCAGATCATCGCCGAGGGTTTTGCCGATTTCGCTAGTTTTGCCAGAGTAATCTAATACATCGTCAATAATCTGGAAGGCCGTGCCTAAATGCATACCAAAGCGCGCCATGCGATCTTCGGTGTCACTATCACTTTCAGCAAGAATGGCACCAAGGCGTGCGGCGGCTTCAAATAATTTAGCCGTTTTATAGCGAATCACTTTTAAATAGTCGGCTTCATCGATATCGACATTGCCGATATTCATCAGCTGCAGCACTTCGCCCTCGGCAATGATGTTGGTGGTGTCGGCTAACACTTGCATAATTCGCAATGAACCACAGCTCACCATCATTTGAAACGCGCGCGAGTATAAGAAGTCGCCAACTAAAACCGATGCAGCATTGCCAAACAGCACATTGGCGGTGTCGCGGCCACGGCGCAGATCGGATTCATCGACCACATCGTCATGTAGCAGCGTCGAGGTATGAATAAACTCGATCACGCCTGCTAGCTCGCGGTGGTGGGTGCCTTCATAGCCTAAGGCTTTCGCGGATAGCAGTACCATCATCGGACGCAGGCGTTTACCACCTGAGTTCACAATATACTCGGCCACTTGCCGCACTAGAATGACGTCAGAATAGAGGCGATCGCGAACCACTTGGTCCACTGCCTGCATTTCCTCGCCAATAACTGATTTTACGAACGCCATTGCCACGCTTGTGCCCCGTACTGCTCGTGCATGAATTAATCGCGCATGTTAGCAGAAACTTCGACACTCCGCTCTGTCCTAGGCATTGTTGATAGCCACTACGCGCCTGTGCCTCGAGTAGTTGGTGTGCGTAAGTGCTTGACTTGATTAGTTCTTCGGCGTAGCATCGCGCGTTTCCCGATTCGGGAAGACGTTTTGCTGCTCGCGCTATTTAATAATAGAGGGCGTGACAGGTAGTAAAGCGCAAGACCCAAACTCTCCAATGGAGCTTGTTATGTATGCAGTCGTAAAAACCGGGGGCAAGCAGTATAAAGTTGTCGTCGGCCAAAAACTTAAAGTAGAACAGATTACTGCAGACATCGACAGCCAGATCGTACTGAATGAAGTATTGATGGTGGCAGACGGTGAAACAGTGGTGATTGGTGCCCCACTTGTAGCTGGTGCATCTATTTCCGCAACCGTGGTAACACACGGTCGTGGCGATAAGGTGACCATTTTTAAAATGCGTCGTCGTAAGCATTATCAGCGCCATCAAGGCCATCGTCAGAATTACACTGAATTGCGTATCGACGCGATTGTTAAGTAATTCCGCCTTTTCGTAATTCAGTAGGAGTGTTGCAACATGGCACACAAGAAAGCTGGCGGTAGTTCACGTAACGGCCGCGACTCACATTCAAAACGACTTGGTATCAAGGTTTACGGCGGCGAATTAATTCCTGCTGGTTCTATTATCGTGCGTCAGCGCGGTACAGAATTCCACCCAGGCGATAACGTTGGTATCGGCAAGGATCACACCTTGTTTGCGCTGAAAGATGGCTATGTAAAATATGCAGTGAAAGGCGCTTTGAAGCGTCGCACTGTAATCATCTTGCCTTACGTTGGTGAAGAAGTAGCTGCTTAATTTATTAAGCAATACTGGTATATTTTAAAGCCCTGTCCATCATGGATGGGGCTTTTTTTCTATCGGAAGTTTTGGTTCTGTTGCTTATTATTTTTGCACGTTTATGCTTTAAAAAATAACAAGCAACAGTGCCTTGCCCAAAACAAGCGGGCAGTCTTCTAAAGTATTTTGTTGGAGCTCTACGCATGAAATTTATTGATGAAGCAAAAATTGAAGCCATTGCCGGCAAGGGTGGTAGTGGTTCCGCAAGTATGCGCCGTGAGAAGTTTATTCCTCGTGGTGGCCCTGATGGCGGCGATGGCGGCCGTGGTGGTAGCGTTTGGGCGGTTGCGGATGAAGACATCAATACATTGGTCGATTACCGTTTTGTAAAAAAATATAAAGCTCGTGATGGCGAAAGTGGCCGTGGTGCAGATTGTTATGGCAAGGGCGGCGATGATGTTGAATTGCGCATGCCCGTCGGTACGACGATTGTGGATGCAGAATCAGGCGAGCTGATTGCAGACTTAACCGAAAGCGGCCAACGTGTTGTGATCGCTAAGGGTGGTAAGGGCGGTTTGGGTAATTTGCACTTTAAATCCTCCGTTAACCGCGCACCGCGCCAAACTGCGCCAGCAGAAGAAGGCGAGCGTCGTGAGCTGCGTTTAGAGCTTAAAGTGTTGGCTGATATTGGCTTGCTGGGTATGCCTAATGCCGGTAAATCAACCTTTATTCGCGCTGTTTCTGCGGCTAAACCTAAGGTTGCTGATTACCCGTTTACCACTTTATTCCCTAATTTGGGCGTAGTGCGTATCGATGATAACCGCAGCTTTGTTGTGGCTGATATTCCAGGCTTGATCGAAGGCGCTGCTGAAGGCGCGGGTTTGGGTCATCGCTTCTTGAAGCACTTGCAGCGTACCGGTATTTTGCTGCACATCGTTGATTTGGCACCATTTGATGAATCAACCGATCCAGTGGCTGAAGCCTGCGCCATTGTTGAAGAGCTACGTAAATACGACGAAGAGTTGCATCAAAAACCGCGTTGGTTGGTGCTCAATAAGCTGGATATGATTCCAGAAGAAGAGCGGGAAGAGCGTGTGGCCAACTTCCTGAAAGCCTATGGCTGGGAAGCTGGGAATCATGATGCCTATGAAGCGTTTGATCCAATGCAGCCGCGCTTGTTTACTATTTCTGGCTTAACGGGTGAAGGTTGTCGCGATTTAACTTACGCGATCATGGATTACCTTGAAGCCGCGCGTATTTACACGCGTAATCAAGACAAAATCCGCGCTGAACAATTAGAAATCGCCCGTGAAGCTGCAGCTGTTGCAAAAGCGGCCGCTGACGCAGAAAAAGAAGCCGCCAAAGAAGCTGCCAAAGTAGCCGCTACGCAGGCAGATTTACTGGCTTCTGATGATAGCGCTAGCGCGTAATTAGATTCACTACTTTGCTAAGTGCTGGCCTGAACGTGAAATGTTCGGGCTGGCACTGGGCGGTTGTACGCGTTAAGCTCCCTTCCCTTTGTACTCATCTGCCGGTCACATGCAGAACGACTCCGCTCTCTTAGAATTTTTTCAGCCTGGCTTTGTGCCACTCGATCTGCCGCCATTGGCAGGGTTGATCCGTGCTCGTCCCTATTTAGACGCTTTCATCACGCTCTTTCGTGGGGGTGAAGAAGAAGTCATGGTGCGCCTCTTGGTGTTGCGTGAAATTGGTGCGCGTGCACAAGCGCCGCGCTGGACGCCTCAAGACTTGCAAGCGCACTTCGCCTATATCAATCCTGTAAAGCTTGAAACCGTTTTAAAGCGGATTCGCGATAACGGCCTCTTGGTTTGGGATTCGGACGAGCAGCTTTATTCCTTGTCCGAGCCAGGCCGCATTGCCTTGGCCTCCATCGGTACCTTGGTGCAGTTTTCAGATGGCGATGCCGAGTTAGGTTATTTAACCGCACAAGTGGCAGCGGGGCAGTCGGTTGGGCGAGTGGCGCATGAAGCGTTGCAGCATCTCTTGGCGCGCTTGAATGAGTTATACCGCGATTTTGAAGAAGCGCTCGAATCGCAATCAGAGTTCCAAATTCGCAAAGCGCAATCCAAGCTGGAAAGTGTCTGGAAATGGGTAGAGAAAGGCACCGAAGTCATGCATGCCATTTTGGATGATGACACGCTGGATCTGCTTACTCTTAATCAGGCACAAGCCATTGCCACCGCGCAAAGCCGTATGCTGCGTTTAACCAGCGTATTTCAGCGCCGTTTAAGCGAGCTGGCCGCGCAGCGCGTGCATTTGGGCGAATCTGGTCTTACTTCTACTAATGTGGCCGATTGGCTACGCAGCCTTGATCAGGATGTATTAGCTGATCTGGGGCGTGATTTATTGATTTTCCATCCTGAGCCGGTGTTTGTAACGGCGGATGAGCTATTAGATATTTCTGAATATGAGCTGGTTAGCCGCGAGCGCCTTGAATATATCGAGAGCGCCCTGCCATCGAGTGAAATAGCAGAAGACGTTGAAGCAATGGAAGTCGAGCGTCTTTTAGATGCAGAAGCGTTGTTTGAAGAGCTGGGTGCCTTGGCGGCCCGTGGCGGCACGGCCGAGTTGTTTGAACAGGTGGTGGCAGATACTTACAACGTTACAGCTTATCGCTTATCTTTGCTTTCTTTGCTTGGCGACGCCGATGCTGCACTAGAACAAAGTGTGGTGGCAGATTTAGTTCGCCTGCCTTTGTTCCTAGAAGCAGAGGAAGGGGTGGAATTGCTAGATCACCTAGAAGTGGCCGCAATTAGTCGTGGTCGTTTACGCCCTGTTGACGCACATTAATATAAAAATATGCGTATGGCTTTCTGTATTAGACAGCGTTAATAATGTAGGCTTTGGTCTAGTCAAATTGTTGTGGAGTGCATAATGGGTCTTTTAGATGATTTGAAGCAGCAAGCCGCGTCAGTAGAAACAGATGGCGCAGAGCAAAGACGAGTTTACCTTGCCAATATGGGGCTGATCGATGGTGCAATGCGCACGGTCTTAGCTTATTTTTACGAGCTGGCTGATCAGCTTAAGGTGGTTAAACCGGCTAGTCCGCATACTTACCGAGTATGGGGAGTCGGTGAATTTACTCAGCTAAATATGACGCTAGCTGCGGCGAATTCGCGCAATAAATCGCTCGAAGGCGGCGATCATCCTGATTACGTCGAGTTTATTGTCGAGTGGCAGGGGCGGGAGTCTTTGACTACCATTTGCTCATCACAAAGTGCCGCCAAGCACTTAAAAGAGCAGATGTGGCAGTACGGCTGTAAGCTGGAAGAAAAAGTTCAAACGGCTCCGGATGGCAAATTTATCCGTTCGGCGATGACGATAGCGCCCTTGGTGCCAACGCGTTTTCGTTTCGATGCCGTGTATGAAACCGGCAAGATTCGCTTAAATATCCGTAATCTGGCTAATTTGGGCGAAGATCAGCATATTTTGAATCCAGAGCAATGTACCTCGGTGCTCTGTGAAGAGCTGGCCAAGGCCATGCTGGGTAAGCCGCATTATTTGGCTGAATTGCTTGGCTAGTGGGCACTTGCTCGTGTCCTTGATTGATGTGGAGCTGGCTATCATGCATTGCTCCAACATGCCTTTTCGGTAAATTTGGCCTTATCTATTTGCGCAATATATCGTCATAATCTGTAAGGCATGCCAAGGTTTTTGGCTAAGTTTTGCTATCTGCTTGAGTTATTTGTTTAATTTTGGCGTTCTAAATCTGTATGGGTGTACATGGATCAAGCTCTTAATATTTTGGTCGCGCGCCTCTTGGCGCATCGTTTTTT
>JAPLQI010000064.1 GCA_026399755.1 Pseudomonadota bacterium
GGCACTGAATGAGCTATGCAAAGCAGTGATTTACTTCGACCCTCATGCAAAAAAAGATCGCCCCAAACACCCTAAGCCGCATGATTTTACAGCCTATAAATCAGGGGTTTGAGCTTAAGTTGATAGGATTGGGTTTCACCTGCCCTACGAAAAACATTGCGCTTAGATTGATAGGATTGGGGCGACCTCCCCTCGCCCCATTAAATCTCTTCCTTCCCCGATATCCAAATCGACAGCACCAGCCAGATTGTATTTAATACGGCCAATACAAAGCCGATAAAACCCAATAGGGGTAAGCCAAAAATAGTGGGCCCAGCCTGCACGGTCATGACAATAGACGAGCCAATAATTAAAGCACCCGTCACAATTCCCATCGTTAAGCGATTGGCACTGCGGGTAATTTGCAGGCCAAACTGATCTAGCCGTTTTAAATCCAAATCAATGCGTAAATTACCTCGCCGCGCCTGCTTAATCAGCTTGCCAATATCTTTGGGCAAGCCGCTCAGTAATTGCACCGCTTCAAACACCCCCTCTTTACTTCGTTTCATTAAGGAACGCGGGCTATAGCGCGCCAGAATCACTTCTTTTACAAAGGGCGTTAAATGCGTGACCATTTGAAAATTCGGATCAAGCTGCCTGCCTAATCCTTCCAAAGTAATCAAGGCTTTAAATAAGAGGGTTAAATCTGATGGCAGGGTAATTTGATGCTCGCGCATCATTTGCACCACATCATTTAATAAATTACCAAAACGAATATCTTTTAAGGCGAGGTTTTCGTAATCAAACATAAAGCCAGCAATATCAGAGGTGAGCTTTTCCTCATCCACCACCGTGTCCCCCGTCCACTCCAAAAGCACATTTAAAATACCGTGCTCATCGCGCTGCGCGAGAGAAGCTAATAAATCAACGATTTGATCACGGCGCGGATGGGGAAGACGCCCTACCATACCAAAATCTAAAAAGGCGATTTGATTATCTGGCAAATACTTTACATTGCCCGGATGCGGGTCGGCATGAAAATAGCCATCGATCAACACCATTTTAAGCACTGCATCTGCACCGCGCGATGCCAAAATACAGCGATCTAACCCCGCAACATCCACGCCCAACAAATCATTCCCCGCCACACCGGCAATATAGCTTTGCACATTGAGGCTTTCTGACGTCCATTCCCAGTACACTTTTGGAATCACGATATCTAAATGGGCTTTAAAATTTTGCGCAAAGCGCTCTGAGTTTCTGGCCTCAGTCGAAAAGTTTAATTCGCGGCGTAAAGACTTAGAAAACTCTTCGGCAATTTTAACCGGCTGATAGCGACGAGATTCGGGAAATTCAAATTCCATTAATGAGGCAATATGCCGAAGAATACGTAAATCGGCTTCAATTTTAGGAATAATACCTGGGCGGCGAATTTTTAATACCACCTCGCTCCCATCTAATAATTTAGCTCTATGCACTTGTGCAATAGAGGCCGCACCAACGGGCCTAGGGTCTAGCTCAAGGAAAATATCGGTAGGATCTCTACCAAGCAGGGCGGTTAATTCAGGCAAAATCAGCGCAAAATCAACCGGCGGCACATTACTCTGTAATTTTTCAAATTCGGCAATCCATTCTGGTGGGAACATATCCACCCTTGTGGCCAGCACCTGCCCTAGCTTCACAAAAGCAGGCCCCAGCTCTTCAAGAGCGCGGCGTACCCGCACAGGGGAATCGAGCATCTCAGCCTCGTGATTACCCGGCAAATGCAGTAAATCGCTAGCGCGCTCTAGGCCTTTAGATAGGCCTAGCCTTTGCACTAAATTACCCAAACCATGTCGCACCAGTACAGCCACAATTTCACGCACACGCGGCAAATCACGCATGACAGTAAACGTTTCCTTCAGCATTTAAATCATCCGCAAAGAAGCAAAAGAGTTGGCTACTTTTATCATAAATGGGCGAGCCAGTCCGCTTACTCGGCCGAAATATAAAGCCAAACCAATAATTACCCCTTTTTTACGACAAATTGGCATATTGATACAGCCTATTCCCTGAGGAATGCTTTAAATACTTACCAATATAAAATACACACAAGTATTCCAATTTTCCTACTTCTGTGAACATGCTAGTATTAGCGCCTACTTTTTACCCCCAACAACCTAAAACTGGCCATGACCAGTTTGATGAAGAGCCCATATTCCGCACATGAAATGGATAGGATTAATTAGCGCATTATTTGCGGGCGCTTGTGTTTTCTCGGCACATGCCGATGAGCTGCCCCAAATTGAGGTCGATCCCGCCGTTGAGCAAGCTGCTCCAGCGACGACCATTACCAACACCTCACGGACCCGTAAGGCCAAGTCAGAAGCAAAACCCGATTATGCCCCCGCCCAAGATATGCTTTTGCAAGCCATGAGCCTCATTGGCGTGAAATATAAATGGGGTGGCGCCACGCCCGAAGCGGGCCTCGATTGCAGCGGTTTTGTGCGCTATGTGTTTCAAAACTCGATGAATATTGCCCTGCCGCACAATGCGCTGGGCATGGCGCAATCGGGCGCAAGCATTAATAAAGAAGAACTCAAGCCGGGTGATCTGGTGTTTTTCAACACCCTTGGGCGCACGTTTTCGCACGTGGGCATTTATATGGGCGACAACCGCTTTATTCATTCGCCACGCGCCGGTAAGAGCGTTGAGATTACCAATTTAAATCAAAGCTATTGGACATCACGCTTTAACGGCGCTCGCCGCTATGACGGCACAGGCGGTGCACCGATTAATATGGCAACGCTATTGGCGAGTGTTCCAAAAAACACCGGCTCCACCAAAGGCAGCGCTATTGTAAGTAGCAAGCCTGCCTGCAAAACCGTCAAACGCAAAGGCAAAAAACAACAGGTTTGCGAAGCGCCTAGAGCCGTTCGAGAGAGCAGCAACACCAGTCGCCCTAAAGCCAAGGCCACCACCTACAAAAAGACCAGCAAGACGGCGAGCAAGGTCAGCAAAACCACAAAGGGCAAAAGTGCAGCGGGCAAATCAAGTAAAGCCGCGCCTAAAGCCAAGCGTAGCGCACCGCCTAGCAGTAAGAAAAAAGCCAAATAATTTGCCCACCCCCAATCCACACCGCCATTAGCGGTGTGGATTTTTGCGTCTGTTGCAAGCATGCACAGCCACGTTGACTGTCAACACAAGACAGCAAACACTATGATAGTCTGCAAAAAACACCCTAGAGGTGTGTGTGGGAAAAACAACCGGCACCCGCTCGACCTTGCTTCATATTCTTGTAAGTAAGCCAATGATACCCCTGCTTTTTAATTAGGGTTTTAGGTCAAAAACAATCATGCAGGCAAATATGAAAAAAAATATCGCCGCTATTTTGTTTGTCATCAGCACATCCGCCGCGGCGGGATTTCTGGATCTCTATAATGGCGTCACGCTAGGCCTACCTTTGCCCGAGCATGATTTCCAATATTTATCACCGCCCCTAGCAACTAAAAACACCCCCTTACTTTTGATCGATTTCTGGGCCACGTGGTGCGAGCCTTGCCGAGTGTCCATCCCAAAATTAAACGCGCTACAACAAAAATTTTCGCCTCAAGGCCTGCAAATTATTGGCATCTCCCAAGAAACAAAAACAGAGGTATTACCTTTCTTAGCACGAATCCCAATGCACTACCCCACCGCGGTTGAAGGCAAACTGAATTTACATAAAGCCCTAGGCGTAAAAGCATTGCCCTATGCGATTTTTGTGGATAAGAAAGGAATTATTATTTGGCGAGGACAGCCATCAGAAATCAATGATGAATTGATTGAAGAATTACTGATTAAGCAAAAAACGCCAGGCTAATTCAAACGTCATCCCAGAATGTTTTTATCAGGGATCCAGTTACATATTAGATTTCCTTCTGTGCGGAAATGACGAAGCCCTTACTCTATAAGAATCAATCATCATTTCTCTAAACTGCAATGATGAAATAGGAAGCGCCCCATGCCTAATACTGCACGCCGTACTTTTCTACAAAGCAGTTTAATTGCATTACCGCCCCAGCTACCACCCTGCCGCAGCTCAGGATGGCTGGGAAATGATGCTGGATTGGTTTAAACGCTTTGGCGTTTGATGTTTTATCAAGGACTGCCATTTAAGGGAAGGCGCCCTGCTGCGGCGTGGATTTTTACTTCTGCCTGTCGCCCCCCTTAAGCCTCATCCTGCCTGGACCCACCACCCGTTTGTCATTTACTTGTCACACACTGCACGCATATTCTTCTCCATACTCACGCCAAATACCTACAATTACTGAAAGCCAATACGGCTTGAGCTTTAATTTACTCGGCGAATCGTACGCCAACAGCAGCTGATGGCCTGTCTGGCTAAGACCCCATAGCTTGCTCGATACATATGTACATTCAATTTGGTAAAGGAGCAGTCTTGCGCAAGATTATTGGCCCCCTGTTGGCTGGCATTCTAGGAATAGCCGTTTTACTCGGGCTATTTTTTTCTGCTCACGATAAGCAAAAAACAGATGGCGCAGCGGCGCAGGCTAGCAAGCTAAGCCTGGCCCGCGGCTTAATTGGCTCTGAAAAAGAGCCGTTTTACCGCGACCCACGGGTGATCCAAGCCTTTGCCCGCTTGGGTTTGCAGGTGGAAGTGCAAAAAGCCGGCTCGCGCGAGATGGCCGTGCATCCTGATTTAAAAAGCTTTGATTTTGGCCACCCCGCAGGCAGCCCTGCGGCATTACGCCTAAAGCAAGTGATGAAGGCGCAAAAACTCTACACGCCTTTTTTTACCCCCATGGCCGTAGCCTCATGGCAAAAACTGATACCCATGCTGGAAAGCAACGGCCTAGTGCAGCGCCGGGATGGGGCTTACTACATTATTGATATGAAGCGCTTACTGGAGTTTATTAGCACGGGCAAACGCTGGCGCGAGCTAAAAAACAACACCGCTTACGACAGTGGCCGCTCTGTTTTGATTTCTAGCACCGACGTGCGTAAGTCTAACTCTGGGGCCATGTATTTGGCGCTGGCAAGCTACTTACTCAATGATAATAATGTGGTGCAATCCGATGCAGAAGTGCAAAAAGTTTTGCCCTTAGTCAGCCCACTATTTCTTAAGCAAGGGTTTCAAGAATCCAGCTCCGCAGGGCCCTTTGATGATTACACCAGCATGGGCATCGGCAAAGCGCCGCTGGTGATGGTGTATGAATCACAGTTTTTAGAATTCCAATCTAAGCTTCCCCAAGCCAACCCGGACATGCTGCTGCTCTACCCGCAACCCACCGCATTTACCAAGCATGTGCTGGTGCCGTTTACCGAAGCGGGCAATCGGGTGGGTGAGGCGCTGGAGCACGATGCTGAGCTGCAAAAGCTCGCCGCCGAGTACGGCTATCGGGGTAGCGCGATTGCGCATTTTTCTGAGTTTTTAAAGCAGAAAAAGCTCTCCGCACCGACCACCCTTGTCGACGTGATCGACCCACCTAGCTTTGAAATGCTGGAGCGCATGATTGAAGGCATTGCTCAGCAGCTGAAGTAATCTCAAGCCCACACACCTAACAGGAGTACACCATGAGCGATACCCTGCAGCCCCCAGAAGCCCTCGTTCTAACACCACCAGAAGTAGTGATTGCCGTGCCTGCAGAGCGTGCGCCAGAGATGGCACCGCTCAGCAGCGAGCTAAAAAGCAAGGTTGAAGAACAAGTTAACCGCTTTGTCAGCGCGCTGGTGGCTGAAGATATCAGCAGCGATAGCTTTAAGCAAAAACTCGATGCCGCGTTTCATCTGGGCAGGGAAGAAATATCACAAGCCGCGGGCTTGATGACGGGCCGGTTTATGGATCGCAATCTGGCTGGGGTGGAAGATAGCGCGGCCTTTAAAGCCATCGGTGCATTACGCGGCCAGCTGGATGAGCTAAACCCGGGCAAGCAAGGCGATTTATTATCCGAAAATAAAATCCTCGGCCTTATTCCCTTTGGTAACAAGCTCAAAGCTTATTTTCGCAAGTTTCAATCCGCAGGAACGCAGCTCAATACGGCATTACAGCAGGTGCACGCCGCCCGCGACGATATGCTGAAAGACGCCGCCGAGATTGAAACCATCAAGCAAAAGCTGTGGGATGCGATGCAAAAACTAGGGGCAGCGATTCACTTTGCCCGCGAGCTGGATCAGCGCCTTGCCGGTGAAGTGGACAGGCTTAAAACCAGCGATGCCGAGCGCGCCCGTGCGCTGGAACAAGAAGTGCTGTTTTATGCAAGGCAAAATGTCAGCGATATGCAAACGCAGATGGCCGTTACCGTGAACGGCTATATGGCGATGGAAGTCTTAAAAAAGACGGGCCGCGAAATGGCCAATGGCTGCAGCCGCGTAGCCACCACGGGGATGTCGGCACTGGCCGTTGCCACCACGGTGGCCCGCGCGACGGGCAATCAAATTGAAGTGATGAATATGCTGCAAGGCGTATCCGGCACCATTGGCGATTTAATCGAGCAAAGCGGCAAGGCACTTAATACCCATGTGCAAAAAACCGGTGAGTTTGCCAGCTCGCCACTGATAGGTATTGAGCGGATTCAATCTATGTTTGATCAATCCTTTGCCGCGATGGATGCGATGGATAAATTTCGCTCCGAAGCCATCGGTGTGATGGGCAAAAACAATGAGCTAATCCGCCAGCAAATTGAGCGCGCCCAAACCTATGTAGACCGTGCTCAGGGTGAAAGCGTGCGCCAATCGCTAAGCAGCAGCACCAACGATGGGCCGGTAAAGCTTTAATCTATTTGATCGCCAGCTAATGAGCCCCACTATGCGCAAAACGTTTGCCCTGCTGCTTGCCTCGCTACTTTTACTGACTGCTTGCGAGAAAACACCACAAACAGCCACCGATATGAACGACGGTGCTCTCACCGTTTTAGCGGGTTCTGAGCTTAAAGATATCGAGCCGCTTTTGCCGCAAATTGCGGCGGCAACCGGCATCAAGCTTAAGTTGAAATACGCGGGTACTTTAGATGCCGTAGAGCAAATCCAATCAGGGGCGGAGTACGATTTTGCTTGGCTGGCCAGCAATAAATATGCGCTGCTCACCCCTAGCGCCAAAGCCAGAATTAAGGCCAGCGAGCGCACCATGATTTCGCCGGTCGTGCTGGGGCTAAAAACCAACAAAGCCAAAGCGCTTGGCTGGGCAGATCCAAACAAAGCGCCAAGCTGGCGTGATATTGCCGATGCGGCAGGTGCGGGCAAGCTGCATTTTGCGATGAGCAGCCCCGCCAGCTCAAACACCGGCTTTGCGGCTATTTTAGGCTTAGCCTCGGCCGTGGCAGGCAAAGGCGATGCGCTAGAGCTAAAAGACATCGATTTTAAAACACTCACCGCCTTTGCTAAGGCGCAATCTCTTACCGCTGGATCGTCAGGCTGGCTGGCCGAAGTATATGAAAAAGAAGCGGCCAATCTGGATGGCATCGTCAATTACGCATCAGTATTGCATGGCATGAATAGCCGCTTAAAAGAGCCGCTGACGCTGATCTACCCTAAGGATGGCGTGATCACTGCCGATTATCCTTTTATGCTGCTTAAAGAATCACAGCGCGGCGCTTACGACAAACTCGTGGCCTACCTGAAAGGCGCAGAATTTCAGCAGGCCATGAATAAAGCCAGCTATCGCCAGCCGGTGAATTCATCCGTCAAACCAACAATCGCCAGCCAAGATTATTTTGAGCTGGCCTTCCCTGCCAAGCTAGAAGTCGTGGATGGCCTGCTCGATGCCTACCTCAACACCCTGCGCCGCCCCGCCGATTCCACCTTTGTGGTGGATGTCAGCGGATCAATGCAAGGCCAGCGAATTGAGCAACTTCGACAATCGCTAACGGGTTTGGCTGGCGGCGATAGCAGCCTGTCTGGCCGCTATACCAAGCTGCGTGATAGAGAACGCATCGCGCTGCTGCGCTTTTCAGATCATGTAGAAGACCAGCAGCTTTGGTCATTAAGTAGCGATAAAGCCAGCAATGCCAAACTACTGCTAGCCTTTAGTGATTACGCCAGCCAGCTGCAAACCACCGGTGGCACCGCCATTTATACCGCTGCGAAAGCCGCGTATCAGGCCGCACTGCTACGCCAGAGCAAAGACCCAGACCGCGTTTATTCCTTACTATTAATGACCGATGGCATCAATAATGACGGCATGACGCTAGAAGAATTCAAACAATGGTTTAGCACGCTGCAGCCCAAACAACAGCATATTCGTATTTTTGCCATCCTCTTTGGCGAGGCAAAAAGTGAGGAACTGGAAGTGCTGACCCAAGCCAGCGGCGGCCGCGTTTTTGACGCCAACAAAGCCGGCCTGCAAGCGGCGTTTAAAGATATCCGGGGCTACCAGTAATGCCGACTCGCCTGATGCTCTTTATTTACAGCAATCGCAATATCACTGGCAGCATCTGCGCACTCCTGGTGCTGGCGCTGTTTTTTGGCGGGATTATCCACGCGTGGTGGCTGCCGCTCACGATCGGTGCCTATCTATTTGGCTGGCTTATTTTGCCCCCAAGCCGCCCGCCCATTTTAGAACAATTACCCCAAATGCCGGTTGATCAGGCCATCGACGCCATCTGTGCCGATTTTGGCCCACGCCTGCCCGCCGAGCCACGCGCGCGTCTTGGCCAGATTCAAGCACTGATTCATGAACTAGCCCCGCGCTTTGCCAACCCCGCTTTTCCTGCCACCGCCCGTATTGAGCTGGCCAATACCGTGAGCCGTGATTTGCCCGCCACCATCGGCAATTATCTGGCGCTGCCCGCCAGCTTTGCCAAAATACACACCCTGCGCGATGGCAAAACAGCACAAACGCTACTCACCGAACAATTGGTGTTGCTGCACAATGAGCTAACAGAAATGGCCGCCGACCTATACAGCGAAGACGCCGATAAACTCATCAGCCACGGCGAATACCTGAAACAAAAATTTCAGCCCTATCAGTTTATTGATCACTAAATCAACATTTCATTTGTATTTCAGTAAAATTACAATTTTATGAACTTATCTCTTTAAGTCCCATAGCTTCTTATGATGAAATAAAGGCACAACAACCGCACACAGCCTTTTTTAGGACAACATCATGAGCAAGAAGTCAAAATCATCCGCACCAAGCGATCCAAGCCGCCGCCGCTTACTGGGCGGGCTGGCCGCAATGGGCGCTGCATATACCCTGCCTGCTATGAGCGATGCCAAATCGCCCCCCGCTCAAAAGATTAGCCCAGCAGGCAAGCAGCATTTAAAAGATGAAGTAAAAAATATCGTCGTGATTTATTTAGAAAACCGCAGTTTTAATAATCTTTACGGCAATTTTCCCGGCGTGGCCGCGCCTTTAGCCAGCGCACAATACGCGCCCCAGCTGGACCGAGATGGCAAGCCATTCACGACCCTGCCTAAGATTTGGGGTGGGCTGGTGCAGCGCGGGCAGATGGTGGCAGGCAAGCGTTATTTTATTGATGAGCAGCAAATCAGCGGCCTGCCTAATGCGCCATTTGCACTCAAAGACGAGGCCGGGGCACTGCTGCCAGAATCGGTGATTACCCGCGATCTGTGCCATTTGTTTTATCACAACCAGATGCAAATCAACGGTGGCAAGAATGATCAGTTTGTCGCATGGGGCGATTCTGGGGCGCTGGTCATGGGGCATTACAGCGAAGGAGCCAAAAACCTGAATCTTTGGCAAATTGCTCGCCAATACACGCTCTGCGATAACTTCTTTATGGCGGCATTTGGTGGCTCCTACCTAAACCACCAATTTTTGATTTCTGGCCGCACCCCAGAATACTTCAACGCAGCCACCAGCCCCGCCAAAGAAAAAATTGCCGTATTAAGCGATGGGCCACAGGGCGATCAACTGGCGCTCAGCCCCAAATCTCCCGCATCGGCCATGGATGGCAAGCCCAAATTTATCAATAGCGGCGCCATTACCCCCGATGGCTACGCAGTAAATACTATGGCCCCGCCTTTTCAACCCAGCTATGTGCCCCCTGCCCCTGGCGGTGACCCGCTTTTAGCCGATCCGACAGACCCAAGCACACTGCCACCGCAAGATTACAACACCATTGGTGACCTACTTTCAGCCAAGAAAGTGAGCTGGGCTTGGTATGGCGGCGCATGGCAGGCGACGCTGGATGGCAAAGGCGGCGCAGATGCGCCTAATTTTCAATATCACCACCAGCCGTTTAATTATTTCAAACAATTTGCACCGGGCACCAAAGCACGCGAAACGCATTTATTAGATGCAGGCATGGGCGACAGCCCGATTTCTAACCGCTTTATCGCCTCGGCCGTGGCAGGCACGCTGCCGCAAGTGGCTTTTTATAAGCCACAGGGCAATTTAAATATGCACGCGGGCTATTCAGATGTGCAATCGGGCGATCAGCACACAGCCAATGTGCTGCAACACTTAATGAGTGGGCCGCAGTGGAAAAACATGGTGGTGATCATTACCCATGATGAAAACGGCGGCTGGTGGGATCACGTTGCCCCACCTAAAGGCGATCGCTGGGGACCAGGCTCCCGCATCCCCGCCATTATTGTTTCGCCTTTTGCCAAAAAAGGCACGGTGGATCACACTCTCTATGACACCACTTCCATCATCCGCTTTATCAGTAAAGTGCATGATTTGCCCGAATTAGAAGGCATTCAATTGCGTAATGCCGCCTTTAAGTCTCGCGGCGCGCAGCCTCCGGGCGATTTAACCGCGGCGCTGGATTTATAAAAAAACGCTCAATGAAAGGTGCAAAAAGCCCCTGTCGACTAAATCGGCAGGGGCTTTATATAAGTGTGGATTCAAGCCACCAAAGCTAAAACCTTATACAGCAGATGCAGCTGAAGCATGTTTTTTCACAGGTGCTTTATGTGCTGCTGAGGCTGCAGAAGCTGCGTGCTTTTTCGCCTGAGCTTTTTGTACTGAAGACGCTGCAGATGCTGCGTGTTTTTTAGCCTGAGCCTTTTGTACTGAAGACGCTGCAGAAGCGGCGTGCTTTTTCGCCTGAGCCTTTTGTACTGCGGATGCTGCAGAAGCGTGTGCTGGCGCTTTATGTACGCCGGATGCCGCTGATGCAGCAGTATGCTTTTTAGCATGCGCTTTCTTGCTTACATGCTTGCTTGCAGAAGCACTCACCTTAGCGGAGTGGGTTTCAGCCTTAGCAGGGGTAGAGGCTGTTTCTGCTGCCATACCAAAAGCGGTAGTCGCAACAAATACAGTAGCAGCAAGGGTTGTCAGCAGTTTGTTCATGGTATTGCTTCCTAAAGTCGCTCGGTAGTGAGCGTGTAAATTCAGTATCTACCCCTTAAGTTGATAATTCGATGTGGGTTTGGTAGCGATCTGTAACGAACTGTCCGCAAAATGCAGAAAGCATACGCCAAGATCATAAGTACACTCATTTGCCCCTTCTGACCTCAGCCCTTATCAAAAAACCATCGCCACGAAGGCATAATGTAAGATGCAAATTTTATGTCCGATTACAGAGCCGCCCATGAAGCCACTGCAATGCGCATGTCTGGTCGATGTACAAGACAACAAGTTACTGCTGGTTAGAGTTCGCCAAAATCAACACTGGTATCTACCCGGAGGCAAAGTAGAGCAAGGCGAATCAGCTGATCAGGCACTAAGCCGAGAATTGGCAGAAGAATTAGGCATTGCCATCCAAAATGCCCACTATCTATATACCGTGATTGCACCTGCCTATGGGCAGGCAGGCGATGTTGAGCTGATTTGCTATCGTGCAGAATGGCAAGGAGTGCCGCGCGCCATGGGCGAGATCAGCGAAGTGGCATGGCTCCCCCTGCAAAACCTCGATCAATTTGCCCCTGCGGTGCAAGTGCTTTGTAAAGACTTTCTTACCAGTGAGCCAAGCACCTAAGGCACAGAATCGCCACATACCGCCATGCAATTCACTTTATGGTTTATGCAAAGGCCGCAAATGATGCAGCAAGCACATCTTCCCCCGAAACGCTTTTATTCGCTTGATGCACTCAGAGGCATCGCCGCGCTCTGCGTGGTGTTTTGGCACTGGCAGCATTTCTTTTTTGCTGGCACCACAGCGGGGAAATTTGATCTTGAGCGGCTGCCTTTTTCTGATGGCTTATCGCTGCTTTATACTAAGGGCTGGCTGGCGGTTGATTTATTTTTTAGCCTGTCTGGCTTTATTTTTTATTGGCTCTATTCCAAAAAAATTGCCCTAAAGGAAATCTCTTCAAGTCAATTTTCCTTATTGCGATTTTCCAGACTTTACCCCCTGCATCTTGCCAGCCTATTGATGGTGGCCATCGGCCAACTATGGGTCAACCATGCGCGAGGGGCTTACTTTGTTTATCCCTATAATGATGTCAAACATTTTTTGCTTAATATTTTGTTTACGTCTTCTTGGGGCTTTGAGCAGGGCCACTCATTTAATGCCCCAATATGGTCTGTTTCTGTAGAAGTTCTTTTATATATTATTTTCTTTAGCTGCTGCCGCCTCTTGCCTGTTAGAGCGTTTATTTTAGCGGCGATATCCATCATGGGCTTTCAGCTTATTCAAGACTATTACCAGCCCATAGGCAGGGGCCTTGGCTCCTTCTTTTTGGGCGGTCTTGTGTTTATCGCTTACCAAACTGTGCTCAAATCAAAGCACTCCGTATCACTGAGTAAATCAGTATTTTTAATTATGCTTTTTGCATGGTCCATTACTATCACCACCCTGCTACAAAAAATAGACTTCAATTCACTCTCTATTTTTCATTTTCACTTACCGCATAGGATGCTGGAGCTAATCGATTCATGGCCCGTGGTGGTGCTTTTTCCGCTTAGCATTTTATCGCTAGCGCTGTTTGAAACGCAGCATGGCCCATTGGCTAAGCGCATTGCGTTTCTAGGCGATATTTCATACTCATCCTATTTACTGCATTTTCCGCTGCAACTTTTATTTTCCATGCTGCTGAGCTATTTCTCATTCGGCCAAGATATTTATTACTCCCCTTGGCTGATGTTGCTATTTTTCACCCTACTAATAACAATAAGCTTTATTAGCTTTAGAAATTTTGAAATGCCCGCCCAAAAGCGGTTACGGCAACTCAATATATCGAGAAAAAAAACAGTGCAAAGCCCTATATAGCAGAGCCTTAAACCCGCCTCTTTCCATAAAAATAAAACGGCGTAAATCCATAGCAGCACAATAGCCACGGCCCTTTCCAGCACCGCCCTTTTGTCTTGCACCAACTTATTAC
Organism: Pseudomonadota bacterium; assembly: GCA_026399755.1. Taxonomy (GTDB): domain Bacteria; phylum Pseudomonadota; class Gammaproteobacteria; order Burkholderiales; family Chitinibacteraceae; genus Iodobacter. Next base: position 13,195 of record JAPLQI010000064.1, read on the forward strand.
TTTGATTTAGCCGCCTATAGCACGCAGGATTGGGGCTTCGTCTAAATAAAGGCCACCCTCAGAATCATGCTGCGCTATCTCTCCTTTCGCACGCTGCTGATTATTGGCTTTGCCTTAGTCGCTCTTACCCCTTCCGCCGCCTTGGTGCAGCTGCGTTACGGCTTGGCTGGGCTGACCATTCAGGCACAGCAGCAGCAGGAGCAGGCGAGCGCTTGGTCTAATGCTTCGCAGCAAACCCAAGAGCAGGCGCTGCATTTAGAGCGGGCCAGTCGACAGTTGCTGATCTTGCCTGAAACCACGTTTTTCAATGCCGCACACAGCGCCAATGCCAAGCTAGAAGCGGCCCAGAAAATCTTTATGCACGAGCCGCTGCTCAAAGAAAGCAGCGAGAGCATCAGCCAGCTATTAGCTCAGATCGCCGCCAATACTCGCCAACACAAATCGCAAGTGAATCGCTTATTTAGCCAGCTCAATGAGCAGCTTAAAAATCAAGATCAATTAATCGAGCTGCAATTAGCAAAGCAGCGCCTACAGTGGCTAGAGAGCGTTCACAGCAAACAAAAGCAAGTAGATATGCTGGCCATTTTGTCGCCAATTGCCGCACTTAGCATGGCCATTATTATGGCGGTCATGTTTAGCAGACCCATTGCACGATTAAAACTAAAAATCACCCAACTAGCGCAAGGCCAGCGTGGGCAAGACTGGCAATTATCTGGCCCAGCCGATTTGCAAGGATTGGCTAAATCGCTGGCGGAGCTGGATTTACGCTTGGTGCAGCTAGAGGCGCAAAAAGCGCAGTTTTTCCGCCATGTGTCGCACGAATTAAAAACCCCTTTGGCGGTGATTCATGAAGCCTCGGCGCTGCTGCAAGAAGAAGTGCTGGGCAGCTTAAATACCCAGCAAAAAGAAATCAGCGCCATGGTGCAAAGCAATGTGCAGACCTTGCGTCAGCGTGTGGATGCGCTACTGGCACACGACGCAGGGCGCTGGCTTTCGGCCGAACTGGTGATTGCGCCTTTGCTGCTAGAGCCATTTTTAGCTCAGCGATTACAACAATGGCGCTTATTACTCACCAAAAAATCCCTGCGTATTTCGCTATCAGGGCTCGCCTCGCCCAGCTACGCCGATCACGCCAAACTTGGAATCATTCTGGACAACTTACTGGTCAACGCCATTCGCTTTAGTCCAGCCCATAGCGAAATTATCATTCGCTATGGGCAAGATGGGCCACAAAGCTGGTTAGAAATCCAAGACCAAGGCCCTGGCGTAAATAGCGAAGATACAGAATCTATTTTTGAGCCTTTTCACTGTGGCCCCGCCCCCAAAGGCGAGCCAGCAGGCTCTGGCATTGGCCTGACCATGGCCAGAAGCTTTGCCCAACTGATGCATGGTGATGTAGAACTTCTCCCCAGCAGCACAGGCGCTTGTTTTCGCCTGCATTGGCAGCTGGCACAGGGCCATATTGAGGGCGGGTGAAACCCATGCGTGCTAAGCAAAGCCCAAAAGGTCTTTTTTGTGCCTTTGGCACGTTGATTTTGGTGCGGTATCCCCGCGGGGGACTCCCTTTCTTGAACGGCCAAGAAAGGAAGCAAAGAAGGCCGCCCCTCGAAACACGAAGGCTCCTCCACTGCGGACAATCGAGTCGGCGGCGGGCGAGACTCGCTCGTGCCTCGCTGCCTCTGGCCGAAACCCCGCCCCGCTTGTTTCAAGGGGACTTTAAAAAGCCCTATGCCAAGACCGTGGTTGTTATGCTTTTCGCTGTTTGCTAATGAAAAAACAATTTGCTTAGCAAGAATGGAGTGCACCCCGCGTGCAATACTAAAAAATACACAGCTTGCACCCGCCCTACGATGATTCAATGCTTGTGTGGTAGCCCCATGGCATCTGCCTAAGTTGTTAGAAATGGGGTGAAACCCGCAGGTTTATATATCAAAAAGCGAATACACGGCGGGTAAGCCCCGCCCCAACACGATTTACTTTGCATCACATAAACTTACGTGATGCGTATTGGGCATAAAAACTTGCTCACCCTTATTGCTTGCACAAGGTCATTCATGAAGCACCTTATTGATCGCTCTTCTTTAAAATACCTCCTTCTTTGCAGCATCAGCCTTGTCGGCTGCGTCAGCTTGCCTCCTCCTCCTGCCGAGCCAGCCTTAGTACCACCACCCAAAGCCGTCGTCATTACCCCTGCATGTAATTTTGATGAGGGGCTGGCTAAGCTGGCAACGCCCATCGCTACTTCTGAATGCAGCAGTGACAAACTACTGGCACTTGCCCAGCAGATGATGAGCAACCACGCCGATATTAATCGCGTGCAAAGCCAGCTCGATCAGCTGCAAGCCCAAGCGCTCAGCCCCGCCAGCCGCCAATTTGCTCAGCTCTTAGCCAGCCAGCTTGCCGAGCGCAAACGGCTAAATGCTCTGCTAGACAAACAAAATATCGCCACCAAAGAGCAGCAAAAACGTGCCAATGATCTAGCCGCCAAGCTCGATGCCTTTAAAGATATGGAAAAAGAAATGCTGGCGAGGAATAAAAAACCATGACTGCAAAAATCCTACTGGTCGATGATGATCCCGATCTGCTACGCCTCGTTTCCATTCGCTTGATTGCCGCTGGCTATGAAGTCACCGAAGCCGCCAGCGCCGAGGCCGCTCTGAATGCACTGGCCGTGCATCGCGCCGATTTACTCCTCAGCGATTGGAAGCTCCCCGGCATGGATGGCATGGCGCTGTTTGAAGAAGTGCGTCGCCGTTATCCCGCCCTGCCGGTGATTATGCTCACCGCCCACGGCACCGTGCCAGATGCGATTGAAGCCATCAGCCACGGCATGTTTGCCTATTTAATTAAGCCCTTTGATGGCAAAGCGCTGCTAGATAAAGTCAGCCAAGCGCTGCTCTTAAGCAGCCCGCCTAGCCTCAACCATCACGATGGAAATCAAACTTGGCGGCAAGGATTTATCAGCTGCAGCCCCGTAATGGACGAGCTATTGGCCGAAGCGCGGCTGGTAGCCGTCACCGATGCCAGCGTGCTGATTCGCGGCGAAAGCGGCACGGGTAAGGAGGTGCTGGCCCAAGCCATACACCGCGCCAGTCTGCGGGCCAAGCGCCCTTTTATCGCCGTAAATTGCGGTGCGATTCCAGACAATCTACTTGAAAGCGAATTATTCGGCCACGAAAAAGGCGCATTTACCGGCGCCAGCCAAAAGCAAAATGGCTTGTTTTTAGAGGCCGATGGCGGAACGATTTTCCTCGATGAAATTGGCGACATGCCGCTACCGCTGCAAGTTAAATTGCTGCGCGTCTTGCAAGAGCGCGAAGTGCGGCCTGTTGGCGCGGGCCGTGCCGTGCCGGTGAATGTGCGGGTGCTCTCGGCCACTCACCGCGATTTACAATCTTTGCTACTGAATGGCTCGTTTAGAGAAGATTTGTTTTATCGCCTGAATGTGGTGTCTTTAGCGCTGCCATCGCTGACCGAGCGGCGAGAAGATATTCCACTATTGGCGCGGTACTTTTTAGAGCAGGTGGTTGAGCGCTACGCCAAGACCGACTGCCACTTTGCCGCCGACGCGCTCAGCTTTTTAAGCACCGCCAACTGGCCAGGCAATATTCGCCAGCTCTCGAACCTCGTTGAGCAATGCTGCGTACTGGCCACCGGCCCCATGATCACGCTGGCCCAAGTACAAAAAGCCATGGCCACCGAATCGGCCGCCATCTTGCCACTGGCCGAAGCCAAACGCCTATTTGAGCGCGATTACCTCGAACGCCTGCTGCGCCTCACCGGCGGCAATGTCAGCGACGCCGCACGCCTAGCCGACCGCAACCGCACCGAATTCTACCGCCTCCTCCAAAAACACGACCTCGCCCCCGCCGCGTTTAAAGCGGATATCAGCGCCTAGGCAATATTTATTTAAAGCTCAACAACCCATGTTGCAGCGCAGATAGATCCTGTGACGACAGGATCTAAATAAAGAGTAGAAGGCGTTTTTGTATGGTGGGTGAAATTCCGAACGCGCTAACCACATAGTTTTTTCATTGGCAAACAACGAAAAATGTATTGGCCATGCTCTCTGCACGGGGCTTTAGAGTCCCCTTGAAGCACGCCGAAACGAGGAACAAGCGGGGCGGGGTTTCGGCGAGGACTGTTTGAGCGAGCGCAGCGAGCGAGTTCCGCAGCCGCCGCCTCGATTGTCCGCAGAGAGGGGCTTTCGTGCTGGCCGGGGCGGACTTCTTTGGCTTCGTTTCTTGGCCGTTCAAGAAAGGAAGGCCCCCGCGGTGGCTACCGCTCCAAAACTAACGTGCCGAAGGCACTAAAAAGATCTTTTTGCCTCTGCTTAGCATACAGAGGCGTACACCCGCCCAAAGATGATTCAATATTTGTAATCGCACCATGCCACACCGCCTAAATTAATAGGAGTAGAGGCAGTCCAACAATAGATGCAGCGCTTAAATCACAAGTCATAAAGCCGCCCCTCTTTATTCGTCGTGTTTTAGCAACAGCCTTTCCATATACAAATCAAACACTTACAAAAACACCCCGAATCCTGTCGTGTATTAGCGACAGATACAAATCATCCCTGCTAAACGAAAAACAGTAAGTCATTGAATAAAAAAGGATTTTAAAACTGGCACGGTGCTTGCTGTAGGTAGTGCATCGAACGAGAAATCGTTTATCTGATTACCCACGCAAGGAAACACACCATGAAAAAGAATCTACTGATCGCTGCCCTTTTTGCAACTTGCGCTGCTACTGCAGCGTGGGCTAGTTCCACAGATGCTTCTGCTCCTGCAAGTGTACGTGCTGATGCCAATGATGCATCTGTACCAACCCGTATCGTGGCCGATGCAAATGATGCTTCCGTACCTACAAATATCGTAGCCGATGCAAATGACGCTTCTACACCGAGCAGCTTGCGTGCGGATGCCAATGATGCTTCTGTGCCTGCCAGCATCGTAGCCGAGGCAACTGATGCTTCTGCTCCAAGCAGCTTACGTGCGGATGCCAATGATGCTTCCGTGCCTACAAGTATCGTAGCCGATGCAACGGATGCTTCTACTCCAGCAAGCGCCAAAATCGTTTAAACGCTCTTTCTGCAAAGCATAAGCAATAAAAAAACCACGACGAAAGTCGTGGTTTTTTTTCGTCCTCTTTAAGCCCAAGCCCTCAGAAAAATAAAACACACCCACAGAGCATGAATACCTACACAACTCCTAAGAAGAAAAAGGTCATCTTAGGATGGGTTAGGCCGCTCTTGATGCTCATTAGGGCGCTAATCTATGTCGCGCATAACCCACCATGACACTGCACTGCGGTGGGTTATGGCTAGGATACGGCAGCACACATATTTGATACATTTTCTAGCCCAGCCCACCCTAGGGATGTATTCCTTATTCATTTCAACTTGTGCAGATACTTTTACCCGCAGAGCCTTCCTACACATAAACGCCTTGGTTACAGGTGACTTAAACCATCTACTTAGTGATTAAAAACTTGCCCCATCCCAAGTCACTCGCTAAGCCCCTCTCTGCAGGACAATTACAAATCTCAAACTGTCGTCAGCCAACAACGTAATTTACTCATTAAAATCAATGCCTTATAAAAAACAGCCGCTTTGTGTCGTGCAATAGAGACAGTCTGTCATTAGCTCACACCAAAAAAACACACCCAAGCCATTGAATATAAACGAATTTAAGTCATGGCACGGCAATTGCTACAGTAAGTGTGTAGACGAGAAATCGTTTGTACGTTTACCACACTAAAGGAAGTGCACCATGAAAAAGCATTTACTGATTGCATCCATGATTGCCAGTTTCGCAGCCACAGCTGCTTGGGCAGATATTTCAAAATGGGTGGATAACTCAGATATCCCTAAGGTTGCAGAAATGCATGCCGATGCTCGCAGCACCACTCCACCAGACATGATGACCGATACACCAAGAAAGCCTAACCAGGCAGACGACGCTTCCGCCCCCGACAGCCGCGATCATCGCCCACCTGCCCCGCAAAATGATGATAGCTTCGGTGATTAAGCCGTAACAAAAAATAAAAAAACCACGATTTTGATCGTGGTTTTTTTGTGGCTTGCGATATATAACAAAAAAATTTCATTCTGCGATCACAAAAAATAGTCTTATCGCATAAAACAGCTTACTCACAAGCCTGCTATAAAAAATAACTCAATGATTTCGGCGCATCCGTTCTTATGGCAAAAGTACAACAACTCTATAAAGCACCTCATCGCATCAAGTCAGGCATTTAATCGTAATGCCGACCCCACCTTTGCAAACATCAAACTATGGTGGCGGGTGCAACCCGCGAGCAATGCTGAAAAAAATGTAATGCATATTATTGACTAAACTTGATACTTATAGAGTTATAAAGAATACTCCCCAAAAAACGACCGTCGTTTCTTGCGAGTAACAATAATAACCATCTACCACTTTAAACAAGGAAACATAATATGAAAAAATTGCTCATCACCCTGCTGCTCTGCACTTCAAGCCTAAGCTATGCAAACTCCGCTTGCGATGTACCAAAAAATGATTTTGACGGTCTGTATTGCCTGAATAAGGTTTATCAAGAGGCAGACAAAGAGCTCAATGAAAATTTTAATAAATTAAAAGCAAAACTCGACAACAATGGCAAAAGCAGCCTAAAACAAGGCCAATTAGGCTGGATGAAAGAGCGCAATAGCAATTGCTCCAGAAAAGACAGCAGCGGCTTTTACGTTAATCTAGATTGCGCCACCAGCACAACAATCCAACGCTCACAATTCCTGCAAGACCGAATTCGCGAATGCGCCAGCTCGGGCTGCCAAAATAGCAAGCTGTAATCGGCCTTCATACGCAAAAGCCCGCTTATCTAGTGGGCTTACTGCAAATGGTCTTTATTAAAAATTCGGAATATTTAAATAAAATCGATCTAAGTCCTAATCAAAGTACTCAACATATGCAGCAATCCATTAATTGCCCTTTTAAAAGAGGCATCGCTATTTTCTGCCCTAGCCAGCACATAGCCGCCTTGTAGTGCCGAGACAATCATCGTGGCCAGATCGGTAGCGTTAAAATCAATCTGGAACTCTTGATTCTTCTGCCCTTGAAGTAGCACTTCAGTCAGCCGCTGCTGCAAGTGAGTGAATGTGTTAGCTATTGGCAAGCTAAGCGCTTCATTAGCAATAATATCTGGGTCTTGCGCCAGCCTCCCCATTCTGCAGCCACGTAATACCTCGCGCTCCCTCTGCAAATAGGCAGAGATCTGCGCAAGTGCACTGCCCTGCAAGCTCAGCTCAGAATCTGCCTGCGCCTGCATTTCGGCGGCACTGCGCTCTATCGCCGCCAACGCCAGCGCCGCTTTACCGCTGAAGTGGTGATACATGCTGCCCTGCCCAGCACCGGCTTTTTGTTGAATGGCCTTGGGGCTCATGCCCACATAGCCCCGCTCCCAAAGCAATTCTTGGGTACTCACGATTAAATTTTCTTTTGCATCCATTGCGCCATAGTACAAAGCAGTAGGTACAAATGCAAATCAACTCCCCCACCTTTAATTCATGTTCTGTCTAATCGTAGTTTTAGCACCCAAAGCGTGCGCACTGAAATAAAGTGGATTCACTTACCCTTGTTTTTGTACCTACTAGTATGTACCATTATTTCACACACAAAACAGGAGCAGGGAATGAGTCATCCAAGCACGCAAGTATTTGGCCCCAAACATCGCTGGGTCGTGCTCGCCACAGGCGCGGCAGCACAGGCTAGCTTCGCAGCGACCTTTGCTGGCTTCCCCGTTTTAGGCGTATTGATTCGAGCAGAATATGGCTTGTCTAATACCCAGCTGGGCTTTGTTCTATCTTGCATGGCGCTGGGTGTGGGACTGTCAGAAATTTTATGGGGTCTGCTTACCGACAAGCTAGGTGATCGGCGGATTCTCTTAAGCGGGCTGCTTTCAATGAGCGCCATGCTGCTGCTAATGTCACAACTGCTTACGCCAGATAGGCATGTGTCTGTACAGGCTTTGGGGCTTAGCTTGATTTTGCTTGGGGCATTCGGCGCCAGTATTAACTCTGCATCAGGTAGAGCCATCATGACGTGGTTTAGTGATGGGAAACGAGGCTTTGCCATGAGTATCCGGCAAGCAGCCATTCCTATAGGAGGCGCACTAGGTGCGGCTTTGCTGCCTTGGCTGGCAAATCAATATGGCTTTGCTGCGGTTTACAGCGTACTTGCGCTCTTTTGTTTTAGCAGCGCCCTCGCCACATGGCGATGGTTGCACGAAGCGCCAATCTCCCCCCAAGTCATCAGCACAAAATCACCTTTGCGCCGCTTGGATCTCTGGCGTTTGGCCATCGTCTGCGGCCTACTTACCGTACCCCAGATGGCCATACTGACTTTTGCCGGTGTTTTTTTGCATGATGAAAAACACCTCAGCATCGCCAGTATTTCTATCTTGCTGCTATTCATTCAGCTTAGCGGCGCAGGCTTACGCGTGTGGAGTGGGCTCTATACCGATAAACACCAAAACCGCAGTCATGTGATTCGCTTAATCGGCCTATTCACTGGCATCAGCATGTTGATGCTTGCTAGCCAAACTGGCGCAATTATCGCCCTTATTTTTATCAGTGGTGTGTTTGCCCATGCTTGGCATGGCGTGGCGTATACAGAAATCGCCACAAGAGCAGGCGCCTCCTATGCAGGAAGTGCGATGGGCATGGCCGGCACAACAACCTTTGCTTCCGCCTTCTTCACGCCCCTTTTGCTGCCTTACTTACTCAGCGCTAGTTCTTGGAGCGGGGTATGGACTGCAGTTGCATTCGCTGCCTTTGTTGCATCGCTCCTGATGTCATCTGCTCGGCCATCCTCCCCTGCTTTAAAGCCACAAACTCAAGCATAGGAAAATCAAGCGGCCTTACCTTTCAGCGCAATTCAGTCAAGAGCTCTCACCTGCCATGGAAAAAAACCTCGATGAACATTCAGCCAGCAGTTTTTATCTAAATATAAAAATCACCGCAGGCAGCAATACTCAGGAAGAAAAAGCGCACTATATCGCCTGCGTGTATCAAGCCATCGAAGAAATCATCGGCCCGCTGGCAAGGGCTAGCTATATCGTGATTGATGAGGTTCCCGGTGATGCCAGGGGATATCAGGGGCAAACGCAGGCATTTAGGTATGGGCTGAAAGTAATTTAAAACCACCTAACCAGAGCAATTGATCCCCGCAGCCTACCGTTTTAAAGCTAAAAGGCACAAAAACGCCCATGCTACAGAATCCATGGGCGTCTTTTTGTGTGAGCTAAAGCGTTAATGAAGGGGAGGCTAATCAGACAAGATTCAGCCCCCATAAGGCACAGGCTAAATCCTTATTCAAAAACAGTCACCATCCATCTTCGCTCAAATGTAAATCTGCAACGCTCTATCCCTTACACAAAAAGAAAAAACCCATCGGCAAAATCCCCCCCAAAAAAATAAAGCCCATCGGCCATGCCGCGTACCAAACGGGCTTACGTTTAAAGAGGCCCGCAATCGAGCTGAGTAAAATGGCAATTTGCAAGAAAAACCACTAAGCCAAAAGTCTTTGAATGACGCTGCGCCTGATCACGCTCTTCTTCTAGTGCCTTGGCTTTTTGCTGGATTTTCGCTTTTGCTTGCTCATACTTTGTTACTTTCTCGGTGCACTCGACCAGCACATGTTCATAGCGCTGTTTGATAGCTGGTGCAGCCTGTTCATGCAATGCCAGTAAATCCAAAGCCAGCTTTTCTTTTTGTAATTGATATAAATTTTCTTTCACACTTTTGGCTTGAAAAAACGCCCATTGATCCGACGCCTGAGTTTGGCTGATGCTGCAGCCCCCCCTTTAAACGTCGATAAAGTGGCGCATACCACCAAAATAACCCTGCCTAGCGCAAGATAATTAAGCCAAGGATCTTTTTTTCTTCTGACATGGATATTTACTCGTATATTTTCATGGCATATTCGCCGAAGGGGCGACAATGAACTTGAAAAATAGATACCTTTCAAGTTAGCCGATGCGCTGCCCTCGCCTTAGCAAAGAGAATCAAGCCCCTCGCCATCCATAGATCCCTACATACCGCCATATCTCCTTACAAAAACTCACCATATTATCTTTCTGAAAAATAATATTTCACTAGCTAAACTACATAATCATCCCCCGGCTTGAGCTTATGCTCCCTGTCAAACATTATGCCTACTGGCTGATTCCACTTTATGCATTGAGTGGCTGGCTGGGTTTGGCGCTGGCGATTCCACCAGGCTATGCAACGGCTATTTTTCCGCCCGCGGGTATTGCGCTTGCAGCCTGCTTATTGTTGGGGCGCAAGGCGCTTGGCCCGATTTGGCTGGGTGCTTTTCTATTAAACAATTTCCTCGCGTGGAACAACGGACATTGGTCCGTCAGCAGTTTACAACTGGCCGCAATGATTGCCAGCGCCTCATCCCTACAAGCCTTGGCGGGGATGGTGCTGGTGCGGCGCGGGTTCGTAGAACCGCTTCAGCTGGATGAGCCCAGCCATTTGCTCAAAGTGTTTTTACTCGGTGGGCTGGCCTGCTGTGTCGCCGCAACGCTCGCAATAGCCAGCCTAAGCTATATGGGCATCGTACAGCCCGCCGATTTAGCCTACACCGCGTTTACTTGGTGGGTGGGAGACACGCTGGGGGTGGTTATTTTTGCCCCCTTAGTGCTGATCTGGTTTAACCCCGCTTACAACCGAAAAAGTATGCTTAAGTCGATTTTGCTGCCGATGGTGATTGTGCTCACCCTCTTAATCGCCTTGTTTTTTCAGGTGAGTAGCTGGCAAAACCAAAGAATTCGAGCGCAATTTATTGAGCGCGCGGCAAGGGAAAGCGAGCAATTGCGCGAGCGCTTAAATAATTACCACGTTATTTTACAAGCAACAGCGCGCTTTATTGTCAGCAGTCCCAAGATGACACCAGAGCAGTTTTCTCGTTTTTCCTCCTCCTTTATTGAATCCGAGCCTGCTTTGCAGCGCTTAGAATGGGTACCCATTTTAAGCCGCGATCAGCTATCTGCCTTTACCCGTGAGCAAGGCGTTTATCACACTGATTTCACTATTTTCGAGACCAATAGAGCAGGCCAACGCGCCCCATTAAGCCCTCGTAAAAGCTATGCGCCAGTCAGCTATATTGAGCCGCTCTTAGGGCAAGAAGATCAAATTGGCTTTGATTTAATGTCCGTCCCCGAATCCGCCAGCTTACTTAAGCAAGCGGCAGAGCGCGGCGAAATGACCGCATCGGCCCGGCTACCACAGATTATTAACAAGAGTAACCGCATTTTTCTTGTGCAGCCCGTTTATGCCATTGATGCTAAGCGCGATAAACAAGAGCGCAAACCGCCATCGAGCTTTATTATCGCCGAAATGGCCATCGATAAATTGCTGCGCAAACCGGAAGGACGAACAAGCCTCTGCTTATTTGATGAGCATAAGGGCCAATCGCAGCAGCTCGATTTTCAGCCCCATTGCACAGGCATATTGCAGCACGAAGTGCATTACCCAATCGGTGGGCGGCAATGGCGCATGGTATTTGCCGCCAATAATGATTACCTCATTGCACAGCGTAATTGGGCAGCTTGGATGATGCTGGTCGGCGGCTTGCTCATAGTGGCATTATTTGAGGTTTTCTTGCTGACCATGGTTGGGCGTAAGTCGCGGATTGAAGCATTGGTCGCCCAGCGCACAACCGAGCTGGCACTGGCCACGGCCGCCGCAGAGGCTGCAGCGCTGGCCAAAGGCCAATTTCTGGCCACCATGAGCCATGAAATTCGCACCCCCATGAATGCGATTATTGGCCTATCTTGGCTGGTGCAACAAACCGAATTAAGCGAAATCCAGCGCGATTATCTTCGCCATATCGAAGGCGCGGGGCAATCATTGCTCGGCGTAATCAACGATATTCTGGATTATTCAAAAATTGAAGCCGGCAAGCTCACCCTAGAGCGGGCTACTTTTGATTTAGCCTATGTGCTCGATGGCTTGGGCTGTGTAGCGGGCATGGCGGCATGTAATAAACCCATCAAACTCTGGTTTACGCTGGCCCCCAATGTGCCACGCGAATTAATCGGTGATTCGCTACGCCTGTCACAGATTTTAATTAATTTATGCAATAACGCGATTAAATTCACCGAAACCGGCTCGGTACAGCTCTCCATTAGCGTTGCATCCTTAGAAACTAATTCTTGCAGCCTGCAATTTGCCGTACGTGACAGCGGCGTAGGCATGAGCGAAGAGCAGGTGGGTAAATTATTCCAATCGTTCAGCCAAGGTGATACTTCCACCACGCGCAAATATGGCGGATCAGGCTTAGGCCTTGCCATTAGTCAGCGTCTAGTCAATATGATGGGCGGGCAGATTACCGCCACTAGCACGCTAGGCAAGGGCAGCTGTTTTAGCTTTACCGTGCCCTTAGATTTGCACACCGACGAAATGCTCTCTTGGCACTGCGTGCCGCCCCTATTGCAAAACCTAAGCGTACTGATGCTTGATGAGCAAGAAGGCGAGTTAGGAGACCAAAGCGGCATCCAAACCATGCTAAAAGACCTAGGCTGGCAAGTGCAGTGCAGCACCAACCTTGAAGCACTACCCAGCCTGCTGGCGAAAGGACAGATTGATGTGATATTACTGGGCGTTGACATGACACAAGCGCATGTTGAATACACCCTAGCCCAGATCAAGCCGCTGGCGAATCGCCCTATTGTTTTACGCACCAGTAATTACGGCTATCTACAGCGAGACCAAGCCGAGCTTGAGGCAGGCGTGTCATCGGTCTTACATCAACCCATACTGCCTACCCATATACTCGATGCGGTTCTGACTTTATTGGTCAAAAAGAACGAAGGGATTGCTCCTGTTGCCGAGCCAGAATTGCTGCCTTTAAAAGGAATGCATCTACTAGTGGTCGATGACAGCCCTTTAAATTTACGCGTTGCTAAAGGTATCTTACTAAAACACGGTGCCGATGTAGATACGGTGGAAAGTGGCGAAGCGGCCCTTGTAAAATTAGCCGAGAAGCCCGCCTATGCGGCCATTTTGATGGACGTTCAAATGCCAGGCATGGATGGTTATATGACCACCCAAGTGCTGCGTAAACAATACAGCAGCGAGCAACTCCCCATCATCGCCATGACCGCCAATGTTCAAGAAGAAGACCGCCAACTCGCCTTTGCCAGTGGCATGAACGATTTTCTCGCCAAACCCGTGCAAGTCAGCGCCATATTGGCGGCCTTGCTTAAAGTTAAAAATAAAACAAAGTAGCCACTGATATTAGCGAGTTAGAACCCAAATATTGAACCACAGAGGCCTCAGAGAAAACGGAGTTTCACGGAGAAAAACGGAAGGCTAGGCATTCATTTATCGCTACGAAACATCGTCATTCCAGCGTGACTTTGGCGGGAATCCAGATGCGCTACGTATCCTCAATAAAAATACGGGTGGATGACGGTTTTTTTTGATAAGTCATTTCAAATTTATTTAGAGCCACATACTGAAAAAAAATCAGAAGATACCTTATTTCCTGATTATGCCTTTTGCTCAAGCTCATTATAAATATAATAGAGCGGATTCGATTGCATCCACCTAAAACAGACAAAAACTTGAATTTAAATGATAATTCTCCACCATTATCGATCCATCCTCGCTGAAGGAAACAATGTCTGCTCGCTCCCTCTATTTTGCCATTGCGCTGATTATTTTTTTAATTGAAATCACCATCGCCCGCGGGCTATTTGGCTATGGATTTATACGCGGCAGTGTGGGTGATATTCTGGTGATGGCCCTGATTTATACACTGTTTCGCGCCAGCAACACCCTGCCTTTACGCAGCGCCCTATTCTCCATCGCCGCTGGCTTTGTGGTTGAAGGGCTGCAATATATTCATCTGGTGGATTTACTTGGCTTGCAAAAAGGCAGCTTGCTTTATATTGTCATTGGCAATACTTTTAGCCCCCATGATTTACTGATGTATATCATTGGCGGCGTATTGGCTTTGGGCTTAGATCAGGCTATTTTACGAATGAAATAACAGATTCAATCGCACTAAATTATTCTAAGCCAAAGCCAATTGCAATAAATGGCTAACTGGCTCTGGCTGCCCGCCATGGCTTAAATCATGCGCCAAACAAATCTCAATCAGATTAGGCGCAATCGCGCGGGAATAGACTTTTTGTCCTTCGCTGCATTGCGGAAAATCGATGCGTTTATAGCGCAAATCAGGATCGCTCCTATCCATGCGCTGATCGGTGCGCGCACGCGGTGAGTGGGTATAGGCCAAATTAAACACGCCATCCATAGGCCGCCCCACCTCGTGCCACAGACCATAAGCACCGTGCGCGGGCAGGCAGGGGTCGAACTCACCATTGAGCAACTTGCCTACCGAGAATAAAAATGGCGCGTCGTCTTTAAGCAAGGATAGATTAATCACTTTCAGCGTCTCTCCTGGGCAAAGCCGCAGCAGGCCCAGCGCCACGCCGGTTTTGGCCGTCGGCCGCCATGGGTTGCTTGGGTCAGCAAGAAGTGGCGGATGCACTGCGATCTCTAACTGCTCAAACGCCATAATCGCGCCTATGGGCGAGCCTGTTAAGCCAAACAACTCCATCACCCACGGCGATCGGCAGGCATTGCCCGCCAGTAACACATCCACAGCAGCGGGCATGCCGCCGTGGCTTTTAAATGCGGCTTGCATGGCGGCAAAAAAAGCCATTGCACCGCGCTCGATCCGTGCCCGCAAATAATCGCGCAGCTCGTTTTGCGGGATCTGAAACGCCACATCCACTTTTAGTCCGTCCCGATTTAACAGTGGCATTTTGCAAATATCGCCCTCCACTAGCCCTTCCAAATTGCCGGTTTCGCAAAAAGAGCGCAAACGCCCCATCATGACAATGCTATTGGTTTGCGCCGAGCGGGTTTTTTCTAAAAACATATCAGAGCCAGCAAAATCTTCGGCGTCTTGCGGCAATAGAAAAGCAATTTTATGCTCTCTGCATTGCGGCAGATTGTGGCGAAAGCTGATGTAAGCGAGGTTTTCTAACAATTGCTCCCCGCCTAACATCCTGTCCCCCGATGCGCCAAAGTGCTCTATCACCTCTTCCCAGCCTGCTTCGGCCTCGGCCTCATCGGGCAGGCGGTAATAGCCAAAATCAAAATCGGTGGTGCCCCCGCCAAAATCAAACACAGCAAATGCCCGCCCTACACCGGCCGCGCTGGGCGCCAACTGCAAGGCTTTTAGCGCGCACGCGGCATAGGCAGCAGGCTCTGAGCCGCGCTCTTCAACCCTAAATTGAGCAAAATGAGGGCCGTAAACGAGGCTTTCGGGCAGGCTACGCTGTAAGCCATGATGAAATGCACTAAGAATCTTTTCCTTGGTGTCATGCGGAAAGCTCACCGGAAACGTCATGTAATAGCGCAAAAAAATCCCGCGTTGCCGCCAATTAATAAACATTCCCAAAAACCAAGCGTATAGCTCTATCGGGTTGAAATCGGCATAAACATCGTCCACTTTTTTGCTTGGATACTGCTTAAATGGCGGCAGAATGCGCTCTTCCTGATGGATTTGATCGCTGATCAGGGTAGGAAACTCATCCAGCGCCCATTGCTTCATGCGGCTAAAAATACTGGCGATGCGTTTGGGATCGGTATGGTTATCGCGCAAATGATCGCGCGCCTCGTGGGCGCAATGGATATCTCGCCAATCCACCAAGGGGCGATACACCTCGGATGTCCATGCCGCCATCAGCGCCTGCCAATCCATGACTTCTAGCACCGTTGGGTTTTCGTAATCGCTGGCCTGCGGCTGCTCCCATAAATTACTTTCACCAATACGTAGCAGGCGGTCATGTGCGCCTTCTCTAAACGCCACCACCGTGCTGCTGGTGCCAAAATCAATCGCCACATTGGCGTCTCGAATATCCAGCTCAGGGTTACGCGCCCGCATCTGCCCATCGTTGCTTAAAGCGATTCTTCTGGCGTGTTTGGCATCTGACACCGGCCATAGCTCCCACAAGCCTTTGGCTGCGTCAGAAAAAGTACTGCTATCGATGTCCGGCAGGCGGGTGCTGATGTAATCTAACTTGCGCAATAAGCTAGGCCAATCGGTGGCATTGCTATCCACGGCATGAAAGCCATCGTTTTCTGACGACGCTAAGGATCGCCATCTTTTCCACGCGGTGAGCGCCGCATCAAATTTGCTGGATTTTGGAAAACGCGCATTACTCGTCCATGCCCCCAACCAAGTCCAGCCCAGCTCAAATAGGCCCTGCGGATAGCTGCCCGGCCAATCTGCACAAAGGGTATCGTCCACCGCTATCATATTGGCCGCGCCATCCGGGCCCATAAATTCATCGGGTTGATCAAGGTACACACAGCCTTTGTCGTAAAGCCAGAGCGGGCAATCAAACCAATCGTGTTCTTCACAAAGCGGAAAGCCCGGCGCGTAGGCAATATCGATCAGCTCGGCTCGAGTAGGCAAACGCCAATTGGCCAGCCCCGCCCATTCCAGCTGCCGCACTTTAGCGTGAGCGCGTGATGAATCCAGCTGCGGCCCTAGCTCGGTGATGTCTTGCCAGATCAAACCCGTTTGCGGGTTAAGAATCACCCCCTCGCCATCGCGCCGATACATAAACCAGCCTATCCCCGATTGGCTAAACGCATGCCAAGCCTCGCGCCGCGTTTGCAAATGGTGCAGATATAAAAGCTGACAAGCCTTCGCGTGCGAGAAGTGCAGTTGATCCATGCGTTTAATCCCAATCAGGCCATAGCATCCAGCCTAGGCAAAAATGTGGATGAATGAAGGTATTTTTATAAATTAAGCAAAAATATATTAGCTATTTATTTCTTATGATCTGGATCAGCATTACATTTAGCGATATGCCATCGCTATTTTCTTACATTAAATAGAGTCAATTTTTTTACAAATACAAAACACATACCCCAATATAGCGTCTTTGTTTATCCACAAGGCATAAAAACGCCTCATACTGTAAGAAAAAAGCACGCGTAAAAAGTAAGTTATCACGGGTTCAAGATTTGGGCTTCGCTCAATTAAATAGCGTCAGTTGAGAGGATTGGCATTTTACTCTTGTGGTAAAAATAGCCTTTGCGCCTTGCCTTACACTTTTGTTTCATTTAATCTTGTTTTAGCATTTTATTATCGTTATTTATTTTAAATACAAATAAATATTTTACTAAAAAACAATAAATTAAAACCCCAGCAAAAAGGCATTAATTACATCACATTATTCTAGCCGTTAAAATAAATGCATTAAATCATGCAAAGCCTGCAAGTAAGCGTAATTAGCCACCTCTTTACTGATGACTTTTCTCTGTTTCAATTGCATTTCTTTCTGGAGTTATTCGCATGGCATTTACCCCCGCTCAATTTAATCGATTTAAGAACCACCCCGATTTGGATTGGCTGCGCCAGCACGCAGCTTCAAGCCGTGCAATTCATCAGAACACCATCAGACTAAAAATAGAGCAGGCAATTCGCTCTGCCTATCCCGACCGGGCTACAGAAGAAAATATCAGGTGGGTTGCCACTGAAGTTGACACCCCATGGGGAGAGGCTTATCGCGCGCCTGTGCAATATTTTGGGCAGGTTCACGCCCAAGCCGTTGCAGAAATCGAAGGGAGCACCCCCCAAATGGCCCAAGCAGTGCGCATGGTTTTTAACAACACTGCGGATGGACGCTCAGCCCCCGGCACCAGTGGCATCAACCATATCCACGTTGGCGGCAATGCCCAGCTTAATCTGCTATTTGATTCGGCCAACGGCACTATTCTGGGTATTGTTAACGGCCATATGGAGAGCCAGATGAAAGCCTCTTTACGCACAGAAGCCAATAAAGTCTCCAGCCGTAAAGGCGGAGCCACAGTTAAGATGAAAGTATCAGGCAATACAGTAAGCCAAGCCTGATCAAGCCCCAAACTGGGTGAAGCCCACAACACTTCACCCGACATGCCCCTTTCTGCCCACGCAAATCATCGACTTACACTCAATCAATTGATTTGACCTGCTCACGCCCTGCCCCATCTCAATTTACGTCAAAAACTTACATAAAAAATCTTAAAAAACAAAGTAAACCATTCAATTTACAAACAAATCCGTCAACTACAATTAAGATATTGTTATTGTGGGATTATTGCGATGAAAGCACTTTTTAAACCCGTAGTTCACTTTGTATCCAAACTGCGCTTCGCCCAAAAATTTACTTTGATTGCTTTTGTTCTAGCCATCCCGACAATTTACATGCTGATCCTGATTGTACTGGGCTTTAACCGAGAACTCGCCACCACCCGCACCGAGTATCTAGGCTTACAATATGCCTCTGCACTACGGGAAGTCATGACCTTGGCACAAAGCCATCGCGGCCTAAGCTCATCTTATTTGCAGGGCAAAACAGACTTTGGCCCTGATATTGAGGCCACCGAGCAAAAACTGACCACGGCCATTCAAAGCACGGATGCTTTAATCAAGCAAAACGATTTTCCTAGCTTAAGCAGCCCTTGGGCACAGCTAAAATCGCAATTAGAAGCGCTTATCAGCGGTTGGAAACAAAGTAAGCCCGCAGATAACTTTGCAAGCCATACCGAGGCGATCAATCAAACTATTAAAATTACGGGCGATCTAGCCCATACCTCCGGGCTAACACTCGACCCAGAGGCAGAGAGCTACTATCTGCAAGATGTGTATTTCTCTCAGCTGATTCCTGCATCCGAAGCCCTCGCCAAGGCAAGGGGAATGGGTGCGCGCTTGGCCACGGCTAAGCTCGCAAAGGCAGAGGAGATCACGCAAATGAATACTCTGGGTGCCATCGTGGCACTCACGGCGACCCCAATGATAGAAAAACTGGCCCGCACCCGCTCAACCGTCCTTCAAACCGAGGGTCAGGCATTGGCCAAGCTGATGCACGCCGATCATGCCTATTTACTTAAAGAATTTTCAGGTAGCGAAATCCGTGTGGAGCCTAAAGCCCACTTTGCCCGCCTGACCGCCTCCATTGAGCAAATGAACACCGTAACCACGCATATTTTCGAATCAATTAAAGCCTCATTAAGCAAACGCGAGCAAAGGATTCAATCCGATCGACAAATAATTCTCGGCCTTGCGGCATTTATGCTGATTCTTGGAGTCTATCTTTTTATCGGCACTTATCTCTCTATTCACGGTGCGGTTAAACAACTGCGCCACGAGGCCGAATCTTTTGCTAGGGGTGATTTATCCCGTTTGGTGCAACTCGATGTAAAAGACGAGCTATCTGAAGTTGGGGACAGCTTTAACACCATGGCCAAAAGCCTGCGGCAGATTATTCAACATATCCACCACAATACGCAGGCCGTAGCGAGTGCCGCGCAGCAACTCAATGGCAACGCCAACGCCATGCTCGAAGCCTCGCTATCCCAAGCCAATGCCTCGGGAGAAATGGCTGCCGCCATCGAAGAAATGTCGGTCAGTATTTCTGCCGTATCAGAGCATGCCGCCTCATCCGAGCAGCAAGCACACACCGCCCAAGATGAAGTCAATCAGGGCCAGCTGCTGATGCAAGACGTCTTACACGAGATTATCGAGTTATCGGCCAACCTAGAAACGCTAGGCGGCAATGTGGACAGCATGAAAGTGCATTCAGGAGAAATCGGCAATATTGTGCAAGTAATTAAAGAAATTGCTGAACAAACCAATTTGCTAGCGCTTAATGCCGCGATTGAAGCTGCTCGAGCAGGGGAACAAGGCCGAGGCTTTGCCGTGGTGGCTGATGAAGTCAGAAAACTCGCCGAAAGAACCGCATCCTCCACCGGCGAAATCACCACCCTTGTTGCCACAATCCGGCGCGACACCGATGCCGCCGCCAAAGGCATGGATGTTGCCCGTCAAGAAATGGAGCGCGGTAGCCAGCGCGTAGAAAAAGCCACCCTAGCCTTTGCTCATATTAAAGACAGCAGCAAGGCCGAGCTAGATGCCGCAGCTGAAATCAACACCGCCATGGCCGAGCAAAAAATAGCCAGCCAAACCGTCGCCCAAAGCGTTGAGCAAATCGCCCGCATGGCTGAAGACAACAGCGCCCGCGCCGACCAAAACGCGGCACTCTCAACCGATCTGCAACGCAGCGCTGTTGAGCTAGACCGGCTTGTTTCGCAATTTAAATTGGAGTAAACCAAGGCAGAATCAGCGTGTATTCATATAATAACGACGCTGAATTTTCTTTAAAGCCCCATCTTTCATCATGCCATCGAGCGACTGCTGAAAAGCCTGAAATACCGGCTCGCCCACGCTGATGCGGCTAAAGACAAAGTGGGCATCTTGCGTGCGCCACTCCTGTGCCAAAGGCACAATCTGGTCGGCTAGCTTTAAATCATAAAGCGCCGCCTACGTCGCAAATAAATCGCCCAATACTAAATCAACACGTCCATGCTGAAGTTTACGTAAATTAATTTCCATCGTTGGCGCAATATCTAAGCTTACGTTAGGTGGAGGGGCGATCAGCCACTGATCTAGCACTGCACCAAAGCTATCCCCACGAGAAACACCAAGGGCCACACGCCCAAGCTTGCTTAAATCAGCCAAAGTATTAAAAGACCAGCGCCCTTCATTTTTTCGCGCAAAAAAATGCACGCTGCTTGGGCGATAAGCCCAAGAAAACCGAATCAGCCGCTCACGTTCTGGTGTTTTTAACACCTCCATCGCCAAATCAACCTTACCAGCGGAAAGCTCGCTCAAAGTGCGTTTCCAAGGCATTTGTACAAACTGCAAAGGACAATCTGCCCGCCTTGCCAGCTCTACCAACACTTCTACGGCCAGCCCCTGCATCTGACCCTTTTCATTCTTAAAATGATAAGGCGGCCAAGTATCCCACCCCACCATCAAGGGGCGCTGACAGGGGCTGGCAGCAAAGAGCTGAGTAGCAAAACCCAACGCTAGTCCACACAGCATGAGGGATATTTTGCATCTATAAGCCATTATTTAACTTGTTTGCGACATCAAACGCTCGCCCCAAATATTTAACGTTTTTTAAAATCCACCTATAGCTACTTTAGTACACCACCAAAGTAACTTATCAAAAAAACAGGCACCTATTGCTTTAGGTGGCCTAATAAAACACAAATAACGAGGACTTTCAAATAGGGAAATAGAAAACGTCCCTACTCATAAGCTAGATAGGAACGATTGCACCACCCTGCCACATCTAGCCCTTCACCCCGCCCGAAGTCAGGCCGGATACCATCCAGCGCTGGGCAAATAGGAACAGCAAGCTGATGGGCAGGCCAGAAAGAATGGCGGCAGCGGCAAAATCACCCCATAGATAATTTTGGGTATATAGATAAAGCTTGGAGCCAACCGCCAGCGTCATTTTGTTTTGCTCGTGCAGCAGCACAGATGCGACTGGGTATTCGATAATGCCGCTGATAAAGGCCAGCAAAAACACCACAAATAAAATCGGCACAGCCATCGGCAAGAGCACGTAGCGGAAAGATTGAAACGCGCTAGCGCCATCGACTCTGGCGGCTTCTTCGATCTCGACCGGAATAGTGTCGAAATAACCTTTAATAGTCCAAATATGCAAGGCAATGCCACCGGCGTAAGCCAGCACTAAGCTACCATGGGTGTCGATACCCAGCCACGGCACATAGTTGCCGATTTCATCAAAGATGGCGTAAATGGCGACTAGCGACAGCACGGCGGGGAACATTTGTAAGAGCAGCAGCGCATTCATGCCAAACACGCGGCCACGGAATTTAAGCCGGGCAAAAGCATAGGCGCAGCTGGTAGACAGCAGCAAAATAACCCCTGCGCTGATAAAGGCCACTTTCACCGAGTTAAACAACCACAGCAGCACGGGGAACTGCGGCTTAACCAGCACGCCATCGCCATCCACATAGCTAAAACCCAGCGCCAGCTTCCAGTGCTCCAGACTAATCGTGTCAGGAATCAGGCTGCCAGCCGCAAAATTGCCCGGCCGCAGCGAAATAGAAATAATCATAAAAAACGGAAATAAAATCAGTAACAAAAAGGCGATCAGCGCAAGATGCGCGCCCAGCACCCGCCATTTATGTGAGCGATCCAGCACCATGGCCATTATCGTTTCTCCTCTTGATTGACGCGGGTGAGCTTTAAGTTAATCAGCGACAACACCGCCACCAGCGCAAAAATCACCGTAGAAATAGCCGCGGCCAAACCAAAATTTTGCCCCGAATCCTGAAACGCCAAACGATAGGTGTATGAAACCAAAATATCGGTAGTACCGGCAGGCACTTTGCTGTCAATAAAATCCGGCCTGCCATCGGTGAGCAGGCTGATCAGTACAAAGTTATTAAAGTTAAACGCGAAGGAGGCAATAAGCAGCGGCATCATCGGCTTAAGAATCAGCGGCAAGGTAATCTTAAATAAATTTGTCAGCGGGCCAGCGCCGTTGATGGCCGATGCTTCGTATAAATCGCTAGGAATCGATTTAATCAGCCCAGAGCACAGCAGCATAATGTAAGGGTAACCCAGCCAAGTGTTTACAATTAAGATCATCGCCTTGGCGTTAAACGGGTCTGAAAACCAAGCGGGCCGCAAGCCAAACAGGCCATTGAGCACCATGTTTATTTCACCAAAGCTTTCATTAAACAAGCCTCGAAACACCAGAATCGAAATAAAACCCGGCACGGCGTAAGGCAAAAACAGCAGCGTGCGATACACCCCACGAAAACGCAGCGCTTCCCAATTCAGCACCACCGCCAGCACCATGCCCACCACAAAGGTAAACACCACGGTTAGAAAAGCGAATAAGACCGTCCAGCCAAAGATTTTAAACATTGGCCCTTGGAAGTCGTCACTAGCAAAAATCCGTGTGAAATTACTAAAACCCACATTCACTTTAAAACCCGGAATCAAGTTTTCACCTGCAGCTGTTTCATAAAAGCCCGTTTTAAAATTAGGCTTAATTAGGCTGCCATCTTGGGTATTAAGCAATGTGCCGTCGGCGTTCTTTTGATATAAAAGCTGGGTGGGCGAAAACTGGCTCAGGCTGCTTAAACGCCAAGTTTGTGCTTGATTGGGCAAAGTCAGGCGCAGCGCTTTTAAAGCGGCTTGTTTAGCAATCACCGTTTTGATAGATTCTTTTTCGGGTAGGTTTTCAGTGCCCAGCGCTTGCAATTGCAGCGGCTGCGGCTTGTTGTCTTGTAATTTAATCGGTGGGGAAACCCAGCTCTGGCCCGCTTCATCGCTTAACTTAAGCCGATACTGCTCGCCAGATTGATGCAAAGAAAATCCCATGCCTTGGCCATCGGCGGTGGTGGTTTCGCTCAGCATATAGGCTGTTACCCGATCAAAACTCAGCAGATTGGTCGAGCTATAATTGGTAAAACCAATCCCTGCGGTATACACAGCAGGAAAAACAATAAACACCAGCACAGCCGCCACACCGGGATAAAGATAGCGGTAAGCGTAAGCCTTGGGCGATAAAAACACCCAGGCGCTTGCGGCCATCACTACCAAACCACCCACGGCGCTCAGCGTATGGCCAGATTGATAAACGCCCAGCAGCAGCCACAAACCAGCCAACAACAGTACCCCACCTAGCGTAACCAGCAGCCAGCGCATATTCAATCCGCCCATCATATTTTTCCTTAGTCGCATAAACCGGCTGCGCCCTTGCTATTAAATATTTCAAACATCGTAGGGCGGGTGAAACCCGCGTATTTACATTGCTCGCGGGTTTTACCCGCCCTACGAGTATCACTAGCAGTGCTCTACCTCATTTCAGCACAGCAAATTTTACTTACTGCTAATCCGTGCCGCTGCAGCATCCAAGCCCTGCTTAGGGGTTTGGCGGCCTTGCGTTACGTTTTGCAGCGCTGATTTTAATGAGGCCCAGAAGCGGCCCATTTCCGGGATATTAGGCATAGGCTGGCCCGCTTTGGCGGATTCCATCGAAGCTTTGATCGCCGGATCAGATTTCAGCTCATTAAAGAACGCTTTATTAGCGGGCACGCCCAAAGGCACATCGGTATTGATGGTTTTAAGACCTTGCACGGTGAGCATATGGTTTTCTAAAAACTCTACCGCCAGCTCTTTATTCTTGGATGAGCGATTCAGCATGGCACCCAATACACCCACAAACGGCGCGCCCGGCTTGCCATTAATCGATGGAATCGGCGCTACGCCCCAGTTGATTTTGCTCTTTTTCAGATTATCCCAAGCCCATGGGCCATTGATCATCATGGCGATTTTGCCCTGATTTACACCGGCTTCCATATCGGCGTAAGTCGCGCTTTTTGGCATCACACCGGTTTTAATCATTTTATTAATGGTTTCTAAGCCCGCAATCGCACCGGCATTGTTGACGCCCACATCTTTAGCATCGTAAGTGCCATCGCCTTTAGGCTTAAAGGCATACGCACCGCCTGCTGCCAGCAATGGCCAGCTAAAGTAAGGCTCGCCATAATCCCACAAAATGGCTTTTTTGCCCTGCGCGGCCAGTTTTTTATCCAGCGCCATTACATCATCAAAGCTCTTAGGCGGCACAGGCACGAGGTCTTTGTTATAAATCAGCGCCAGCGCTTCAATGGCGATTGGATAGCCCCATTGTTTACCATTTACGGTAAAGGCTTTCCAGGCCAGCGGATCGATCTCGCCCTGCACTTTTTTAGATGGGGTAATCGGGCTAAGTAAGCCCGCTGTCATCCATTCACCCAAGCGATCATGCGGCCAAATCCAGATATCTGGGCCTTTGCCCGCAGCGGCCGCTTGCTGAAATTTAGAAGGCGCATCTTCCGGATGCTCCACCACCACCTCTACCCCAGTGGCCTTGGTAAAAGCCGCACCCACCTGCTCGATGCCCTTATAACCCTTATCGCCATTCACCCAAATCACCAGCTTATCTGCAGCAAACGCTGGCCCGGCAAAAGAAATCGCGACAGCTGCTGCGATGGTAGAAACTGCAAACTTGCCAAACTGGCGGCGTGTTGTATTCATAAACCCTCCAAAAAACCAAGCAAAGCCCTTGCCAGAGAAATACCCGGCGCAGGCAACATGAAGCTGCAATTTTTAATAAGCCAAATGATTATTCGGCCAGTGGGTGAAGACGGCGCATTGCGCTGCCATCGGCTTTAAACAAAAACCCGTGCTCCGGCTTAAAGTGCAGCACGCTGCGCTCGCCCGGTTTAGAGCTAAACAGCGCAGGCATACGGGCCACAAAGGTATCCCGCATACCGGGTACTTCTAAATACAACATCGATGCTTCGCCTAGTTGCTCCAGCGCCAGCGTGATACCGCTCAGCGCATTACTGCCCGCTGCGGGTGAAATTTTTAAATGCTCAGGGCGCACGCCCAGTGTGACTTCGTCACCGATGTTTGCGCCTGCCGCATCCACCGTCACCGCAATCTGTGTGCCATCTTCTAAGGCAACCGTCACGCTGCCTTCACCAATAGCAGCAACCTTGGCGCTTAAAGTATTCATTTTGGGCGAACCAATAAAGCCAGCTACAAACAGATTATCCGGCTGGTAATACAGCTCAATCGGTGTACCGACCTGCTCCACTTGCCCAGCACGCAGCACCACAATCCGATCGGCCAGCGTCATCGCTTCGGTCTGATCGTGGGTCACATAAATCATGGTACTGCCCAGCTCGCGGTGCAAACGGGCGATTTCGATACGCATTTGCACCCGCAGCGAGGCATCCAGATTAGACAGCGGCTCGTCAAACAAAAACACCTTAGGCTTTTGCACAATGGCACGGCCAATCGCCACCCGCTGCCGCTGCCCGCCCGACATATCACGCGGCTTGCGGCGTAAAAGTGGCTCAATTTGCAATACCTTAGCCACCCGCTCTACCAGTGGCGTGTACTCTGCTTTTTTCATGCCTGCCAGCTTTAAGCCAAAAGCGAGGTTTTCAAACACATCCATATGCGGGTACAGCGCGTAGCTCTGAAACACCATAGAAATACCGCGTTTTACCGGCGGCAACTCGTTCACACGCAGACCGTCGATACACATTTCGCCATCGGTAATGTCTTCCAGTCCCGCAATCGTGCGCAGCAAGGTCGATTTACCGCAGCCCGATGGGCCGACAAACACAATAAATTCGCCATCTTTAATTTCTAAATCGATGCCGTGCAGGGTGTACACCGAAGAAAACGCTTTTTTAATGCCTTTTAATGAAACAGTAGCCATACCTTACGCCTCTACGCGGGCAATCAGCGCGCCCCAATGATCAAACTCAATCACGCCAGACTTAATACTTGCACCACTCAGGCCCGCATCGGCCAGTAGCGTGAGCTTGCCTTTACACGGCAGCGATTGCTTACTTTCAGATAAATTAAATACGCATAGCCAGCGCTCACCATTGAGGCTGCGGCTAAAGGCCAGCAGCGGCTCTGGCGCATCCACAAACTGAATATCACCCAGCCAAAGCACAGCTTGCGTCTTACGCCAGCTAATAAAATGGCGATAAAAGTTTAAGATGGATTCAGGGTCATTCTCTTGTGTGCTGACGGCCAGCTGCTGATGTGATTCAGGCACCGGCAACCAAGGAGCACCCGTGCTAAAGCCTGCAGCCGCCACATCATGCTGCCAAGGCATCGGTGTGCGGCAGCCATCGCGGCCTTTAAATTCTGGCCACATGGCGATACCGTAAGGATCTTGCAATAGCTCAAAGGGAATATCTGCCTCGGGCAGGCCCAGCTCGTCCCCCTGCCATAGGCAGGCCGAGCCTCTGAAACACAGCAGCATTGCCAGCATACTGCGCGAAAATCGTGGGTTCTGGCTGTTATTGCCCCAGCGGCTCAGCACGCGCATCACATCATGATTGCCGATCGACCAGCAGCCCCAGCCGTCTCCTATGCGCTTTTCAAGGTCTTCGATTTGCTTGCGGATATACGCCGCGCTAAAGTCTTTAGTCAGCAAATTAAAGCTATACGCCATATTCAGCTTATCGCCGCCTGTGGTGTATTCGGCCATCACTTTCAGACTATCGTCGTCCCCCACTTCACCCACGCTCATTGCGCCGTATTCATCCAGCAGCAGACGCACGCGTTTTAGAAAGTCGATATTTTCTGGCTGGGATTTATCATGCACATGCGCCTGAAAGCCGTAAGGATTATCAGGGCTAACCGTCTTAGTATCTTTACTTTTAGCGGGCGGATTATTACGCAGCTTGCGGTCATGAAAATGGAAATTGCACGCATCAAAGCGAAAACCATCTACGCCACGCGCTAGCCAGAAACGAATCGCTTCTAAAATGGCGTCTTGCACGGCAGGGCAATGGAAATTTAAATCCGGCTGGCTGCTTAAGAAATTATGCAAATAATACTGGCAACGGCGGGTATCCCAAGTCCAGGCTGGGCCACCAAATACAGATAACCAATTATTTGGCGCAGAGCCATCGGCCTTAGCATCGGCCCACACATACCAATCAGCCTTATCCCCTGTGCGGCTTTGTCGGCTGTCAGCAAACCAAGTGTTTTGATCTGAAGTGTGCGAGAGCACCTGATCGATCATCACTTTTAAACCCAGGTCATGGGCCTTGGCCAGCACAGCATCAAAATCGGCCAGCGTGCCAAATAGCGGGTCAACCTGACAATAGTCGCTTACATCGTAGCCAAAATCTTTCATCGGCGATTTAAAAAACGGACTGATCCAGACCGCATCCACCCCCAGCGCGGCGATATAGGGCAATTTGCCGAGCAAACCTTGCAAATCACCCACGCCATCGGCATTGGCATCTGCAAAGCTGCGTGGATAAACTTGATAGATGACAGCACCACGCCACCATTCACGATCGGTCTTGAGCATGACTCAATCCATTTTAAAGTTTCGGGCCAGGCCCGGAGGGGTTCAACACGCTAAGTCAGCCTGAACACACTGTTCGGGCTGACTTAGCACTTAAATCTTATTTAAGACTGCACCAGCCCAACTTACCACCACACTTCGGCCTGAGCGCCAAAGGTGAAGCCACTTTTATCATTGCCAAACGGGCCATTGGCCGATAGCGGGTTATTTACCGCTTTTAGGCCAGCTGCGTCTTGCGCGGCTTGATCCCACTTAGCGTAAGTTGCAAAAAAGCGCAGTTGCGGGCGGCTGAAAAAGCCTTTTTCTGGCTGCACCAAAAACGCTGCCGTGGTTTTTAAGAGATTACGGGCATCGCCCTCTTCTGGCTTAACACGGTCGTAGCCTACTTCAATGGCCGCGCCCAGATTGTCGGTAAACATATACGTTGGGCGCACGCCGAGCGACATCCAAGTTTGCCCCTTGCCTGTCGCAGCTGGATCTGTTTTTTGCCAGATGGCCGCCATCATGCCGGAATAGCGGCTGTTTTCTGGCTGCCACATCAGCTGCTCAACCACGCGATACGCTTTATCGCCCGAATCGGCGTTTACATTTGGGTAGCCACCCGCAAAGCTAGAGATATTGCCCTTGGCATATTGCAGGGCGATCTTATTAAAGCCACCAAACACAGCACTTTGAGTGTGCATCAGATTCAAGCCAAAACCATCAGTGGCCTTGCCCTGATCTTTGTCTGCCTTATTGGCAAAGCGCAAATCAACGCCCACCGTCAGCTCGCCATTGGGATTCACTTTAATGCCAGAGAGGCGGAAATCATGGCCGGATACGCCGATTTTGCGATCCAGATTTTCGATACTGGTGTCGGATGTGGTGACGGTATTCTGACGCCATGCGTAGGCAAATTTGGCGAAACCCACATCTACATTTTCAATTCCAGCGCCGGGGCCGGAGTTATCCCAGAAGTAAAAGTCATTAATGTGCACATCTTGGCGATCATAAAAACGCTTACCCGCCCACAACTTGCTATCACCCAAGCCTACGCCTTCGGCCGTGACATAAATTTCACGGAAAGCAAACTCGGCAGATTTGCCTGAATCGCTTTCCCAATCCTGAAACTGCTTGGCAGAAACAGCGAGACGCGATTCAATTCTAAAGCGTGTGCCGGTTTCTTTTTTCTCAAACACACTACCGCCCACTGCAAACTCGGCGTAAGTTTCGCATTCATTACCTAGGCGATACTTAGAGCCCGCACCATCGAGCTGAAAACAGGATTGCGATCCGCCACCCGTTGCATTAGAGCCAATACCGCTGCGTGCATAGCCATGAAAATCTACCGGCATCGCGAACGCACTACCGACCAAACCTAAGCCACAAACAGCCAATGCTAGCTGAGCAGGTGCAAAAAACTGATTTACTGATTTGAACTTCATCTCATCTCTTCCCTGAATAGACAAACAAACCGCCACCTTGTAGTAAATCAATAAACCGCTACAAAACAGCAAATCATATTGCCAAGGCTGATCAAAAGCGCTTTCAATCCATTGTTTTATTTGTTTTAAACGGTTTGAAAGCGATAAAAACAAACTAAACCACGTTTTCCAAAGCGGTTTGGATTTGATGTTTCGTAAGTTAATCCAGGGGACTACACACTGTAAACTACATTAATGACCCTATTTACAACATTCATACATCATAAAAACGGCTATTTATTTATGCCATTGCCTACGCTCAAGACAATAAAAATGCCCGCCCCCTTACAATGGTGACGGGCAGACAATAAAACGGGGTTTACTTTACAAGTCGGGTAGAAACAAGGCGCAATTCCCCAAAAAACCACATTCCTTTAGCGATGCTAAAAAAACATTTTTTGAATCGCTCATTTCATCCAAGCCATATCAACTGACCTGATTATGCCTCTTGCTCAATACGCATCAACTCAAGCCAATCGCATGAGCGAGCATTTTTGTAGGGCGGGTGAAACCCGCCGCTTGTCTAGCGTTTCATATCAAAATCTGGCGGGTTTTACGCGCCCTGCAAGGATTTCATGGCCTTGCCAGCCAAGCAGCCTTTAAAATCACTGCCAAGAAAATCCTTTGTTTTCTTAGTTTTCTGCTTTTTAACTCAGTGTGCTCTGTGTCTACAGATCTCAGGTTTTCTCGGCATTTTAAGATTTAGGCTTAACGACAGCAGCCCGATTAAATCAAACAAGCCTGATCACTCGTACCCGGTTGCAATAGGGTAGGCCAAAGCACTTGTAGGGATGCAGGGTCTTCTCCCCGTAAGCGCGCCAGCATTAACGAGGCCAGCGTGACGCCTGCTTCGCGTGGATCTGGTTGGCGGATGGCAGTGATGTTTTGCCCCATCGCCAGCTCTGGCGCTACGCCACCAAATACAATCAAGGAGATATCCGTGCCTGCCCTTAGTTCAGCTTGGCGCAAAGCGGCCAGCACGCCCATCGCGGCTAGATTATTATCGACCACCACGGCGGTGGGCCGCAGGCTTTGTTTAAGCAGACGGTGCATTAACGCCTCGCCCATTTGCGCAGTCAGCGCGCCTTCTTGCAATAAGCTGGCCTCTACCGTCACCCCTGCTGCCTGCATCGCCGCCACAAAGCCCTGCTTACGCTGCATGGCAAAATTAAGCGCTAGGGGTGCAGAAATCAGGGCGATGCGTTTGTGGCCCAAGGCCAGCAAGCGCTCAACTGCAGCACGCGTGCCCGCATCATTATCGTAATCAAACCAAGGATAAGGTGTATCCATTTGCGAGCGGCCATGCGCTACAAAAGGGAACTGACACGATTGCAAATAGCGTAATCGCTCATCAAATACACAGGTACGCGCCACAATCAGCCCATCTACCCTGTGCCCAGCGGTAATGCGTTGGTAGGTTTGTAGCTCATTGTGGTTATCTGCCGAAATCAGCATCAGATCGATGCCTGCATCATTAAACTGATCGGTCATTCCGCCAACAATGGCGTGAAAAACAGGATCGTTTAAATCATTAGGTTGCAGCGGATAAATCATGCCTACGCAATCGGTGCGACCCAGCGCCAGCTTTCTGGCCGTGCTATTGGGCTGATAACCATGCCGCTCCGCCGCTGCCGTCACCCGCTGCCGTGTCTTTTCGCTCACATCAGAAAAGCCATTTAAGGCGCGGCTTACCGTTGTTGGCGATAAGTTCAATAGCAGAGCCAATTCCCGCAAATTCATTATGTTGACTGTAAGATCATGATCATTGAGCTTATACCACGCTGCCCGCCAATTACGCCAGAATTCAAAGCTCTAAAGGAGCGCAAAAAGACACCTCCCCTCCAAAAGAAAACTGAATTAATCCGTGCATATTTAAAATGAATTGATCAAACAAAGTAGGCTTTTAATAGCGCACTAGTATTCCGTCAACCATTTTTTGAGCGTAACTTGCAGTGCCTCGATATTAATAGGCTTGGCAAGAAAATCATCCATCCCTGCGTCTATGCACTGTTGGCGATCTTGCTCAAACACACCCGCGCTTAAGGCAATAATAGGGATGCGGGGGCGATGTTTCGCGATTTCCATTTGCCGAATCTGCCGTGTTGCCTCAAAGCCATCAATATCAGGCATCTGGCAATCCATAAAAATAAGAGCAGGCATCACATCATCGGCAAGCAGCTGAATCGCTTCGCGGCCATTCTGAGCCAGCTCCAGCGCAAAGCCCAGCTTAGATAAAATCATTTTAATAACGGTTAAATTGAGTGGGTTATCGTCGACCACCAAAATAGGCAGCGAGCGCTTTGCAGCAGGGCTTTCATGGCCTGCCTTAGGGGATACGCAGGCTGGCTCGGTAAAATCCAGCGCCACTCGGATGCAAAACCAAAAACAAGAGCCCTTACCCAGCTCGCTTTCCACCCCTACCTCACCTTCCATTAACCTAGCCAATTCACGCACGATAGATAGCCCCAGCCCGCTGCCACCGTATTTACGCGTATTGCTATTATCAATCTGAGAAAAAGGCAAAAATAGTGCCAATTGTTGCTCTGGGCTAATGCCAATACCCGAGTCATAAACTTTAAACATCAGCATGGCGCGGTCGTTCTCGCGGCGGCTTTCGTAAGCCTCCACCGTCACCGTGCCAGACTCTGTAAATTTCACCGCATTACCCAGCAAATTAGCCAACATCTGCCGTAAACGTAATGCATCGCCCAGATAACGGGGCTTATCCTCTGGCGTAGTCCAGCTGCGGCTCACGCTGATATTTTTTTGTGTAAGGCTGTAGGCGAACAAAGACAATACATCGTCTATGAGCTTTTCTGGCTCAAAACAAGACATATTAAGCTCAAATTTACCCGCTTCTACCTTAGATAAATCCAAAATATCGTTAAGTAGCGTTAATAAGCTTTGACCTGATTTTAAAATAATTTGCGCATAACTCAGCCGCTCATCTTTATCCAGATCATCCAACAAAAGCAGCTGCGCCATCCCCAAAATACCGTTGAGTGGCGTGCGAATTTCATGGCTCATAGTGGCTAAAAACTGACTTTTTGCGTGGTTTGCCGCGTCAGACTCATTTTTGGCCCGCCGCAAAGCTTCTTCCTGACTAGCACGCTCGGCCACAATGGTATTGGACATTTGCATAGCAGCCGAGCGTAATAAACTGGCTTGATCCACCGCCTGCACCCGGCTTAACCGTACCATGCGTACAAACAGGCCCTTGCTTGTTCGCTGCACATCGCCTTCTGCTAAAAACAAAGCACTGGCGTAATAAAACGAGCCTAAATCACAAGATAAAACCGCAGCTTGGCACCCTGTAAGAATTGCATCAATACTCATGCCAGAGTGCAATGGTGCGGCGGCAAACTCTTCGGCAAACACAGTATTCCATTCCTGCAAATGCCCGGCTTTATCAAACAATGAATAGCTATGCAGAATCACGATGGGCTCAGGCGTAGCCTAGCTGACGCGCCGCAAGTGCGGTGCCTTCAATACGGGCGGCAATTTTTGCGAAAGCGGTTTCGCGGCTGGTGCTGGTGTCATCGCAAAAAGGCGAAAAACCACAATCATCGGTCGTTGCCAGATAAGGGTGCGGTATGTAGCGCGCAG
This sequence comes from Pseudomonadota bacterium, assembly GCA_026399755.1. Taxonomy (GTDB): domain Bacteria; phylum Pseudomonadota; class Gammaproteobacteria; order Burkholderiales; family Chitinibacteraceae; genus Iodobacter. Next base: position 46,047 of record JAPLQI010000064.1, read on the forward strand.
CTTGCAAGACTCTGTCGCACACCAATTGAGCCGTTTCAATTTGCGGATCAATCACATCGATCACCCCCACAAAAATCACTTGATCAGGCTTACGATACTGCTGAATAATTTTCAGCACCCTTTCTGGGTCTTTCTCACAAGCCAGCGCAATATAAAAACACCCCGCTTTAATTTCAAATAAGCTCGGCAGTAATTCGGCATAATCTACATCGGCGCTATGGGTGGAATCGTGATCACTACCGGCGCAGGTATGAATGCCAATTTTTTTCCGCTCTTCAGGGCTAAACCGATCCAGCAGCATATTATTGATATCAATAAAGCTACGCAAAATATGCCCGCTAGGGTCCAGCTTTACTGAGAGCCGCCCTTCTGTAAAATCGAGCTGCACTTTACTTGCGCCTTGGGCAAAACAACCGCGAATTTCTTTTTCTTGTTCTGCCAATAAATCGGCTACAAATTCCTCGCGCGGATAATCAGCGAGCCCATGAGCAGGATAAAGCAGGCTCAATGCCGAAGCCGAAATAATGGCCTGTTTAAAAGGCTTATCCGTATATTTACGCGCCAAGCCAATGGATTCATGCGCAAAACGCGCAAAACGAAAAGGCCCACTGGTTAAGCGTGGCAACTGGCGAATATGCCCATCATGAAAAGGAATACACAAGCCATCTGGGGCCATATTTTCATTGCCCTCAACCCCGTATGTGGCAAAGCTATGCGTTTTACGCTGCTCGCCATCGCCCAACACCGGCGAGCCAATCGCCTCTAGCTTCGTTACTGTATCTTTGACGGCTTCATCGTAAAAGACCTCCATTTCGGCAGGGCTCAGCTCGCCTTGATCAAACAAAACTAAAGCACGTTGTAATTTGGCTGAACGCGGAATACTGCCTATGGATTCAGTTGCCATACTCATAAAATAGCGCTCCCAGATTTAGTATCCTTTAGTTTATGTGAGATACCGCTACTTGCATAATTCTTTCCAAATAATTTCAAATCAAACAATCTACCCTGCATACAGTAGACAACATTGATTCAAACAGAGCGGTGCACCGCGAAGCATTTAAACGCCTATTCAAAAAAACAGTGGCAACATTGCTCCTTGCCCGCCCGCTCCTCATCTGCCAGACTACCCCGTCCCGTCATTGGGGAGTAGCTATCCTTCGCGCAAAGCGAAGGAGGTGGCGTCAACAAACTTGCGGTCTGTGACTGCATGGCGTCATTAATTATCGGCCGGTATGGCGGATAATTCAGCGAGACCTTTGGCCTCGATACGTTTGCCTGCCGGGCAAGCCGTGTCGTTGCGCCATTGGTTTAATTGCTTGCCCGGCATTGTGATTTTGCATGTTACTCACCCTATTCCTGTTTTTCTCCTCGGCCATTGCCATCTATTTAGCCTGTAATTATTTCGTCAACGCCATTGAATGGTGTGGCAAACATATGAAGCTGGGCGCGACTGCCGTAGGCTCGGTGCTGGCGGCTTTTGGCACGGCGCTCCCCGAAAGCGCAGTCACTTTTACAGCGGTGGTATTTGGCACGACGCCCGAGCAAAAAGACATTGGCGTGGGCGCCGCGATGGGTGGCCCTTTGGTGCTGGCAACGATTGCCTATGCCGTAGTGGGCTTAGCGCTCTGGCGCAATCGTCAGCGTTTGGCCCGTACAGATCATTTAGTGAAAGTAGATCAGGCGCGCCTCAGCCAAGATCAGCTGGCTTTTTTAGCCATCTTTATATTTAAAGTGGCGCTCGGCTTAGTCGCATTTGCGTTTAAGCCCTATCTGGGCCTGCTGTTTTTGCTGGCCTATGCCGTCTATGTTTGGCGGGAAATCAACACCGCCGAAACGGCCGCCGAGGAAGAAGAGCTGGAGCCATTAAAGCTGCGCCCAAGCAGCGACAATTGGCGCTGGGCCGCTTTGCAAGTGGGCTTAGCCCTCGCGGTAATTGCCCTTGCCTCGCATGTTTTTGTATCCCAACTCGAAAACTTAGGCGCGATGCTAGGCCTCGCTCCGCACTTGGTCGCCCTTTTACTCAGCCCTGTAGCGACGGAATTGCCTGAAATCATGAATACCCTGATCTGGGTGCGACAAGGCAAAGAGCGTTTGGCGCTGGCTAATATATCGGGCGCGATGATGATTCAAGCCACTATCCCTAGTGCGCTGGGTATTTTCTTCACCCCTTGGCTATTCGACGGCCCACTGCTCGCCTCCGGCATCATCACCACCGTGGCAATTATTGTGCTGTATTTGATGTTTAGGCGCGGCAAAGTCACAGGCAAGCAACTGAGCTGCATCGGCTTTCTTTACGCAGGCTTTGCGCTTTATTTAGGACTCTATCTTTAACAACTCATGTTACGCAGCCAAACCCAAACCTTGGAACACGAATCAACGTGCCGAAGGCACTAAAAAGACGATCACGGTGTAACATCAGTTCAACAAAAACAAACAACACTTCGGCCTTATTGACGATAAAAAACCAGAATCAATCTCCATCTAGGGTGTAAATCCCTTTATCATCCGCCATCGGCGCTGTTGTAGCGCCGATGGCATTTATTAATCAGGATTACCCAATGAATCAAACCCATATCACCGAACTCTTCACCATCATCGCCGATGGCGGCTTCGAGAAAAACGACATCGAAGCAATGAGCGCCGAAGTGCTCAAAGCGGCAAGCGATGCAGAAAGCTATTTAGCCAACGATAAAGACAGCGCTTACCCAGCCAACGCGGCTATTCCACTTTGGGAATGGGTACTGATCGAGCAGCTTGAAGACGGCCTGATTTTCCGCGCCAGCAAAGCCGATGCGCTTTACGCGCAGATTGAAGACGCTTTTGGTGAAGGGGAACTCAGCCTGACTTCTGCCGAGCTAGCCACACTGAGCAATAGCGATGCATTGCAACTCATCCAAACAGAGCTGGCCCCGACTTATACACTGGTAAATTTCAGCAAGCCGCTGAACGATGAAATGCAAGTGCTGCTTGCACGCAGCAACAAGTTAGACCGCTTTTTGTCACTGTGCAAAACACTAGAACTGACAGCAAGCAGCGCCATCTAATACTGCATAGCGTCATTCATCCGTGCTCAGGCAGGCCCATTTAAATAGACTTAAATGACGGCCTGCCTACAATACTCATATCCAGATAGATAATAGAATTCGATATGCAACACTTCAAATATATCTTCATCGCCCTCATCCTGAGCGCATGCGCCACATCCCCTCCCGCCAAAACAGCCCTGCCACTCAGCGCAGCACAAAACTGTGCCCAAGAAGGCGGGGAAATGAAGCAAGGCGGCATCATGGGCCACACCCTCTGTGTAAAACCCTATCCCGACGCCGGAAAAATCTGTCGTGATACCACAGACTGCCAAGGAAAATGCCTCTCCGAGCTAGGCACGCCCATCGTGGCAGACGGCAAGCAAACAGGGCATTGCCAAAGCAACACCATGCCCTTTGGCTGCTATGCCGAAGTCAAAAACGGCAATATCGGGCCGGGATTATGTGTGGATTAGTATCTAGCTAGTCAGGTAAAAGCAGCTCATGCCGCGCCGATTCCCAAGCATGAATCGCATGCTTACGTGTTTCTCCCCAGTAATAGCCACCTAACTTACCGCCCTGCTGAATCACACGGTGGCAGGGGATTAAAAATGCAACAGGGTTTGAGCCTATCGCCGTGCCCACCGCCCGCGCCGCACTGGGGCTGCCAATCGCATTCGCCACTTGGGAATAACTCACCACGGCTGCAGGCGGAATCTGTAACAAGGCTTTCCAAACACTGACTTGAAAATTCGTCCCCGCCACATGTAAAGAAATAGGCCGATCCGGCTTTTTTGCCCCGCCAAACATCCCATCTAAGACTTCAAGCGTGGCTTGCTGCTCTTCATGCACCACGGCATAGGGCCATTTTGTGCATAAATCAGCCAGATGCTCATCAATCGCCTCGCCCTGCAAGAAGGAAAACTTACAAATTCCTCGTGGCGTAATCGCAATAAATGCTGGGCCAAATGGCGTGTTATGCACGCCGTAAGCAATGGACAAACCCGCCCCTTCCTTTTTGTACTCTCCTGGCGTTACCGCCTCCAGATGCACAAAATGATCATAAAGGCGCGAACCACTACTTAAACCCAGCGTATCAGAGACTTCAAGCAGCGATTTCGATTCGCGCAATAATTGCTTGGCTCGCTCTAAGGTCAGCACTTGCAAAAACCGCTTCGGCGTTACCCCTGCCCAACGGCAAAATAGCCGCTGAAAATGAAAAGGACTTAAATGTAAGTGAGCTGCAATTTCATCCAAGCTAGGCTGGCTATGCACGCGAGTAGAAATAAAATAAATCGCTTTGGCGATGCGTTCATAGTCCGACATTCGCCCTCCTTTATATAAGCAATTACCTGATTATGACTCTTGCCCAATTTCATTAGAAATATCGTAGGGCGGGTGAAACCCGCGTATTTATTCAGCCGTGCTCGCGGGTTTCACCCGCCCTACGAACTCATAAACCGACCCCACCCTCCAAAACATTCATCTATACAGAGCTCATTGAGCAAGAGGCATAAGCAAGAGCCATTAAGTCCGATTAATCGAAACCCCACCATCCACCAGCAGCGCCGAGCCGGTCGTAAAGCTAGATGCATCGGAGGCAAGATAAAGCGCCGATTGCGCAATTTCATCAGGCAAAGCCAGCCGCTTCATAGTATAAAGCCCCTGCACAAAGGCCAAGGCTTCTGGCGTGCTGGCAAAGGCACGGCCCATCGGGGTATCCGTGCCACCCGGCAACAGCGCATTGACGCGTACACCCAGAGCGCCAAACTCGGCCGCCAGCGCTTGCGTCAAACCAACCAACCCCGCCTTGCTCGCCGCATAAGCCGCCAGCCCTGGAAATCCCACGGTATAACCCACAAACGAAGAAGTAAAAATCAAAGAGCCACCGCCCCGTTTTAGCATGGCGGGAATTTGATGCTTGGCCCCTAGAAATGCACCTGTCAGATTGGTGTTCACCACCTCGTGCCATGCCGAAAGCGAGATATCAGGCGTCGCCCCCATTTCCCCAATCATACCGGCATTATTAAACGCCACATCCAGCCCGCCAAAATGGCCAACGGCCAATTCAACCAGCGCCTTAGCAAAAGCTTCGTCCTTCACATCACCCGCCAGCGCAATCGCCCGCCCACCTGCTTGAGTAATCTCATCGACCAACTCATCCAACTTTGCCTGACGCCTTGCCGCCAGCACCACACTCGCCCCTTGGCTTGCGAATAACTTTGCGCTGGCATAACCAATCCCAGAGCTCGCCCCAGTAATAATCGCTACTTTATTAGATAACATGCAAACCTCCCTCATTGAGTTTCTGCCCCAATTGCCTGGGCACAAATACAGTGTGGAGATTTAAGCCCTAGATAACGACCCGAATCTTGCTCTATTAGGTGGTTCAATTAAAATAAATAGCCGCTTAACAAACCGCACAATAGCGCTATGAGTTCAAATTATGTATTTTCCCGATTTCGCCTCTTGCTCAATAATCTCTGTGTAAATGGATTACTTGAGTAAAGTGCGCGATTTTTGAATTTGTAGGGCGGGTGAAACCCGCGAGCAATGCCGAATAAACACGCGGGCTCCACCCTAATCCTATCAACTTAAGGCAAAAAAACAGGACCAAGTCTGGCTTTGCGTAGGGTGTGCAAGTCGTTTTTCTTGCGCACCGTTTTTGGTGCGCAACGACTACGTCGTTGTACACCCTACGAAATGCCGATTTAATCTTAAGAAAAACGCTTAAGTTGATAGGATTGGGTTTCTCCCGCCATAAGATATTTATAATGCGTTTGCACAAGAGGCATAATCAAATGAAGACTTATATCGCGCTTTTTAGAGCCATAAATGTCGGCGGGAAAAACATATTAACGATGAAGGAGCTAATTGCCATTTTAGAAAACCTTGGCGCGCTAAAGGTAAAAACCTATATCCAAAGCGGCAACGCCCTATTCCAGATTTCAGAAACAGACATTGCAGAATTCAAATCCAAACTCATTAGCCATATCAAACTACAACACGGCTTTGAGCCGCAGATTATAATTATTGACCAAGAAACAATAGAAAAAGTAATCCTAGAAAATCCATACCCCGAAGCAGAATCAGACCCCAGCAGCCTGCACCTTGGCTTTCTCGCCACCCCGCCCAGCCATCCCCAATTAGCAGAGCTCAATGCCCTAAAAAAAGAAAGCGAGCGATTTCATTTAAGCCCTACCGTATTCTATCTACACACCCCTGAAGGAATAGGCAGATCAAAACTCGCAGCAAAAGCAGAGAAACTACTAGGGGTTGCAATGACTTATCGTAATTGGAAAACGGTTTGTAAAATTAAAGAAATAGCGGATGAGGAGCTTTATTTAAAATAAAAATGGTATCAGGCCAAGAGCGGTTTAGTTACCGCTTAGCTTGATTTTTTAGGTATGCAGCAATCGCTTTGATCAGATTGTTGGGTTTAGCCATTTCGGACGTTAGCTGCCGACCCTCCCCATAGGTCTTGCGTGATAGCGCTTTCATAGCAAGTGACTTCTGTTTATAACCGTTGGGTATTGCATCCAAATTCGCAATATTGAATAGCGCAAAAGCCACGACCCAGTTCTGTTGCACGCCTTTACCTTCTACGTACCTCATTCCGAGGCTGAATTGCGCAAAGTTATCGCCTTGCTCCGCACCCTTGCGCAACCAGCTCAAAGCTTGGGCATCGTCCTTTGCTACGCCTATACCTTCTGCAAACATTAAGCCTATGCTGCCCTGCGCAGCGGCATCACCTTGTTCAGCTGCTTTGCGATACCAGTTAAAGGCTTGAGCATAGTCCGGTGGCACACCTTGCCCCATGAAGTATTGAAAACCCATTGTTCTTTGCGCGTCGACATGTCCTTGTTCAGCGGCCTTGCGATACCAAGCAATGGCCTGAACATAATCTTGCAGCACACCTTGACCTTTGTCGTATATCACTCCGAGGTTGAATTGTGCTTGGGCATCACCTTGTTTAGCGAGCGGCGAAAAATTTTTAAATGCTAGTTTGTAGTTCCCTGCATTATATGACTCCAAGCCTTCATTAAATCCAGCATTTGCCATTGAAATAAAACCAGTCAGTAGTGCGACAAAAATAAAACTTTTCACCTCAAGGAATCCTTTTATATTTTTCCGGATTGTAATATGGGTTGGCTCTAAACGCGAATTAAACGCTACTGCTAAGAATTTCGCCCAAATGGGTAGTTGGGTCAGGTATAAACATCCCCCAAATTTTGTTAGAATATTAGATCAGCCCCCACTGCCTGCTCAATAGACTTCAACACCCTTTTTTAACCATTTTCATAACCTTAAATACAAAAAATTTATGCAAAAGCTCGTAGCGCGACTCAATATTATGGTAATAATAATCTTCACATTATCTTGGATAGCCATTTGCACACTTCGCAATTCAGCAAGTGTAATTATCATCTCTACAATCTTTTTAGCCATTGTGCTGTCACCACTGGTTTTTGCAATATCGGTATTTAAGTCTCGACCTAATAAGCTAAAAATTGCATTTCGTACAAATGCAATAGCTGTCTTTTGCTATACGGCGGGGCTAGCTTTAGTGCTAACGCTCCACTGGCGCGGCCAAGAACCAGAACAAAATTACATACCAATGCTATTGCTATTACTCACACCGTCATTACTCAATGTATTTGCGCTTGTCCAGTTGCAGCAGCAGGTCCAAAGCACAGCAGAAAAAACAATCAACTAAATTAACTGAGGTCCACTCTTAATCCTTGATTTTCCTCATTACCAACAGTAAAAACAAACCCGACAGCCCCAAACCCCTCTGCTATAATCGTTTTTATTGAAAAACTTCAATTTATAACTGTTTTTATGGCGGAGTAATCGATTTTATGGCTGAGATTGGGTATCAATGGCTATCGCTCACTTACAATATCCATACAGTACATCCGCTGGCAGTACAGAGTGAGATCGGGCGAAACCGCTCCACGTCAAATGATGGCGACATTCGTTTTGAGGTTTATCCAGAGTCATACCGCCCCCTTGATTCTTTTAGCGAGCAATTGGCTTTTGCCTTCAAATATGAAGGCATCCATCTAGAATTTTTGGCGCGGCTGTTTTCCCAAACTTTGGCCAAGCAAGAGCTGGAGCAATGGATAGCGCGTGAACCAACAGGAAGTTATTCCCGCCGCGCCTGCTTCTTGTATGAATGGCTACTGAATGACACGCTGGATGCGCCCAATCTAACGCGAGGCAACTACATTGCTGCACTCGACCCAGCACTATATCTGGTTGGCAAGGCCATCAATTGCCCACGCTGGCGCGTTCGTGACAATCTGCCGGGTAATCGCGATTACTGCCCTATCGTTCGCCGCACCGCCGCCATTCAAGCGGCTGAAACCTATGATTTGCCAGCCAAACTGGCCGAGTTAGAAACGGATTTTGGCGTAGATCTGATTTTGCGCAGCACGGTATGGCTAACTGTAAAAGAAAGCCGTGCCAGTTTTCTGATTGAGCGCGAACAAGATAAAGAAGACCGCATCCGCCGCTTTGCCGCCGTTATGGAGAACGAATGCGGACAACACGAAAATCCATTCACCGCTGAAACCCTGAGCCTATTACAACGTGGCATTTTGGGCGATATGGCACTGCGTTACGGCCTGCGCCATTCCCCTGTTTATGTAGGTCACTCGGCTCACTACCAAGCGGTCGTCGATTACATCGCACCACATTGGGAACAAACAAACGCGCTACTTTCTGGGCTAGCGCATTTTCTTGAACGCAGCCAAGGCGCATCATCCATCGTGCGCGCTGCAGTAGCCTCTTTCGGCTTTGTCTATATTCACCCGATGGCGGATGGCAATGGCCGAATTTCGCGCTTTTTAATTAACGATATCTTGCGACGCGACGGCCTCGTCCCCGCACCGATTATTCTGCCCGTATCAGCCACCATTGCAGACAGCACGCAGGCGCGCGCCGCTTACGACAAAGTGCTCGAACGTTTTTCCCGCCGCCTGATGCGTAAATATGCCGATCAATACTATTTTGGCGAACCAGTCATTGCCGAAGATGGCGTGGAATACAATCTTTATTTCAGCGCCTACGATGATGCACTACCCGCATGGCGCTACCCCGACCTTACCGCTCACGCCGAATATCTAGCCAAAATAATCGACACCACGCTAACGCAAGAAATGCGCAAAGAAGCCCGTTTCTTAAAAGCCAACGACCAAGCCCGCAGCGCCATCAAGCAATTCTTAGAAGCGCCAGATAATGAACTTGACGGGATTATTCGTAGTGTTCGGCAGAATGGGAATGCGCTGTCTAATCAGCTTTGTAAGAGATACCCAATCCTTGCCGAGAACGCAGGAATGGGTGTGAGGGTTGTTGATGCGGTGAAGCAGGCGTTTGGCGATTAGAAGAATGGTGACCACAGTCAAAAACAAAGCGTCGCTGAATTAACTGTGGTCTGCCCCCAATTGTTTTCCGATTGCTTTCCAGCTAAATAATTAACCATCGCTAGTCCCCAATTTCCGCGATGAAGGGGAGAACCACAAACTCTTAAGGAAACACCGCCTTCAACCACTGAACCAGTCCGATGTGGAGCTCAGCTTCAGAATTGAGTAAATCATCCTTCACTATGCAATAAAGTCCCTCTCCAGGTTGCTTTTGCCAGGCCAGCCAAGTCGCAACTTCCGCTTTACTCTGTCGGTTCGCTTTGAACTTAGGAACAACAAGATCGGCCACGGCACTTTGGGCTTGCGCCAAAAGGCCACTTTCAGCTGGCAATACAGATTGCTTAATCCAATCTTCCAACATACCCTCGGACGCATTATCAGGCATGACCCAAACCCCTAGATCAGGCAAACCATTGTTGTGCTTGTAAAGTAAACCACCTAAAGCAAGAGCCACAGGTGGGCTGTCATAACCCTGCAGAGCCACTTTGGTCGTAATTTGCAGAATGGTCTTTGCAAAACCACCATCAGGGGCTCGGTCAGCATCGACAACAATAGCCAGTGCTTGCAAATGACCATCATTCAAATTTACGATCTGCGTTTCCAATTGATTCAATACGCCTTGCTTTGAATCCCAGCTCCCACCAAGCCCTTTGGGAGGAGACACTTTAATAGCCTCGGCATCTACAGTGTATTTGCGACATAGTAGCTCAAAAAAAGCACGATCCGCCTCGCCCTCAACCAGTAACAAACGATCAGCCATCAGCGCACCTCAACATCTGACTGCGTGATATTGAATAGTTTCTGCTCGTCAAACACGGTCGCAATCACCTTACCCTTATCGCTGGTTCTCACGCTGCGGCCAACACGGAATAAAACGCCTTCAGTTGCCATTTTTTCAACTGCCACTTTTGCAAAGCTCTCGATGCAATCCCAGCTATGGGTCGTGGCAAAGATTTGAATATTCAACTTTTCGGCAAGATCAAACAAATGCCGCCATATTTTTTCCTGAACTGAGTAGTGCAACCCATTTTCGAATTCATCAATCAGCAAAAATCCTCCCTTCGCAGGAAAAATTTTCAAAAGCAGCTGCAAGACTCGCAACATGCCGTCACCCATGCTGTTCAATGGAATGGGTTTATTCATGCTGCGTAATTTGACCATTGCTGTTCGCCGTAAATTGCTACTCATCGTCCTTGCAATCAGTCCTTGCGGCGCTCTTGATAAATCTGGTTCGGCCTTCACAAAAGCCAGATGCTCAAAATCATCCGCAATCAATTTCAAACCTTCACGCACAAAATCGCCATGCTCTGAAAACTGAATTTGATCCCATAAATCAGCTAACTCGTCCATCGAAATAAACTGAGTCGGGATATAACTACTCGGCAACCCATCACTCGCCTCAAACCATTGCCTCGGTCTACGACCAGTGAGTGAATCTAAATTTAATAATTTAGAATTTCCATTTTTGCTAACAATCAGTGCCTGCATATCATAATCAACACCATCATGCGCTACTGCATATTTACTCAAGATAATTGGACGCTCAATCAAACGCGCTTCGCCATCCCGTTCGATATTTTCATGAGCCATGCCCATGAGAAAATGTTTTATCTCGAGGGTTTTTTGCGGCTCATCATCCACCTCGCCAATTAAAATGGAGGATTCATCATCTAGTGGAAATAATCTTCCAGAAAAAAAATCAACAAAGGGAATATCCGCATAATCAGCTAGCGCACCATCATTAACCCGATATTTCTCATCATGCCCAAATGCAATTTCTTCCAATAGATTAGGATTCGCATTCCCCGCATAAATCCGCAACGCTTCCAGCACCGAGCTTTTCCCGGAATTATTCTTACCGACGATCAGATTCACACGGCCAAGTTTGCTGACTTGGAAGTCTTCAAGTGTACGAAAATTCTTGATATGCAGTGATTTTAAATGCATTTTTGTCCCTTTTTTGACTGTGCTAAATCGTCTTAACCACCCATAATGGCTTTTACAATTATCATGTAGATATCCGAATCTACCATAATTGACTTTGCAACTACTTTTCCATCCTAGAATTTGCCAAAAAGTACAAACAATAAAGCCCGCATTGCAGCGGGCTTTATTGTTTACTGCTACTTACTACCTGTCATTACCAGACGTGGAATCATTCCCACTCAATAGTAGCAGGTGGCTTACCACTAACATCGTAAACAACGCGATTAATGCCTTTCACTTCGTTAATGATGCGATTGGATACTTTGCCGAGTAAGTCGTAAGGCAGCTCTGCCCATTTGGCGGTCATGAAGTCTGAGGTGACTACGGCACGTAGTGCGACCACGTAGTCGTAGGTGCGGCCATCACCCATTACGCCGACGGATTTTACTGGCAGGAAGACCACAAAGGCCTGGCTGGTGAGTTCGTACCAGTTTTTGCCGGTTTTTTCGTCTACCGCAGCGCGCAACTCTTCGATAAAGATGGCGTCGGCAAAGCGCAGTAGATCAGCAAATTCTTGCTTTACTTCGCCAAGGATACGCACACCTAGGCCTGGGCCTGGGAATGGGTGGCGGTAGACTAGCTCTGGGGCTAGGCCCAATGCCACGCCAAGTTCGCGCACTTCATCTTTGAATAATTCGCGCAATGGCTCCAGCAAACTCAGCTTCATGGTTTCTGGCAGGCCGCCTACATTGTGGTGGCTCTTGATGGTGTGCGCTTTGCCGGTTTTTGCGCCAGCAGATTCGATCACATCAGGGTAGATGGTGCCTTGGGCTAGCCATTTTGCGCTTGGCAATTTAGCGGATTCGGCTTGGAATACTTCTACGAATTCGCGGCCAATGATTTTGCGCTTGGCTTCTGGGTCGGTAACACCGGCAAGGTGGCCCATAAATTGCGCGGCGGCGTCAACGTGGATCACTTTTACGCCAAGGTGCTCGGCAAAGGTGTCCATCACTTGCTTGCCTTCGTTCAGGCGCAACAGGCCGTTGTCGACAAACACGCAAGTCAGTTGATCGCCAATCGCACGGTGGATCAGCGCTGCGGCAACGGATGAATCCACGCCGCCAGATAGGCCCAAGATCACTTCATCTGTGCCGACTTGTTCGCGGATTTTTGCCACGGCTACGTCGATGTAGTTAGGCATGGTCCAGCTTGGCTTTGCGCCGCAAATATCGAGCACAAAGCGGTTAATCATTTCACGCCCTTTTAGGGTGTGCGTTACTTCTGGGTGGAATTGCACGGCGTAAAAACCACGCGCTTCGTCAGAAATAGCGGCAATCGGGCAGGCTTCGTTGCTGGCGATCACAGAGAAGCCGGTTGGCAGCGCGGTGACTTTGTCACCGTGGCTCATCCAAACTTCTAATACGCTTTGGCCTGCGCTATTTTTGCGATCTTCAAGGCCGCCGAATAATTTGCTGCTTGCTTGCGCGCCAATTTCGGCAAAGCCAAACTCGCGCACCGTGCCTGCTTCTACCTTGCCGCCTAGCGATTCGGCCATCCATTGCATGCCGTAGCAAATACCGAGTACCGGCACGCCCAGCTCAAACAATTTAGGATCGGCTTGGTAATCGCTCTCGTAAACCGAGTTTGGGCCGCCAGAAAGGATGATGCCGGTCGGCTTAAATTCACGAATAAAATCAATCGATACATCAAAAGAATGCAGCTCAGAATACACATGCGCTTCGCGAACACGGCGGGCAATCAGCTGAGTCACTTGCGAGCCAAAGTCCAAAATCAGAATTTTATCCATGCTGTCAAAATCTTTGATGTTTAAATAATCGCCGAATTTTACCTTGCTCAGCCCATTGCGGCTAGCACGTATTCTGCAAATAGGGGCTGCACGTGCAGATTTGGCTTATCGCAGCACGACAGCGGAATTTCTTTCCCGCAAAGCAAGCACAAGAAATGTCAAAAGGATAAACTTGTAAGCACTATGCCAAGGAGTGCCGCCATGCCCATCAGCGATTACCATATCAGTACCGATCAGCAGCGTTTTGATCTGGATGCTATTCATGCTTTTCTTAGCCAATCTTATTGGTCACCCGGTATTTCACGCGCTACGGTAGCAAAAGCCACACAAAATTCATTGGCATTTGGCGTGTTTCTGGGGGACAGCCAAATTGGCTTTGCGCGGGTGATCACCGATAAGGCTAGCTTTGCTTATTTGGCCGATGTGTATATTTTGGACGCGCACCGCGGCCAAGGCTTAGCCAAGTATTTAATCGCCACCATTCTGGCCCACCCAGATTTGCAAGAGCTCAGGCGCTTTATGCTGGCAACCAAAGATGCACATACGCTTTACACCCAGTTTGGTTTTACTGAGCTGGCTAATTCATCGCGCTTTATGGAGATCCATAGCCCAAGTGTGTATCAGGCTTAGATTTGTGTAAGCCCGTCTATTGGGGTTGGATAGATACTCGCCTGTGGGTTGCGCTGGCAGTGTTTTAGCCAGACTAGCATGATCTCATGCCAGTCTGGCTAAGCTTATTTCAGCGCTTTCAGCAATGCTTCAAACTGAACTTTTACCGATTTATCATGCGCTGTAATCGGCGGCACCTCGTGATCTATTTTTAGCAATTGATACACCGCCAATTGCGCCACCCGCACGGAATATTCCACGGTAAACACCACATCCTCAGGAATTTCCACAAACTGGCTGATAAAAGCCAAGTTTTTGGATTCTGCTGGCACAGGCAGTGGCCGATCACCCAGCTGGCGCGGCATAAACATGCTGGTGATATAGGGCATGCGGCAGGGAATGCAGTTAGCGGTTTGCACCGTATCTAGATCAAAGCGCAAGTGGCCGCATAATTCACGCAGGATTTCTTCGCCATTGCAATCTGCCATCGGTTTGGCAACAAAATTACCGACCCGATCAGGGGATAGCGCATAACCCCAAAACACTTGCACATCTTCAGGCTGATTGGCGAAGTGCGGTTGATGCGGCAGAACGACAGACATCAACCAGTTGGAATCCTTAAACGTGACCAAGCCGCCCGTACCTGGCTGATTGCCGCTGAACGCAATCATTTGATTGAAAAAAGCAGGATCGCTCAGTGTGACGGTAAACGATTCCCAGAGCGATTGAGCGATACGGCTATTAAACGTAGATGGATTACCGAATTCTGGCCGGCCAGTGGCAATTTTTTCCCACAAATCCCAACCGCCACTATGCGCTTTATTGCGTTTTTCAGGTGCGCTTTGCATTGAGCCAAGGCTGGATGCATCGGTCATGGACGCATTTTGGAAAAACACCAAATCGCCTGCGGCAATATCAATAAATCCGGTAGCGCCATCGTCTCTTTTGTAATGCAGGCCAGTGACGGTATGAGCGCCTTGCTTGGTTTGAATATCCATATCGGTAACGGTGCAATTCATTTCAAAATGCACGCCTTGATCTTGCAACCAGCGTTGCAGCGGCAGCACCAAGGAATCATATTGGTTGTAGATGGTGCGTTTCACGCCACCCAAGGTTTCAATGCGTGAGAATTCCATCATAAAACGATGCAGATAGCGCTTAAATTCAACCTCGCTGTGCCATGGCTGGAAGGCAAAGGTGGTGACCCACATAAACCAGAATTCAGACTCAAAAAACGCGGGTGACAGCCAATCGGTGATACAGCTGGCACCCAGCTCCGCTTCATCGGCACTGCTTAATTTAAGCAACTCTAAGCGATCCTGCATGGAGAAACCCATGGAGCTGACGTGAGCTTTGGCGCGTCGGCAATCAACCAAACGCGCCATAGCATGCGATTTGAATATTTCATTGAATTCGAGGGTTTCTTGAAATACCGTTTTTTCTGGGCTAATGATGGAGGGAATCGTTTTAAATAAATCCCAAGTGCATTCGTAATTATCGGTGGTGAGCATTCGCCCGCCGCGCAAGGAATAGCCTGCCCTGCCATCACCATCGGCGTCCAAACTGCCACCTAATCGCGGCAATGCTTCCAATATGCTGATGTTTTGTGCAGGAATGCCGCCATCACGAATCATAAAGGCAGCGGCTGCCAACGAGCCGACTCCGCCACCGATCAGGGTGGCTTTGAGTGTTGTTCCCATCATGTTCTCCTGAATGCGTTACCACAAATCCGCGATTCAATTTAATAACGCTTGAAGTACAGAGTGTCACGATGCCAAGGGGAGAAAATTGATATGAAACAAGATCTGGCAGAAGGTGTGCCGTCGCGCCGACCTACTTATTTACTACACTGAAGTGGAAAAAAACCCTTGTTTTCAGAATATTAGGCAAGGGCATCATGAATTCACCCTTATATAAATCAAACCCTAAGCGCCTCGTGCAGAGCGCTGGCGGGCTTCAGCCCAATCCTATCAACTTAAGCTCAAACCCCTGATTTATAGGCTGTAAAATCATGCGGCTTAGGGTGTTTGGGGCGATCTTTTTTTGCATGAGGGTCGAAGTAAATCACTGCTTTGCATAGCTCATTCAGTGCCAGTTTTA
>JAPLQI010000050.1 GCA_026399755.1 Pseudomonadota bacterium
GCATTAGGCTTCACAGGCAAAGCCTTTGGTGGCTTAGGTGTGCGGCCTTGCATGATGTCTTCGATTTGCTCTGCATCAATGGTCTCCCATTCCAGCAAGGCAGCAGTCATGGCTTCAACCTTATCGCGATTATCTTCAAGCAAGCGACGGGCTAAGCCGTATTGCTCGTCAATAATGCGACGAATTTCAGCATCTACCTGCATCATGGTCGCTTCAGACATATTCTTATGCGTCGTTACCGAGCGGCCCAAGAATACTTCGCCTTCGTTTTCGCCATACACCATCGGGCCTAAGGCATCGGTCATGCCGTAACGAGTCACCATGTCGCGCGCTAAGGAAGTAGCACGCTCAAAGTCATTCGATGCACCGGTGGTCATCTGGTTCATAAACAATTCTTCGGCAATACGGCCACCAAACAAAATTGCAATCCTATCCATCAAATAGCCACGATCATAAGCATAGCGATCGGCTTCTGGCAGCTGCATCGTTACACCCAGCGCACGGCCACGTGGAATGATGGTTACTTTATGTACCGGATCAGACTTAGGTAAAAGCTTAGCTACAACCGCATGACCTGATTCATGGTAAGCAGTATTGGTTTTTTCTTCTTCACTCATCACCATGGAGCGACGTTCCGACCCCATCATGATTTTATCTTTAGCCGATTCAAAATCGTCCATATCCACCAGACGCTTCACACGGCGAGCAGCAAACAGCGCCGCTTCATTCACCAAGTTAGCCAAGTCCGCACCAGAGAAGCCTGGTGTACCACGCGCAATAACCTGTGCATCCACATCGTTAGAGATCGGCACTTTACGCATATGCACGCCAAGAATCTGCTCACGACCACGAATATCAGGCAATGACACCATTACTTGACGATCGAAACGACCTGGACGCAACAAAGCAGGATCAAGCACATCAGGACGGTTGGTTGCCGCAATCACCATAATACCGGAGTTGCCTTCAAAACCATCCATCTCAACCAGCATCTGGTTCAGCGTTTGTTCGCGCTCATCATTACCGCCGCCCATACCGGCACCGCGTTGACGACCCACTGCATCGATTTCGTCAATAAAGATGATGCAGGGTGCGTTTTTCTTCGCGTTTTCAAACATATCGCGAACACGGGCAGCACCCACGCCGACAAACATTTCAACGAAATCAGAGCCAGAGATGCTAAAGAACGGCACTTTAGCTTCACCCGCAATGGCCTTAGCCAGCAAGGTTTTACCTGTACCCGGAGGGCCAACCAACAAAATACCGCGTGGCATACGGCCACCTAAGCTTTGGTATTTAGTAGGGTCACGCAGGTAATCGACGATTTCGGACACATCGGCTTTCGCTTCATCGCAGCCCGCTACATCGGCAAAAGTAATCACATTGGTCGCTTCGTCTAGCAAACGCGCCTTTGATTTACCAAAGCTAAATGCACCGCCTTTTCCGCCGCCTTGCATCTGGCGCATAAAGAACACCCACACACCAATCAAAAGCAGCATTGGGAACCAATTGATGAATAAATTCATCAAGAAGCTTGGCTCTTCCTCAGCCTTTGCAGCAAACTTAACGTTGTGCTTGATCAGCGTATCAACCATACGGAAATCAAAAGGAGCTAACGTTGAGAAAGCCGTACCATCGTTGCGCTTGCCTTTAATAATCTGGCCACGAATCGGGTTACCCTCGATTTCTGCACTTGCGATACGATCAGCCTCTACATCGGCCATAAATTGCGAATACGCCACTTGCCCGCTAGCTTCTTGCTTGCGGGAAAATTGATTAAAGACTGTCATCAGTACCAGACCAATAACGAGCCAAATGGCGATGTTCTTGCCGAGATTGTTCACGGCGCTACTCCTGATTATCCCCGAGGGGGATTAAAGAAAAAATTCTACGCGTTTATAACTAGTCAGGCTTTTTTCTGTTTGCCGAGCAAATAAGTTTCATTGCTACGATCACGTGAAGCCTTAGGATTACGGGTTACCACACTGGTAAATGTCTCACGCATGGCGGCCATATATTCGGTAAAACCATAACCTTGGAATACCTTGACCAGAAAATGTCCATTTGGTTTCAATTGCTCACGAACAAAATCTAAGGCCAGCTCACATAAAAGCATACTACGAGCCTGATCCATTACGGCATTCCCCGTTATATTGGGGGCCATATCGCAAATCACAAGGTCTACCTGACGACCAGCGAGTAATTCAGTGTACTGAGCCAGTACTTCTTCTTCCCGAAAATCGCCCTGAATAAACTCCACACCACGAATCGGCGTCATATCCAATAAGTCTAGCGCAAAAACGCGACCCGACTCACCTACATTCTGACTTGCGACTTGCGACCAGCTTCCCGGCGCCGCGCCAAGATCGGCAACCCACAGGCCTGGTTTAAATAATTTGTCTTTTTCATTGATCTCAAGCAGCTTGAAAGCCGCGCGTGCGCGGTAGCCTTCTTTTTTGGCCTGATGAACATAATGATCGTTGACGTGTTCCTTCATCCACGCATTACTGGAATTGCTACGAGCCATGAGGTAAAATTGCCTGTTTAGTCAAGGATTTGAAACAATGGAACTCACATCGGATCAGCGTCGCCACCTGAAAAGCTTGGCTCATCATATCGATCCAGTCGTAATGATCGGCAATAATGGCTTGGCAGACGCGGTAATCCGCGAGATTGCTGTTAATTTAGACGCGCATGAACTCATTAAAATCCGAGTTTTGGGTGATGATCGCGCCCTGCGTGAAGAATACCTGCAAAAAATCTGCTCTGAACTAGGTGCAGTTGCCGTTCAACACATTGGTAAGTTATTAGTGATCTATCGCGCATCTAATACAGATAAGCCAAGGATCGTACTACCCAAGGCAAAAAAAGCCAAATAAGCGGGTTTTACATAAATTAGGGCGACTCAGGTCGCCCTAATCTTTGCGTCATGATGACTTATCGATCACCATCCGACCAAATGTAAATTATACCAAGCACACTCTGCAAAAGATAAATCAGGCTAGAAATAGTATGCCATTGGGCCAAACCACCTCCAAACATCCCTTCTGCGGCAGTGCTTACAGCAGGCTTTAAACTGGCAATCAGTGGAAAGATAGCAAACTGATTAACGAGAGTGCATAGCAACATCCCCATCACTAGCCAGAATTTCCCACTTTGAAATCCACGCATGCCCATCTGCCAAATCCACCAAATGGCCAGATATACACCTGCGACAATCCCAACCCAGCCTATGGCATGAAATAACTTGCCAGCCACCATGCCCGCTGTGGCTTTATCTAAGCCCGCAAATAAAGCAGGGGCTGCGATGACGCCAATGGTCCACATACCGCCAATCCACAGTACGGTGAGAAGGTTTTTTAAACCTGAACCTAAGCCCATTGCATTCCCTTGCAGTATTTAGATGTATTTTACGTCGAGTACTTCGTACTCACGAATCCCGCCTGGCGCCATCACTTCGGCCACATCACCGGCATATTTGCCGATCAGGGCACGTGCAATTGGGCTAGACACGGAGATTTTAAATTCTTTAATTTCAGCTTCTTCATCACCAACAATCTGGTAAGTGACTTTATTGCTGGTTTCTAAGTCTTCTAAATCAACCGTTGCACCAAACACCACACGGCCTTCGGCGGATTCGGCAAGGCTGGCTGGCTCGATGAGCTGAGCATTAGAAAGCTTGCTTTCTAGCTCGGCAATTCGGCCTTCAACAAAGCCTTGTCTTTCTTTAGCCGCATCGTACTCAGCGTTTTCTGATAAATCACCGTGCGAACGCGCTTCGGCAATCGCTGCAATCACTGACGGGCGTTCTACGCTCTTGAGATTTTGCAGTTCGGCTTTCAGTTTTACCGCACCTTGTACGGTGAGCGGAATTTTTATCATTTCTTTACAGTCTCCATCCAAAAAGAAGAGCCGCCGTCACGAGTGGACGGCGGCTTTTACTTAAGTTCTTGTGAATGATATTTCATTTGGATAAAACACGATTCACGAACCTTAGGGCGTAAATTATCAGTGTTTGATCGTGCGATGCAAGCCCTGCAGATCATAAACTCGCATTTCTCCCAAATCACGCATACCAATACACGCCGCTTTTGCGCCTGCAATCGTTGTAAACACGGGTAAGCGGGCCTTCATGGCTTCATGGCGAATCGAGTAAGAATCCTGAATGGCTTGACGACGTTCATCGACAGTATTCACTATCATGGCAATTTCACCATTCTTGATCATGTCGACAATGTGTGGACGGCCTTCAGTTACTTTATTCACACTTTGCACCAAAACACCTGCTGCATTGATGCTGGCAGCCGTGCCTTTAGTGGCAAACACTTTAAAGCCCAAATCAGTCAGCACCTTGGCGCATTCCAGAGCACCCGTTTTATCACCATCACGTACCGAGATAAATACATTACCTTGTGTTGGCAATGCAACGCCTGCTGCCAAC
The DNA here is from genome assembly GCA_026399755.1 of Pseudomonadota bacterium. Taxonomy (GTDB): domain Bacteria; phylum Pseudomonadota; class Gammaproteobacteria; order Burkholderiales; family Chitinibacteraceae; genus Iodobacter. The sequence continues at coordinate 4,442 of JAPLQI010000050.1, forward strand.
TGTGACTTCACGAATGCCTCGGCAAAAGTATCGCCAACACCCATGACTTCACCAGTTGATTTCATTTCTGGACCAAGAATTGAATCTACGCCAGGAAATTTAATAAACGGGAACACGGCTTCTTTAACTGAGAAGTACGGTGGAATCACTTCCTTAGTCATACCTTGCGATACCAAGCTTTGACCCGCCATACAGCGCGCAGCGATTTTAGCAATCGGCAAGCTAGTGGCTTTTGAGACATAAGGCACAGTACGGGACGCGCGTGGGTTCACTTCCAACACAAACACCACCGCATCATCGCCCTTGCCTTGAATCGCAAACTGCACATTCATCAGGCCAACTACGTTCAAGCCCTTCGCCATTAATACCGTCTGGCGACGTAGCTCATCTTGAATTTCTTTCGACAAGCTAAACGGAGGCAAGGAGCATGCTGAGTCACCCGAGTGCACGCCAGCTTGTTCGATGTGTTCCATAATGCCGCCGATCAAGACATCGGTACCATCACAAATCGCATCCACATCCACTTCAATTGCGTCGTTCAGGAAGCGATCAAGCAGCACAGGGCTGTCGTTCGATACCTTCACTGCCTCACGCATATAGCGCTCTAAATCAGATTGCTGGTGCACGATTTCCATCGCACGGCCGCCCAATACATAGGATGGACGAACCACCAGCGGGTAGCCAATTTCAGCAGCCAAAATCAAGGCATCGCGCTCATTACGTGCAGTGCGGTTAGGCGGCTGACGCAGGCCTAATTCATGCAATAATTTTTGGAAGCGTTCGCGATCTTCAGCAGCATCGATCATATCTGGCGTTGTACCAATAATCGGTACACCGTTAGCTTCAAGTGCGCGGGCCAATTTCAATGGCGTTTGGCCACCGTATTGCACAATCACGCCTTCGGGCTTTTCGATATTAACGATTTCTAACACGTCTTCCAGTGTCAGCGGTTCAAAATACAAGCGATCCGAAGTGTCGTAATCAGTCGATACGGTTTCCGGATTGCAGTTAACCATGATGGTTTCAAAGCCATCTTCACGCAGTGCCAGCGCCGCATGTACGCAGCAATAATCAAACTCAATCCCTTGGCCGATACGGTTTGGTCCACCACCAAGAATCATGATTTTGCGATTATTCGTCGGCTGCGCTTCGCACTCTTCTTCATAGGTCGAGTACATATAAGCGGTATCGGTAGAGAACTCGGCTGCACATGTATCCACACGCTTATAAACAGGGCGGATTTTGAGTGCATGACGCGCTTTACGCACGGCGGCTTGATCGGTATCTAGCAATGAAGCTAAACGACGATCAGAGAAGCCTTTACGCTTGAGGCGACGCATGGTTGCGTAGTCGATGGATTCAACTGCCGTGCCACGAATCGCGTTTTCTTCGATTACAAGATCTTCGATCTGGCGCAGGAACCAAGGATCAATCTTAGTCAAATTAAATACTTCATCCATGCTCATGCCAACGCGGAAAGCATCGGCCACATACCAAATACGCTCTGGGCCAGGATTTGCAATTTCTGCTTCGATTACGCTGCGATCTGTGGTCATTTCATCAAAACCAGACATGCCGGTTTCTAAGCCACGTAGGGCTTTTTGCATGGATTCTTGCACCGTGCGGCCAATCGCCATCACTTCGCCAACTGACTTCATTTGTGTTGTCAGTTTGTTATTGGCTTGTGGGAATTTCTCGAAAGCAAAACGAGGGATTTTAGTCACAACGTAGTCAATCGAAGGCTCGAACGAGGCCGGTGTTTTGCCACCGGTGATTTCGTTTTGCAATTCATCCAAAGTAAAGCCCACTGCCAGCTTGGCAGCCACTTTAGCAATCGGGAAACCCGTTGCTTTAGAAGCCAATGCTGAAGAGCGGCTAACACGTGGATTCATCTCAATAACGATCATCTCGCCATTTTCTGGATTGGTCGCAAACTGCACATTCGAGCCGCCGGTATCCACACCAATTTCACGCAATACCGCCAAAGAGGCGTTACGCATAATTTGGTATTCTTTATCGGTCAGCGTTTGTGCAGGAGCCACGGTGATCGAGTCACCGGTGTGCACGCCCATCGGGTCGAAGTTTTCGATAGAGCAGATGATGATGCAGTTGTCGGCGCGATCACGCACCACTTCCATCTCGTATTCTTTCCAACCCAATACTGATTGCTCGATCAGCAATTCATTGGTTGGCGATGCTTCAAAACCACGATCACAGATTTCGACGAATTCTTCGCGGTTATAAGCAATACCACCGCCCGAACCACCCATGGTAAACGAAGGGCGAATCAGCGTTGGGTAGCCAACGGTTGCCTGCACGGCAAGCGCTTGTTCCATATTATGAGCAATGCCCGATTTTGGCGTAGATAGGCCAATTTTGGTCATTGCATCTTTAAACTTGCCGCGATCTTCGGCCTTATCAATGGCATCTGGCTTTGCGCCAATCATTTCTACGTTGTACTTTTCTAGTACACCGTGACGCCACAGATCCAGCGCGCAATTCAATGCAGTCTGGCCGCCCATCGTTGGCAGCAAGGCGCATGGACGCTCTTTCTCAATAATTTTTTCGACCATCTGCCAAGTAATTGGCTCGATGTAAGTCACGTCCGCCATATTCGGGTCGGTCATGATGGTGGCTGGATTGCTGTTCACCAAGATAACGCGGTAACCCTCTTCACGTAGCGCCTTACACGCTTGCGCTCCGGAATAGTCAAACTCACAAGCCTGGCCGATCACAATCGGGCCAGCACCAATGATTAAGATGCTTTTTAAATCTGTACGTTTTGGCATTGCTCTACCCTCAAACCACTTTTCGCTAGGCTGTGCAGCCAAAGCTGCACAGTACGCCCTTTACACTGCTGCTTTTTGATCGCGCATCAAGCCGATAAACTTATCAAATAGATAAGCCACATCGGTAGGCCCAGGGCTTGCTTCTGGGTGCCCTTGGAAAGAAAACGCAGGTTTGTCAGTCAAGGCAATCCCTTGCACTGTGCCGTCAAACAGGGAGCGATGTGTCACCGTTACATTTGCTGGCAAACTGGCTTCATCCACCTGAAAGCCGTGATTCTGGCTGGTGATCATCACATGCTTGCTGGCTAAATCTTGCACAGGATGGTTGGCACCGTGGTGGCCAAACTTCATCTTGCTGGTTTTAGCGCCACTGGCAAGGCCCAATAACTGATGGCCAAGACAGATACCAAACACCGGCAAATCTACAGCCAAGATTTCTTTAATAGCGCTGATGGCGTAATCACAAGGCTCAGGGTCCCCTGGGCCATTGGATAAAAACACACCATCAGGTTTTAAAGCGAGCACTTCACTGGCTGGCGTTTGAGCGGGCACAACGGTTAATTTGCAGCCGCGTTCAGCCAGCATGCGCAAGATGTTGTACTTCACGCCAAAATCGTAAGCAACAACGTGGAATTCTGGATTGGTTTGCTCGGTATAACCCGCGCCTAGCTTCCATTCACGTTTTGTCCATGCGAACGATTCTTTGCAGCTCACTACTTTGGCTAAATCTTGCCCAGCCATCGAGCCAAACGACTTGGCTTTTTCGACGGCAGCGGCAGCATCAATGTTATCGCCAGTCACAATACAACCTGGCTGAGCACCTTTGCTGCGCAAAATACGAGTGAGCTTACGGGTATCAATATCTGCAATCGCCACAACATTATTCTTAACGAGGTACTCGCCAAGACTCATATCAGAGCGGAAATTAGAATGTAGGAGCGGCAGATCACGGATGATCAGGCCAGCGGCAAATACGGAATTGGACTCTACGTCTTCCGGGCTTACGCCGTAGTTACCGATGTGTGGATAGGTCAACGTGACCATTTGCTTGGTATACGAAGGGTCTGTCAGGATTTCCTGATAACCGGTCATCGACGTATTGAACACGACCTCACCAATGGTTGTGCCATCGGTTCCGATGGAAATACCATGAAAGAGGGTGCCGTCGGCAAGCGCAAGAAGGGCTGGTTTTGACACAGGCGGCTCCTGGGCGTTGCGCCCACAAGATTGAGTTCGGATATTTCTGAGGATGGCAAAACGGGATAGCTTCCGCTATCCCGCTTGCACAAAATTGAGCCACATTCTACCGCAAAAGCCCTTATCCATCAACGTAATAAGGCAAAGCCATCAGGAATAGTGGACATACTTACAGCAGCTTTTCAATCTCGATACTTAGATCCGCTGGTTTTGTCATCGGAGCAAAGCGATCGACCACCTTACCTTGCTTGTCTAGTAAAAATTTACTGAAATTCCATTTCACGGCCTCAATACCCAACAAACCCGGCTTCTCTTCTTTTAACCACGTAAAGAGCGGCGCAGCGTTTTCGCCGTTCACATCCACCTTGGCAAACAGAGGGAAACTCACATTGAATTTAGTCGTGCAAAAATCCAAAATTTCCGCCTCACTGCCTGGCTCCTGCGCACCGAACTGATTGCACGGAAAGCCCAGCACCACCAAGCCACGATCTTTATACTGCTCATAGAGTGCTTGTAAGCCTTCATACTGCGGGGTAAAGCCGCATTGACTCGCCACATTCACCACCAAAACCACCGAACCGGCATACTGAGCCAAATCAACCGTTTCCCCTGCAATGCCTTGCACGCTAAAATCACCGATATTGCTCATTATTTATCCTTAGTTGAGAAGACATGCTATTTAACCCATCCCGCGATGAAGCCCGCCGCTTTTTTATTCAAGCATGGCAGAAACATCAGGCGAATGCGCCACTGGCCGACATCGAAAAAATAATCGCGGGCATTTTGCTACATCACCCCGAATACCAGCCCATTTTAGCTGAAGAGTATTTAGATAAAGACTGGCCACCAGAATATGGCGAAACTAATCCTTTTTTGCATATCAGCATGCATCTGGCGATTGAAGAACAAATATCGATCGACCAGCCTGCTGGCGTTAAAGCTTTATATCAGCAGCTCTGCGAAAAACTATCACTAGAACACACCGCCCTGCACGCCATGATGGATGGCTTAGGTGAAATGATGTGGCAAGCCCAAAGAAACAAAACCCCACCCGATCCAGAAGTGTATCTAGAGATATTGCGCTTTAAGGTGGGGCAGTTGAAGTAAGCACCTACCCCATTATTTAATCGGCACCTGCAATTGCTTCAGCTCTTTTAAACGCGCCTCAATCGCCGATAAGAGATAAAAGTCATTGCTGCCAGCGTTTTGTGCCTGCTGTAGCTGCTCAATCGCAGCCGTATGTTCACCTAGGCGGCTGTAATACTCGGCTTGAGCCTGATGCTGGCGGATTGCATCGCCCCGTGCATTTTGAATTTTCGAGATGCGCTGCCAGAGGTAGGCATCGGATGGGTAAAGCTCAATGGCGTATTGGGCGCTGGCTAAGGCCTCGCTCAGCTGCTGATTTGCAATCAACGCGTCAATTTCGCCGTACACCAGTGCGCGGCTAGCGGGGAAGCGTTTACTGGCTTCTTTAAATATTTGTAGCGCGTCGCTTGGGCGCTTTTGCGCTAGGCGTATGCTGCCAGCCAAATATTCTAATGAGGAGTGTGTTTTGCCTAAAGCTTGTTTGGATTGTTGTAATGTGGCCCATGCGGCGTCAGCATCAAATGCCCTTAGCTGCGCCAAAGCCAAGCCATATAAGTGCGATGGCAAGTGGCCGTACTTTTTTTGGCTCAATGTCTTACGGTAATAGTCCAAAGCATCTTGCTCATCCATCTGCAAGAACCGCGCTTTTTCGCGCACAAATAAGAAATCTAAGCTGTCTTTAAACTGCTGGTAAGGCTTATCTTTTATGCGTGCTTGCGCGTCGCTAATCCGCTTATACGTTACAGGGTGAGTGCGCAAAAACTCAGGCGCATTACCCTCTCCTAAGCGGGAGCTCTTTTGCATGCGATCAAAAAAGATAGGCATGGCCGCCTGATCCAAACCGGCTTTTTGCAAGGTTTGCATACCAATCCGATCAGCTTCTTGCTCAAACATATAGGTGTAATCGAGCTGGCGCTGAATCATATAGGCTTGGCTGCCCATCAAGCTCGCCATCGCCACATCGCCCTTACCCGCGCTCGCAGCCACAATAGCTAAGCCTAAAGCCGCCAACGTGACCCAAGGTGCCATTTTTTGCCCTTCCAAAAGGCGGGCAAAATGATGCTGAGTGACGTGGGCAATCTCGTGCGACAGCACCGAAGCCAGCTCTGATTCATGCTGAGCCAGCACAATTAAGCCGGTATGAACACCAACAAGTCCGCCGGGAATAGCAAAAGCATTGATGCTGCGATCAAGCATGGGAAAGAAAACAAAATTGGTTTCCGTCTCGCCGCTGGCATCGAGTAAACGCCCACCAAGCTGCCGCAAATAGGCAACCAGCTCTGGGTCTTCGCTCATTGCGCCGCTGCGCCGCAATTCACGCATGGCCGACTCGCCAATCTGCCGCTCCTGCAAAGGGCTTAAGCCTTCTTGCGAAGACTCGCCCAAATTAGGCAGCTGCACATCGGCCTGCAAAGGTGCAGAAACCAAGCTTGCGGCCAGAATTAATGCCAATAAACGTCGAGACAAATTAAGCTCCTATTAGCCAGCTCGCTGCACCTACAAGCACCAGATAGCGTGCGGTCTTACCCAACAACATCCACAGCGCAACTTGCCGCCAAGGCCAGCGCAGCCAACCGGCCACGCCACATAAAACATCGCCCACCACCGGCAGCCAAGTCAGCAATAAACTCACTGGACCAATTCTCTGCGCCCAAGCGACAGCTTTGCCTTGAGGAGCAGCAGGCAGGCGGCGGCCCATCCAAACCGTAAGCAAGCCGCCCAAAGTATTACCAGCCGTAACCACCAGCAAGGCAGGAATTAATCCTTGGGAATTAAAATGCAGATAGGCCAAGAGGGCCGCTTCAGAATTACCCGGCAGCAAGGTGGCAGATAAAAAAGCCGAGGCAAACAAGCCCGACAGCCACGCTGGCTCAACAATCAAAAGCTAAAATCTTCTTTGGCATGAGCGCTGATTGCGGTGCTTAAATCAGCAAAAAACTCACCCGCCTCACGGGTACTTTGCCAAACGCCAGCCTGCAAGCGATAGTGATAACCACCAGAGCGCGCTGCAATCCACAACTCTTGGTTGGCTGAATGGCGGTTTACAATAATTTTGCTACGATCTTCAAATTCGATTTCTAATACATTACCAGAAAGCAAAGTATCTACATCTAGCTCGCTATCATCCAGTGCCGCTTCAATTTTTGCGAATACACTATCGCTGAGGTCAAGAAACTCGGACTCGGTCATTCAATCTATTCCCTGCATGTTAGAATTGCGATTCTGCCACTAAATACTGACTAGTAGCCAAAATGATACGTGCGCTGTTATTACTATTGACCATTACCACTCTTACAGCCTGCGGTTTTAAAGGTGGCCTGTATCTACCTGAAAAGCCTGCCAGCACCACGGCCAGTGCGCCTGCTGCATCCAAATAAGCGGGCACTGCGATATATCGTGCCCGCGTGATGACCATGCCATTCAATTCGACAGAGTGGGCAGCAAAACGTGCCCACCCTAAACAATAGAAATCGTTTTCCCCAGCACATGGGTGGTTAAAACGATGGCGGTAGAGGTCGAGCCAAAGGCATTCAGCTCATTAATAATGCGCTGCAAATGCTCTACATCGGTGGCCAGCACCCGCATCACCGCGCCATCCTCACCCGTCACCGTATAGCAATCAATAATCTCAGGGCAATCGGCCGCAAATTGCGCGTAGGGCCTGCCTTGCTGAGTGGAGAGCCGGATCATGGCGGTGATCTGATAGCCCAGTGCCTTAGGATTAATATCGGCCCGATAGCCGCGAATCACATTGCTACTTTCTAATCTTTTAATCCGCTCGGAAACCGCAGGCTGGCTTAAGTGCACTTGCCGCCCTATTTCTGCATGCGACATACGTGCATCGGTCTGCAAAAGCTGTAGGATTTTCTGGTCAAAAACATCGATTTTCGGATTCATAGGAATACTCGGCTTATTTCCAGTAAAACGCATTGTAGATTCGGTATTTACTTATGAAATACCCTGTATTCCAAATAAATACCTTGCTAGTATAAGTTCATTATATCTACTTACTGTGCCAAGCCATGATATCAAATAGCCAGATTGCCCAAATTGCCGACCAGTTTTCTACCCCTTGCTGGGCCTATGATGCAGCTACCATTCGAGCGCAAATTGCCCGTCTGCGACAATTTGATGTGATTCGCTTTGCACAAAAAGCATCGAGCAATATCCATTTACTCAAACTGATGCGTGAAGAAGGCGTGCTGGTAGATTCGGTTTCGCTAGGCGAAGTAGAGCGTGCGCTGGCGGCTGGCTTTGTGCCAGATAGCACGGCCAAGCATGCGCCGATTGTTTTTACCGCCGATCTGCTAGACAAAAAAGCACTGGCGCGGGTCGTTGAGCTCAATATCCCAGTGAACTGTGGCTCACCACAAATGCTAGAGCAACTGGGACAAGCGCACGCGGGCCATCCAGTGTGGCTGCGCATCAACCCTGGTTTTGGCCATGGCCACAGCCGTAAAACCAATACCGGTGGCGAACAAAGTAAGCATGGCATTTGGTTTGAGCATCTTGCGACCAGCTTAGCGCTGATCGCCCAATACAAGCTCAAGCTCATCGGCCTGCATATGCATATTGGCTCGGGCGTTGATTATGATCATTTGCAAAGCGTTTGCGATGCAATGATTCAGCAGGTCAAAACCTGCGCTCAGGATTTATCGGCGATTTCTATTGGCGGCGGCTTATCGATCCCTTACCAAGTAGGCGAGGCGATTGTCGATACCGATCATTACTTCCAAATTTGGGATAAGGCACGTCAAGAGATTGAAACGCATTTAGGCCACAAAATCAGCATGGAAATCGAACCCGGCCGCTTTTTAGTGGCGCAATCGGGCTGCTTAATTTCTGAACTGCGCGCACAAAAGCAAGTCGGCAGAAATTTCTTTGCCTTGGTTGACGCGGGTTTTAATGATCTGGCCCGCCCAGCAATGTATGGCAGCTATCACCGCATCAGCAGCTATGCGCCCGATGGCACACCACGCAGCGGCGCACTTCACCCCACCGTTGTAGCCGGGCCTTTATGCGAATCAGGCGATGTATTTACCCAGATTGAAGGTGGAGAAGTCACTACTCAAGATTTACCACATTGCGAAATCGGCGACTTGCTGGTGTTCCATGACACCGGCGCATACGGCGCAAGCATGTCGTCCAATTACAACTCACGGCCACTCATCCCAGAAGTACTGGTCGATGGCGATCAAATCACCCAAATCCGCCGCCGACAAACCGTGCAGGAATTGATTGCGCTGGAGATGTAAGCGTAAATCCAGCGTATTTTGATGCTTTTCCTAGGAGTGGCCTTTACGCGAATGGCTTTAATAAGCTGAGCTTTCGCGGCTATAGCCGCTCCTACCTTTTAGCTAATTACTTCCCCTGTGCGCCTTGCGATAATCCCAAGGCGGCATGGGCTGGGCTTCTTGCCAAAGCCCTATTTTGGCCTGCCTAGCTTGCTGCTCTAGGCTTTGGTAGCGCGCAAAATCTGAGGCGCTTTGCTTGCCCTTGGCAAACTGCTGATAGTGCCAAGCAAAGCCCGCCTTAATTTGCTCGCTATTAATATCTCTACTTCCTAGATGCAAGACCACCACTTTGCGCTGATAACGATCGGTATCCATTACCTGCGCTTGAATTCGCTTACGATAAACCCAGTTATCCAGATTACGCCTAGCCTCGTTGCCAAAAGGCTGGCTGTATTCAGGCGCGTCGATAAAAACCAAGCGCAACTGATGCTCTTGGTTTTTATCATCACGAATCACCAGCGAATCGCCATCCTTTACCTTAATCACTACGCCATTGATTAAGGATTGAGTAGGCTCATCGGCTCTACAGGCTGTGAGCAAAAATAGAATACAGCACAGCCTAAACATTGTGACTTCCTCGAGAGAAAGGTTCTGTATAGCCTTAAATTGTCACTTCGCCCTTATCGCCCGCCATAACAAACGTGGCCAGTCTTGCCAAGTTAAGATAGGCCGGTGACGAAACACATCGGGCTGCAATTTTAATTTCTCTAAAATCGCATCGCCGCCCAAGATGGTCAGGCGAATTTCTAGGCCAATCCGGCCAGGTAAAATCTTGCCCAGTGGCGCGCCAGCGTGCAGCATTTTCTGGCTACGACGCACCTGAAACGCCATTAAACGTCGCCAGTTGGCATCCACTTCCCCTGCAGCAATTTGTGCTTCGCTCACCCCAAATCGCTCTAAATCAGCTTGTGGAAAATAAACACGGCCATTGGCCCAGTCTTTTTCTACGTCTTGCCAAAAATTAATCAGCTGCAAGGCACTGCAAATACCGTCTGACAAGGCCAGATTACGCGGCGTGGCAAGGCCAAAGATATAGAGCAGAATGCGCCCAACCGGATTAGCCGAGCGGCGGCAGTAATAGATCAGCTCGCCAAAATCGGCAAAGCGATGCTTGGTCACATCCTGCGTAAACGCATCGAGCAGATCGTGATAAAGCTGAATGGGGATTTGATATTGATGCGTGGCCACAGCAAGGGCTTGATAGCGCGCGGTAAGCGGTGTTTGCTTTGCGGAAATTAAATCTAACTCTGCCCGGCATGCTGCCAGTGCGCTTAAACGCTCTTCTGGTGCAGCATCACCCTCATCCGCCAAATCATCGGCATGGCGAGCAAAGTGATAAACAGCCGCCACAGCCTTACGATATTTACGCGGCAAAAGTAAAGAGGCCACGGGGAAGTTTTCATAATGCCCAACGGCTTGTTCGGGTGTAATTGCAACCATTAGCTGAACCTAATCTGACACGAAAAGCGCATACCCATAAGGCATGCTATATTTAAGTCGCATTGCCTCAAGTTGGGCATTCGGCCCGTGTGTTTATCTAAATAAAAGGGAATCTCATGAAAAAATGGCTAATCGCCTTGCTAAGTGCTTTTGCTCTTAGTGGTATGACTTTTGCTGCTGTAGATATTAACACCGCTAGCCAAGAACAACTGGAAGCGGTTAACGGGCTTGGGCCTGCTAAAGCAAAAGCGATTATCGAATATCGTAGTAAAAATGGCCCTTTTAAAAGCGCTGAAGACTTGAAAAAAGTCCCCGGTATTAAGGATGGTGTTTTCAACAAAGTAAAAGCAGAAGTATCAGTAGGCGGCAAAATGGCAGCGCCTGCAGCCGCCGCCAAAGTAGATAAGATGGAAAAGCCCATGAAAGCCAGCCAAGCTGCTAGCAAAATGGACAAAGCAGATAAGGCAGTAAAAGCCAGCATGCCTGCTAAAAAATAAGCAGCAGAAAAGTAGTAGAAATTACAAAAAGGCACCTAAGGTGCCTTTTTTTATAAGTATTTCTATTTACTCCCCCAAACCCTCAGTTATTTTCACACTAAGCCCCCCCTCCATCCCAAAGCATTTTTAACTTGAACCGCACTCACTCTCGTGGAATGCTGTGCAATCTTTCGCACAAAATGATGACTCATAATGACAGATAGCCGCACTTGGGTTGCCCGTGCCATTCGCACGATTGAAGCTGATTTTAATCGCTCTTCAGACACCCATTTAATCCCGCTCGATTTACCGGGTTTTCCTGGCATTGATGTCTATTTAAAAGATGAATCTAGCCATCCAACCGGCAGCTTAAAACACCGGCTTGCTAGGTCTTTGTTTTTGTATTCTTTGGCCAATGGCTGGATTCATGCCAAAAGTACCGTAATTGAAGCATCAAGCGGCTCGACGGCGATTTCTGAAGCTTATTTTGCACGACTCTTGGGACTGCCTTTTATTGCAGTGATGCCTGCATCTACCAGCCCAGAAAAAATCGCTGCCATTACTTTTTACGGTGGGCTCTGCCATTTAGTCGATGATCCAACCACGCTGCACAGCGAATCGCTGAGGCTGGCCGCAGAAACTAACGGCCACTTTATGGATCAATTTACCTACGCCGAGCGCGCCACCGATTGGCGAGCCAATAATAATATTGCTGAATCTATTTTTGCGCAGATGGCGCTAGAACCTCACCCCATTCCTAAGTGGATCGTCGCCAGCTGTGGCACAGGCGGCACATCGGCCACCTTGGGCCGCTATGTGCGCTATCGCCAACACAGCACGCAAATTGCCTGCGTAGACCCAGATAACTCGGTATTTTTTGATGCATTTTGCAGCAAAGATCGCAGCTTAAGCTTGCATTGTGGCTCCTTAATCGAAGGCATAGGGCGCCCTAAAGTAGAAGCGTCGTTTATCCCCTCGGTGATCGACAGCATGTTTCAAGTGCCCGACGCGCTATCGATTGCCACCACGCGCTGGCTTGCTGAAAAGCTAGGCCGCAGAGTGGGCGGGTCCACTGGCTGCAATTTGGCGGGTGTGCTGGCTTTGGCGCTAGAAATGAAAGCCAATGAGCAAAGCGGCAGCATCGTTACCCTGCTTTGCGACAGTGGCGAGCGCTACGCGCATTCTTATTACAATGACGCATGGCTGGCAGAGCGAGGCATAGATATTCAGCCTTGGCTAGAGCAGCTCAAAGCGGTTACCGAACAAGGTGAAACGCTGAATTTACGGCGGGCGGATCAGGCCTAGGGTGGAAGAGGCAGCACGAAAACGCCACCTCAGCATAAAACCCAAATCTTAAACCACGGAGAAAAGTGAGAACGCGGAGGGCCACGGAGAAAAGCATAATAAACAAGGTTTTCTCCATGAAACTCCGTGTTCTCTGTGCCCTCTGTGTTTCAAGATTTGGGTTTTAGATGGCGTTTTCGCAGCCCCCCCTCTTTACTCCTACTAAGCAAATCGCCCTTGGCGCATCCATTTGGTGGCAATCCACTTTTCGCCTTTCAGCACAGGGTTGCCGCCGTGCAGGGTCAGAGGGTCGGTTTGGCTTTGGCTATTACAGTATTCAAAATAAACCGCTGAGCCTTTTTTAGGCGCAACCGCCAAGCCCAGCTCAGGGAAAATCGTTTCGCCGCCTTCGTCTACATCATTTAAATACATCACCAAAGTTGATACGCGCTGGCCGCCGTTTTTTAAATGCACTTGGCTGCCTTGGTCGGCAACGGGGAAATAATCAAAATGCGGCTTGTATTCACCGCCAATTTTGTAATTTAAAATTTGCATCCCCTCGCCGTTTTCAATCGGCCAATGCATGACTTCAGCAATTCGGCGATCTAGCCTTGCGATAAACTCATCCTCATTCACGGTAAAAAAAGTACCGTAGCTACTGCGATCATCGATCACTTCTTCAGCGCCCGTTTGAGGGTCCACAATGGTAGAGCGCTTGAGTTTACTTTTAGATAAACGCACCAGCTCGTCGCATTCTTCCATCGATAGTAAATTGTCCAAAATAGCCACAATCGGCTTAGCGACCCTGGCCGTTACCCGAACGATGCGATCGTGAGTATGAATCACCCCGCCTTCCATCGGGAATCGAGCAGGTTCTGCGACATAGGCCGCAGGTGCCGCCACCGTTTTAGGCTGCGTCGATACATTGGTAAAATGAAAAACAATGGCATTGGCAAAAATAGGATCAAACCCTTTACCAGCCATCACTTCAACCAGCGATTGCGGCACGCAACCTCGGGCTAAATTATCAACAATCCAATTTTGCCAGTCAGCTGTAATCTCTGTGTTCATCGCCCCATCCTCATATTGATCTATTTATGGTGACATTCTTACAAGACAAAGCGCGTGCTGTCATCCTTATTTGTTGCAGCGTTGCAAACAGATCATGAGCGCTCCCATGGAATGTTTCACTAAGCTGATCAAATACTTAACGAGCAAGTAGGATAACAATCGGCATCCTGCCAGAGTAGCGAGCAGAACGCACATCCCTGAGCCAGAAAACCAAGTTAGAACTGTTTTTTTAGCTTTTCATTTATCCGGCAAATGCAGTTTGGCGAGAGCAGCATGCGTAGCCTGTGTTAAAATTAGCGCCTTGATTTTTGTAGACGTGAGACTTGGCTTAGAATGGAACTTTCAGCCCTTACCGCCCTTTCCCCGCTCGACGGTCGTTATGAAAAACAGCTCGCCGATTTACGTCCCTATTTTAGCGAGTATGCGCTGGTTAAAAACCGCGTGGCCGTTGAAATTGCTTGGCTAAAAGCCCTCGCCGCAGAAGCGGCCATCGAAGAGATCAAGCCTTTCTCTGCAGCCACCATTGCTGAACTCGATGCGGTTGTCGCCCAGTTTTCACCAGAGCACGCGCTGGAAGTGAAAACCATCGAGCGCACCACCAATCACGACGTAAAAGCCGTGGAATACTGGATGAAAGAACGTCTATCCGGTAATGCCGAAGTCAGCGCTGCGAATGAATTTATCCATTTTGCTTGCACTTCAGAAGACATCAATAATCTGAGCCACGCCCTGATGTTAAAAGGCGCTCGTGATGCAGTGATGTTGCCTAAGCTCAAAGAAATGGTCAGCAAGCTTAAAGAGCTAGCTCACGCTTTAGCCGATGCGCCGATGATGAGCCGTACCCACGGCCAGCCAGCGACACCGACCACTATGGGCAAAGAAATGGCCAATGTGGCTTACCGCCTTGAGCGCCAACTAGTTCGCATCGAAAAAATCGAGCTGCTTGGCAAAATCAATGGTGCCGTAGGTAACTACAATGCCCACATTTCTGCCTACCCTGATTTCGATTGGGAAAGCTTCTGCCGCCGCTTTGTAGAAGGCCTAGGTATCAGCTTTAACGCCTACAGCACGCAAATTGAATCGCACGATTATATGAGCGAGCTGTACGACACGTTTACCCGAGCCAACACTATTCTTATTGATATGAACCGCGATATTTGGGGCTATATCTCGCTGGGCTTCTTTAAACAGCGCGTGAATAAGAACGAAATTGGCTCGAGCACCATGCCGCATAAAGTAAACCCAATTGACTTCGAAAACTCCGAAGGCAATCTGGGCATGGCCAATGCGATGCTGACTCATCTATCGCAAAAGCTGCCTGTTAGCCGTTGGCAACGTGACCTGACCGACTCTACCGTATTGCGTAATATGGGTGTCGGTTTGGGTTATAGTTTGCTGGCTTATAGTGCCTGTTTAAAAGGCCTGAACAAGCTGGAAGTCAATCGCCAAGCCATGCTTGATGATTTAAATTGCAACTGGGAAGTGCTGGCTGAGCCAATTCAAACCGTGATGCGTCGTTATGCCGTGCCTAATGCTTATGAGCAGTTAAAAGAACTGACCCGTGGCAAGAGCGGGATGACCCGTGAAGCACTGGCGGTGTTTATTGATGGTTTAGAAATTCCTGAGCAAGAAAAAGCCCGCCTGAAAGAGCTGACACCAAGTAATTACATTGGTAAAGCTGTAGAACTCGCGCAACGGATCTAAAAATCCAATCAGAACGGGCGCCACAAGCGCCCGTTTTTCTGCCAAGCTAGCATCTTTTTATAAATAAGCCTTTGATGCGCAAGGCACGATATTGAATGTCGGAGACAATGGTGAAACGTAAAGTATTACTGGGTAGTGCAATCACAGCCGCCATCCTATCTACAGCCTATATTGGCGGCGCCTATGTAGCGGGCAAAGCCGCTGAAAAAACACTACAAAAACAACACGAATGGCTAAGCAGCCTGCCCTACTTTATTGTAAAAAATCGTGAATATCAGCCCGGCTGGTTTAGCTCAAGCGAAAAAACCACACTTCTGCTTAATCCTGAGCTTTATCGCTTTTTTATTGAGCGTGCAGGCACCGAGTTGCCTAAATTTGAAGTGACTTATACCCAGAAGATTAAACACGGCCCATTCCCACTGCTCGGCAGCTTTAATTTGCGCCCTTATAAAGCGGTGGTTGAATCTGAATTTATTTTTTCGCCAGAAACACAAAAGTTTTTAACCCAATTTTTTGGCACGCAAAAGCCTATTCATATAGAAAACCGAATTGGCTTTAATGACGATGGCGTTATTTCTGTAAAAGTACCGAGCTTTGATTATGAAGAAGCCATTTCGGGTGTAAAAGCCAAATGGAAAGGCTTTGATGCCACCCTCAATTACGGCGGTGATTTTAATAGCGTCAAACTCATTGCCAATGCACCGGGTTTATCTGGCGAAGCCAAGGGCAAGCTATCATTTGCTTTTAATGATTTAACTTTTGGCTTTGATCATATACGTGGCAAAACCGGCGTAATGCTAGGAACGACCACGGCCAATTTAGCTGGCTTTGATATGCTGCTATCAGAAAACACCCCGATCAAGCTCAAATTAGAAAACCTGAAATACGCAGGCAATATTGCTGAGACAGGCGAGTTTATTAACGGCGGCGCAAATATCAACCTCGCCAAGCTCATCCTCGACGATCAGCCTTACGGCCCTGCCGAGCTACAAGCCACAGCCAGCCATTTACATGGCCCAACGCTTGCCAAACTGGCGGATGAATTTACTGCGCTACAGAAAAAACAACTGAAGCGTGATGAATTTTCTGCCGAGCTGGTTAAGCTGGTTAAAACCCACGGTATGCCGCTGCTTACGCACGACCCACTGCTGGCCATTAAAAAGTTTGATGTTAAATTGCCCGATGGCTCGATCCGCTTTACCACCGAAGTAGGCCTCAAAGGCTTTAAGCCTGCGGACTTAGATAAACCGGTGGAATTTGTAAGCAAGCTCCACGCCAAAGCCGATTTCTCTGTGCCGCGCAAAGTGATCGAAACCATGGTGATGTGGCAAGCTCGCAATATGTTCGGCGGCCCAGATAGCGGCGTAGCTGCAGACGATCTTGATTATCTCGCTGGGCAATTTGTAGAAGGCCAGATTAATAAGCTAACCGATCAAAACCTGATCCGCAGCGAAAACGGCCTACTCTCCGCCAAAGCCTCCTTAGAAAAAGGTGCATTCCTGCTCAATGGCATCAATGTGCCACTGCCTTGGCAACAGCCTGCAGAATCTGTTACTGAGCAATAAGCTTTAGCCCACAAAAAACCGCCATCCAATGATGGCGGTTTTTTTACGTCTCAAAATATCCCTTACCCCATCCTCCACTTCTTTTTCTCTACGCTTAATCCACTGCCATACCCTGTCAGCAGGCTATGTTTAAATTACCCATATGAACTATGACATAAACATCGCAAAATATGACAAATACGTGTAAGCTTCGTGCCAAAAAAATCAAAAGCAATCACTACATACATAAAGCAGTCAAACAATGAAAGTCGTAAGCTCAGAGCATGAAACCCTAGCATTCAGAATTGCCGCCATCTTGCTCAAACTTAATTTAGGCGACGCATTAAGCAGGCAAGCCCTTGCCGATGAATTTAAAGTGAGCGAACGTACCATCTACCGTGATTTAAATCGCCTAGGCGGTATTGTCGACAAACTAGAAGATGGTCGCTACCAAATTGCGCCCGCCTATCGAGGCAAACTAACCTCTAAAGACCTAGAATCCTTTGCCAGACTCACAGGCGTAGATCAGCTATTCCCTAATGCCAGCCAGCGCTTTCTCGTCGCCCTGCTCGATACCTTGACGCATAGCAGCTACCTCATCAAAGGCCATCATTACGAAGAGCCCAAGCCCCACGATAGCCAGTTTATTCAGCTAGACGAAGCCATACAGCGGCAACGTATTTGCCTGCTCAGCTACGCCGGTAAACCACGCACCTTAATGCCCTATCGCTTAGTCAATAGCAAAGGAATCTGGTATCTAGCGGCCACAGAAAATCAGCAACTGAAAGCCTTTACCTTTAGCCGTATTAGCCAATTAAGCATCAGCAACGACAGCTTCTCGCCAAGTGCAGAAATACAGGCAGAAATAGAAAGCAATGAAGACATTTGGTATAGCAGTGATAAAACCGAAGTCCTCCTCACCGTTGCCCCACAAATGGCCTATTACTTCTTGCGTAGAAAACTACTGCCGCAGCAAGAAACCATCAAACAATTAGAAAATGGCGGCTTAATTATCAGCAGCCACATTAGCCACGCCAATCAAATACTCCCGCTCATTAGATATTGGATACCGCACGTGCGGATTATCAGCCCCGCTGAGCTGCAATTGTCTTTAGAAAATGAAGTGAATCAATATTTTTCAGCTACTTAAGTATCCAACAATAGTAATTTCTCTAAATATTTAAAGGCATTAATAATGCAAGATAAAACAATTATTTATTGCAGCTACTGCGATCAAAAAATGCGCGTTCCTTTTAATGCAGGACATATCAACCTTCCATGCCCTTCTTGTAAACGAACAAAGCAATATAAACTGCTTGGCGTAAGAACGTATGAAAATGACAAATATGTTGTAGATTGCATTAGCTGCGACCAAAAACTTCGAGTTCCACTCAATTCAAAAACACTACAATTGACTTGCCCCACATGCAAAATAAAATGGGAAACATCCATAAATAATTTAGGAATTATTAGCTCCACCAACATTAAAGGCGTACAAAAAAATTCAACCATAAAAAACCAAACAAACTCTAGACCTAGCTCTATGAGCAATGAGACTCAATTAATTGCTAACCATCTTGCAGAGCTAAACGCAATTAAAGAAGAGTGCTATTCATTGGTTACTAAGCGTGCTGCAATTTCAGCAACAGCCTCAGCGGTACCTATGCCAGGCACTGACATAGCCGCTGATATTGCAATCATGCTCGAACTAATACCTGCAATTAATCAAAAATTTGGACTAGCCAAAGAGCAAATAGAAGGATATAGCCCAACCAATAAAATACTTATTTACAAAGCAATTGAAAGCGCGGGATCACAAATGGCTGGTCAGCTTATTACAAAAACGATTATCACCCAAATACTTAAAAACGTAGCAGGCAAAGCAGCTGTTAAACAAGTATTGAAATTTGTTCCAATTGTTGGTTCGCTAGTAAATGCAGGAATTGGCTTTACTGCAATGAAACATGTTGGCAATTCCCATGTTGATGACTGCTTTGAAGTCCGTAAAAATTTATTAGCTAAAAATATTTACAAGTAAAAGATTACTGAAACTTACTTCTATTAACTTGAGGCTCTTGCAAAAACGTATAGAAATTAGCATAAAATCTATATGCTATGTTTTTTATGCATGGCACATGTATGTAGTTATTTGTCATCCATAAAAAATAGTTTTACAAGAGGCTCACTTAAACAACATCCTATTTATTTAGCCGCATTTGAAATTGTATTTCTAGCGGAGGTTATTTCGACAGTGGGATTGGGGAAGTATATTGAGAAGGTTAAGAGGGATGCAGTGAAGGAGGAGCAATAAAAATCATAGTTATTGAATACAATTAAATTAAATTAACAGCTATTACAGCCATATGAAATTATTAGAGAAAAAGTAACCATGTCATTTTTTAATGTCGATTTAAAAGAAGAGCTAGGCCAAATTGAAAGCGCATTAAACAGAACGGTAACAAACAGTCTTAAACCCGCCATTGATGATAGCGTTTCACAAGCGGCCGATCGCCTTGAGGCCACCATAGGAAAAGCAAGTTTTGAGCTGCATTCTGTAGTTGAAATTGCAGGAAACACCCTGAGTAAAAATATCAAGGATCTGTCTGATGAGATTCATAATCAACGATCAATGACCAAAGATGACATTATAGAAATAGTTAATTACGCCTCAAAAAAAATAGGTGATGAAATTGATCAGCGCATCCTTAAAATTAAGGATGAAACTTCGTCATTAATTAATGAGAAAGTCTCACTACTTAAGGCTGAGCTAGAAGACGCCACCATTAAAAGTCGAAAAATGCTCTTTACCAATTTAGCCATCTCAGGCTCTGCCGCACTTCTGATAGCCGCTATTGGCTTTGTTTATAAAAAAATCACCATCGGCCAGCTTGATCCCTTTATCTTATTCCGAATCATTTTAGTATCCTGCGCTGTAGGGGCGGGCCTAATGAGTGGTTTAAAAATGTGGCAAAGCTGGCGGGCAAAAAGCACCGTTAAAAAAGGCATCGCTACTACCGTATTTAGCTTCGTCGGCGTACTCCGCCCTAATGGTGCAATGGCTTTATTTTTACTAAGCATGCTGTTATTAGCCGCATGGGCCTGGCTAACTTTACACGCTTAAATCACTCCCACTAAATAGAATAAATATCTAAAATATATTGATTCTATTTATAAGAAAATGATTAAAAATGCCCATACCCAAAAATAAAGCCATAAAAACATACTGTAAAAATTGCGGTTGGAGCCAAGTTATTTGGCAAAACAGCGATGTTTTAACCACACCAAGGCGATGCAAACAATGTGGAAATGAAAAATTGGAGTATAGCGAAGCGGGGAAAATAGAAAGCTTATGGGCGAGAGCACGATTTATTCAAGGTCAACAATGAATTTCTATGATTGATATTGGATACCACACTTACGCATCATCAGCCCCAGCAAATTACAAATGGCTTTAGAAAATGAAGTGAAACAAAACTTCACACTAACTTAAATCATCACTTTATCTATTTTACTCAAGTAAAGGAAATGCCATGGGTAACAACAACTCCCCACTAGAAAGCTTAGCCGCATTTGCAATTGTATTTGTAGCGGGTACGATTTCAACAGTGGGCTTAGGGAAATATATTGAGAAGGTTAAGAGGGATGCTGTGAAGGAAAACAATAAATAGCTAGGTTATTTAAATAAATAAATTTCATTTTTATAATAGCCAAATAAATATACCTACTCTAGTTAAGTAAGGCCCACTCAAATTGAGTAACCTATAGTATTTTTATATCTAAAGGAACCACAATGATTGCTCGTAATATTTCAGAGTTAAATGCAACCAAAGAAGAATGTTATTCAATGGTCACCAAACGTGCTTCTATTTCAGCAGGCACCTCAGCAGTTCCAGTACTTGGCGTTGATGTGGCAGCAGATGTTGCAATCATGCTAGAGCTTATCCCTGCAATCAACCGAAAATTTGGCCTATCTCAAGATCAAATTGAAGGATACAGCCCTGCTACTAAGCAACTTATTTATGCCGTTATCAAAAAAACAGGATTAGCACTAGTTGGCCAAACAATTACAAAAACACTTATTACCCAGGCACTCAAAAAGGTCGCAGGTCGTGCCGCAGTCAAACAAGTATTGAAATTTGTTCCCTTTATTGGCTGGGCAGCAAATGCGGCTATTGGTTTTGGCGCAATGAAGTATATCGGTAATTCCCATGTCGAAGACTGCTTCGAAGTTTGTAAAAACATATTAGCAAATAATAAATAAATTTAAACATTATCTTAATCAGGAGCTTTACCATGGCATACAGATATGACACAGACTTAGAATTCCTTGAATATATTAAATCAGTAGACCTAGACGACCTAGTTTATACACTAACGCATGATAAAGACGGTTCAGTACGAGTTACCGAAGAACTAACGTCTTCATTAGAATATAAAAGGCATAGCCCCAACCACCAGAAGTATTGGGAATTAATTGCCGCAGAAATTCAATGCTTTGGGGCAAATACATTTGCAACATTATTTCGCGGGGGTAAGGGAGTTCCGTATAAAGAAGTACTAATTGATGTCTGCGACAAAATGAAAGTTAACTACAACAAAAACTCTAGTATCGAGCGGCTAGAAAATGAACTTTTATTGAAAATTCTTAATGATGCCTTGGAAAAAATGACTCCTGAAGAACTCAAGGAACTAGCTGAGGCTGTTGGAGTGGAATATGCAGGTACAATAAATGCTCAAGCATTCGTAGGTGTATTTCAAGCAGTATTTCGCGCCGGTGGTTTCAAATCCTATCAACTTACCCTAGTAATTGTAAACGCAATCCTCAAAGCAATGATCGGCAGAGGCCTATCCTTTGGTGGAAATATTGTATTAACTCGAACGATGGCAGTTTTAGCAGGTCCAATAGGCTGGGCAATAACAGGTCTATGGACAGCTGTTGATATAGCCAGTCCAGCGTACCGCGTAACGATCCCTGCCGTTATTCAAATCGCAGCATTACGACAAAAACACCAGCATGACATATAAATAGAATAATTAACTTTAAGCTCAGCAACACCAAAATAAATCTGACAATATTCGTCTATTCAACGGGTCATTGTCAGATTTATCCTCCTCAATGCAACTGCGGATTCACCTCAGTAATCCCGTGCCCAATAAATAGCTGGGTGACGTCTACTTGGTCGAACTGGTATTTCTCGTTGCAGAATTCGCAGCCTACATCAACATGGCCGTGTTCGGCGAGTAGGCCTTCGATTTCTTCTTTGCCTAGCATTTTAAGCATGCCGCCTACGCGCTCTCTGGAGCAAGTGCAGGCGAAGCTTGGGAATACGGGGTCGAAGATGCGGACTTTTTCTTCGTTATACAGGCGATAGAGTGTTTCGCGCAGCGGCAGGGTCAGCAGTTCTTCGTCTTGAATGGTTTGCGATAAGGCGGTGACTCTGTCCCAGCCATCTTCATCGCCTTGGCCTTCTGGTAGTTTTTGAATCAACAGGCCACCGCTCATTTCGCCGTCGGCCGCCAGCCAGATTTTGGTGTCCAGCTGCTCTGAGCGCTGCATATAGTTTTCGATGATTTCAGCTACGCTCTGGCCTTTTTCAAAGCCAACAATACCTTGCCATGTTTCGCCATCTTGTGGATCGATCATGATAGAAAACTGGCCCTGACCGATCAGCTCGGCCAGCGTGGCATCGCTAGAAAGCAAACCTTCCCAACGTGCTGTAGCGCGCATGGTCATTTCGCTGGTGCATTCCACCACCAACATTTTCAGTGGGCCATTACCGCGCAATTGCATCACTAAAGTGCCATCGAGCTTAATGGTAGCAGTGAGTAAGGCGGCAGCGGAAAGCAGCTCGCCAATGCGCTTTTGCAAAACTGGCGGGTAAGGATGACGAGTGAGCACTTCTTTATAGGTGGCATCAAGCTGAACAATTTCGCCGCGTACTGGCAGGCCATCAAACAGAAAACGCTCTAGTGAATCTTTCATTTTTTGCTCTCTACTGATTTAACTTTTGTTACGGTGTAACTCGTCATGGGCATGGATGAGCTTACGTCAAAAGCACAGCCTGCTTCGATCCCAATACGGGCAATGTCAGCCGCGCTTAAATCAGGGTTATCATAAACGGCATTCATGGCGCCAATGGCGTAATCACGGCCACTGCCTATGCCCCAGAAACGCTGGTACTCATAGACTTCACGCAGGCTATAGACAGCAAAAATGCCATGCGGATTGGCCAGCAGCACAGTCATTTGGCTAGATTCGTAGGGATCGTCGTCTTCTTCGTCTACTTTTAGAAAAAAGTCGTCTTTAAGCTTGGGATGTAGCTTTCTGAAACTTTCAAAAATAGCGGGCCTGTCGCTAAAATCCAGATTTTTTACTTTTTTAAGCGCGGCTTGCAAAACTAAATCGTGCGCAGCGCTGCCTGCAATCGAAAAATATCCATCGTGCGCAGCAAAAATTTTATTCCAACATGCATCGTCCCCAGCACCTAGCCG
Organism: Pseudomonadota bacterium; assembly: GCA_026399755.1. Taxonomy (GTDB): domain Bacteria; phylum Pseudomonadota; class Gammaproteobacteria; order Burkholderiales; family Chitinibacteraceae; genus Iodobacter. The sequence continues at coordinate 27,820 of JAPLQI010000050.1, forward strand.
GGTATCACCAAAAGTAGATTGGCTATCCGCCGCAATGGCGATCTGATCGCCTTTTTTAACGACAACTACCGTGGTCATTTATTTTCCTTATTAGCGCAGTTCTAAAAAGATCTGTAGACACAGAGACAAAATCAGAACACCGAGCACATGGAGAAAACCTTCAGGCCATTAAACTGGCGAATGTTTTCCTAACGCTCTGTGTGCTTTACCCTCTGTGTTCTCTATGTCTACAGATTTTTTTAAAGAGAGTTATTCCAATTAATCTTGTTCTTCAATCAACTCAATCAAGCGAATCAAGGCATGGCGTACTGTTTGCATACGCACTTCCGCCCTGTCGCCATCAAATAATTCTTGTTCGGTGATGATTCCCGCTGGCCCTGCAAAAGCAAAGCAGACTGTACCCACCGGCTTTTCAACGCTGCCCCCTGCTGGGCCTGCCACGCCGCTGACGGCAACGCCCCACTCAGCACTGGCTAGATGACAAGCGCCTTGCACCATGGCAGCGGCCACAGGCTCGCTCACCGCGCCCAGCTTGGCGATAAACTCAGGCGGGACGGCAAGCATGTCCATTTTGGCTTCGTTGGAATAAGTAATAAAGCCACGCTCAAACCACGCTGAGCTGCCTGCCACATCGGTAATCGCTCCAGCGATCAGGCCACCTGTGCAAGATTCTGCGGTTGTTACGCTCTGACCACGCGCCAGCAGCACACGGCCGAGCTGAGTTGCTAATACCAACATGGGGGTGACACCTTTAGATTTCAAATAAAAACAAATGTGTAGGGCGGGCAGGATTTTGTGCCCACGCGACGAAGGATGGATGTGCCATACGCGTAGGCACAACAAATGCCCACCCTATATGCATCAATTTATGTCAATGCCATGCAAAAGCCTTAGGGTGCAATAAGTCTGAGGCTTTATTCAGACGCATTGCGCCGTGTATATGTAATTCCCATGCGGCGTAATGCAGCCAAGCAAAAAACGCTTGGCTTTATTAGCGCCCTACAAATGACACGATGATGAGAACCCTGCTTATTGGCACATGAAAAAAGCCAAATGATTCCTATAAAGCACAGCCCACCCGACTCTTTTAAACCGCAGCTGGAACAATTACCGCTGGCTCACGAATAAAGTTTTCGCGGTAGAACTTCAGCTCATCAATCGATTCTTGGATATCGGCTAAAGCGGTATGTGCGCCGCGCTTTTTAAATTGCTTGGCGATTTCTGGCTGCCAACGTTTGCACAGCTCTTTGAGTGTGGACACGTCCAGATTGCGGTAGTGGAAAAACTCTTCCAAAGTAGGCAGGTATTTCACTAGGAAGCGACGATCCTGATGCACCGAGTTACCACAGAGTGGCGACGCACCTTTAGGCACGTATTGTTCCAAAAAGGCGATGAGTTGCGCTTCGACTTCGGCCTCAGTAAAAGTCGATGCTTTTACTTTATCGATTAAGCCCGATTTACCGTGGGTGTTTTTATTCCAATCATCCATCGCGTCTAAAACGCTATCGTCCTGATGCACCACAAATACGGGGCCTTCGGCAATCATATTCAGATTACTATCGGTAATAATGACGGCAATTTCGATCACGCGCTCTATCTCGGGATCAAGCCCAGTCATCTCCATATCAACCCAGATGAGGTGGTTCTTGTCTTGTGGCATACTTGGCCTTATTCAATCACACAAAAATGCTATTTTACCCGCAAATGAACGCAAATCAGTTCTCCCTCCTCTTTCTGTTTGCTTTAACGGCCAGCGTAATATTGCAACTCTGGCTGGCGATGCGCCATATCAACCATGTAAAACGCCATAGAGGCAGCGTTCCTGCTGAGTTTAGCGCAGAGATCACCCCAGCCTCGCATCAACGCGCCGCCGATTACACTGTGGCAAAAACACGTTTTGGTATGATCCTTACCCTGTTTGAAGCCATGCTTTTAGGCGCATTTACCTTGGGTGGTGGCATTGAGTGGTTTAATCAACTGGTATCAAGCTGGATTAGCTCGCCACTTTGGGCGGGTGTGGCCTTAATTATGGGCATCACCCTTATCCACAGCTTAATCACCCTGCCGTTTACTTTAATTTCCACTTTTAAAATTGAAGCCAGTTTTGGCTTTAATAATATGAGTGCCAAATTATTTATTGCCGATACGCTTAAAACCACCGCAGTGGCCATGGTGATTGGCCTACCGCTTTTAGCTGGCGTGTTGTGGCTAATGGAGCAAATGGGCACATATTGGTGGCTATGGGTTTGGGCCGTGTGGGTGGGATTTTCACTGCTATTAATGTGGGCCTTTCCGACGTTTATTGCGCCTATTTTTAATAAATTTGAGCCTTTATCTGATCCAGATTTAAAACAGCGTATCGAATCGCTATTAAGCCGTTGCGGTTTTAAAACCAATGGCATTTTTGTGATGGATGGCTCTAAGCGCTCCAGCCATGGCAATGCTTATTTCACCGGCCTTGGTAAAGCCAAGCGAATTGTATTTTTTGATACTCTACTCAAGCATTTAAATGCCAGCGAAGTGGCCGCCGTATTGGCGCATGAATTAGGCCACTTTAAGCATCGCCATATTGCCAAGCGCATGGCTTGGACCTTTGGCCTCATGCTGGGTATGTTGTGGGTTTTAGGGCAATTGAAACAAGAATTGTGGTTTTACCAGGGCCTTGGCGTGAATAGCCAATCCACCGCTACAGCCCTCTTGCTATTCTTTTTAGTCATGCCGGTGTTTACCTTTATTTTTGCCCCGCTCAGCTCAATGTCATCGCGCAAACATGAATATGAAGCTGATGCTTATGCGGCAGAGCAAGAATCCCCTCGCGATTTGATTAATGCCTTAGTGAAGCTTTACCGAGACAATGCAGCCACGCTCACGCCCGACCCTTGGCATAGCCTGTTTTACGATAGTCACCCCCCTGCAGCATTACGCATCGCGGCTTTGAAAAAACTAAATTAGACTAATTGCTAATCATTGATCCCCTAGAGAGAGAATAAACATGTCACTCAGCACAGAGAATTGTCAGGATGGCGCAGCTAAGCTCAGCGAAGTAGAAGCAGAAATGCTGTCTACTGACCTACAAGACTGGATCGTGACCGATACTTATCTGGAAAAAACATTTCGCTTTAAAAACTTTTACGAAACCATGGGTTTTGTGAATGCAGTGGCCTGGATGGCCAATCAGCAAGATCACCATCCCGATTTAGACGTTAGCTACAGCCGCTGCCGCGTGCGCTGGAATACTCATTCAGCCAACGGCATTAGCCGTAACGATTTTATCTGCGCCGCTCGATCGGACGCACTCACTTTAAAAGCAACTTCATGACAGAAACAGCCCGTATCGTCGCTAGCCACGGCAGGTCTTATATCGTTGAACGCACTAATGGCCAGCGCCTTCGGGCCAGTACCCGTGGCAAAAAAACGGATTACGCCTGCGGTGATTTAGTCGACATCCAAATTTTGAACGAAGAGCAAGCGGTAATTGAGCGCGTATTAGAGCGCAAAACCCTGCTTTATCGCTCAGACGCTTGGAAAAGCAAGCTGATAGCAGCCAATGTTACCCAGCTGATTATTGTGCTGGCCTCAGAGCCTAGCTTTTCGACCGAGCTAATCAGCCGCTGCGCCATTGCGGCCGAAGCAGGCGGGATTCAAACACTAATCTGCCTAAATAAATGCGATTTACCAACGGCTGCGGCTGCAAAAGAGCGGCTGCAATACTTTGTAAATCTAGGCTACAACGTGGTTGAAATTTCGGCGCTGGATAATATCGCCCCGCTACGTGCTTCATTAGTTGGGCATATTTCGGTATTGGTTGGGCAATCGGGCATGGGTAAATCCACCATTACCAATGCACTACTGCCGGATGCTAATGCGCGAGTAAACGAGATTTCTATCGCGCTGGACGCGGGTAAGCACACCACCACCAATGCCACGTTTTATCATTTGGATGCAGAATCGGCGCTGATTGATTCGCCAGGCTTGCAGTCTTTTGGCTTAGCGCATATCACGGCGCAAGATTTACCGGCTTATTTCCCAGAATTAAGAGAGCGCATTGGCACCTGCCGCTTTCATAACTGCCGCCACCGCCAAGAGCCAGATTGTGGCATGCGTGCTGGGGTTGAAGAAGGCACGATTAGCCCGCAAAGGCTGGCATTGTTGCATCGCTTGCAAGATGAATTAAGTGCAGGTGAGCGCTATTAAATCTAGCCAATAGGCTTGCATTTATTTGAGAAATACACAGCCTAGACTAAGCTGAAAAAGAAGAAATTAAGTCATCAGATTAAAGAAGATATAGCGATGTAAGTATCCTCTTTAAAGAACAAGCCTTTATTGGCTGCTCTTCCTGATGCTTAATTTCTTATTTTATTCAATCGGCTTGGGGTAAGGTAATGAGTAAAGCGACTACGGTACGTCGACAGTTTCTTAGCCTGCTTTTACTGATTATTTTATTACTCCTTTCCCAAACAGCCATTGTTTGGCATATCTCATCCGAAGTGCTCATCAATGGCCCACGCTATCAACGCATCATCGCCAGCAAAGATTTAATAGCCGATATCCTGCCGCCCCCCGCCAATTTGCTAGAAGCCCACTTACTGGTACAGCAATTAATCAATAGCACCGATGCAAAACAAAGTGCCCAGCTTATTCAAGACTTAAATAAAGCAGAAAAAAACTTTAAAGAACGCCAACTTTACTGGCATAACAGCTTGTTTCCACAGCCCATCATCCAAGCTATGAAAAACGTCGCCTACCCTCCTGCACAACAATATTTTGACTTCCTTAGGGAACAGCTTCTGCCTGCCATCAACGTAGATGACTATTTTGCAATAAAAGAAGCGGGCATCAAATTACAAGCGCTATATGAGGTGCATCGCAAAGGAATCGATGCCGTTATTCCACTTGCCCTTGCCTATCAGCAAGAGGAAGAAAAAATGGCTACCCGCACCGCACAAAAAAGCAGCCTGCTTGCCTTAGGTTTGCTCGTCATCACGCTCATCATCATCGGTCTTATCGTGGCGTCTACTTATCGCAAAGTACTGCGCATTTTAGAAGCAGAACCTGCAATGGCCGATGTAATGACGCATATTGCAGCGGGCAATTTACAAGTAGTCACCGCTCTCAATCCTAAAGATACAACAGGCTTGCTCGCGGGGATAAAAGCCATGGGCATGCACTTAAAACAGATCATTGAAGATACGCAAAACTGCGTTTCTGCGCTTGCAATACAATCCGCTCAAATCAGCCTGACGGCAAGAACACTCAATCATTCCAGCTATGAATTAGCCACAGGCATAGAACAAAGCACCGCCACTTTAAGCCAGCTCACCCATACCACTCGACTTACCCTCCAAAATAGCTTTCAATCGGTCTGCCAATCAGAAAATGCCGTTGAAGCGTCTAAGCACGGTGCTTTAATCGTCAGAGAAACAGTGAGTGCCATGCAAAATATTGCGAAGAAAGTCAGCATCGTCGACGACATCGCCTACCAGACTAATCTGCTCGCCTTAAACGCCGCCATAGAAGCCGCACGGGCCGGAGAGCATGGCAAAGGGTTTGCCGTGGTGGCGGTAGAAGTGCGAAAACTAGCGCTACGCAGCCAAATTGCGGCCTCTGACATTGAGGGCTTGGCACAAGCGAGTATCGAAAAATCAGATGCGGCTATTCAAGCGCTTGATCAAATTGAAAACGCAATTCAGCGCACCGCCGAACTCATCTCGCAAATATCAGCCTCAGCCGCAGATCAATCCAACGCGATTGAGCAAATCAGCATAACCGTACAACAATTTAGCGCGATATCCAGCATGAATTCAGAGCTTGCCACTCAACTCACCAGCTCATCAGATGAAATCAAACAACAAACAGAATTAGTACAAGAAAAAATACATTTTTTTAAACTATAAACCCTGCAAATAGTAGGGGAGCAACATTCACACTTTTATGTAGCACCCCTCCTCGGTTTAAATCTAATTATCGATAACTGAAAGCAAAAACCATGTTTATTTTAAGAATAATCAGAAATTATTTACAATAAACACAGTTCACACTATGACAGTCCACGCAAAGTAGGCAAAATTAGCCTCTAAATTTTTATTGTGATTTGCCATGGTTGCCGTTACCCGCCCGCTTGCCCAATCGATTGCAGAAGCAGCAGATCCTGATCGCTGGCTTAGCGCCCTCACTGAGCGCTATCCGCCCACCGATATCGTGCGTATCCGCCAAGCGCTAGATTGGATATTCGAGCAATACGGCCAACTTATCCATACTGATACCGGCTGCTCGCTCTTTCAGCATGCCGTGGCTAGCGCATCCATCGTGGCCGATTTACGCCTTGATGCCAATTCGGTGATCGCCACCCTCTTATTTGCGCTGCCTACTCAGCTCAATCAGCCCATCGCGTTGATTAGCACCCACTTTGGCCCTGATGTCACTCGGCTAGTGGATGGTGCCAGCAAGGTCAGTAAATTACGCAGCCTAGCTCACCCTACTGGCGGGAAGGCCGCAGACGCTGCACAGCAGATTGAAGCCGTGCGCAAAATGCTGATCGCCATGGTAGAAGACATCCGCGCCGTGCTGATCAAGCTGGCTTGGCGCACCCAAACCATGCACGAGCTAGCCCGAGCACCCGAAGAAACCCGCCGCCGCATTGCGCAAGAAACCCTCGATTTATTTGCCCCTTTAGCTAATCGCTTGGGGGTATGGCAAATTAAATGGGAATTAGAAGACTTAGGTTTTAGATATTTGCACCCCGATACCTATAAAAAAATTGCCAAGCTATTAGACGAGCGCCGAGTTGATCGGGAAAAATTTATTGATGAGGTGCTCAATACCCTCAGAATTGAGCTTAATAATGCCGGAGTCAAAGCCGATTTAATGGGGCGGCCCAAGCATATTTTCAGCATTTGGAAAAAAATGCAGAAAAAAAAGCTCGATTTCTCTGAGCTTTACGATATCCGCGCCGTGCGTATTTTGGTTCCCGATTTAAAAGATTGCTATACCGCGCTCGGTATTGTGCACAATCTTTGGCAGCCTATTCCTGGTGAATTTGACGATTATATTGCCCACCCCAAAGGCAATTTTTATCGCAGTCTGCACACGGCAGTGATTGGTGAAAATGATAAAGCAGTTGAAGTACAAATCCGCACCGTAGAAATGCACGAGCACGCCGAATATGGCGTAGCGGCGCACTGGCGCTATAAAGAAGGCGGCCAAGGCGATGCGCGCTACGAAGAAAAAATTGCTTGGCTGCGCCAGCTCTTAGATTGGCGCGAAGATATGGCCAGCGAAACACAATTCGCTGAGACCTTTAAAGCAGAGCTATTCGACGACACTATTTATATACTCACCCCAGCGGGCCGCGTCATTACCCTGCCCAAGGGCAGCACTGCCGTTGATTTTGCCTACCATGTGCACACCGATTTAGGCCATCGTTGCCGAGGTGCCAAGGTAAACGGCCAGATTGTGCCGCTCTATACCCCGCTAGAAAACGGCCAGCGGGTAGAAATTCTCTCAACCAAAGACGGCGGACCTAGCCTCGACTGGCTGCATCATGGCTATGTAAAAAGCCACCGCGCCGCCAGCAAAATTCGCCATTGGATACGCCAGCAGCATCAAGATATCGCCCTGGAAGCAGGCCGCTCTATTTATGATAAAGAAGCCGCTCGCTGTGCTGCCCGAGACGCCAATCAAGACAGCATCGCTGTTAAGTTAGGCTGCAAAAATATCGAGGAGCTTTACGCAGCGCTGGGCCAAGGAGAGATTTCTCAAAGAGAGCTTAACCAAGCATTCAGAGAAAGCCTAGCGCCTATCGAGCCCATAACCGAGCAGCCCAACGACTTTATTAAAGCGGCAAGAGCCAATGGCAATGGCGAAGGGATTTTGATTGAGGGCGTAGATAAACTAATGACCCTGCTGGCCAAATGCTGCAAACCCGTTCCGCCTGATCATGTGATGGGCTTTGTAACTAAAGGCCGAGGCATCTCAATTCACCGTAGTGATTGCAGCACGCTTAAACGCCTAGCTAGCGCCGCGCCTGAGCGTTTAATTAATGCCGATTGGGGAATCCAGCGCGGCCATGTATTTGCGACTGATTTATTAGTAGAGGCCCATAATCGCAGCACGCTATTACGCGATTTAAGCGACATTATGTCGCGCGAGCGAATTAACGTCACTGCGGTCAATACGCAAAGCAAAGATCAACGCGTCATGATGCGCTTTACTTTAGAAATTAGAGACGCCGAACAATTACAAAGAATCTTAATTAAATTGCAAGATGTGAATGAAGTCATTCGGGTGATCCGCGGGTAATACCTTACATCAGTAAAGGCTAATTAAACCTAGCTTTCGCTTTTTTATATGTAATAATTAACATGCAAATACACATCAAAGCGCTTGCTTTTCTAATTCGAATCAAGATCGATTCGCAATTTGAGTGTTACACCCAGCCGCTTTTTGGATTAAAACATGTTATACGCATAAAAGAGCCCAATCATGAATCAATCTCTTAAAGTAAAATTGATTGTATTTATTTCATTATTAACGCTTCTTTCTGGCACCATACTTACATATGGTAGCTATTTAAAAATGCGTCATGAAATGATCAATGTCAGTTTGCATAATGAAATTATAGGGATTAGCACCGGCTACAATGTGGTGCTACGAAACTGGGTAGCGGAGAAACAAAACATTGTTTCTGGTTTAGCGGAAGCATTAGCCAAAGCAGACGATCCTGTTCCTGCTTTATATCAAACTGAAAAAAGCGCTAAATTCGATTTAGCCTATATCGGCACCCCCGATAAAAAATTTATCAGTGGCCATGTCGTTAATATGCCCGCTGATTTCGACCCCACCTCTAGGCCCTGGTATAAGCAAGCAATGGCGGCAGGGAAAACCATTCTTACTCCTCCCTATATCGATGCAGAAAGTAAACAATTGATTCTCTCTTTTGCCTCACCCGTAAAAGGCGAGGCCGGATTTAAAGGCGTGGCGGCCGTTGATATATCGCTTGCAGGCGTGGTTAAGGATGTTTTAAACATCAAACTCACCGGTAATGGCTATGCCATCCTTGCCGATAAATCAGGGCAAATCTTAGCGCATAGTGAAAAAGACAAACTCAATAAGCCAACCACCGATATCTCCAGCGATCTCAGTGCCAGCAATATGGCGAATATAGCCAATAGCCGTGAACTGACCGAAATCAATATTGCTGGCGAAGATAAATATGTATTCATTCAGCCTGTTGAAGGCACCGATATTGATCTGATTTTAGTCATTGATAAAAAAATTATTTTAGAGCCACTTAATCAATTAATTTGGCAAGCCGTTGCCGCCCTCGTGATTCTCTTACTGATTGTGATCCCTATTTCAGGGCTCTTAATCACTAAAATGCTACGCAGCCTAGATAAAGTGCGTATTGCCATGCAAGAAATTGCCCAAGGCGGTGGTGATTTAACTCGAAAAATTGAAATTGATGGCAGTGATGAAATTGCCGCCACAGCCCAAGCATTTAATCGTTTTACCGATCAATTGCGCGCCATGTTTATTGATATCCGCAAAGAAGTGGGCAATCTCACCACAGGCATAGGATCAATCAACTCTGTACTCAATGATCTTGCCAATGATTCACAACGACTTTCTGACCTATCTGCATCTAATGCAGCCACCATTGAAGAAATCACCGTCAGCATTTCTCATATTGCTGATAATTCCCGAGATGCTAATCAACTCGTCACCAGCACAGGCGCCTTGTCTGGCCAATCTGCATCAACGGTTAAAGAAGTCGCTAATGAAGTGGGCAAATCGGCAAAAGAAGTCGGTGATTTATCCAGCCTACTCGATCGACTCAACCAAAGAGCACAAGACATCAGCGGCATTATCCGTGTGATTAAAGAAATTGCCGACCAAACAAACTTGCTAGCGCTCAATGCCGCAATTGAAGCTGCCCGCGCAGGCGAGCAAGGCCGTGGCTTTGCGGTTGTTGCCGATGAAGTACGTAAACTCGCCGAGCGTACTTCTTCTGCCACCATTGAAATTACCGGCATGATTGATGGGATTCGTGGAGAAACAGGGATTGCTGTTAATAATATGCAAACCACCATCACGGCAGTACAAAGTGGCGTGAACTTATCCGAAGAAGCCGCCACCAAAATTGGCCATATCCGTGAAAATATGGACGAAGTTATGGCGAAAATCGGTGAAATTGCTCATGCCACTCTTGAGCAACAAAATGCCACCACGGCCATGGCCCAAAGCGCTGAAAACATTACTAATCAAATGCAGCAGTCAGACTCCAACCTACAACAAGCCACCCGCACCGTACATGATTTAAATGAATTAGCAGCCTACCTCACCGAGCAATTTGGCCGCTTTAAGCTTTGATAGAATCAACCCCCTGATCAACAGCCCCGTGATGGGGCTGTTTTTTTTTGCAGGCAAAACTTCAATACATCCCACAAAAACAAAAGCTAAGAATAGATGTATTACTTTTCCCGAGAATAAAATTAAAACTTAATTTGATTTACCCAAAATAAAAAATGCACTAAAAAGCATTGCCATCAAATCAGCCAGTAGTGCGACTAAAAGTGGCAAAGCCCTTGGTATTAGGATGCATGCAATAAAATAAATAGCATCAAGAATGACTGTGATTAACGATATGGCCAATAAAACAGATAGGCTGGTAATTAATGCCGCAATAGAAACGGATCGGTAGGCAAGCCTGCTAAAAATTTACAGTGATTAAATACAGCTACAAGCCCAGCATAGTAAATTGATTAATCAGCAGATAAAAAACCCATTCATTAATTTTACTGATTATGCCTCTTGATCAATAATCTCTGTGTAAATCAATTCCTTGAGAGCGGTGCTCAATTTTTAAATTTGTAGGGCGGGTAAAACCTGAGGAATAAGCGGTTTTCACCCCAACCCTATCAACCTAGCTAAATGCCATGTTGTTACCACGCAATAACAAATATTGAATCATCGTAGGGCGGGTGCAACCCGCCATTTTTCGTGTTTCAGCAAAGCTCGGCGGGCTTCACCCCAATCCTATCAACTTAAGCTTTTTTCTTAAGAATAAATCGGCATTTCGTAGGGTGTACAACGACGTAGTCGTTGCGCACCAAAAACGGTGCGCAAGAAAAACGACTTGCACACCCTACGCAAAACCAGACTTGGTCCTGTTTTTTGCCTTAAGTTGATAGGATTGGGGTGCAACCCGCCGTTTTTCGTGTTTCAGCAAAGCTCGGCGGGTTTCACCCGCTCTACGATATTTATAATAAGTTTGGACCAGATACATAATCAGCTTACTTTTATAATGATTAACTTTTATTTTCCAATTTTTTATAAAACCAAATGAGCTTCTTAAGGACGACTCTCAGTTTTTAAATTGATAGAGCGGATGAAACCGTTTGATTCGCATTCAAACACCTAGCCACCCTAAATGTATTTTTAATCAACTTAAGCAAGAAGCATTATCAGAATATAAATTCTGAAATAAAAATATTTTATAGCGCCGCCCTTGAGATAATTTATTCAAGATACTAGAAAAAGACCCGTTCCATGTAAGTTAATTGTCACCACCAAAACAGAAAACAAAGAAATAAGAAAGAAAAAAAGCCGATTTTATTAAAAATAATTTACAGATAAACCATTCACACCAGAAAACAAATAACAATAATAAAAAAAGTTGAAATCCATAGAAAACAAATATAGAACACATGGGTAGGCCTATTTATTTTTGCTCTTATATTCCTAACACCGTAATGAGGAAGGCATCATGCTATCCAATTTAAAATACTCAGTAAAACTGGGCATCATCTTAGCCCTAGCGATTGTCAGTATGACCATCATCAGCTGGCGCGGTGTAGCGGCAACAGATCATGTCAATCAAATGCTAAATAGTATGTACGACAATAACCTAGTGCCGATTCAAGATATTGCCAACGTAAATATGCAAGCGATTTACCATAATCGCAGCCTGTATGCTTACGTGATTGAATCAGAACAAAAAAAAATGGATGTTATTACTAAAAGCATGGAAGACAATGATCTAAAAATGAAAGAGCTGCTCGATAAATACCGTAAAACCTCTCTTACCCCCCCTGAAATTGATGCCCTTAAAAAGTTTGATGAGAGTTGGCCCATTTATCTGGCCATATCCAAGCGAGTGCAAGCCGCTAGCTATGCAAATGATAATAAACTGGCAATGGAAGTTTTTAGCCAAGAAGCAATGAAGGCATTTCAGATTTGCGATGATCTGCTCACCAACATTGTAAATATCAACCAAGCACTAGGAAAAAAAGAATATGACGATAGCGATGCAATCGTGGCAGAAATTAGCAAATTCTTAATGGGCATTACCTTGGGTGTTTCCATCGTATTTTTAATCCTAGGGTTAGGATTCAGTAAGGCATTGTCTTCTGGCCTAGGCCGCGCCAATACCGCTTTAGAGCAAATGTCTAAGGGTAATTTGATTGCCCTCATTCAAGTACATGGCACTGATGAAATTGAAAACATGCTTAGCAATATGCAAATCATGCAGAAAAATCTGGTAAGCACGGTGAAACAGATTATCGGCAATGCCGATCAAGTGGCCTCAGCGGCTGCACAATTAGCCCAATCATCAAGCGAAGTCGCTGCCAGCGTCATCCAACAGGTAGAAGCCACATCCGGCGCAGCTTCATCTGTAGAAGAACTGAGCGTTAGCATTGATCAAGTTTCGCACAATGCTGTTGCTGTGCAAGACAACGCAAAATCGGCCAACGAAAACGTTCGCAACAGCACACAAATCGTTGCCGACTCTATGGAAATGGTCAATGCCGTGTGCAGCGCGGTTGCCAGCAGCGCCAACCAGATTGATGCGCTTTCTGTGCGTATCCAGCAAATCGATACCATCACCAATGTGATTAAAGATGTGGCCGACCAAACTAATTTATTAGCCTTGAATGCGGCCATTGAAGCCGCCAGAGCGGGCGAGCAAGGCCGCGGTTTTGCAGTTGTAGCCGATGAAGTGCGCAAACTGGCTGAACGCACGGCAAATTCAGCGCGTGAGATTAGCAATATGGTGAATGCAATTCGGGCGGATGCCAGTTTAGCCGTAGGTAGCATGCATAGCAGTAATGACACGGTAGACAACGTAGTACGTACATCCAGCACCGCCATGGCATCCATGGCTGAAGTCAATACAGGCGTGAATCAGATTCTGAATGCCGTTTCGCATATCGCCACATCCTTAGGCGAGCAACGCCATGCGGGGGCCGATGTTGCACAGCGGATAGAGCGAATTGCTCAAATGTCCGAAGAAAGCAGCTCCGCGATGGAAGAGATTAATACCTCCGCAGAAATGCTCGCAGATGTTGCACGCCAGATGTTAGGAAATACGGCTAAGTTTCAGGTGTGATGGGCCAGACTTCTGCATAAAATTCAACTCAACAGGGCAAACCTGACGCTAGATACTATTCCCAAAAGCAAAAAACCCCAGAAGCCTAAGCTTGTCTGGGGTAATTGGGATAACTGTATGCAAAACTGATTATTGGTATCCCCGACAGGAATCGAACCAGATAGCTAAGTCCTTGTATTTACTAAACTCATAAAAATAACGCTTGAAATATACCAACAAATATACCAACAATGCGCGTTCACTGGGATAAAGCTAAAGGGCAGTCATGGGCGGTAAATCAAAAGCAGATGGCTTGACCATTTTGCAACTAAAAAGCCAAATAAAGGCCGAGCAACAGCACATTGCAGCCGAAACGGTAAAGCCGCCCAGAAAGATAGCCTGTGGCGCTGGTTTGCAGCTATGGGTAATGGGTGAAGCCATGTATTGGCGGCTACCCTATCGCTTTGGCGGTAAGCAGAAGGTATTGGCGCTGGGCGTATGCAATCCTGCTAAGCCTGAACTATCCGAAGCAAGAGAAAAAGCACTCGAAGCAAAACGACAGCTTGCCGCTGGCCTAGATCCAAACCAAGCAAGGCAAGACGACAAACACGCCAAGGCTTATGCCCACGCCAACACCTTTGAAGCCGTCGCCTTAGAGTGGCACGCTAAAGAGCTGGCCAGTGGAACGTGGAAGCCTAAACCGGCGCTTGTTGTTATGCAAAGGCTCATCGCTAACCTATTCCCCATGCTTGGCAAACGCCCTATTGAGTCATTAACCACCCGCGACCTGATGGGGCCGCTTAGAAAGCTAGAAGCAGAAGGCACGCTAAACGTAGCTAACCGCGTGCGACAGTACACGGCTAGCATCATGCGCCATGCTATCCAGACCGGTCGGATAGATAAAAACCCAGCCTTAGACCTGCAAGGAGCTATCTCTTCGCCTAAAGCATCCCACCACCCCGCGCTACCCTTAAACCAACTCCCTGAGCTATTACAGCGCATTCGCGGCTATACGGGTTTGCAAGTCGTGCGCTGTGCGGCTGAGTTTGCATTGCTCACTGGGGCGCGGTCTTCTGAATTTAGATTCTCTCGCTGGTCTGAATTTGATCTAGCGGCGGGTATTTGGACAATTCCAGAAAAGCGAGAGGCCGTCGAAAATGTAAAGTATTCAGAGCGGGGCGAAAAAATGGCCCGTGAAAGGGTTATTTATCTTTCCACACAAGCAGTCACATTATTAAAGTTTATTCAGTCAATTAATGGCAAAGAGCTATTTGTATTTAAAGGCCAAAAACGTAACACGCCATTAGGTGAAGGAACCATTAATCTAATGCTGAATAAATTAGGATATAGCACCCAGCTAGATATCTGCCTGCATGGTTTTAGAACCATGATGGTATCAAGCCTAAATGAATCACTTCAATTCAGCGCTGATGCAATTGAGCTTCATATCGGGCATGAAAGTAAAAATGAAGTCAGGGGTATTTATAATCGCAATGCTCAATATCTAGCAGAGCGCCAAAGAATGCTGCAATGGTGGGCGGATTACTTGCATGTTTTAGAAACAGGGGCCTACATACCACCGGCTGATTTTATGATTCAAACGCTGCAAGAGCAGCCTAAGTTACGGGTAGTTGCATAAGGGGCGATAATACCACTTGGTAAAAACGGGGCAGATGTCACCCTAGCGGGAGGGGGCTACCTGTGTATTTTGCTTGGAACATTTGGAACATTTGGAACAACATTGATTACAAAGGGTTTTTAGCGTTCTTTTTTATGTTTTGTTGAAAATAAAAAAAGAACATTTGGAACAATTACGTTATGTGTAATTTTAAAAATGGCTTAAAATATAGGTTTTAAATTTTTACATGAAAAAATTTCGTGAAAAATTATGATATTTTTTCTTCTAAAATCCGATTTTTTTGCATTAAAAAAATGAGGCTAGATAATACCAGTTAAGATAAACGGTATTTTTATCCGTTCGTCTAAAGTAGTGTTTTCACTATGTTACGCCGTAACGATAGGGGCAAGACTGGCTATTAAAATAGCGAGCAAATGTAAAATTTAAGGGAAGTTCTTTTTATTTAAATCAAAAATGGAACAGTGTGGAACACGCTTAAGACAAAAACACCACACACCGCATAAATGCTAGGTTTGTGTGTTCCATTGACAAAAAACAGAAACGGAACATTTAGAACGCCTAGATTTGCATTTGATGGCTTTAATTGAAGAAGTTAGATCAAGACCAGCACGGCCAGTGCTAAAAAATTAATAGACTTTTTAG
Organism: Pseudomonadota bacterium; assembly: GCA_026399755.1. Taxonomy (GTDB): domain Bacteria; phylum Pseudomonadota; class Gammaproteobacteria; order Burkholderiales; family Chitinibacteraceae; genus Iodobacter. The sequence continues at coordinate 43,467 of JAPLQI010000050.1, forward strand.
TGCTGCTTTCCTGCGAGCTGCATTTGCAACTGACCATGTAATTTATTTTTAGTAGTATGCGGTATAGCTAGGGATAGTCCGGCCAGACGAAAACGGGAAACCTTCACCCGCTGCCCTTGCTTCTTCTTATTGAGGGTTACTTGTTGAAGGGCAAGTAATGCGTATAAAAAAAATCCACAGTGCACGTGATTTACCGCAATGGTTTTCTTTAGAAAGTTACAAAGCCTCAGAATATTTTGAAGCGGCTGAATGGGCTTGTGCTATTTATCATCGACTTCAAGATAAAGACCGTCACGGTAAGGGAAAAAATGAAGATGGGGCGCATTACTGGCTTTATGAAAAGGCGCATGGCCCTCGCTGGGAGGTGGGCTTTCGTCATGCTAATTATCATAAAGCCGTATGTGAAATATCAAGAGGATTTGAAAATATTGAGAATGACACAAATGGAGTTGTAACGGCCTTTGGCCCGAATATTCCACATGATGACTTGAGTGAGCATTACCAGCAAAGATTTGGTGAAATTCAAAAAAAACATATCACCTCAGAGCGTGATTTATTGTCTTCATTAAATTCAACAGAAATTAGCATGGTGTTACATCGTCCAACCTTAACGGGGCATCCTGCTGTTGAATTTGCATCGAGATACTCAATATTTGGTGCATATTTCAGCTCAAAGCACAAAGAAAAAATTGATTACTATTTTAAAAAATTAAAAGAAAAAACGTACTTAGATGAAAGTATTGGATTTAACATCCCCCTTACTGCTTTCGATAAAAATAGAGAAGAAGATTTAAGAAATGCTAGTAATTTTTTATCAAAACCATACGATGAAACAGGCTTTGGTCTCGTTGAAGTTGATCCTTCGGCAAGTGACGAGCAAATAATTTTTGAATTTAAAAATTGGCTAGCCAAGTGGCGTAAAGAAATGCAAAGCAAAACACCTTCATATAATTTCACAAATGAAGACTTTAATAAATGGCACGTGTATAGACTACTTGCATACTTTGACCTGTCTTACTGGGCCGAGTTAGAGGGAGTTAAAATTGCAGATGCAGCAATGTTTGACGCACTCTTTCCCAATGAAAATGCAGGAGGAGTAAATAGCTTTAATGACCGTATAAAGCGCCAAAAAGCATGGATCAATAAAGTATTTACTTATGAAACGGCAAGGTCTTTAGAAGCTCAATCAGGGAAATTAATACCATTAAGCTAAGCCTTTCGACTGTCAATAAGAAAAAACAGGGGAAAACCAAGACGGTTTTCCCCTGTTTGTTTCAGGGTAAAGTTTAGCCTTTTCTTCCCTTACTGATTTGCTTACTGTACTTTTTTTATTGATGCAATATTGCACTCGTCAAGCAGCGCCCGCTGCCTTCCGCAACCATTCAAGGTAACGACGAGAATGCAATATACGATAGAAAGGCTCCTCCCTTCCGAAGCCGCCAAGCTACTTGGCAAAGCAGAAAGCACCCTTGCCCGTGAACGATCACGCGGCACAGGGTGTGCCTATTTAAAGGTAAATGGCCGCGTTCGCTATTTAAAATCTGACATTGACGCATACCTGGCAAAGCACAGCCAATCTGTGCAACCTAAGGCAGATCAATAATGGCGGCTAAAGTTATTTCCTTGCCCAGCCAGCCTACGGCCCAGCCAGCACAGCCCCTTGCTTTGATTAAGTTGCCTGAGGTCTTAAGGCGTACTGCGCTGGGCAAAACAACCATCTATACGCTGATTAAATCCGGTGAATTTCCGGCTCAAATTTCTTTGGGTGGTAAATCAGTGGCGTTTATCGAATCAGAAGTTAATCAGTGGATTAGTGACCGTATTAGCGCGGCGCGTGGGGTGGCGGCATGACGCCCAATCAATTACTGGCCCGTTTTCCCCAGCTTCAGGCGGCTGAACCACTCGCGGCGGCGGCTTTACAGCAAGCCTCTGTACTGGCCGCTAATGTTCCCGCCTCTGTGGCCCTATTAGCAGCAGCTATATTAATGGCCGCCACGTTGACAGCGCCAAACCAAAACAACATGAATCAAAGCCAAGGATCAAAAGAATGAGCAGTTTAGGATTAAATCTAAGTTCTAATGCGGATGTTTCTACCTTGCCAAGCCTTGCCTTTGATAATGGCACAGTACATCTACCTAAAGCATGGCATGTATTGCCTATGCTTGAATTGCCAACATTAGCCCCTAATGGCCGTAAATTACGTTTTCTTGAATTGGCGGATCATTTTATTGAGCCAGTATTATTAATCCCCCAAGATGCAGAAAACGATCAAGACCTTAATTGTAAAATATTGCCTCCCTATAACACCTTGGAAGCCTTCTTTTTAATTCAAGGTTTAGATAATGAGCTTATGCCTTTTATTTTGCCGCTTACCGTTGCTAAAAACCTAGCCGATTGTGGGTGGATTAAGGGCTGGCAATATATAGACAGTCATTTAGTACGAGCATCAATTACAGAGGGTGGGCTAGAAAATCTATTTCCAACGGCATTTGAAACAGAAAGTTATGATTTAAGCCATAAATGGCCGTTAATGCCGTGGTCTTATTTGAATCACTACTATCTAGGCGCATTAGATAAACATGTAGAAACAAACTGTGTATTAGACGAGCAATTAGCATCCATTCAATTAGTAGAAGACGTTAAAGAGCTAGTTTCTGTTTTACCTAAGGAGGGTTTGCATTGAAACCGATTACGCAAGGCCATATTGTGCCGTTTGCCTTGGGTGGCATTGAGGCGATTACAGCCGGTGAAGCGATGTTTGTTTCTGTCCGTCATCTTTGTGATGCTTTTGGGATTGCTGTAGAACCACAGCGCCGAAAGCTAGAGAGTAATCCGCGTTGGAGTTGCGCTCATATGGTGGCAACTGCTGCGGATGGCAAAGCCTATCAAATGCTCACGTTACCGCTTGAACAAGTACCCGCATTTTTAAACTCGATTAATACCAACAAGGTTAATGCAGAAGTACGGCAAGCTTTGCTTGATTATCAGGATGAATGCACCAAGGCGCTATATTCCTACTGGACAACCGGCAAAGCAGAACAGCAAACCTTATCGGCACAGATGGCCTTTCAGATTGCCGACACACTGGCGGTGTTTAAAGACGAATACGCGGCTATTTATGGCAAGGCGGCGGATGCGGTGCCGCATTCTGGCTTGTATGCCAAGATTCAGAGCTGCTTAAATCAGGTGGTATGCGGTGCCGATCGCCTGCCCGAACGGCTGGCCCGTCAAGCCTTGCCTAAAGTGGCGCTTGATCGGCTCAAAGACGCGGGAAAAATGCTGCGTAAGTTGTTTATTCAAGGGGTAAAGCTCAAGGATGCGGCTAAGCAATTGCATAGCGCCTTTCCTGATCCGGTACTTAAGATTGAAACAACGGTAACGCTAGCATGAGCTACGCTATCGGCTTATCTTCCATCGAATCAGGCAAAGGGAAAACAACCCGTCCTTCCCCTGCGAGCATCTGCTTTACCGATTCAAGCAATTCCGCGCCAATATCCCGCTGTGCATCGCGGGCTAATAATTCCGCTTCAGTCATTGGCGTTTTAGATGGCGCTTGGCTGATTCCTGCCTTGTTTCGGGCGTCAGGAAGCGTCACGGTCGTGGCGCGAGCGCTGCAATCGGCCCTCATTTCTCTGACTGATTGCAGTAAATCGGCTTGGAATTGCACTAATTCCTTATCTGCTTTTTGGCTCATTTCAAGCCGCCTTGGGGATAACTTCTTGGCTGATTTTCTTGGCGCTGGTCGCGGCGGCAATCTTCAAATCATAGGCGGATTGCAGATTAAGCCAGCTTTGCGCGTCCCCGCCGAAATACTGAGCCAAGCGCAAGGCGGTATCTGCGCTAATGCTACGGCGCTCACGCACAATGTCATGAATCCTCGTAGCGGGAACGTGCAAGGCCATAGCCAAGGCGCGGGCACTCATTCCCAGCGAGATAAGGTAGTCTTCACGCAAAATTTCCCCAGCATGAATGGGGCGCATACCGTTGATAGGATTCACGCCACAAGCCGCCGCAATACATCGGGGCTATCTTCTGCGATTCTGAGCAAGGTTTGCGCGGCCTTGGAAGGTGAACGAGCGCCTTGTTCCCATGCTTGCACGGTTCTGGCTGATACGCCCAACAAAGCGGCAAATGCGGCTTGGCTAATTCCCGCCTTACTGCGGGTTGCTGCAACGGCTGAAAGCGGGACTACTGTGGTTCGTGCTGCACGCCCTGCATTCATTTCTTTCACAGATTGCATTAAATTGGCTTGGAATTGTTCAAGTTCCTTATCCATTTTTCACCTCTTGAGCGAGTTGGTTCAAAAATTCAGTGGGCAAGTTATCAAACTTGGCTTTGGTGTAGACAATCAGCAGCCACAGATGACCGTCTGCGGTTTGGCTGTAGTAGATAACACGCGCCCCGCCGCGTTTCCCCATGCCATTACGCCCCCATCGCACTTTACGCAAGCCGCTTGTACCTTGGATAACATCGCCCGCCAAGGGATTGTTAGCCAGCCAAGCAATAAAGCTTTCTCGTTCGTCATTGCGCCAAATATCGGCGGCGCAACGAATAAACATATCGGTTTCAATCACAGTCATCATGGTTTGAGTGTACTACAGCGTAGTACCCACTTACAAGCCGCGTCCGTCCGCCTCGGTGTTGCGTCGGTTTTAAATTTGCTTGACGCAAGCCACAAGCTTGCCTATATTGGCCGCGCTGCACTCACTAGTGCAGTCGGGATTGGACTCCCGAACTACAAGGCGGACAAACCGCTACCCTGCGGTATTTTTACGTCCGTCAACACTATAGCTGCGTCCTTTATGGCAGGCTGTCGTGGGGGCTACTTCGGTAGCGCCGGTTTCCTTGTAGCCGGTAGTCCAACCCTACTACGGCCTGCCACCTTCGATTGGACTCGAAGCGGCGGGTTACTTAAACCCTACAAGGAAGCATTCACCATGCCCAAGCACGCCCGTACCCTACTTTCCTATAGCAGCATTATTGCTCTTACCCTTGCTTTCGAGCGTGGCGCGTCTGTGGCCGTCATTCTGGCTACGCTAGCGACTTTTGCGCTGGTGCATGCGATTGGAGGGGCTAGCCATGAATAACCTTTTAGACTTGCGCCAAGCCGTGACTGTCACGCATTCGATGGCTAATGCCCATTTGGCAGCGGATGACTACACACCAACAGCCGCAACGGATATGTATGTATCCATCGCGGTGCAATTGGCGTTTGAATGCCTGCAAGGTGAGAAGCATCCGCAAGATTGCTACTTTCAAACCTTGCTAGCGCTGGACTATTTGCAGCCCGTGATGGCCTTGATTAAGGAGGCAAATCATGCGTAAACCTAGCCGTAATGCCAGCGCCAAAGCCCGCCACTTCGCCCTATTAAACACTGCATTACGTCGGCCCAAGCAAGAGCGCACTAAGCCCGCCTTTGCACGTATCCACACCCGTTAAAACTTAGGAATTTATCATCATGGAAAAAATCGCTATTGGTATAGCGGGCGGGGATTCTTGCGCCCAAGATTCAGGATTTAGTGGCTATTCAAGCCGAGCCAGCCAGCCAAGTAAGCCCAAACGTAGCCGCAAAGTGAAACCGCATATTGAGCCTGAGCCGCTGGCCAGTGAGCAGGAAGCACCAATGCCAACCCGTTGGGGTTTGGAGGACTTAAAAGATGAGGATACGCGGCGCTTCTTTATGGCGTTTTCAGCGAGTCATTGTAATTCTAGCAATAACGCTACCGCCTTTATCTTGTATGAATTTGAACAATTTAGCGCTGCGGATCGTCACGCTAACAAAGAGCGCAAACGGGCTTTGGATCAAGGCTTGTGTGATCTACTGATTGGCTTAGATCAGGCATCTAACTTAGTGGATGCGGTATCTGCATCAATGAGTAGTGAAGCCCCTTTAAATGATCGAGCTGTGGCTAGTGCCTTAAGCGGTATTGTTGGGATTCTGGATAAGCACACCCGTACCGCTGGTGAGCTGGTGGACCTGACACTATGACAGCCCGCCTTGATATAGCGGCCCTTAAGGATGCGGCCCGTGATCGCTGGCCACTTATCTTGCAAGCCGCCGGTGTGGATCTGGCTTTTCTTAAAAACAAGCACGGCCCATGCCCTATATGCGGTGGTAAAGACCGCTTTCGGTTTACCAACAAAGACGGGCGCGGCGGGCATATTTGTAATCAACACTGCCCTGATGGCGGTGACGGCTTCCGGCTGCTGATGGATTACCGCCAAACTGACTTTATCAGCGCGGCGCGGTTTGTAGCTGATGTATTGGGCGGCGCTGCGGTGGCAGCGATTGCACCCGATGCGGCGGCCATAGCAGAGCGCAAGGCATTAGAAGACGCAGAGCAACGGCGGGCATGGGAAAAAGCCAAGGCCGAGAACTTCGCCCTGTGGCATAGCAGCTTTCCTATTCAGGCCGGTAGCACCGTGGGCCTGTATTTAAGGCATAGGGGGCTGGAATTAATCGACTATCCCAAGGCTTTACGCTTTAATCCGGCCCTGCCCTATTGGGATAAGGCGGACGGCAAGCTGATTAAGCTTGGCAACTATCCCGCGATGATTGCCGCCGTACAAGCGCCCAATGGCGATGCGGTGGCACTGCATAAAACCCATCTCCAAGCCAATGGCCACAAGGCCCAAGTCCCCAGCGTTAAAAAGTGGAGCGCTAAATCTGCCGATGCAAAAGGCACGGCGGTGCGCTTGTTTCCTGCTGCTGAGCGTATGGCAGTAGCAGAAGGCATTGAAACCGCCTTAGCCGTTTATAGCGCGAATGCCTTGCCGGTATGGGCGGGTTTATCGGCCTTTGGCGTGGCGGCGATGGTGTTGCCTGAGCTGGTGCAAGAGGTGTTTATTTTTGCCGACCATGACGAAAACCAAACCGGCCAAAAAGCAGCTAATCAACTGGCTGAACGACTGATAAGCCAAGGCAAAACTGTAAGAGTTTTATACCCAAGCATCGCCGGTGTGGATTGGCTGGATGTACTGACAGGAAACAAACATTAATGACCATAGATATAGGTGAAGGCGGCGCTGCAAATGCGGATTTGCAGCGCCTAAAGTACCCCGACAGTGTGCAACCATTAGGAGAGAAAAAGCTTAGCAGCGCTGAGAAGACAAAACAAGCCGCGCCTACGCCCGATGGGATACCCGCAAAGCCGATCAAGGCCGCTAAAAAAGCCGCTACGCCCAAGGTGAGCGGCGGCGGGTTTAAGCTGCTGTCAGGCGATAAAGGCCGAGCGGCTGGCGTTTACTTTGTGCCAGAAGAAGACGACGACGGCACGGGTAAAAAGTGGCTATGTGGAGAGCTGGCCGTGGTGGCCCAAGTGCGAGACCTTGATTCTGCGGGCTGGTCGGTAATGGTGCGGCTAGTCGATATGGATGGCTGCGAGAAAAAGCACCTTATCCCCCGTTCAAGATTGCTATCCGATCAATCGACCAAGGTATTAGAAGAGCTAGCTGATTTAGGCTTGCAATGTAGCTTTTCTCAAGACTGCAAACGCTTACTGCTGCAATACCTGCAAACCGGCACAGATGCAGAACGAGCGCGGCTTATTCCCACTACCGGCTGGTATAAAACGGCATTTGTCCTGCCTGATGAAGTTATTGGTGATGCGGGCGAAAAATTAATTTATTCAGGCTCGCTGAAAGTGCCGGTATGTAGTTTAGGTGAGTTGCCACATTGGAAAGAAGGTGTAGCACGTTATGCCGTTGCAAATCCCCTGCTGCTGCTTACGCTGGGCGCTGGTTTTGCTGCGCCGTTAATGGAAATGGCCGGTTTAGACACTGGCGGCTTTCATATTGATGGTGGTTCCAAAAAAGGTAAAAGCACGATTTGCGATATGGCAGCCTCTATTTATGGCAAACCTACTGATTACCGCCAAACTTGGAGCGGCACAGCCACAGGCATCGAGTACACCACAGCGGGCTTTAATCACCTTCCTTTGCTATTAGATGAAATCAGCCAAGCCGACCCCAAAGCAGTAGATAAGCTGGTTTACATGCTAAGCCAAGGACGCGGCAAAGCACGTGGACGAGATACTGGCGGCCTGCGCGATGCTACACGCTGGAAGTGTTTTATCTTGAGTAATGGTGAGCATGATTTAGAAACCTACATTAAAAAAGGCGGTGGCCAGATGAACGCGGGGCAAGCGGTACGCTTTATTGGGCTGGATTTAGTAAGGCCATTTGGTGCATTTGATGTATTACACGGCTTTGCTGATGTATCGGCGCTTTGCGAGAGCTTAGCAACATGTGCGGCCCAACATCATGGCACGATAGGACGTGCATACCTAGCACGACTGGCGGAGGCTGGCAGAGCCGCAATGATTGATCTTATTCGCCAAGCAGTAGAACGATTCACTTTTGAATGTGTCCCGTCCGGTGCATCGGGGCAAGTCCGACACGCTGCCCAATACTTTGCTTTGTGCGGCTACGCTGCTGAGCTGGCAAATAGTTATGGTCTAACCGGCTGGGCGATGGGCGAAGCATGGCAAGGTGCTAAAACGGTGTTTGCCGATTGGCTGCATAAACGGGGCGGGGCTGGCGATGAAGAGGACCAGCAAATTTTACGCCAAGTACGCTACTGGTTTCAGCAGCATGGTGACGCACGCACCCAGCGCTGGGACCATGAAGTAAACGCGGTGGTGGATACGCACACGGCAAAAACACTAGGTAAGTGCGGATTTAATAAGACCATTACCAAAACACTGGGCATTGAGGAACAAGGCGCTACCGTGTCAGAGCAGGTATTTTATATTTATGCTGAAGCGTGGAAGAACGATGTATTGGCGGGGTTAAATATCAAGCGGGCTAATCAAATGCTACTGGATAAGGGCATTCTTATTGGTGATGGTAGGGGCAGGCCCTATAAGAAAATGCGTGTGCCTAATTGTGGCGATGTCGTGCCCAATATGTACCTCGTGTCTTCTGCTGTATTTGGTGGTGGTGATGACTAAAAGCCCTTGCCTTGCTAGCCAAGCTACCGCTGACGTTACCAAGGCAGGCAATCAAGAGGCCGCGCTTGCGGCTTTTTTTGCGCCTGCTACCTATCTAAAGCCACAAGCGGCCCCCCATCAAACGCCCCCCAATACCCCAGTAATCAGCACTCCAAAGCCAAGGCAGTTCAAGCCCTACGGTATTTTACCGCCTAGCACATCGTATGAAATGGCGAAGCTATGGCGTGAGATTGTAGGCGCGGTGGCGGGCTATTTAGAGTGTTCAGAAGCAGAGCATCAAGGCTTAGCCGATGAATTAGCCGTACAAGCCCCTAGTTTCTTGCGGGCCGTGTTGATGCTGGCCTATGCCCATGACTTAGCCATAACACACAGTCCCCAGTTTAAGCGCTTGATGGGTACTGATGCAGGGGCTGGCTTGTTATGAGGAGCTACCATTGCTATTAGGCGGTAACGGTACTAAGCCATAGCTATTTAGCTAAGTCTTTATTGTAAGAAACTCCTATTAATTCGCGCACTAGGGGGTGGGCAAGGAGAACCCTCTTGCGCTGCTTTTTGGCCTTATATCTGGCAAAAAAAGCAGACTAAGCACTGATTAATATTTAATCACGACCTCTTTTTTTGAGAAAATAAAAGTGTAAATTTAAGGCAAAAACATCAGCCAATTTCAAGTTAATTTCTTACTGGTAAAAGTTAAAACCTAGCATTTAAGCGGCATATATTGCATTACAAGTATGTAATTGTTCCAAATGTTCTTTTTTTATTTTCAACAAAACATAAAAAAGAACGCTAAAAACCCTTTGTAATCAATGCTGTACTTTTTGTTCCAAATGTTCCAAGCAAAAAATACATGTTACCCCCCCAGCGTTAGGTGTAACACGGTGTTCCAGATAGCCCCTTACTGTGGATAACTCTAATTTTTGGTAACGAACATGCACACCGGTAAATGCATGGAACGGAGGACAAACAACCGGCATGTATTCGCTTACTTTAGCAACGATGACCTAGCTGTACATCAAGGGTCTCTATACCTGAGACCCTAGGTAAAAAAGGTACTACCCCGACTTTCATTCCTGCGGGTAATTCGGACCCCACCGAATCGCACGTGGGAAATATCAATTTATAGTGAACGGAGCAAGAACGAATGAAAGACCAAGTGAACGGAGTTACTGCGGAAGTAGGCAGCTTATTTACAAATGTAAGATGGTGTAAGTCTAAACAGCCCAAACGGGCGGACATATTGGAGTGCATCAACCAAGCCTTACCTTGGGATCTAGTAGAGGCTGATATCAGGCCACACTATCAAGCAGATATTCGAGCAACTGGCCGCAAGGGTTACAGCCTACGCATGATGTTGCGTTGTTATATTGTGCAAAGACTTTGGGACTTGTCAGATGATGGGGTGGAGTCGCTGATTCTCGACTCTCATAGTGTTTGCAAATTCATTGGCTCAGACTCATGGCAACCAAGGCCGCCTAGCGCAACAGCAATTAGAAACTTCCGAAAGCTAATAGATACAAAGCAAGTAACGGAGCATGGCATCTGGTGGCGCTGCTATTGGTTGATGCGTAAGGCGGGTTTCGATGTGAGAGTAGGCAAAATGGTAGAGCCTATGATTAAGCGTGTTAATAACGATTGATGTTTAAGTACTACCCTCTGCCTTAACAACCATTACCTTAAGTCCACGCGGGTAATGCGAGCCTCATCTAGCCCCTAGCGACAAAGCACAGCACAAGGTTGACACTGCCCCGTCAACCTACCCACCCCAAAAGCAAAAAGGTACTGTAAACCGCCTACCAGCACGGGTAATGCGAGCCTCGTTGCCGCGCTAGCGTGGCCTGTTAAAAGTTAGTTAACAGGGGGAAAAGGTTAAAAGCATAATATTGCTGATTTGCTGCCCTGCTGAGCTGGCCTTATATCCGCCTATAGGTGATCGCTATCAGCTCACCCACATTTAAGCCTTAAAGCCCAAATGCAAAAACGCATCGCGGGCATATTCCCTGCCAGCACCTAGTAGCGCGATTTTGCAGGGGTAACTACCTAGAAATGGCATTGTTGGTATATAAAAAATATACCAACAAATATACCAACAATGGAGAGCGGCTGTAGGGGGTCTTTGGCGCACTATGGCGGAAACAAAAAACCCCGCAAGCGGCATGTTTGCAGGGTTTAGAGAACTTACACGAACTATGCTGAACTGGTGCTTGGTGTCCCCGACAGGAATCGAACCTGTATCTAGCGCTTAGGAGGCACTTGTACTATCCGTTGTACTACGAGGACGAAGCCAATCACAGCGGGCGTATTATACCTGTCATCCGCTCAGAGTAAACGCTTTACATTCTAATACTCAATTTCTCTAATAAAGGCTTTAAATCCTTTGGGAATTTAGTGCTTTCACCAGGGCTAGATAAAACCTCTAATTTGCCATTACTGATCAGCCCCACTTCTAGTTTTCTATTTTCTGTATCAATCAAAATATACGCTTGGCCCTTCGCCTCATCCTTGGCGCTGCCCTGCACATACAACACCCCATCTTGCAAAAGCGGGCTGGTTTTTTCCATATACAGTTTAAAAACATCGAGCTGAGGCCCCAGCAATAGGCGTAGCGCGTGCTTTAGAGGGGGCCGCTCCCATAGATTGATATCTTGGGGGTTTTGGCCGACATACTGCTGCAAGCGATCCCATTCCACTTGATTTTTTTTAAAAAACACATCTGGCGTGCTCGCTTCAACCGCCGCCCGCGCTGGGGGTGCGGTCTTTTCTTGGCAAGCAGTCAAGGCAAAGGCCATGATCAATAGGGCGATACGGAACAGCATAAATAATCCTTAGCGAGCAGTTCTATATTTGAAAGAACTCAGCGCTAAAGTTCATTTATTAATATGTAAATGCTGCGCTTTTTAACGCAAGTATCACTCCCAAAGCTTTTTCCAACCGGCGTGCCCCATGCTGCGCAATGTAGCAATATTCCTATCCACAATGACATCAGCATCGGGAAAAGCCTCTACCGCCTTATCAATACTGTCTTCACGCAGTAAATGAAGTGTTGGGTAAGGGCTGCGATTAGTGTAATTGTCGATATCATCCGGCTCGCTGCCTTCAAACTGGTACTGCGGATGAAAGCTGGCAATTTGAAAAATGCCATCCAGATTAAGCTCTAGCAATACAGAATCAGCAATACCTAGAAAATCGTTATACGCCACAAAATCCCCCAATACATTGGGATGAATCAATAGCGTCATTTCAATTTTAGTAGGGTCGGCTTCGGCCAGTAATTCTAATTCTGCAATTAAAGTCTCGATCAACACATCAATATTGCGTGCATCACTTACCGCATAGCGCACTTGTTTTTTAATATGTACCGCTTTAGCAAATGGGCAGAGATTTAAGCCAATCACGGCTTTTTCTAGCCAGCGCTCGGTATCCAGAATAATTTGTTCGTTAGATGGCATCATATTTTTTATAGAGGAGGATATTTAACGGCATTTAAAACCATTTTTGCCCGAATGGCTGTTTCTAAATCAACATTCAATACATCAGCCAACCTAATCATATAAAGCATCACATCAGCCATTTCTTGCTCAACAGCTATGCGCTTTGCCGCATCTAATTGCTGAGATTCCTCTGGCGTGTCCCATTGGAAATGCTCAACTAACTCGGCCATTTCTACCGACATCGCCATGCATAGATTCTTAGGCGTGTGATAACGCTCCCAATCACGGTCTTGTGCAAATTGGCGAACGTCGAGTATAAGTTGGTTTAAATCCATGAATCTATGGCTCTCTAGTGCATTGAGCATGGGCATAAAGACTAGCCCACCCTACATTATTTAAATGGCTTTAAAACGGTAAAATGCGCTTCAATCGATTGGCTATTATCTGCCAGCCATACTTGGCCATCTTGAATCGTGCATTGCAATTGCATATTGCGATTAGCTAAAGCAGCTAATGTTTGTGTCATTTCTACCGGCACATTAATCACTTGCAGATTATCTAAACGCTCTAATTTACTGGCAATGCCTTTCCACCAAACATCGGCGCTATTACCGCTATAGGTAAACACCGCCACTTGGCGTGCTTTACCGCAGGCTTGGCGAATGCGCTTTTCATCGGGCTGGCCTAATTCAATCCATAATTCAATTGCGCCGGTTAAATCTTTTTGCCAAATATCTGGCTCCTCGGTATCGCTCAAACCTTTAGTAAAGGCGAGCGATTCGCTGGCATGCAGGGCAAATGCTAATAGACGCACCATCATGCGTTCGTCATTTTCAGAAGGGTGACGCGCAATCACTAAAGAATGGGTGGCGTAATAATGACGATCCATATCGGCAATTTGCAGATCAGACTTAAAAATAGTTGCCTTGAGGGCCATGGCGGATCACGGGAAAAATGAAATAAGCCCGCATCTTACCCTAAGTTAAACCTCAATCCGACCTGCACGGCTTCGGGCTACTCGGCTGATGAGCCAAATACTTCATCATATGATGTAAATCGGTGAGGCTTTCTAAACAGGCGCTGCGCAATAGCTCTTGCTCGCCATGATGAGTCACACGGAAAAGCCCGTATTCCATTGCTTCAGGTTCGCTCACTGGCCAGATCGGGTGGATTACAAAGGTGCTCATGATAAACATCCTAATGATCGAGTGTTATCAAAAGACTATGCAAGCATCATGCCAAGATGTCGAAAGCTTGCAAGCCGTATAACTAGATCATCGGCGGCATATAAGAAGACTTTAATGGTGCTGCCAAGCGGCATTCTTTGCCGCTTGGCTAGGGAGGCGCCAAATCCGCAGCCCTATCAACTTAGCTAGCGGCACACAATGACAAGCATTGAATCAGCTTAGGGAGGGTGAAACCCCATGTGCGCTAACCAAAGTAAAAAAGACCTTTTTAGTGCCTTCGGCACATTAATTTTGGTGCGGGCGTCCCGCTGGACCTTCCTTTCTTGCGCGGCCAAGAAACGAAGCCAAAGAAGGCCGCCCCACGAAACACGAAGACCCCTACACTGCGGATAATCGAGTCGGCGGCGGGCGGGATTGGCTCGCTGCCTCGCTCCCAAGCGATCCCCCGCCCCGCTTGTTCCTCACTCCGGCGTGTTTCAAGGGGATTTTTAAGCCCCATGCAAAGAGCGTGGTTAATATGCTTTTTCGCTGTTTGTTAATGAAAAAACAATTTGGTTCGCGCGTATGGGGTGAAACCCGCGTTCTTTTCAGCATCGCTCGCGGGTTTCACCCGCCCTACGAAAAACATGTCGCTTAAATTGATAGGATTGGTTTAATCCATGCCTAATTCAGCACAGATCTTTGCCACTTTTTCTTTTAATTCAAAGAGTTCAATTTCTAAAAGATCCACTTTGGCCTGTAAGGCCGAATCGGTACTGCCTTTAGCACTTGGCGCGGCCTCATTGATCACCGGCTCGCCCGATAATAAATGCGCCCAGCGGCTCTCTCTTGCCCCTGCTTGGCGAGGCAGTTTTACCACCAAGGCCCCAGCGCTTCGGGATGCAAGCTCTTCTAAAAAAGCCTCTACCGCTGAAATATCAGCAAACTTATGTAGGCGCTCAGAAGCTAAACGCAGCTCACCCGCCGTTTGCGGGCCGCGCAACATCAGCACCGTTAAAATCGCCACCGATTGCGATGGCACTTGAAAAACAGCCGCAAAGCGTTGTGAATAACGCGCAATTCGCCCGCCCTGATGTGAGGATTCAACCAGCTTCAGTTCTTTTAAATGCACCAGCGCCTCATCTGCCTCGCTGTCATTAATATCCATGACAGGATCACGACTAGATTTCTGATTGCAGCCTGAAACAAGGGAATTCAAAGATAAAGGATAGGTATCGGGAACGGTGATTTGCTTTTCGATTAAAACACCCAGAATGCGGGTTTCGAGCAGGGAAAGAAGGGAAGTCATAGATCACCAGCAGGTCAAGCAGATGGGTTTATTATGCGCTTAAATGATGCGAAGCTTACTAAATTCAATAGCAAAAATGTATGGGATGAAGCCTGAAAGCTTCACCCCATACATGCTAACCAAAGTCAAAAAGACCTTTTTAGTGCCTTCGGCACGTTGATTTAGGTGCGGCATCCCCGCGGGGACTCACTTTCTTGAACGGCCAAGAAAGTAAGCAAAGAAAGCCACCCCGACCAGCACGAAAGCCCCTCAGCTGCGGACAATCGAGTCGGCGGCAGGCGGGATTGCGTTCCTCGCTCCCTTGCCGAAACCCCGCCCCGCTTGTTCCTCGCTTCGGCGTGCTTCAAGGGGACTTTAAAGCCCTATATCAAGTATGTTGTCATTACATTTTTTCATTGCTTGCTGACACACAAGCAAACTAATTAACACTCTCGAAGCTTCCACCTACTAGTCTCATTGCTTAACTAATACTCATCAAACTCGCATTCCCGCCTGCGGCTGCGGTGTTTACGCTGATTGAGCGCTCTGCCAAGAGGCGGGCCAGATCATAGTCTTCACCATCCGCAAGAGCGGTACTGGATAGGCCTTGCACTTGCAAGATGGGCCCAGCGATTTCTGCAACTTGGCGGTTGATCATCCCAAGTGCATCGCTATCGCCTTCAAACAAGACCGCCCCAACATCACCCGCTTCGGCAATGGATGGCTTCATTAAAACTCTGCCAGACAAGGCTTTTGGCAAGGTATCGACCATGGTTTTTACTGCCGGATTCGCAATAAACACCGCTAAGTTGCCACTGGCTAAGGCTGCAGCAAATTGCGCTTTTGCGCCCAGCTCAGTTGCAGCAATGCATAGCACGGGGCCGCGTGGATGTAGCAAGTAGCGGTTGCGCTCGCCAGTTGGCCCTGGCAAATCGATATTTGCGCCTAAGCCAGACCCAGCCAGATAGCGGCTGCAACGAGCAGCTGCATCGTCTTCTTTATTGGATTGCAAATGATCGTGGTAGGCCAATAGCGGAGCGAGAGCCGCTTGGTCCCCTGCTAAGGTTTGCGCAGGACGACGAGAAAGAAGGCGCGGCAAGTAGAGCGGGCCACCGGCCTTAGGGCCAGTACCGGATAAACCTTCGCCACCGAAAGGTTGCACCCCAACCACGGCACCAATCACATTGCGGTTTACATAGATATTCCCCGCCTGCACTTTTTCAACCACATGGGCAATGGTTTCATCGATGCGGGTATGCACACCAAAAGTCAGGCCAAAACCTGTTGCATTGATATCATCAATGAGCTGATCCAAAGCCTCGCGGCGATAGCGAATCACGTGCAGCACGGGGCCGAATACTTCTTGTTTCAGCTCAGACAAGCTATTGATTTCGATCAGCGTAGGCGCAATAAATGTGCCCTTCTGGCATACCTCAGGCAACGGCAGCTCTAAGACCTTGGCACCACGGCCCTTGAATGCGGCGATATGGCTGGCGATATTTTGCTGCGCCTCAAGATCAATCACCGGGCCTACATCCACAGCCAGCGAATCAGTATTACCAATATGCAGCTCCTGCATCGCTCCTTTCAGCATATGCAAGATATGATCTGCCGCCTCGGTTTGCAGGCAGAGCACGCGCAGTGCAGAGCAGCGCTGGCCAGCCGAATCAAACGCCGACATCAGTACATCGCCAACCACCTGCTCAGCCAAGGCCGATGAATCAACGATCATGCAATTCTGGCCGCCGGTTTCGGCAATCAGCGGAATCGTGCGGCCATCTTTATCGAGGCGTTTCGCCAGATTGCTAGCGATTAAACGTGCCACTTGGGTAGAGCCGGTAAACATCACACCGCTGCAACGCGCATCAGAAATCAGCGCGCTACCTACGGTTTCACCACGGCCCGGCAAGAGTTGCACCGCACCGGCAGGCACACCCGCTGCGCGTAAGATGCGCACGGCTTCGGCGGCAATCAGCGGGGTTTGCTCAGCTGGCTTGGCGAGCACAGGGTTGCCTGCAGCCAAGGCTGCTGCCACTTGGCCTATAAAGATCGCCAGCGGGAAATTCCACGGGCTGATACACACCACGGGGCCGAGTGGACGGTGGCTATCGTTAGCAAAATCTTGCTCGATTTGCTGAGCGTAATAGCGCAAGAAATCAACCGCTTCGCGTACTTCGGCAATGGCGTTGGGCAGAGATTTACCTGCTTCGCGCACAATCAGCCCCAAGAGCGGCTGCATGCCAGATTCAAGTAATTGCGCCGCACGATTCAGGCAGGCAGCGCGTTCACTCACCGAAGTGGCTTGCCAAATTGGGCCGATATTTGCGGCGTGCATAAAGGCATTCGCTACATCATCCACATCGGCTTCAATCACATAGCCAACCACATCTTGATGATCGGCTGGGTTTTTAACCGCCTGCTTGCGAGTCATGTCTAGCTCGCCCACCACACCGACCATAGGCGCGGCCAGCCATTCGGTATTTGCCCCCGCCAAAAGGGCGGCAGACAAGGACGCCAGACGATGCTCATTGGATAAATCTAAGCCGCTAGAATTTAGACGATTTGCACCAAATAACAGGCGTGGCAGCGGGATTTTATCGTGCGGGGCAAAGTGCGGCACCACCGCCAAAGCTTGCTCGATTGGATCGACAATCAACTCTTCGATCGCCACGTTTTCATCGGCGATGCGGTTTACAAACGAGCTATTCGCGCCGTTTTCTAAGAGGCGACGCACCAAATAAGCCAACAGCGTTTCATGGCTGCCCACCGGCGCATATACGCGGCAAGGGCGGCCCAGTTTTTCACGCGCGGTCACTTCTTCGTATAGAGGCTCGCCCATGCCGTGCAGACATTGGAACTCGTACTGGCCGGGGTAATAATTTTGTCCGGCAAGGTGATAAATCGCTGAAAGCGTTTGCGCATTATGCGTTGCAAACTGGGGGTAAACCGCGTCTGGCGTCGCCAGCAATTTTTTAGCGCAGGCAAGGTAAGCCACATCGGTATAAACCTTACGCGTGTACACCGGATAATCTTCCAAGCCATCCACTTGCGCACGCTTGATTTCGCTATCCCAATACGCGCCTTTCACCAAGCGAATCATCAAACGGTGGCCGCTGCGGCGGGCAAGATCGATCACATAATCAATCACATGCGGTGCGCGTTTTTGGTAAGCCTGAATCACAAAACCAATGCCATTCCAGCCAGCCAGCTCAGCATCGAAACACATGGCTTCTAGCAAATCCAGCGAGATTTCTAGGCGGTCGGCTTCTTCGGCATCAATATTTAAACCAATATCGTAGCTGCGAGCCAAGCGGGCGAGCGCAAGCACGCTAGGCAATAATTCTGCCGTGACGCGATCTTGCTGCGCGCGCGAATAACGTGGGTGCAAGGCAGAAAGCTTGATTGAAATCCCTGGGCCTTCGTAAATACCGCGCCCAGCAGAGGCTTTACCAATGGCATGAATTGCTTGCTCGTAAGCGGCGTAATAACGTTTGGCGTCGTCAAGCGTAGTGGCCGCTTCGCCCAGCATATCGTAAGAATATCTAAAGCCACGGGCTTCAAATTTGCGGCTATTGGCCAGCGCTTCGGCAATGGTTTCGCCCGTTACAAACTGCTCGCCCATCAAGCGCATCGCCATATCGACGCCCTTGCGAATCAAAGGCTCACCGCCACGGCCTATCAGGCGGGTTAAGGCAGAAGACAGCCCAGCTTCGCTATTGGTAGCAACCAGCTTGCCGGTCAGCATCAGCCCCCAGCTGGCCGCATTCACAAATAAGGAAGGCGATTGCCCAAGGTGAGCATGCCAATCGCCCTTGCTGACTTTATCTCTGATCAATACATCACGCGTGGCGCGATCAGGAATACGCAGCAAAGCTTCGGCTAGGCACATTAGCGCCACGCCTTCTTGGCTGGATAAAGAAAACTCGTGGATCAGGCCTTCAACGCCGCCACCGGTGCGCTTGGCGCGTAATGCCGCCACCAATTTATGCGCCAAGGCTTGTGTTTGCTCGCCCATTTGCGCTGTTGGCATTTTGGCTTGCTCTACCAGCACCGGCAGGCATTCGACTTCTGGGCGGCGATAAGCCGACGTAATAGCAGAGCGCAAAACGCTTTGCACGGCAATACTTTGGGCCAGCTCTAGGAAAGGGAGATTCGTTTCAACACCGTCTGCATCATCCAGCACGGGCAGCGCTTCGCCATCTTGCGCCAGCTCTAGCGGCCGAGCGCCCTGCTCTACCTGCTGCAAATAAGCAAAAATTGATTGCTTAATCAGCCAATGCGGCGTCCTATCTAATTGCTGCGCTGCGTTTTTAATCCGCGCACGCAAATCGTCGTCCACTTTAATTCCTAGCGTTGTACTGGCCATTTTTTGCGCTCTCTTTGATCAAGTAGATATATTATAGGGAGAGTTGCACCTTGAAATGCTAGGGTTATCCCTAGGGTTGCACCTTTTGGGTTGCACCCTCAAAAAATCATAACCGCCTGTCACAGATGGACACAGATTCTTCAACCCGCTAGCTTCATTTTTAATACCATCCGCCACATTAGAAAACCAGAATAATCTTCGATAGATAGGGGTATTTCAGATGCTGTACACACTCAAAGGGAAAATTCAGGTCGTCATGATCCTATTGACCACGCTGACTGTTGTTCTATTTACCTATTTCAGCTATCAGCAAGCACGCAGCCATGCCCTGCAAGCCATTGATAGCCAGCTCACCGCCGCAGCGACGGGCTATCGCTATGTTTTAGGTGAGGGTTTTCACGCCGAACTAAAACCACGCGAGCAAGCCGATCTGCCACAAATGCGTCAGTTTTCCGAGCGCCTTACCCGCTATAGCAAAGAGCTAGGCTTACCGTTCGTTTACGGCTACATCCAACGCGATAACAAAACCTATTACGTGCTCTCCTCCCTTTCCCCAGAAGAAGAAAGCAAGCCCGATGCCGAGGTTTACCTCACCCCATCAGATTCCACCAGCAAGCAATTGCAAACCGCCATTAGCACTAAGCAGCGCACTTTTGATGAATACGACAGCAAATTTGGCAGCTTCCGTACCATTTTTCTGCCCTTCACCAATAGCAAGGGTGAAACCATTGTTGCTGCGGCCGACGCAAACTTATCCTCAGTTAAAGAAACCCTGAACAGTATTTTGCTTAAATCGGTGATCTTGGGTTTGATCGCCATTTTGCTCTCCACGCTGGCATCGCTATGGCTGGCCAATCTGGTTACCCGCCCGCTCAATCGCTTAAGAATCGCCATGCAAAATTTAAGCAGTGGCCAAGCCGATCTAACTGTGCGCTTAGATAGCAATAGCCGCGATGAAACATCACATATTGCCAGCGCTTTTAATCAATTTATGGGTGACTTACATAAAATGATTAATCAAGTCAGCCAGCAAGCGGGCAAGCTCAGCGGAGGCGTAGCCGATATAGAGCAAATGGCACAAAAGCTATCGCATGAATCACATAAACAAGCCGATATGGCCGCCGCATCCGCAGCCAATATTGAAGAAGTCACCGTCAGCATCGCCCATATTGCCGACAGCACTCAGCAAGTTGAAGACACGGTACGCGAAGCAGATTTAGGCGCCAGCGCCAGCGCGGACGCCGTCAACACCATGCGTGACGACACCAATAAAATGGCCGATACCGTTGGCGAACTCAGCAACACCATGCACGAGCTGTCGCAGCAATCGCAGCAAATTAGCCTGATCACCGTCACCATTAAAGACATCGCAGGGCAAACTAATTTGCTGGCGCTGAACGCCGCCATCGAAGCCGCCCGTGCTGGCGAAACAGGACGAGGCTTTGCGGTAGTGGCCGATGAAGTCAGAAAACTCGCCGAGCGCACCGCCCGCGCCACAGAAGAAATCGAACATATGCTAGGGTCGATCAGCGATAAAACCGGACACGCAGTCGGTAAAATGCAAGCCACCAAAGATATGGTGAGCGGCAATCAAGCTCTGGCCCAAGTGATAGCTGATCGCATCGGCGGCATGCAGGCAGAAATGCAATCGGTAGCTGGAAAAATAATCGAAATATCTAGCGCCACCCGTGAGCAATCCATGGCCACCGAACAAATCGCCCAAGTCGCCGAAAAGATTAATCATCAGGTCACCGAAACCGATATGGCACTGAAAAACACCCGAGCCACGCTGACAGATTTGTCTGAGCTGGCTGCAAATTTACAAGGGATTGTGGGGCGGTTTAAGTTGTAAGGTATTGGCTCTTGTAACTCCTGCATTCGAAAACGTCGTCACTCCTGCATGCCTTTGGCGGGGATCTAGCTGAGCAGCTGGATCCCCGATAAAAACACTCGGGGATGACGGATTTTTGTTGTTGCTCATTGATAGGATGGAGGCTAAACCTTCCTAGCTCCTCACCACCTTACAGGCATAGCAACCATAGCCTGCATAATGTAAATGCACATAAGCAATACTTTCCACTTGCAACATCTGCTGTAAACGCAAAACTAACTGCTCCCCTTCCACCACCTCCGCTGTTTTGATCATTCCTTCTGCATCGTAAGCACGTACCGACATTTGCCTTGTTTCCATTTCTTTAGGCAATTGGTTCGGTGCTAAAGCTGCAACCACGCTATTCTCACGCACAAAAATTGGCTCGCTTGCTTGGTAGGGAGTATCTACTTGGTGATGAGCGAAAGGCAGGAGTAATAGGCTTTCGCCCTCAGCGGCATCGCATAAGCTAACTCGACAGGGATAGCCCAAGGGTTTATCTGCAATGACACGCCTTGCTCTATGGCTGGCGAGCTGAGCCTCATCCATCGTAAAAAACGGCTGAAATAACGCCCTTGCCAGTGCTTGAACTTGGAAACTCATCATTTCTATCTCACGCTTATTAAAACAAGCTCAAGCATACAAAGCCAAAATTAGCAGAGCGACCCGTTTCTTGCTCTAATCCTTAAAAAAACCAGCACTAAATAGTAAGCGCGCTTCGAGAAATCTTACACCCCCCCCCACATTCTAAAAACTGTAATACCGCGCTGGTATTCTGGTGCTTATATGACTTTGGGGAGTGATCCATGAATGCTTCAACGACGGTGCTTGATTACATTTATATCAAAACGCCCCAAGGGCTAAAGGAAATTGCTGAGCGCAGCAGTGGACTATTGGCAAAACAGCGACGCTTGCTAATCTTAATTGACGGCATCAAATCCAGCAGCGAATTGGCAGCACTTTTGGCTGAGTTTGAGCTTTCAGCCAAGTTAAATGAATTGGCAGAACTTGGGTTTATTCAATTAAAAGATGCCCCACTCAGTATTGAGCCAAGTGTTGAGATCAAAGAGAAAGTCATCAAAGAATTGCCCACAGCACCCGCTACTGAAGCCATCATTCCCTCAAGTATTGACCCAATTTTCCTCGAGCAAGCCAAAAATCTAATGACAGAAAGCGCCCAACATTGCTTGGGTATTATGGCTAGATCATTAATTGAAGAAATACAGCAGTGCAATCAAAGCAATTACAAAGTAGTCATTGCCCGCTGGAATATGGCATTGCGCCAATCCAATAAAGCACGCACCCATGCCGATCAATATGTAGATGCGGTGAAAACTTTAATTGGGATTGATTGAGTAAAACCCAAATCTTGAAACACAGAGAGCACGGAGTTTCACTGAGAAGGATTAGTTAAGCATTTATCATAATCCGGCCACGTATTTGCAAATATCGAATCATTGTAGGGCGGGTGAAACCCAATCCTATCAACTTAAGCTCAAACCCCTGATTTATAGGCTGTAAAATCATGCGGCTTAGGGTGTTTGGGGCGATCTTTTTTTGCATGAGGGTCGAAGTAAATCACTGCTTTGCATAGCTCA
>JAPLQI010000021.1 GCA_026399755.1 Pseudomonadota bacterium
ATTACCAATTATGTCAGTTAAGGCGCTTAATCATATTGTAATTATAAATCAGTGAGTTGCGATTGATTAAAGATGTTGCCGCATGCCTTGAATAAAGGCAAGCGGCTTAAGTTGATAGGATTGGGTTTCACCCGCCCTACGATATTTATAATGAGTTTGAACAAGAAGCATAATCAGGTTAAATAATGTATTAGCTTGATAAGTCGAAAAATTTGTACTTATATTCAATATTCTATGAAAAAAATCAATCACTAGATCGTTGTAATATAATGTGTTTGATTTTTTTATCCTCTCCTAGCTTCAAAAATGTACAGCGTATAAGTATGTAATTTTTAAGAATGAAATTTAAAAAATGAGAGGGAGTGATTTATGTCATTACGTCAAAAGGTTTATTTGCTTGCATTAAGTATTTTACTGGCTTTGATCGGCATTATGCTGGTTGGGCTATGGACGATGCGTCAAGCGAGTAACGACGATAATAGCGCCCGTATTAAGCAATTAATGGGCAGCACTTATAATGGTATTGTGCAGTTAGAAAATATGGCGGCGTCCGGCAAGGTGCCTGAAGCACAGGCAAAAGAAATTGCTATTCAGCTGCTGCGGGAAAATAAATACCATAAATCAGAATACGTTTATGTGGTGGACGATAAATTAAACTTTGTTGCTACGCCGCTTGATCCGCAATTGCATGGCACTAGCTTTAATGATTTTAAAGATGCAAGCGGTAATAGCGTAGGCGCAATTGCTAAGGCTGCACTAGATAAATCGGGTGGTGCGCTAACCGAATATTGGTGGAATTCTAAACGCGATGGCAAGGTGGTTGATTTACTGTCTGTCGCGCAAAAAACGCCTCGCTGGGGCTGGATTGTAGGTAATGGCATTAGCTTTGCAGAGGCTGATGCTCGCTTTTGGAGTAATGCGCGTTGGCAGGTCTTGATTTGCCTCGCTGTAGCGGCCTTGGTTGCGGCGATTATGTTGGGTGCTGTGCGCAATTTGCTGCGAGATTTGGGGGGGGAGCCGCAAGATGTGATGGCGCTGGTGCAGGTTGTAGCAGATGGCAATTTGAAAGAAGACGATCGTGTACAAAATGTGTCGTCGCAAAGTATTTACGGCTCGGTATTGCGTATGCGTGTATCGCTGCGTGATGTGATTTCTCAGCTTTCATCGGTGGTTCACACCTTACATCGTTCTGGCGATGAAATTGTTTCTAAGGCGCAGAGTAGCAATTTACTAGTAGAGGCTCAAAGCCAAGCTGCCACACGTATTGCGCAGACTGCTGAAGACTTTACGCAGCAAACACAGCTCGCCGAGCAGCAAGCGAATAAAGCGCGTAGCCAGAGTGAATCAGCGACTCAAATTTCTGCTCAAGGCTTGAATGTGATTTCTGCAGCGGTGAATCGTTTTTCAGAAATTGAACACTCGGTAGGCGAAACTCAAAGCAGTATTGATGATCTGGCCCAGCGCGTTGGGAGTATCTCGGCGGTGATTGCGGTGATTCGCGATGTCGCTGATCAAACCAATTTATTGGCGCTGAATGCGGCGATTGAGGCTGCACGAGCAGGCGAGCAAGGCCGTGGTTTTGCGGTGGTGGCCGATGAAGTGCGTAAGTTGGCTGAGCGTACCAGCACGGCAACGCGTGAAATTGGTGAAACCATTAATGCGGTTCAAGATAGCGGCCAAACGGCTAAATCACGTATGGATGGCATGGTGGTGCAGCTTAAAGAAGGCATACGCCAAACCAAGGAAGGCGGTGAGGCTGTGAAGGCAATTCGTGAAGAATCTGTCGCAACGGCTTTAGTGGTCGGGCAAATTGGTGAAGCATTGGCGGCGCAAGTTCATTCTAGCCAAGCGATTCGTAACGATGTGGATGAAGTGGCCAACTCTGCTTCAGGCTCATTGCAAGCGGCACAGGGCACGGTGGCGGTTGCACAATCGATTAAGCAGGTTTCGGATCAGCTAGAAGGCTTAATTAAGCAATTTAGATTGTAAAAAAAACATTGAACGGGTGTTCAAAAGGTCGTGCTGAGCACGGCCTTTTTTATGGCTACTGATCGATTCTTAAAACACAATCAGTAACAAGTACTTACAGTAATCATCAGGTGAAAAATACCTTCGTATTAGTGTCGATTTTCACTGCTTTTTTTATCAAAAAGCGGCAGGATAGCAGCATAAGGTCGTTTCGCAACATGCTTAGGCTTGTCTATAAGCATGATCGAAACACCTAAATGACTCTTTGGAGATGCACGATGTCAGCCCCTAAAACTCATCCACTTTTTCTGGCCGCGGCCGCATCAGTGATTTTAGCCTCAGGCGTAGGCGTAGCTAATTGGCTAGGTTTTGTTGGCAAACCCACAGAGCCCCAGGCTATTGCCTCCGTCGTGGCGAGTGCGCCGATTGCTAGCGCGCCAATATTGGCATTGGCTCCTATTGTTGAGCCAACGCCCTTGCCTACAGCCGCCCCCGTGTCCACGCCCGCTCCTACGCGTGTGCCAACACCTAAGCCTCATCCCAAACCAAAACCACATCCTGCTCCAGTGGCTAAAAACACTGAAGAAGCCAAGCCTGCTCCTATCGTTTGGCCCGCTAAGGAAGTATGTAAAAGCTGTGGCCGCGTAATCTCGGTGCGTACCATTGAGAAGAAAGGCGAAGGCTCAGGTGGTGGGGCGATTGCCGGTGGTGTCTTAGGGGGTGTAGTGGGCCATCAGATTGGTGGCGGCAATGGCCGTACTGTAGCCGAAGTCTTGGGCGTGATCGGTGGTGCAGTAGCTGGCCATCAGGCAGAAAAGCAATACCGCAGCGTGACAGCATACGAGGTTCGCGTGTCTTTTGATGACGATAGCGAGCGTACCTATAGCTTTCAAGAACGCCCACAATTTAGCCAAGGTGATCGCGTCCGTTTAAGCGGTGACAGCATTGTGCCAACTGGCAACTAATTGCAATTTTGGATAAAAACAAAGCCGCAGCGATGCGGTTTTGTTTTGTTATTAACTGAAGTTATGCAAAGAGAGTCCAAGTCTTTAAACACGGAGGGCACAGAAAAAACGGAGTTTCACGGAGGAAAAATAAGTCTTCAGTTAAGTTTTTTTCTTAGGTTTTAAGTATTTCAAAACCCAGCAATTAGGACTCGTATCGCTGCTAGTGGCAAGGGGCTTAAATCTCCCCTTGAAACAAGCGGAGCGGGGGATCGCTTGGGAGCGAGGCACGAGCTGATCCCTCCCGCCGCCGCCTCGATTAGACAGCAGTAGGGGCTTTCGTGTTTTGCTGTTGTCGCTTGGCTTCGTTTCTTGGCGAAGCAGAAATCATAGACTTCGCGGTGGCTACCGCTCCAAAATCAACGTGCCGAAGGCACTAAAAAGATGATCTCTGCGTAACATCAGTTCATGCAGAACCAATCAACTGCTTTCCATCCCCAGCTCCTGAATCTTTCTGGTCAATGTATTACGCCCCCAGCCGAGTAATTCTGCGGCTTCGATTCGTTTTCCGCCTGTAAAAGCTAAGGCTCGCTCGATAGCTATGCGCTCAAACGCGGGCGTGAGCTCATCCAAAACACGGCTATCGCCTCGGCCAAGGCGTAGGCTGATTTCTGCGCCTAAATGGCTGAGCCAATCTCCGCTACGTGTTTGGGTTTCGCCACTTTCGGCACTCAGCTCGGGTGGCAAATCATTGGCTTGGACCAAGGCTCCGGGGGCCATGACGGTGATCCAGTGGCAGAGGTTTTCTAGCTGGCGCACATTGCCAGGAAAACTAAATGCCGCGAGTTTGGCCATTGCATCGTCCGAGAGCCGCTTGGCTTCTATGCCTAGTTCGGACGCTGATTTAGTCAGGAAAAATCGAGCGAGTAGCGGGATATCTTCAGAGCGCTCGCGTAGCGCAGGCAGGCGTAGACGAATCACATTAAGGCGGTGAAATAAGTCTTCCCGAAACTGCCCTTGTTTAACGCGCTCTTCTAAGTGCTGATGGGTGGCGGCAATTACGCGTACATTGGCTTTAATCGGCTGATGGCCGCCTACTCGATAATAATAGCCATCAGATAACACGCGTAGTAAGCGGGTTTGCAGCTCAGGTGGCATATCGCCAATTTCATCTAAAAAGAGCGTGCCGTTTTCCGCCTGCTCAAAGCGGCCTTGTCGCTTGGCGTCAGCCCCCGTAAATGCGCCGCGCTCGTGGCCAAATAGCTCAGATTCGAGTAAGTCTTTAGGAATAGCTGCGGTGTTAATGGCTACAAAAGTCTTGGCCGCGCGTGGGCTATGCCGGTGCAGAGCGCGGGCGACCAGCTCTTTGCCGCTGCCGGATTCGCCAGTAATCAGCACGGTGGCGGCAGATTGGCTGAGGCGGCCAATGGCTCTGAATACATCTTGCATGGCAGGCGCTTGGCCAAGGATTTCTGGCGCGGGCGAGGCGGCTATGACTGGGCCGCCTTCTGCCAATGCAAATCGCTCGCTTTCTTGAATCGCTCGTCTGACCAAGGCGGTGGCATGGTCTACATCGAAAGGCTTGGGCAGATATTCGAATGCTCCACCTTGAAAGGCAGAAACGGCGCTATCTAGGTCAGAATGCGCGGTCATGATAATCACCGGCAAATCGGGCCAATCGCGTTTCACAATATCTAAAAATTGCAATCCAGATTCACCAGGCATACGAATATCGCAAACGATGGCTTGGGGTTGCTCTTGGGTGAGTTTAGCGAGGGCTTCGGTGGCCGAGGAAAAACTGGCGTGCGAGATATTCTCTCTAGCCAAGGCTTTTTCGAATACCCAACGAATAGATCGGTCGTCATCGATAATCCACACAGCACTCATAGTGTTTCCTGGGTAAGTTTTGATTCTTGCCAGCCATTTAAAGGTAAGAGCAGGCTAAAGCAGGTGAGGCCGGGGCGGCTTTCAAACTCGATGGTGCCGTGGTGCTGTATCACAAAGGTGTGTGCTAAATGTAAGCCTATGCCTGTGCCGCCCGGGCGACCAGAAACCAGTGGATAAAAGAGCGTTTCCTTGAGTGATTCGGGTATGCCGGGGCCATTATCAATAATTTGAATTTGTAGGGCGAGTGGAAAACGGCGGCGATTCAGGGTGACCTGCCGAGCAATACGAGTACGCAAGAAGATCTCGCCTACACCCGCCATGGCTTGCACGGCATTGCGAACGATATTGAGCACGGCTTGAATCAGCTGTTCTTGATCGGCAATCAGGCTGGGCAAGCTGGTATCGTAATCTCGCTTAACTGATAAGCCATTGGGGGTTTCTGCCAAGGCAAGGCTGCGCACACGCTCGAGCACTTCATGAATATTAAGCTCGGTTAGCTTAGGCAGACGATGCGGGGTGAGTAAGCGATCGAGCAGCCTTTGCAGGCGCTGTGATTCCTCAATAATCACTTGGGTATATTCTTTGAGCGCTGGGCTTTCAAGCTCGCGAGACAGCAATTGGGCCGCGCCACGAATCCCGCCCAAGGGGTTTTTGATCTCGTGGGCCAGATTACGGATCAGCTCACGATTGGCTTGCTGCTGTGCTTGCAGACGCGCTTCATTAACAATTTTACGCTGCTGATCCATTTGGCGAATCTCGACCAAGGCCGCTGCCGCACTAGTTTCGATAGGGCTGGCGGTCAGCGTGACGTAGACATCGCCATGATTGGTAGAAAGCAGCAGCTCGTGCTCGGTAATGCTGATGTTTTCGGTGCAGGCGGTGATTACCGCGCTCACAATTGGGCTATGTGGCTCTAGGCAGGCTGAGAGTGTCATGCCGAGATCATCTTGGCGCAGGCCAAGCAGATCGGTAGCCGCAGGGTTCACATAAACTAAAGTGCCGTCTGCGGCGACAGCAATTACAGCGTCATCAAGAAACTCGAGACCGGAAAAGGCAGTATGGCTCATGTCATGGCCCCATATCGTATCTTAGTGGTTGTTATGCTAGCAATTTGTGGGCCAGCTAAAACATGACTATGTTGGTGGCTTTAGTTAGGAGCATACACTAGCAATGCACCATCGTGGTGCATTGCTAAGGTCGGTGTGGTGCGTAGGTGCTTGGCAGGATGCCGCTATGTTTTAACGCAGGCGGCTGATTTCAGATTGTAGGGCGCTGATGTTTTTTTCGTGCAGTGTCATGTTATTTCGAATGCGGCCCATTTTTTCAACATACTTTTGTGGGCTGGCTTTTTCTTCTGCGGTTCTACTGTTTTCAGCATCTGCCAGTAAACGGCGTGCCTCCGCTAGATTTTTTTGCTCGCTGGCTAACTCTTCATTCAGGATAAGCTGGCGATTGCTATCACGGCTTTTTTGCGTGGCGCTATCCACTCTTGGAAAGTTGCCCGGTGTGGCCATTTGCGGGCTACGCTCTTTCGGCGCGGAATTGCCACGCGAGCGTGGCGCTGGAATGAGCGCACCAGGTTCTGCCAAAATACGTTGCGCATTGCGCATCGGTATATTTGAAAAAGTGACATTGCCGTGTTCGTCCACATATTTATAAATATCGGCGTGGGCCAGCGGGGCAATACAGAGAATAGAAATAAAAAGATACTTAAGCATGGGCGTAACTTAACACAGGAAGGGTTTAAATCAATATAAGCAAGTTTGCTAGTACTCGTTGAGCGTTTATTACATTGGCTATTGTTTTTTAAGTGTAATTAACCCTGCTGTTTTTCACTATGACCGAGTGGCTTTTCGGGGGCAATTAAATCACGAACGCGTTGCTTTAGCTCTTTTGCTTCTGGAAAACGCCCTTCTATTTTTCTATCCCAGATAATAACATCCATGCATTGCACAATAAAAATTCCCCCTGTGCCTGGCTGCAAAGCGACTTCTCCTAGCTCTTCAGCAAAAGTCGAAAGTAGCTCTTGCGCCAGCCAGCTCGATCTCAGCAGCCAATTGCATTGTGTGCAGTATAAAATGCTCACACGGGGAGAAATGTTTTTATTCATTAAAATTGCACACCTAATTCATGGAGTTGCCGAGCTGTTTCACTTGCGCTGATATGGTGAATACCGTGCCAACCCATCAAGGTGGCGGCGTGTGTATTCTTGGCTACATCATCAATAAAGACCAGCTCATTAGGCTGTAAATTTTGAATAGATTGGGCAATTCGCTCAAACATGGCGTGATAAATGGCTGGATCAGGTTTAATTAAGCCTAAGCGACCAGACACCACAATATCTTTAAAGCGATGAAGTAAGGGGAAATTTTCCCAAGCATAAGGGAATGTTTCATTCGACCAATTGGTCAGCCCATAGAGTGGGACTTGCGCCGCTTCTAATTGTTCCATAAGCGCTACGCCATCGACTAAAGTGCCATTTAATGTTTCTGGCCAGCGAGCATAAAATGCAGCAATCCATTCGGCATATTCAGGGAATTCTGCCTGCTTGATTTGGACTGCATCGCTAATACTGCGGCCACGGTCTTGTTCGATATTCCATTCGCCATTACAAACATGGCTTAAGAAAAATGCCCGCTCTTTTTCATCGATAATCAATTTTCGATAAAGATATTCGGGATTCCAATCAAATAAAACACCACCAAAATCAAAGACAACGGCACGAATAGTCATGATGATAGGCTTAAGGGATTGCAGATGAGGCCATTGTACCCCTTGAGCTTTGCTTATTAAATCACAGTCATACTTATTTAATATTCAGCGACTTATGATTTAAAAATGAAATACTGGCCGCTTATATTTCTAAGCTGTAATAGCGATAGGTTTTATCAAGCTGATAGCCGAGCGATTCGTATAAAGCTTGTGCGCGCTGATTATCATGGGCGGTGGATAAATCAAGGCGCACTGCGCCCGTTTGTTGGGCGTGCAGGCGGGCTTTTTCCATCAATAGGCGTGATACACCGCTGCCTCTGGCTGCGGTCTCGATAAATAAATCATATAAAACCCAGACCCTAGCCGCTGCAATTGAGCAAAAAGAGGGGTAAAGCTGGATAAAGCCCAGCCCTTTGCCTGTCTGATCGCAGGCTAATAAAATGACACTATCATTTAATGCGAGTCTTTGCTGCAAAAAATCATGTGCTATTTGTAGATTACTGTCTTGCTGATAAAAAATGCGATAGGCATTAAATAAAGGTGCTAATTGATTTAGGTCATCTAAATTGGCATAGCGGATTAAGCAGTGTTTCGTCATCAATACTTACCTTTTGATACGAGGGGTTCAAGAAAAACGCCGAGTAATTGAGCAAGACCAATGGCCAATGGAATAGCACCTGCCCAGCAAAGAATAGATGGAAAGTCGCTATAGCGGAAAAACACCAGCAAGCCTGCTCCTACTCCGACGAGGGTGAGTGCTCGGTGTAAGCGAGTGCTGGCTGCTGATTTTTTAGAAGACGATTTTTCTACACACTCCTCAGATGGAGTATTGAATAGCTCAGGTGGAATCGGCAGGTCTTTGGCGAGCATTTTTTGGATCGTTTCATGCTGCAACTGAAGCTTTTGGTGGCGAAAGTAGAACACGATCGCCACAATAAACACCGGCATCAAAATAGACACAATAGGAATGATA
>JAPLQI010000056.1 GCA_026399755.1 Pseudomonadota bacterium
GTTTCAATACGACCGCGTGGGCCGAGTCAGCAGCCGCCTTGATGCGGCAGGCCAAACCCTTAGCTACCAATACGACAAACTGGGGCGGCTTACCCAGCTGAGCAATGAAAATAACGAGCATTACCGCTTTAGTTACGATCTGGCCAGCCGCTTGCAAGAAGAAACAGACTTCGGCAACCGGCGCACCCGCTATCAATACGAAGCCAGCAGCGGCCGCCTGCTGCAAATTGAAGAAGCAGGCAAAATCACCGCCCTCGCCTACGACAACGCGGGCCGCTTAAGCGAGCGCAGCAGCGGCCTAAGCCGTGAGCGCTTTAAATACGACGCGCTTGGCCGAATCTACGCCGCCAAAAATCAATACAGCGAATGCCATTTTGGGTTTGATGCCGTCGGCAACCTCATCACCGAGCGCCACGAATACAAACTATTCAGCCAGCAACAGCAGTACAACTGGCGTCATGAGTACGACGAACTCGGCAACCGCATCGCCAGCATCCGCCCCGATGGCCAGCGCACCGATTGGCTAATTTACGGCAGCGGCCATGTGCACGGCATGCTGTGGAATAAACAAGAAATCGCCAGTTTCGAGCGCGACGATCTGCACCGCGAAACCCAGCGCACCTTGGGCAATCAGCTAACCGCGCAAAACCATTTCGACAAAATGGGCCGCATTACCCAGCAAACACTCAGCGGTAAAACCAGCAGTAATCGCAGCTATCAATACGATCCGGTTGGCCAGTTGCTGGGCATTAGCGACAGCCGCAGCGGCCAGATCAGCTACCAATATGATCCAGTCGGCCGCCTTATTGCCGCTAACAGCAGCTTGGGAAAAGAAACTTTTGCATTCGACCCTGCCAGTAATCTGCTCGGGGCAAACCAACAAACCGCGCCAGCCGCAGCAAATAGCCTCGCAGTACCTGCCGTGCTCGGCAACTTATTAAAGCAATACGCCGGAACCCATTACAAATACGACGCTCGCAGTAATCTGATCGAAAAGCAACAAGGCGAGCAGATCACCAGATTCAGCTGGGATGGCTTTAACCGCCTGAGCAAAATCAGCAGCCAGACCGGTGAAACCAAATACTTCTACGACGTATTCGGCCGCCGCATCGGCAAAGAAAACGCACTAGGCAAAACAGAGTTCATATGGGACGGCGACGTGATCGCCCTAGAAAAAACCGCCGAACACACCCGCCATTACCTGTTTGAACCTAATAGCTTTATCCCACTAGCGCAGATCGTTTCCGCCAACGACAGCGAACAAGAACACACCGCCTATCATCTCGGCACGCCACAAACACTGAGCGATGAAAACGGCGAAATTGCGTGGAGCGCGGAGTACAAGGCTTGGGGCGAAGCGCAGGTCGTCATTAGTGAAGCAGCAAAGACAGCGGGCATCAATAATCAGATTCGCTTCCAAGGCCAATACTTCGACGAAGAATCCGGCTTACACTACAACCGCCACCGCTATTACGATCCGGAGATTGGGCGGTTTATCTCGAGCGATCCGATTGGGTTGATGGGGGGATTTAATACGCATGCTTATGCGCCGAATCCGGTACATTGGATTGATCCGCTGGGACTGGCAAAATTTGGATCAGGTAAAGGCACACATACTGCAACAGTTACAGTACAAAATCAGCAAGGAACCACTACTAGCAGTTCAATTTATCAAAGTGGCAACATGACAGAAGAGGAAAAAGCACTAGGATTTCCTCAAAGTACGCTAGCCACTCACACAGAAGCAAGAGCCATGAAAGATCTTGATTTAAAATCAGGGGATAATGTTCTTATTGAAGGAGAATATCCACCTTGCACCTCTTGCAAAGGTAAAATGAATAAAAAAGCAAAGCAAAGTGGCTCAAGCATAAAATATACATGGCCAAGCGAACAAGGCCAAACAAATATATGGACAACAAAAAAATGAATGAAAAAGATGAATTTTATAAATTCGAAGCTATATGTATTACTTCATTTTTTGATGAAGACTCAGATTGTTGGACTGTCGCTTTTGCTAATGACAATACTCCTTCCCCAGAGAAGTATCTTATCCTGCAAAGAGCAGTAGATGATGATGACTTATATTATTATGAGGTTTGCAGCAGAGAGTACTCTGGCAATGGAGGGTTTAAAAAAGTTACTGTCACAAACAAAGACTTAGAAATTATATTTTCGGAAGAATTAATCAATAAATTTGAGTGTAAAGGGCTGTTAATAAAATTCACAAAAGACGCACAATTTTTTTCTGAGGCAATTCAATCGCTCAATCATATTTTTATAAAATCTGATTGTAATTTAGCTACAAAATTAAGTAGCTAATCTTTGCTTTTATTTCCCCCGCCTTTCATTTTTATGTTTGGCGGGGCATATGTTATTAATACCTCCGATGGATCTCTAGGGAACCTCTGCACGAATTCCAAGTTTGATCCAGTCCGTCAGTTTTACGGCGGATTCCATGCTCTTTCTCTCGGTATGACTACTGAATAACTGGGGTCAGAGTAAAGTTAATTTAAGTTTGTTTTAGCCTCTGTTTTTCATCCGTCCACAGCCTGCGCAAAGAATGGGAACGGATACCACCGAAGAGAGCGATTCGCTTACCGAGTGGAACAGTCAGCGTCAGGTGGGCAGCAGCTCGGTATCGCTTGCCAGCTTTAATTACAAAGCCGCCAACACCAGCCACACCGCCGATCAGAGCGCGGTGGACCAGGGCGATGGCGGGCAGCAAATTCAATCCAGCTTTGAAGATTACGACGCCCAGACGCACTATTACGCCAGCGATGCTGAAGGCCTAAGCCACTACGCTAATTTGCGTCAGCAGGCCTTGGATGGGCAAAAGAAATCGTTTACTGGCTCTGGCACTTTGCGCAGCCTGCAAGCGGGGCAATGGTTCAGATTAGAAGACCACCCCGCCCACGAATGGGATGCGGCCGAGCAGCGCGAATTCGCCATTACCGAGCTAAAGTTCACCGCGCAAAATAATCTGCCAGTGGATTTAAGCCAGCAACTTGGCCTAGTCGCGCCCAGCCTACTTGTAGGCGCGGTTTCAACCGCGAATCCCCCCTACCAAGCCAACTTCACAGCCCAAAGACGCGGCCAGCCAATCACCCCGCGCTTTGCCCATGAGCCACTGAGCAAGCCAAAAAGCTTTGGCGTACAAACCGCCACCGTGGTGGGCCCACAAGGCAGCGCTGCCGACTCAAGCCAACGATCAGAAGTCCATACCGACGAGCAAGGCCGGATCAAGGTGCAGTTCCACTGGCAGCGTGCCGCAGAGCACCCGGAGTTTGGCGCAAATCTGGACGATAAATCATCCTGCTGGATAAAGGCCGGATCAAGGTGCAGTTCCACTGGCAGCGTGCCGCAGAGCACCCGGAGTTTGGCGCAAATCTGGACGATAAATCATCCTGCTGGATACGCGTTTCCATGCCGAGCGCCGGTGCAGGCTTTGGCCACCAGTTTATTCCGCGCATTGGGCAGGAAGTTTTAGTCGACTTTATCGAAGGCGATATCGACCGCCCCATCGTCACCGCCGTAGTCCACAACGGCAGCCACCCCGTGCCAACATTCAGCGGCGCAGGCGCTTTACCCGCCAACAAAACATTATCCGGCATCAAGACCAAAGAATTTGAGGGCGGCCAATACGGCGAGCTGCTGTTTGACGATACAAAAGGTGAAGTCCGTACCAAATTATCCAGCGAGCACGGTAAAACTCAGCTCAACCTTGGCTACCTGATCCACCCGCGCACGGATGGAAAAGGCGAACCACGGGGTGAAGGTTTTGAATTACGCACCGACAAACAAGGTGCCATTCGCGCCAGTGGCTTACTCATCAGCACCGAAGCCAAAGGCGGAGCGAGCGGCACGCAGCTCGACCGCACACCCGTGCAAAGCCAACTCGAATCCGCTTTAGATACCGCCAAAAACCTCGGCGAATACGCCACCAAACAACTCGCCGACACCATTGAAACCGGCGACGATGATCAAACCGTCAAACCCGACAACAGCCTCGGCGACAAAGCCACCCACGGCCACCTTTATCACCACGTACACGCCAGCAAAAGCTTAGCTGCGGGCAGCAATACGGATAAAGACGGCAAAACAAAATCCAAAGAGCAAGCTGGCCAACAAAAAATCATCCTGCTGCACGGCGAAGATGGCGTAGCCATCACCACCCCGCAAAGCCAGACCCTCAGCGCAGGCAGCAACCTGGATCAAATCGCCCAGCGCGACACCAACCAAAGCACCGGCCGCCGCTGGATTCACAACGTAGGCCAGCACATCAGCCTGTTTACCGGCGGTATTAAAGACAAAATCACCATGAAACTGATCGCCGCCAAAGGCCAGCTGCAAATGCAGGCGCAAAGCGACGACATCGAAATCACCGCCGACAAAAACGCCAAGTTCACCGCCATCAAAGGCAAGGGCCTGTTCAACGCCAAGCAAGAAATCCTGCTCACCGC
>JAPLQI010000133.1 GCA_026399755.1 Pseudomonadota bacterium
GGATAACGGCGATTAAGCAATGTATTTACAGCATTACGCTTACCACTATCCCAAGCACTTTGGCGAAACACGCTCCCCTTGGGCAAGGGCCAAGTTTGCTCTTGGCGCTCTTCTAAACGCTTCATTCGCACTTCATCTGGAATAATCTCGCCGAGATAATTCACCTCCACACTGCGAACCAAAGTCAGCGGCCCCTCTTCCACCTCCAATAAAACTAGGGCAGGAGCGGTAGATTCATCTAACTTGATTTTTAGCTTGGGCGAAAAATAGCCCTCAGTCGACAACAAACTGTTCACGGCTTCAGGCGCATTTTCGATTAGGCGCAATAGCTGCTCTCTCGTCATCCTTTTCTCAGTTTCCATGCGCGACAAATCCAAATGCTTGTCGAGAAGATCGAACAAATCATCGGGCGCATCAATTTCTAAAACATAGGGAAAATAGACGTTTTGCTCTGCATCGATAGCAGGCAGCTCATCAGCAAGAGCCAGCACAGGGAGTGCCAAAACAAAAACGAAAAATGACCGAACAATCATGAGGGCGATTTTAATAAGAGACAAGGCCGCTACTTTACCGCATGGTGCTCTTGTACAGACAAAAAAAACCCGGTCTATGTACGCATCAAAAGACGCAAAACACAGAGCCGGGTAACAAAGAAGACCAGATGAAGAGTCAAAACATACTACACACACAACAACTTACCACTACCACACTTACCAACAACTACAACAAAACCGCTAGATCAACGAGTGGCGATAAAACCTTGGGACTTCAACAACAGGTTTTGAGCAGACTCGATGTTCTTAAAAATAATTTGCAAGGTACGCATTTGCAGCTCCTTTAAAGGGCTTGGGGCAGAAATCTGTTCCCAATCAAGCAATGACGCTACTTTAACAAGACTACGG
Organism: Pseudomonadota bacterium; assembly: GCA_026399755.1. Taxonomy (GTDB): domain Bacteria; phylum Pseudomonadota; class Gammaproteobacteria; order Burkholderiales; family Chitinibacteraceae; genus Iodobacter. The sequence continues at coordinate 903 of JAPLQI010000133.1, forward strand.
AGCTAACGCAAGCATTTTTGTAGTAAAACTACCTGTATATCCACACAAATATCGAATTACAACTACACAATCAACAAGATTAATTAATATATACAACAAGATACGTTGTAACAAAAAGAAATATATACAATACTTTAATGTAACTTAACTACATAAAAATATTACACCGACTCAAACGCTATTTGCGAGCGTCATACAAAAAAATTGACTAGGCACGAATGAAAGTGCTGGCCAAGATCACCGCCATACACAAGAAATAGAGCGCTTGGCGCAGAAGACACTGATATCAAACAAAATGGAGGCACTACACAGAGGTGGCAGCTTGCGCGCCACTGTGTAGTGCCTCCATTTACCTGCTGAATTAATTCAGCGCTAGCAGTGTGATGTACGTCACTTACCTAGCAAAGCCGCCTTCAATGCATCGTTCACTGGCGCTTTACCTAGCCAGATCGACAACATGGCAGCAGCAAAATCATCGCCCGCAATCGTCGCATAGGTTTTGCCACGCACGGTAACACGCGTGCCTTGGCTCGGCATAAAGTCGAGGACAATCACGTCCCCCTTGGCCGCCGTTTTCACCGACTTGAAAACTTGCTCTAACTCAGCAATTTTAGGCGCTAAGGTCGCCAATGTTGCTTCGCTTTGATTGGACTTCAAACCATCCACAAAACCTTCATGCATACTGGCCGCCGAGACTTCACGCAGCATGCGCAGCTCCATACGACGTGGCACCGCCGAATTCATCACGGCGCTAGCATCTTGGCTTTTTACCGGCAGGTAGAGCGCAGCCAGATAAACATCGAAGAATACTTTTTTACGCACGCCTGCACCGTTGAGCGCCAAAGACTGGCTAGATAGCTCGGCGCGATCTGCTAGATTAACGCCTGCCACTTCCAAAGCCATGCTGCTTTGTGCCGCCAACACAAAAGATGCCGTCATCAGTAGTTTTTTCATTTTTTTCCGTTCCTTGAAAAAAAGCCCACGGATTTGAATCCGTGGGCAAAAGCCTTGATCTACGAACTAAGTACTACAAGGATTGAATAATCCCTGCCGCGCCCATACCAGTGCCGATACACATTGAAATCATGCCGTATTTACCAGCCATACCGTGACGACGCATACCGTGCACAATCGTTGCCGCGCGAATCGCGCCGGTTGCACCCAGTGGATGGCCCAAAGCAATCGCGCCGCCTAGTGGATTAACTTTACTCATATCCAGATTAAGATCGCGCGCCACCGCCAATGCTTGCGCCGCAAACGCTTCGTTCAGCTCGATCCAACCCAAATCATCCAGCGTCAGGCCAGCCAACTTTAACGCAGCCGGAATCGCTTCTTTCGGACCAATCCCCATGATATGTGCTGGAACGCCTTTTACAGCAAAGGTCACATAACGCGCCAAAGGCACGAGGTTAAATTGCTTCAGAATGCGCTCGGAAACCAAGATCACCGCGCCTGCACCATCGGACATTTGCGAGCTATTACCGGCAGTAACCGAGCCCTTAGCCGCGAATACGGTTTTAAGCTTAGCCAAGCCTTCCATCGTAGTACCCGCGCGTGGGCCTTCGTCGGTATCACAAATCTTGCTGGTGACTTCAACTTCGCCAGTCGCCAAGTTCGGCGTGCGCGCAAATACTTCTAGCGGGCTGATTTCGTCTTTGAATTCGCCTGTGGCAATCGCATGCAAGGCACGACGATTTGATTCCACCGCAAACGCGTCTTGATCTTCACGGGATACATTCCACTGATCGGCTACTTTTTCAGCCGTCAGGCCCATGCCGAAAGCAATACCGAGGTTTTCGTTTTTAGTGAAAATCTCAGGGTTCAGGGAGATTTTATTCCCCATCATCGGCACTTGCGACATGCTTTCCGTACCCGCTGCGATCATCACATCGGCTTCACCCAAGCGAATTTTATCCGCCGCCATGGCAATGGCATTCACGCCTGAGGAGCAGAAACGATTGATGGTTACACCACCGACCGTATCTGGCAAACCGGCCAGCAATACAGCCATACGAGCAATATTCATCCCCTGCTCAGCTTCTGGCATGGCGCAGCCAACGATCACGTCTTCGATCAGCTTAGGATCCAGCTGAGGCACTTGGGCCAGCGCACTTCTTAATACATGGGCCAGCAAATCATCTGGGCGAACATTGCGCAACATACCGCGCGGTGCTTTACCAACCGGGCTGCGAGTCGCAGCGACGATATAAGCTTCTTGAATCTGTCTGCTCATTTTGAGCTCCTAAATATGGGGTATTCGCTAAAGCCAAGAATCAACCGTAAACCAAAAGAACCTGTAGACACAGAGCACACAAAGGGCACAGACAACACGAAGAAAACCCGAAGTAAAAGCAAGGAGCTGTATCGATTCGTACTTCAGGCCAGCCCTAAGGTCTTTCTCTGTGTTCTCTGTGTTCTCCCCGATCTCTGTGTCTACAGAACTTTTCTGTTTAGTTACGCAGCGGCTTGTTGTTTTCCAGCATATACATGATGCGCTCTTGCGTTTTGCCGGTTTTCAGCAGCTTCATAAAGCGCTCACGCTCTAGCTTGAGGATCCATTCTTCATCCACCAGCGTGCCCGCATCTACATCACCACCGGTCATGATTTCGGCGATATGGCCAGCAATCAGGTAGTCGTGCTTAGAGATAAAGCCGCCTTCCAGCATATTGATCAGCTGGCCTTTGATGGTTGCAGCGCCTGCGCGGCCCGCTACAGCAAAGGATTTAGGCTTAACCGGTGCTTTGTAGCCTGATTCGCTCATGGCACGTACTTGCGCTTTAGCCACGTAGAGCAATTCATTCGGGTTAAACACAATAATATCGGTGCTGCGCAGATAGCCAATTTGCTGGCCTTCTTCTGCACTTGTACCCACTTTCGCCATCGCGACCGACAGGTAGTAATCTTTCAGTGCGCCAACGATATCGCCTTTTGCTTCTTGCGAGGCACGCAGTGCAAATTCTTTACAACCGCCACCTGCAGGCAAGAGGCCTACGCCGACTTCAACCAAGCCGATATAGGTTTCTAGGCAAGCCACAACGCGTGCGCAGTGCATTAAGAATTCACAACCACCGCCAAACGCATAACCCTGAGCTGCGCCAACCACCGGCACAGCAGCATACTTCAGGCGCATGCTGGCTTTTTGGAATTCGGCCACCATGTTTTCGATCGAAGCAAAGTCGCCAGTCATAAAGGCCGGGCCCATGCTCACCAGATCTGCGCCCACCGAGAACGGTGCTTCCGGATGCCATACCACCAGCCCTGCAAAGCGTTCTTCCGCAATGGTAATCGCCTGATTTACACCGGCGAGTACATCTGGGCCAATGCAATGCGCTTTGGTTTTAAAGCTGAGAACAGCAACATCTTCACCTGGCTGCACCCACATGCGCACGCCGTCATTTTCAAATACGGTTTCGCCATACACAGGCGCTGCATCACCCACCACTGTTGGCGGATAAAGCTGACGCTTATAAACTGGCAAGTTAGAGCGTTGTTTCAGGGCATTGTCTGCCGCGCTAAACGAGCCCTCTGGGGAATGAACGGCATCACGCGCCGCTACCCAAGCTGGCAAGGCCACATCGCTCATCGCTTGGCCTGCTGCGGAATCCGCAGCAATGGCCGCTGCAATATCTTGCCAACCAGCGGCTTGCCACTGCTCAAACGGGCCTTGATTCCAGCCGAAGCCCCAACGAATCGCAAAATCTACATCGCGGGCGTTGTCTGCAATGGTATCGAGGTGATAGCTGATGTAATGCCATACATCGCGCATGCAGGCCCAGAGGAATTGCGCTTCTGGGTGAGCCGATTCGCGCAAAGCTTTAAAGCGTGCGGCTGGATCGGTAATTTTCAGCAGCGCTTTAACTTCATCACTACCCTTCTGGCCGCCGGCAATATATTCGCCGGTGCTTGGATCAAGCATCAATACATCACGGCCTACTTTCTTGAATACGCCCGCCTTGGTTTTTTGGCCCAAAGCGCCGTTTTCAATCAGCTTTTGCATCCAAGCCGGAACAGTAAAGTATTTGTGCCAAGGATCTGACGCCAATTGCTCGGTCATGGTTTTAACCACATGAGCAAAGGTATCCAAACCCACTACGTCGGCAGTACGGAAAGTCGCTGATTTCGGACGACCCAAGCGTGGGCCAGTCAGATCATCAACCACATCAAAACGGATGCCGAGGCGTTCGGCGTGATAAATCGTCGCCAGCATGGAGAACACACCAATGCGGTTGGCAACAAAGTTAGGGGTGTCTTTAGCGCGTACTACGCCCTTGCCCATGCGGGTAGCAAGGAAGCTTTCCAGCGCGTCCATCATTGCAGGATTAGTCTGGGAATCAGCAATCAACTCAACCAGATACATATAGCGTGGCGGATTAAAGAAATGAATACCGCAGAAACGGCTGCGTAGCTCAGCAGGTACACCGCCCGCCAATGAATTAATTGACAGACCAGAAGTATTAGACGCCAGAATAGCGTGTGGTGCTACAAAAGGAGCAATCTTGGCATATAGATCGAGCTTCCAATCAAGGCGCTCTGCAATTGCCTCAATAATTAAATCGCAATCTTTTAATTTTTCTAAATCAGAGCCGTAATTAGCTGGCTCAATATGATCCGCGCGCATTGCCGAGGCTAATGGCGATGGTTTCATTTTTTTAAGATTTGCAATTGCCTTGGTGGCAATGCCATTTGCATCGCCTTCTTTGGCTGGCAAATCAAATAAAACGGTTTTAATTCCCGCATTGGCAAGATGGGCAGCAATTTGCGCTCCCATTACGCCCGCGCCGAGAACGGCAACCTGACGGATATGCACGGTATTGGCCATGTTTAGCCTCGCTAAAAGGAAAAGAAGAGCGGCGAAAGCCGCCCAGAGTCAAACGAAACCTCCCCCGCAAAGGGGAGGGATAAGCAAAAAGTTAGAAGCGGTAATTCAACTGCGCGCCAAACACATTGGCATATGCAGAAATATCTGCGTTAGTCGTAACAGCATTACTGCTATCAATATTCGACATACTTGAATCTTTAAATTTCACATAGGTATAAGCCACGTCAACCGACATATTTTTATCGAGTGCATAGTTAAACCCAGTCGAGAACCAATAACGATCGCTGTCTGGCAAATTAGCAATACGATATTTCGCCTGATCAGCCGGTGATTGATCGTAAGCCAAACCAAAACGCAATTTCAAAGGGTCGTTATACTGATAACTTAAACCCAAAGAGAAACGATCTGTATCGCGCCACTTTTGTTCAATATCTGCATTAAACCCCGCATCTGTTTTCAAAATCAAATCTTGAAATTTAGAATGCCAAGTATGCGTCCAATCGCCGGTTATGGCGAATTGGTCATTTAACTTCTTATAAAAGTTAATCGCAAATGAATCAGGTGTTTCTAAATCAACTGTACCATTTGAATTAAGCAGTTTCTTCAAGTTAACTATGCCAGGGGAAATAGCACTAGGCACGTAAAATTTAGTGTCACCTTGCAAACTATGGCTCAGGCTAGAACGGTAAGCCGCACCAAAGCGCAAACTATCATCTACCTTCCAAGTGACACCCAGATTAAACCCATAAGCCCAATTGTCACCCTCGTAATCCATCGAGCCATCAAGTGCAGGTGTTGAATTACCACCAACAGTGGCTTGCCCACCCAAATCAATCATTTTCTTAAAGCGTGCTTTCATATATTGCGCAGTAAACCCTGCACCTACAGAAAACTGCTCATTCACCTTGTAGGCCACCGAAGGATTCAGAGCCAAGGTCATCAACTCAAGATCAGTACCGTTGTAACGACCGATCCATTTCTCATCAAAATTGGTTTTATCGCCAAAAGGCACAAACATCGCCAAGCCCACAAACAACTGCTCATTAATCTGATGAGTAATATAAGTTTGCGGCACAAACACTGGAGCAGTTGCTGAGCCACCATCATTGCCTGTCACTGGCTTTTTACGGCTATTGCTCGCATTAAGATTAGAGAAGCTGATGTGTGGGTCTACTACGATCAAAGCACCCGATATATTGGTGCCGCGTAAATTGGTCATACCCGCTGGGTTGTAGAACAATACAGAAGCGTCTTCCGCCTCAGCAGCGTTTGAATTAGCAACACCTTGCGAGCTGACACTTTGCACACCAAAGTGATAGCCAGATGCAAGGGCATTACCGGCTAAAAATAAACTTGCCACACCTAAAGTACGAATTGCCATGCGAATAGTCTCAGACATCGTGTATCTCCTACTGTGGCCAAAGGCCTGTGGTTTGATCCTAAATAACACCGCTGCAACAAACCTCAAGTACTCTTTGGTACTTTTGCAAGAAAAGTAAGCTGGCTCGCTTAATTTTTGCATCTAAAGCTTGTGCTCATTTAGGGTACTGAGTGGGTACAAGCTTATTTTTATTCAAACAACTGTTTTGGCGCATTAGGGATTTCATCAAAGGACGAAATCCCCCTGCTTTTTATGACACTGGACGTGATTCTGTTGCTATTTTTACACTTTCTTGACTAGTGGCTTTAGCGACTACTGCTTTTGGCTCACTGATAATGTCGCGATGAATAGCATTGTCGTCAGAGAATGTGAGTGTGGCGTCAAAATCATCCACCATAATCACTTCACGGCGTAAGCGACGGGCCCGCTCTACCGCCGCAAATTCAGCGGCAGAGATCAAACCTGCACTCTGCGCTTCAACTAAGCGCTCGGCAGCGGTAATGCTCTTTAAGGTGCCTTTACGATGCGCATTACGCAGCTTGCCTTCCAGCGCTTCAGTTTCAATCACGGCTTTCAGCGCGTGTTCCAACACACCTACAGGATCGCTTTCATCTTTAGAGCGATACATATATTGCGTCAGGCGATCCCGTGCAACGGATGGCTCCATCAACAGGCGCGCGATTTGTGTGCCATCGCTATCTGTGGCTGCTTTTAAGCTTAAGCCCAGCGGGAACACCAGAGCACGCATCAAGAACGCTAACGCACGGCTTGGGTGATTGGCCATAAAGCCATCCATTGCCACCTGACAATCGTAAAGCGCCGAATCAACTGCCCAAGCTACGAGTGGCAAGTCTTCCTTAGGTGCGCCATCGTCATTAAATTTCTTCAATGCTGCAGTCGCAATATAAAGACCCGACAACATATCGCCCAAGCGAGCGGATAGTTTTTCGCGGAACTTCAAGCTACCACCAAGGGAAGCCATACCCATATCAGCAAGGAAAGCAAAAGCTGACGAGAAACGAACTACATTGCGATAACGTTGTGCCATTGCGCCTGATTTTGGCGAGCCAACTAATTTAGCGCCGGTCAAACCCATTACAAAAGCACGCACCGCATTTGATACTGCAAAGCCAATATGGCCAATGACCGCTGTATCAAAAGCAGGTAAATCTTTATTCATTGCAGCACGTAATTCAGTCAGTACAAACGGGTGGCAACGAATTGCGCCCTGACCAAAGATAATCATGCTGCGGGTTAAGATGTTTGCACCTTCAACCGTAATGGCCACTGGAATAGCACCATAAGCACCAGCAAGGTAATTACGCGGGCCGGTACATACTGCTTTACCACCGTGTACATCCATTGCATCGTTAACCACCTTACGCATACGCTCGGTGTTGTGATACTTCAAGATACCCGACAAGACCGAAGGCTTTTCGCCCATGTCCAGCCCTGCTAATGCCAAGCGCTGCGCTGCATCCATTTGGTAAGTCATACCACCGATACGGCCCAGTGCTTCATCCACACCTTCAAAGCGGCCAATCGACAAACCAAACTGATTACGAATACGTGAGTAAGCACCGGTGGTGTAAGACGACACCATGCCTGACGCTACCGACATCGCTGGTAGAGAAATACAACGACCTACCGACAAGCATTCAACCAACATGCGCCAGCCTTGACCCACGTATTCCTTACCGCCAATCACCCAATCCAGCGGAATAAACACGTCTTTACCCCAGTTCGGGCCGTTTTGGAACACAGCCGTGCCAGGATAATGGCGGCGACCAATATGTACGCCTTCGTGAGCCGTAGGAATCAAGGCGCAAGTGATACCAATGTCTTCTTTATCACTAAGCAAATGCTCAGGATCGTAAAGCTTGAACGCCATACCGAGCACGGTAGCAATCGGGCCCAGCGTGATATAACGCTTTTCCCAAGTCAGGCGAACACCAAGTACATTTTCGTGATGCACACCAGTACGTGGATCGGTGTAGCTGCCACGACAAACATGACCAAAATCAGGAATACCGCCAGCATCAGAACCTGCATCTGGGCTAGTCAGCGCAAAGCAAGGAATATCAATCCCTTTAGCCAAGCGTGGCAGGTAGTAGTTCTTCTGCTCGTCCGTACCATAGTGCTGCAATAGCTCGCCGGGCCCGAGAGAGTTTGGCACCATGACCGAAACAGCCGCGGAACCAGAGCGGGTAGCAATCTTAGTGACAACGCGAGCGTGCGCGGTATTGCTAAACTCTTTACCGCCGTATTTCTTCTTGATGATCATGCCCAAGAAGCCTTGGTCTTTAATAAACTGCCAAGCTTCAGGTGGCAGATCTTTATACTGAGTAGAGATTTTCCAATCATCTAACATCGCGCAAAGCTGCTCGGTTGGGCCATCTAAGAAGGCTTGCTCTTCTGGCGTTAAAGTCGCTTGCGGAATGGCATGCAGGCGATCGAAATCAGGCTTGCCCGAGAACAAATCACGATCCCACCAAACCGTACCGGCATCAACCGCTTCTTGCTCGGTTTGCGACATGGCTGGGGTGATCTTGCGGAACACGCCAAAAATTGGGCCAGTTAAAATCAAGCGGCGAATCGGCTTGATATTAATCAGCGCCAGCAGCACAGCAACCCCAATCAAAACACCGACGGGCATTGCGGAAGTTTGGACCCCAACTGCCGTTGCCGCTAAAAGCAGCAAGGAGCTAAGCCAAAGTGGAGCGCGCCAATAGGCGAGCAGCAAAAACGCGCCAAAAATAGGCAATATATGCAGCAATACGTTAGTCATGACCGTCTCCAATTATTGGGAAGCTGGCGCATTCAAGCCAGCACTGATAAAAGGCATTAACATACGAACCACCAATGCAGGATCCCGAGCATTGACGAGTGAGCTTTCGGTAAATAAACGTAAAACATTATTACCAGCGAATGCATTAAACATAGCACTGGATAAAAAATGGAAACGCCATTGCACTTCTAATTCAGACAAATGTGGTAAAGCTCGCCCTAATGCCGCTAAATATCGCCGAGTTAATTCACCATAGCGTTGCGGCATCGTCGCTTTTAATTCTGGATGTGGCTCAACAAAGGTGCGAGCAAGCAAGCGAACAAACAACAAACCACCATATTCTGGGTTTCTTCCCATTTCTAAAGACGCCATTACAAAGGCTTCTGCAACTTGATCTGCAGTTGGCTTTGCAACGCTTTTTTCTAATTCCTCAAGTTTGCCCAAAAGCAATCGGGCAAATGGTTCAGCGCGGCGTTCAAATACAGCACGAAATAGGCCATCTTTAGAATGGTAGTAGTAATTAACCGCCGCAATATTGACTCGGGCCGATTGCGTAATCATGCGCATGGACGTGGCATCAAAGCCGTGTTCTACAAAAAGAGGCTCAGCTGCATCCAAAATGCGGTTTGCTGTGTCTTGCGCCTTAACCGATTCGACCACGGTACGACTCCTGCTGGGTGTAGTTGATTTAGAACAATTTCAAACGACCGTTTGAAATTATAAGAAGTTAACGTCCGTGTCAAGCCAAGACGTAAAAATAGCGGAAAACCCCTAGGCCTTCCGCTCATCAATGCAACAGATTGCTTGCTTTAGTGCCAATGAAAAAGTTTTCTAGCTAGGCACGCCGACAAAGGCAATATATGTAATACGACGATAAGGCAGAACGACGCTGGGCCGTTTTTGCATCAACACTTAGCTATCTAAAATATCGCCATCGACGTAATACCAACAATTGTTTTCAAAAACAAAGCGGCTTCTTTCATGCAACCTCCACGCTTTACCGGCAACTTTATAACGCGCAATAAACTCAACCTCAGCGTGTGGCGTGGCCGTTTGCGTATCTTTAATTTTTAGCCCTAGCCATCGCACCGGCTCTTCATCGGCAAGCGTTGCTGGACGAGTGGATGCGTGCCACGTTTTTAATATGTAATCGTGCAACTCAAAAACAAACGCGCTATAGCGTGAGCGCATTAATTGCTCGGCCGTCCCTGCGGCGGCGCCTTGATGCAAAGGGCCACAACACTTGCCATAGGCCTGACCACTCTCACAGGGGCAATTTATTTCTTTCACCGTTACAACTCCCATTTAAAACGCTTACAAACGCAACTGGCGCATCATACTAGTTTTCAAATGTCGCCGTAATAATACACAGCCCCGCAACTTGCGCTGTGGCGTAAAATAGAGCCCTTTTCTGCAAAGGGCTAGCATATGTATCTCACACCCAAACCTCAGGCTGCCTTGTTTGATATGGACGGGCTGATGCTAGACACAGAGAGCATTGGCATTGAATGCTGGGCTGCTGCGGCCGACTCACTGGGTGTGGATATGCCGCGTGCCTTAATTATTGGCATGATCGGCATGTACTCCGGCAAAACTGATATCTATCTACAAGAACACCTAGGCAGCCACGCCCCCATCGCAGAATTACGTGCGGCTTGCAACACCCTGTATACGGAGCGCACTCAAAACCCCATCGCGCATCGCCCTGGCCTTATCGACATACTCGATTGGCTAGAAGCCCACCATATTCCCAAGGCCGTTTGCACCTCTACCCGCCGCAGCGTTGCCGAGCACCATTTGCGCGCAGCAGGAATTTGGCAACGCTTTGCGTTTGCGATTTGCGGCGATGAAGTCACGCACCCCAAGCCCGCACCCGAAATCTATCAAAAAGCGGCTGCAACTTTTAATCTGCCACCCGAATCTTGCGTCGTGCTAGAGGATTCTGATTTTGGCGTGCAAGCGGCACATCAAGCAGGCTGCAAAATCATTATGATCCCCGACCTGCGCCCACCATCGCGCCACTCTTTAGCGCTAAACATCCCGATTCTAGGATCCTTACTAGAAGCCAGAGATTTACTCACGCAAGCGGTTTAGGTCTTCAGGGTAAAGCGGCGGGTTTCACAATTTTTATAGAAGGAAAAGGTCACCGTAGGGTGGGTTAGGCCAGAAAATGCATTCAATATGGACGCGACCGTATCTTGGCCGTAACCCACCGCAGCGCAGTATCATGGTGGGTTACGGCCAAGATAAACTAGCGCCCTAATGAGCATCAAGAGTGGCCTAACCCACCCTACGGGTACATTCTATGTTCATCTCAACTTGTGTAGATGCTTTTGCCCACGCGGGGGACTCCCGCACCAAAACCAACGTGCCGCAGGCACTAAACAGGTCTTTTTGTATTTTGCTTAGCGCACATGGAGTAGAACCCGCCGATTACGTGGTGTTTCACGCCAAAGTCCAGTGGGTTTCACCCGCCCTACACAAAGATCACCCATAGCACCGGCTTAGCGCTTATCGCTTTACCCCCTTCCAGCCATCCCCAAGTAAGCCACTCGTTTTTTGTATTCCCTATATCCCCAGCTATACTTCATTTTCAAGACAGAAGCTTACCAAAGGCATTTCATCATGCTTTCACCAGTATATTTATGGCATTGGGTTAATTTGCTCTGTGCAACGCTAGCCATTGCATGTGCAGGCTTATTCAATCTACCTTGGCTCGCGGCGCTTTATTTACCGCTTGGTATTTTATTGATGCGTTTAGCTTACGCACAAGCCACTAAAACAATTGAAACACCACCCAGCCTGCACGACTCGCCATCATCGTATTCCACACTCCCCCCCCTCCTTACAGCGGTACTACCCATTTGGCGGGGCAATATCGAACTTGCACGTAAACAATCCGAAGAAGCGGGCAATCAACTCGGCATCACCTTGCGTGATATGGCTGTGGACCTACAAGCCACTATTAGAGATTCACGCGGAGAATCAGGGTCAGATAACAACAAACAACCGCTACTTAGCCATCTGATTGATAGCGTAAAGGAACGCACTGCCAGCCTTGCCGACATCTTGGCTCAAACAGGCATACACCGCAGAGAGCTAATCGATCAAGTCACCAGCCTAGCCAGCTTCTCCAACGAGCTAGATTCAATGGCCAAGGGCGTGGCAGAGATTGCCAATCAAACCAATTTACTGGCGCTTAATGCCGCCATTGAAGCCGCCCGCGCAGGTGAGGCAGGCAGAGGCTTTGCCGTTGTAGCCGATGAAGTACGCAAACTCTCCACGCTTTCAGCAGATACAGGCAAGCAAATGTCGGTAAAAGTAGCCGCCATAGACCACGCATTGCGCGACGCGGGCAAAAAAGCCGCCTCAGTAAGCGCCACCGAAACAGAAAAAACCGCCGCCGCATTAGCCTTACTGAATGCCTCGCTCAATGATTTCACCAGCACCACACAACAAATGGCGAAGATCAATGCCAATTTGCAAGCTCAGGGCAATAAAGTTGAACAAGAGCTGTTCCAAACCTTAGTTGAATTACAGTTTCAAGATAGGGTTTGTCAGATCATGTCGCACGTTGAGCAAGATCTCAGCCGCATGGAAGAACACTTAAACGACCTATTGCAAACGCCAAGCGATGACTCAGCCCCCACAGTATCCTCTCAAGATTGGCTCACTCGGCTAAGTAGTAGCTATTCCACCAAAGAACAAGCAGCCCTTCACGGCGGCACAATCAAGCACAGCAGCGCTGCTGCGGGCGATACTGAGTTTTTTTAAGCCCGCCCTAATCAACAAATGAGATAAGCCGCCTAGCACAGCTTGCGCCAGCCTGCCCCTCGTATTCTGACCCCACATTAATATTAATTGACACCAGCAGGAAGCGTGCTAAACCTAACTAAGGCAATTACTTACTAACAAACAAACACCACCCAGCCCTTATTACTACAGAACGCAGTAGACAAAGATTTTTCTAACCCAAATTCATCACGGCAACCTACATCATGGCAAAAAAAACGATTCTGATTCTCGATGACTCGGCCAGCATGCGAGCAACCGTTTCAATCGCCCTTGGTGGCGCAGGCTACGACGTTGTCGAGGCAAAAGATGGGGCAGAAGGTTTAACAAAACTAGGTGGGCAGCGGTTTAATCTCATCATTTCCGATCTAAACATGCCGGGCATGGATGGCATCACTTTTCTCAAAAAGCTAAAAGAGCAAGCGGCTCTGCGTTATATCCCCGTCATCATGCTCACCACCGAATCTTCTGACGATAAGAAGCAGCAAGGCAAAGAAGCAGGCGCAAAAGCTTGGATTATCAAACCTTTTGATCCTGCCAAATTACTCGATGCGGTATCTAAACTAGTTCAACCCTAAGCGAGAAAATCATGCCGCTGCTGCTGGAGCAAAAAGATGACCATACAGAGGCTCGCCTGCAAGGAGAGCTCACTATTTTTAACATTGAAGAATATCAGGATGAGTTACTCAACTTACTCAACCACAAAGAAATCACGCTTGATCTATCCGAATTGCATGAGCTAGATGGCTGTGGAGCACAAATGCTGGTCATTTTACAAATTGAAGCGCAGCGAACAGGCAAAAGAATCACCCTCATTGCCAACAATCCGGTCGTTGAGCACACCATGCAGTGCCTAGGTATTAGCACCGTGCATCCAAACAAGGGGCACTAAGATGGATCTCAGCAAAGCAAGGTTGATTTTCTTTGAAGAAGCTTACGAGCTTTGTGACGCATTCGAAACAGCCCTTCTCGACCCAGACACCTATCCACCCTGCACAGAAACTTATAATTTAATCTTTCGTACCGCTCACACAATCAAAGGATCGGCGGGCATCTTTGGCCTTGAAGCCTTAGTTAAATTTGCCCATGTGGTCGAAAATGTACTGGAGCGGCTGCGCAGCGATCAACTCACCCTCACCGACGAGCTGGTCAATCTTTTATTAGCCAGCAACGATCACCTCAGACGGCTACTTCTTACCAGCGCCGCCAGCGAGCTACAAGCCATGGTTGATTTACCCGAAGGCATCCCCTTACTCGCAAACCTAGAACAATATCAAACCGACCAAGTTGCCGTAGCCGCTACTCCAGATGCCGCAGCAGCTTTAGATACTAGCACCGACGCCTCCCCCCTCGCTGCCACATCGCTCTGGCACTTATCACTACGCTTTCATCCCAACACATTTCGGGATGGTTTTGATCCACTGTCTTTTTTGCGCTATCTGCAAGGCATAGGCAGCATCAAAAATATTGATATGGTGTGGCGCAACTGGCCTCAAATTAGAACGTTCGATCCAACCGAATGTTTTATGGGCTTTGAAATCAGCATGGAGTCCGATGCCAGCTACGACAAAATCAGTGGCACTTTTGATTTTGTGATCGATGACAGCCTAATCGGCATTCTGCCCCCTCACTCCTCATTAGCCGCTATTCGCACCCTCGCCCAACAGCTTTGCGAGCAACGCAATGAAGCGATAGCCGAGCAACTAGAGCGCTGGTGCAAGCACCATATCCTGACGCGGGAAGAGGCGATTCAAGTCGAAAATGGGCAATTCGGCGCATTAGAATCAAACCCTAGCGCCAGCTCAACCGACACACCCGACACACCCGACGCTCCCGACGCAGCCCCCGTAGGCACCAGCAAACCTAAAATAGTTCGCGCCGAAAACCAATCAATCCGCATTGAAACCGCAAAACTCGACCGGCTGATTAATCGCGTCGGCGAATTAGTGATCGCCTCCTCAGGCACCAAACTAATCGCCCAGCACCGAGGCGACGCCGAGCTGATTGAATCTGTGGCGATTATCAACGCCTTAGTAGAAAGCATACGCGACGACGCGCTCACCTTACGCATGGTGCCGGTTGATGAAATCTTTAGCCGCTTTCCGCGCATGGTGCGAGAAGTTTCCAAGCAGCTCAACAAAAACATTCATCTTGAGATTAAGGGTGCAGAAACCGAAGTGGATAAATCCATGGTCGAAAAGCTGACCGATCCGCTGATGCATATTATTCGCAATGCCGTAGATCATGGTTTGGAATCCGCAGAGCAGCGACTTGCCGCCAACAAGCCCGAAGTGGGCACGGTTACGCTCAATGCCTATCACGATGCAGGCTCGGTGGTAGTAGAAATAAAAGACGACGGCGCGGGAATCAACCGCGAAAGAGTGCTGGCTAAAGCCATTGAGCGCGGGCTAATCAGCGAAGATCGGCAGCTGAGCGATCAAGAAACCCTGCAACTTATTTTTCTGCCGGGCTTTTCCACCGCCGATACCGTCAGCGATATTTCTGGGCGCGGCGTGGGCATGGATGTGGTGAAACGCAATATTGAATCTTTGCGGGGCGAAATTGAGATTTACTCCCGCCCCGGCGAAGGCTCCACCTTCCGGCTGCGGCTGCCGCTCACCCTCGCGATTATTGATGGCTTTCATGTTGAGGTGGGCGATTCTGCCCTCGTGATGCCGCTGGATATGATGATCGAATGCGTCGACATGCCGCCAGAAACCATGAACCACAACACCCGCCAAGTGAATTTGCGCGGCGATTGGCTGCCGTTTATTTCGCTACGCGAGCTATTTGACTTGCCCATCAAAACGCAGCCGGAATTCATCGTTATTGTTCATTACGGCGAAAACCGTGCGGGCATCGTTGTAGACCGCCTGATCGGCGAATTACAAGCCGTGATTAAGCCTTTAGGGGATATTTTTAAATCGCTACGTGGCATCAGTGGCTCCACCATCTTGGGTAATGGCAAGCCCGCGCTGGTACTCGATATTCCGCAACTTATACAACACGCTTGGCGACGCGAACGAAGGCTGATTCGCCAACATACCGAAGCCATCGCCAAAGAAAAACAGCACCCTAACGCCTAATTAATCACGTCTGGAGATCACCATGAACTGGTTTCATAGTTGGCAAGTACGCAGCAAACTTATTCTTTCCTTTTTGATTGTGTTGCTGATGTTGTTTCTAGTGGCCTTGCTCGGCTACTCATCAACCAGCAAAACCAACGATCTGGTTTTCAATATGCATGCTAATCAGCTCACGCCGATTAAAGACGTAGCCAATGCGAATATGCAGGCTATTTACCATAATCGTGCTTTATATCGCTATATCAGCGAAACCGAGCGCAGAGATATGGAGAGCACCGAAGCACGCATGAATAAATATGAAAGTCAGATGAATCAAGAGCTAGATAAATATCGAAAAACAGACTTAACGCCCCCAGAGACGGATGCATTAAAACGCTTTGATGCCATTTGGCCCACCTATAAGGAACTCGCCAAAGAAGTCATGACACATTCCTATGCCGAGAAGGGGGATGGCAAAGAAAATAAACTCGCATTGGAAGCCATGCAACAAAGAGCAAGGCCTTCCTTTGATAAAGTAGACGATATTCTTACAGAGATAGTTAATCTCAACGCAAAACTGGCAGATGCGGCGCTTGAAGATAGCAAAGTCGGCTATGCCAGCACAGTCAAAGAAATTAGCTTGCTATCGGCCACGGCCATTGTGTTGGGCATCTTTTTGGCCTTTTTAGTGACCCGCAGCATTCTACGCCAACTGGGCGGCGACCCATCCTATGCAATGGAAGTGGTAGGCCGCGTAGCCGATGGCGATTTAGCCGTGCCAATTCGCCTACGCAGTGGGGATGACACCAGCTTACTGGCGTCGATCAAGGGCATGTCGCATAAGCTATCAGACACCCTCACCGAAGTGGGCACCATGGCCAGCGCCATTAGCGGCGCATCAGAACAAGTCTCTGCCACCGCCAATTCGCTATCGCAAACCTCATCCGAGCTGGCGGCCAGCGTAGAGGAAACCAGCGCATCGGTTGAAGAAATGGCCTCAACCATCAACCAAAATGCTGACAATGCACGAGTCACCGAAGGCATTGCTTCTAAATCGGCAGGCAGCGCCACCGAAGGCGGCAAGGCCGTCGGCGATATGGTGCACGCCATGAAGGAAATCGCCTCACGCATTACGGTGATCAACGATATTGCCAATAAAACCGACTTACTCGCCATCAACGCGGCGATTGAAGCGGCACGGGCTGGCGAGCACGGCAAGGGCTTTGCCACCGTGGCTGTGGAAGTACGCAAACTCGCCGAGCGCTCACAGGTAGCGGCCAAGGAAATTGGCGATTTAGCCGGCCGATCGGTCAGCGTTGCCGAGCGGGCTGGGGTTTTACTGCATGAAATGCTACCTGGCATCGACCAAACCGCCACGCTGGTGCAAGAGATTTCCGCCGCATCCCGCGAGCAGCGCACCGGTATCGAGCAAATCAATAGCGCGGTTACGCAAATTAATGGGGGCATGCAATCCTCGGCCGCGTCTGCTGAGGAGCTGAGCTCCACCTCTGAAGAGCTCAGTGCAACGGCCATGCAGCTGCAAGCACTGATGCAGCAATTTAATTTGCGCGGCAAAGGGGGGCGAAAATCCGTAGTGCAGCGCCCTCAAGCACGCAAAGCCCCTTTATCCATGCCCTCCGTCGCTCAATATGACGAAGAATTTGAAGAAGATGTGGATAACGACAAATTCAGTAAATTTTAAGGAGCAAGACCATGAAAGAGCGTCTTGATCCCACCGCTATCAAGCACGACAACAAGTTTCATTGCGTTACTTTTATCTTGGGCGAGGATCTCTTTGGCATACAAATTAACTTTATCCGCGAAATCATCGAGTTCGATGGCATTACCCATGTGCCCATGATGCCCAGCTTTGTGCGCGGCATTATTAATCTACGAGGCTCGGTGGTGCCAGTAATTGATTTATCGGTACGCTTTGGGCGAGAACAAACCCAGCTAAAACCCACTACCTGCGTTGCGATTCTCTCCTTGCCGGGGGTGGAGAGCGGCTACAGTGAAGTGGGCGTACTGCTGGATGCGGTATGCGAAGTGCTGGAAATACCGATGGAAGAAATCGACCCGTCCCCCAACTTTGGGGCCAGCGTCAGTGGTGATTTTATCCAAGGCATTGCCACCATTAATGAGCGCTTCGCCATTTTGCTGAATGTACAAAGGGCTTTGTCCATCGCCGAGCTGAACGCCATGTCTGAAACCGTGATGCAGATGCATTTTGCTGAAGATGCCGAGGTGAGCTAATGCCCAGCATGGGATCTCCCCCAATCCTATCAACTTAAGGCAAAAAACAGGACTAAGTCTGGTTTTGCGTAGGGTGTGCAAGTCGTTTTTCTTGCGCACCGTTTTCGGTGCACAACGACTACGTCGTTGTACACCCTAGGAAATACCGATTTAATCTTAAGAAAAGAGCTTAAGTTGATAGGATTGGCCCCCCCCTTTGATTTACCAGAGTCGGGCCCCATTTTGAGCGCCGTGGAGTTTGAGCAGTTTCCTACTTTTATTTTTACCGAAGCGGGCATTGATATGCCACTCAGTAAACGAGCGCTAATTCAATCAAGCCCATCCACTCGTCCACGTTAATTGGGGCTCAACAGCATTAAGCAAGGAAAACCACTAACCTCAAATACTACTAGTCAGCATCTGCAAAAAGGAAATCAAAATGAACTGGTTTCACAATATTCGTATCCACGTCAAGCTGGCTATCGGCTATGGCCTTATTTTACTATTAATGGCGGGGATTCTCTGGACAGGTATCAGCAGCTTGACACTGATGAGCGAGCAAACACAAGAGATTGTGGGTGATCGATATTCTAAAGTTGATACATCTAATCGCATCATTATCAACGCACTCAATAATGGCCGCTCAATTAGAAATATGGTTTTGGTCGAGCCTGCTGAGCAAGAAAAAGACAAGGCTGATATTGAAAAACGCCGAGCCGAAAATAAAGCGTTGCTTGATCAGTTAGACAAAACCATCAATACCACAAAAGGGAGGGATGGATACAATAAAATAATGTCCATGAGAAATACATTGAACGATAACTACACTACCTTTTATGGCTTGGCGGCACAAACAGATCACAAACCTGCCATTTATTTTTTACTCAAAGAATTTGCTCCTAGCAATACCGCCTACGCAGAAGCATTAAATGAATTTGGTGATTTCCAACAAGAACAAATGCTGAAGCTTGGCAAGGAATCAAAAGCCAACGCCGCAAATGCACGTAGTTTGATGCTGCTATCAGGTGGAATAGCGCTAGTTATCACCATCTTGCTCGCCCTATTAATTACCCGCAGCATTTTGCGGCAGCTTGGCGGCGACCCATCCTACGCAATGGAAGTGGTTGCTCGTGTCGCTGAAGGCAATTTAGCCGCCCCTATCCGCCTGCGTGAAAACGACGACTCCAGCCTTTTGGCCTCGATCAAAGGCATGGCTCACCGCCTATCTGACACTCTTACCGAAGTGGGCACTATGGCCAGCGCTATTAGCGGCGCATCGGAGCAAGTCTCTGCCACCGCCAATTCCCTATCGCAAACTTCATCCCAGCTAGCGGCCAGCGTAGAGCAAACCAGCGCTTCGGTTGAAGAAATGGCCTCAACCATTAACCAAAACGCCGATAACGCAAGAGTTACCGATGGCATTGCTTCTAAATCGGCGGGCAGCGCCACTGCAGGCGGCAAAGCTGTCGGCGATATGGTGCACGCCATGAAGGAAATCGCCTCACGCATTACCGTAATCAATGATATTGCCAACAAAACCGATCTACTCGCCATTAACGCGGCGATTGAAGCGGCACGGGCTGGCGAGCACGGCAAGGGCTTTGCCACTGTAGCTGTGGAAGTACGCAAGTTGGCGGAACGCTCACAGGTGGCGGCCAAGGAAATTGGCGATTTAGCCGGCCGATCGGTCAGCGTTGCCGAGCGGGCGGGCGTTTTACTACATGAAATGCTACCTGGCATCGACCAAACCGCCACGCTGGTGCAAGAGATTTCCGCCGCATCCCGCGAGCAGCGCACCGGTATCGAGCAAATCAATACTGCGGTTACGCAAATTAATGGGGGCATGCAATCCTCGGCCGCGTCTGCTGAGGAGCTAAGCTCCACCTCAGAAGAGCTCAGTGCAACGGCCATGCAGCTGCAAGCGCTGATGCAGCAATTTAATTTGCGTGGCACAAAAAATAATCGCAAGTCCACGCCTCTGCGCCCCAAAGCCGCTTTATCCGCGCCCACCGCCGCTCAATACGACGAAGAATTTGAAGACGATGTGGATAACGATAAATTCAGCAAATTTTAAGGAGCAAGACCATGAAAGAGCGTCTTGATCCCACCGCTATCAAGCACGACAACAAGTTTCATTGCGTTACTTTTATCTTGGGCGAGGATCTCTTTGGCATACAAATTAACTTTATCCGTGAAATCATCGAGTTTGATGGCATTACCCATGTACCCATGATGCCCAGCTTTGTGCGCGGCATTATTAATCTACGTGGCTCGGTGGTGCCGGTGATTGATTTGTCGGTGCGCTTTGGGCGAGAGCAAACCCAGCTAAAACCCACCACCTGCGTCGCAATCCTCTCCCTGCCGGGGGTGGAGAGCGGCTACAGTGAGGTGGGCGTGCTGCTGGATGGGGTGTGCGAAGTGCTAGAAATACCGATGGAAGAAATAGACCCGTCCCCCAACTTTGGGGCCAGCGTCAGTGGTGATTTTATCCAAGGCATTGCCACCATTAATGAGCGCTTCGCCATTTTGCTTAATGTACAAAGGGCTTTGTCCATCGCCGAGCTGAACGCCATGTCTGAAACCGTGATGCAGATGCATTTTGCTGATGAAACCGAGGTAGCCTAATGCCCAGCAAGGAACCTCAAAACCCATTTGACTTACCAGAGTCGGGCCCCATTTTGAGCGCCGTGGAGTTTGAGCAGTTTCGCTATTTTATTTTTACCGAAGCGGGCATTGATATGCCGCCCAGTAAACGGGCGCTGATTCAATCCAGATTATCCTCACGCCTGCGTGAATTGGGGCTAGACAACTTTAGTAGCTATTGGCGGATACTTAAGCAGCCCGATAACGCCGCCGAGCGGCAAAAAGCCATTAATTTGCTTTCAACCAACGAGACTTACTTTTACCGCGAGTCAGAACATTTCTCTTGGCTGCAATTCCATTTATTAGAATTAGAAAAACAGAAAAAAGGCCCAATCAAAATCTGGTCTGCGGCATGCTCTACCGGCGAAGAGCCTTATACTATTGCCATCGTGCTAGCTGAAACCTTGGGCATTAACGGCAATTGGTCGCTTTATGCATCCGATATCAATACGCGTGTCACAGCAATAGCCAAACGGGCGGTCTATCCTTTAGAGCGGGTTAAAAAAACCCCGCCGCATTTATGGCAAAAATATTTTTTACGAGGCCGCGATGAATACGCAGGACAAATACGCGTCATCCCTGAGCTTATCAACCGCATCCATTTTTTTAATTTGAATTTATTACAGCCCAAAAATTTTAATCAGTATGATTTCGATATCGTTTTTTTACGCAATGTGCTTATTTATTTTAATGAAGATACCAAACAAACGGCCTTAAGTAATGTATGCAGCAAGATTGTAGAAGGGGGGCATTTATTGATCAGCCATGCTGAGTCGATACGAAATAAAGAATTACCGCTCACAATGGAAGCACCATCTCGCTACCGCTTAAGTAAACCTACCTAAACAGGTGCTGGCATGGTAATTAATGTTCTGATTGTTGATGATTCTGCCGTGGTAAGAGAAATCGTAACGCAGGTACTTAGCTCTACCTCGGATATCAAAGTAATGGCCGCCGTGCCCGACCCTATCTTTGCCATGCAAAGAATGAAAATTAAATGGCCAGATGTGATTGTGCTGGACATTGAAATGCCGCGCATGGATGGCCTGACCTTTCTACGCAAAATCATGGCAGAGCGCCCCACGCCCGTGGTGATTTGCTCATCGCTCACCGAAAAAGGGGCCGACATTACCATCGACGCCATGTCAGCAGGCGCAATAGCGATCGTCACTAAACCCACACTCAACCTCAAAGCTTTTTTAGAAGGCGCTGGCAATGATCTTATTCAGGAAGTGAGAGCGGCATCGATGGCCCGTCTGGGGTCAATTAAGCCTAGGCCAGCAGCCAGTCCCCGCCCAAACACGCACGCTAGTCAGCATGATCACCTAACACCCGCCCCCAAACTCACCGCAGATGCCATGCTGGAAGCACCTTCTGGCAAGGCGATGTTTCGCACCACAGATCGGCTGATTGCCATAGGCACCTCAACAGGCGGCACGCAGGCGCTGGAATTTTTGCTGCCACAATTGCAAGTTAACTGCCCAGCCGTGGTGGTGGTTCAACATATGCCTGAGAAATTTACAACGGCGTTTGCTGAGCGCTTAAATCGCCTCTGTAAAGTAGAAGTGCTGGAAGCAAAAGATGGTGACCGCTTAATTCCTGGTGTCGTGCTGATTGCACCCGGCGGGCGGCATTTATTGGTAAAACGCAGCGGCGCTCAATATATTGCCGAAGTCAAAGATGGGCCGCTGGTTTCTCGGCACAAGCCATCGGTAGATGTGCTGTTTCGCTCGGTAGCGATCAGCGCAGGCGGCAATGCACTGGGGGTAATCATGACGGGGATGGGCGACGATGGGGCACGCGGCCTTCGTGAAATGCACGATGCAGGGGCGCGCACCCTCGCTCAAGATGAAGAGAGCTGCGTAGTGTTTGGCATGCCCAAAGAAGCGATTGCCCATGGCGGGATTAGTGAGGTTCATTCCCTCACTCATATCGCAAATATACTTTCAGCACTAAAGGGATAACGCTCATCATGCCTCACTTGGATAAATGGCGTGGCCGGGTTGCCCTCGTTGTCGACGATTCCCCTAGCCATCTTTTTGTAGCCGTTGAATGCCTCAAAGACCTTGGCTTTGCCAGCGTATATCAAGCCGAAAATGGCAAGGAAGCGCTCAGAATATTGCAAACACTGGAACAAGTTGACTTCATCCTTACCGACCTAAGCATGCCCGGCATGGATGGCATTGAATTGCTTGGCTGCCTAGCCAAGGCACCCAAACATTATTTTATTTCGGTCATGAGCGGCGTGCCACGCGATGTACTCGACACCGTACAGGGGATTGCTGACGCCTCTAATCTAGAATTACTCGCAGTGATGCCCAAGCCGGTCACCATAGAAAGCATGAGCGCTCTATTAAAAAAATCCGACCCAGATTTACATGCCAGCGGCCCCGCTTGGCCACAATTTGAATTTAGCGTTGACGACGTGGCCCTAGCGATGGACGCGCAAGAGTTGCGCCTTTATTTTCAGCCCAAAGTCACCATTGTCGATAAAAAAATAGTGGGCTTTGAAGCGCTAGCGCGCTGGCTACACCCCACGCATGGCGTTTTACCACCTATTGCGTTTATTCATCATGTAGAGCAAGGCGATTTGGCGCTGCGATTTTTTTATGCTTTATTGAGCACTGCTTGCGATATGGTAAAGACCCTGCAAACGGTAGTAGAAGAAATACATTGCTCCATCAACTTGCCCGTCCCTTTACTAGATAATGCCGAGCTGGTGGATAAAATGCAGGCCATCGTCGAAGCCAAAGGAGTTGAAAGTAAATTTATTATCATTGAGGTTACAGAAACCACTTTAATGTCTAATCTAGCCACTTTTTTAGGCGCTTTAGCGAGATTGCGGATTAAAGGATTTGGTTTGGCGATGGATGATTACGGCACGGGGTATTCTTCAATGAAACAACTCTCTCGCTGCCCATTTACCGAAATTAAAATCGATAAAGAATTCGTGCACGACGCCGCCAACAGCCCCAAAAAACTGGCCATTTTAACGTCGGCTATTTCCATGAGCCAGCGCCTCAATCTAAAAGTAGTGGCCGAAGGCGTAGAAAACGCCGACGATTGGGAGCAGCTATCTGCCTTAGGCTGCGATATTGCTCAAGGCTATTTTATTAGTAGGCCGATACCGGAAGAAAAAGTATTGGAATGGATCGCAAAATGGCAACGCCCTTAGCGACGAAACGCCCTACAATTCCTTGCTAATGGATTTAAAGCTTGAATCTTCGCCTAATTAAAACCTATATTCATAAATACAATCACGCCGGTTTTTTAAGTACCTAGGCATAACACCCAATACTTTTCAATTATGTATTTTTCTTAGCACCAAGGGCCGGTGCGCAAGAAAGGCACTTGCACACCCTACGAGTTCACCTATTTTTCCCTTTAAAAATGCGTGATAACTTATGTCGAACTACTTATCAAACCAATACATTCCTAGCCTCGCCCGCTAAAAATGCATCAATATTATGAATCAGCTGATCTGCTAATTGCTGCATAGTGAATTGCCCTGCCCATGCAATATGCGGGGTAATAATTAAATTAGGCAGGCTGATATCCAATAAGACATTGCCGTTTCTAGGCGGCTCGGTGATTAAAACATCTAGCCCTGCCCCGCCTAATTGGCCTGTTTGCAAAGCATGTAATAAGGCCACCTCATCGACCAAACCACCTCGGGCGGTATTAATCAGTACCGCATTGTTTTTCATTAAAACCAATTCTGCGGCGCCAATTAGATTATTGGTTTCGGCATTAAAAGGGCAATGCAAGCTTAATACATCTGCGCGGGCCAATGCCTCTTTGAAATTGACAAAGCCATCCCTCACGCTACTCGCGCTTTTTCTTTCTGCAAAAATCACCTCCATCCCTATCGCCCTAGCCAGCGTCGCCATGGCTTGGCCTAATGCGCCAGAGCCAATCAAGCAGAGCGTGCTGCCTGCTAAATCGTGTATCGGCGCAGAAAAATGGCAGAAGCTTGCGGCCTGTTGCCATTTGCCCGCCTCTACATCGGCGCGATACGTGAGTAGCTGCCGACGCAAAGCCAGCATTAACATCAGCGCATGTTCAGGCACTCCGGCTAGGGCGTAATCACGAATATTACAAACGCGTATCCCCCGCGCCTTGCAAGCCGCCAAATCAATCTGGTTATAACCCGTTGCAGCTACTGCAATCAGTTTGAGATTTGGACAAGCCGCGATCGTGGCTGCCGTCATCGGCACTTTATTGCTAATGGCAATATCTGCATTAAATAGGCGCTCGGCCACCTTATCGTCGGTAGTATTGGCATATTCCTGCCATTGATGCGGCGCTTTTAAGGGGAGTAGAGTAAGCGGCAAAGAGTCTCTATCTAAAAATACAATTCGTGGCAGCATCGCTTGCAAGTTATATCCCTCTCAATGTGTTAAAAGGCACGAAAATGAATCAAGTCGATCTCTTTTTGGCAACTGGTTTTGAAGAAATAGAATTAGTCACGGTACTGGATATTTTACGCCGCGCCGATATTAGCACTCGCCTGATCTCGATTGATAGCAAGTTGGCAGTGACGGGGGCGCATCAAATCACGATTAAGGCAGATCTTGCCATGAGCAGCGCAGATCACCATGCACACATGCTGGTACTGCCCGGCGGCGGGCCTGGCACTCAGGCCATGCTGGCTTGCACCGATTTGCATCTTCGCTTGCAACAACACCTTGCGGCAGGCAAGCCCATAGCCGCTATTTGCGCCGCACCTATGGTGCTAGCCAAAGCCAATCTCCTCAAGGGAATGAATGCCATTTGCTACCCCGGCTGCGAAGCGGCTTTGCTTGAAGCGGGGGCAAATATTGTGATGGAAAGCGTAGTAGTTGATGGACTAATCACCACCTCACGCGGCCCCGGCACAGCGGCTGCATTTGCTTTCGAGCTGGTTCGCCAGCTTAAGGGCGACGCACTATCGCAACAACTCAGCAAAGAAATGCTGTTTTCTTAAAAGGTATCACTCGGTGAAACCCAAGCCTTGAACCACGGAGACTACAGAGGGCAGGGAGTTTCACACAGGAAAGCAAAGCCTGTTCAAAATATCGTCATTCCCGCATGCCTTTGGTGGGAATCCAGTTGCGTAGCTGGATCCCCGACACAAATATTCGGGGATGACAGGCCACACTCGGGATAAGTGCTTTGGTATAACATCCTGTATTTTTAAAAAATGGATTTTCGTAGGGTGCAAAACGACGAAGTCGTTACGCACCAAGGGCCGGTGCGCAAAAAAAAGCACTTGCACACCCTATGAAAACCGCATGCTTTTGCATTTAAAAATACCTGATCACTTATGCCTAATTACTTAAAATATCTGCCCCAAAAGAAAAGCCCACATCTGTGGGCTTTTCTTAGTCAGGCTAATTCATACACCGTTTTGCCTCGCAATTTAAATAATTGCACTGCGTGATAAAGGTTTTCCGAATGCCCCACTACCAATAAGCCTGATGGTTTCATTTGCGGCACAAAACGCTCTAGGATTTTAAGCTGGGTGGGTTTATCAAAATAAATCATTACATTACGACAAAAAACCACATCAAATGGGCCGCGTGTGGTCCACGTAGACTCCACCAAATTCTGTCGTTTAAATGTAATCAAATCACGTAGCTCTTGCTTGGCCTGATAGCGCCCATCGGGCAGCTTATCAAAGAAGCGCTTCACCCTTTGCGGCCCCATGCGCTCGACTTCTTCGCCAGCATAAATACCGATACGGCCCGTTTCTAGCACATTCGTGTCTAAATCAGTTGCAGTCACTTTAACCGGCGGTCGCATGCTATCGAATGCTTCACAAGCAGTCATGGCAATACTGTATGGCTCCTCCCCTGTGCTTGAGGCTGACGACCATACATGCAGCCCGCCCGCACTGCGATGCGCCAGCAAATGCTCTGCCAAAATCGGGAAATGATGCGCTTCCCGAAAAAACGAGGTGAGATTGGTAGTGAGGGAGTTCGTAAACAATTCAAATTCTTTACTATTGCCCCGCTCTAAAAGCTGTAAATAATCATTAAATGACTGCAAACCTAAAGCGCGCAAACGCTTGGCTAAACGGCCATAAACCATATCTTGTTTAGCAGGAGAGAGCGCAATGCCTGCGTAGTTATAAATTAACTTACGCACCTTTTCGAAGTCTTGCTCTGTAAATTGAAATTCGCGAGAAGGCGATGGCAGCATGGTGATCCTTTAATCAATTTCTTAGAAA
Organism: Pseudomonadota bacterium; assembly: GCA_026399755.1. Lineage (GTDB taxonomy): Bacteria > Pseudomonadota > Gammaproteobacteria > Burkholderiales > Chitinibacteraceae > Iodobacter. Next base: position 27,835 of record JAPLQI010000133.1, read on the forward strand.
CTAGGTGGGACGTATAAAATTCTTTTTCTAAATGTGTTATAGCCCCAAATCAGACCAAATAGCATCTACTCGCGCTTTAACTGCATCATCCATTTTGATGGTTGTGCCCCATTCACGGCTGGTTTCACCCGGCCATTTATTGGTGGCATCCAGCCCCATCTTTCCGCCTAGCCCGCTAATGGGGGAGGCAAAGTCCAGATAATCAATCGGCGTGCTTTCTACCAAGGTGGTATCCCTTACCGGATCCATACGGGTGGTGATTGCCCAGATGACTTCTTTCCAGTCGCGGATATCAATGTCGTCGTCCACCACCACAATAAACTTGGTGTACATAAACTGACGCAAGAATGACCACACACCAAACATCACCCGCTTGGCGTGGCCTGGGTAGGATTTTTTGATGGAAACAATCGCCATCCGATAGCTGCAGCCCTCAGGCGGCAAATAGAAATCGGTAATTTCGCTAAATTGCTTTTGCAAAATAGGCACAAACACTTCGTTTAAAGCCACGCCTAGCACCGCAGGCTCGTCTGGCGGCTTGCCGGTATAGGTGCTGTGGTAAATAGGATCTTTACGCGTGGTGATGCGCTCCAGCGTAAACACGGGGAACCAGTCTTTTTCATTGTAATAACCGGTGTGATCCCCATACGGGCCTTCCAGCGCATACAGGTAACCGCCCACTTCTTTAAGCGGAATCCCTGCCTCACTCACGCCGCTAAAGCCTTTCTCGGCAGGCTGAATATGCCCTTCGAGGATAATCTCGGCCCGAGCAGGCACTTGCAGATCAGAGCCTAAGCACTTGACCAACTCAGTTTTTGAGCCACGCAGCAGGCCTGCAAATTGATATTCAGAAAGCGTATCGGGAACAGGAGTAACTGCACCAAGAATAGTCGCTGGATCGCAGCCCAAAACCACGGCAATCGGGAAAGGCTGGCCCGGGTTGTGCAGCGCGTGCTCTCTAAAATCTAAAGCTCCGCCGCGATGCGCCAGCCAACGCATAATCACCTGATTGCGACTAATCACCTGCTGGCGATAAATGCCTAAATTCTGACGCTTTTTATTCGGGCCACGCGTCACCACCAAGCCCCAAGTAATTAGCGGAGCAGCATCTTCTGGCCAGCAGTGTTGAATCGGAATACGCGCTAAATCGACCGCATCGCCCTCCCAAACCACTTCTTGGCAGGGGCCATTTTTGACTTCTTTGGGCGCCATATTCAGGATTTGCTTGAGCAGCGGCAATTTATCCCAAGCATCTCGCAAGCCTTTGGGCGGCTCTGGCTCTTTTAAATAAGCCAGTGTCTTGCCAATTTCGCGCAGCGCGCTAATTTCAGCCGCGCCCATGCCGTTAGCAACCCTTGTTGGCGTGCCGAATAGGTTAGCCAGCACGGGCATCGTATGGCCGGGGACGTTCTCGAACAAAATAGCCGGCCCTGCTGCTCGCAGGGTGCGGTCACAAATTTCGGTCATTTCAAGGTAGGGCGAGACAGGCACTTTCACCCGTTTTAACTCGCCGCGCCTTTCTAGCTGGTCAATAAAATCACGTAAATCTCGATATTGCATACACAGAACTCAGGCAAACTAACGATTACTCGGACAAACTCATGGTGGCGCGGTAAACGCCGCCTGCAGGAATCGACACCGCATGATCGAGCACATCACCGCGCTCTACACACACAAAGCCAGAATGATTACCTGCCCCCACATCGGCCATCTTTTCGGCGTCTTCCCATGGATTCCAGACAATCGTGCAATGGGTATCACTGATTACTTTAATTTGCCCCGCAGCATGCTTAATCACTTGCGTCGTCGGCACATCTAAATAAACGCGATCCGTGAGTGCTTGCATCTGCAAATCGCCCGCCTGTAATTGCCGTGGATGGCCTTCTAGCAAGGTGTTGACATAGGTGCAGCCATCCAAGCCACTAATCGTGATCTCATTAACATCGGGCACGGCGAGGTAGCTATGGAAAGCCTGAGAAAATGGCGCGGCCTTATCGCTTAAATTCTCAACGCTTAACTCTAGGTTTAATTCTCGGCCTACCGTCAGCGCTAAGCGAAACTCAAAAGCATGAGGCCAAAGCGCTTGCGTTTCAGCCGTGTCATGCAGTTCCAGCACAACCTTGATTGCCCCATCATTTAAGATTTCTACTTCGCAAACATCCCAATTTGAAGAGCGGGCAAAGCCATGTGCAGGCAAGCCATCAGGATGACGACCAAACCACGGCATGCAGAGCGGAATACCGCCACGAATCGCTTTTGTCTTGGCAAAGATGGCCTTAGACGATACCCAAAGCAACTCACGCCCGCCTTGTGGCACAAAAGACAATAAATGCGCACCTTGCAAAGCGAGCGTGGCCGAGCCTAGCTCGCCCTTAATTTGCAGCAGTGGCAAACCCGGCTCTTCACCACCGTATAAATCGACTGATGAACAAAGGCTAATTTCAGGGATAGTTGCCAGCAAGGTGGCAAGATTCGCTTGCATAGAAAAACTCCTAAATAGGTCATCATCAAAAGCCGATCATTACGCTGGGCGGCGAGGCACCCAAACCAAGGCATCGCCATCAATTACTTTTTCGCCTTTTACCCAGCATTCTGTTTGTAGGCGAACGCGTTGCTTATCTTGTAATACTTCTAGCACGGTGACTAAAGCGGTCACGGTATCGCCAATTTTTACCGGCTTTAGAAACTTTAAATTTTGCCCCATATAAATCGCACCCGGCCCCGGCAGACGCGTGCCAATCACCGTTGAAATAAGGCTAGCACTTAACATGCCATGTGCAATACGCCCGCCAAAACGAGTATTGGCGGCATATTCTTCATCAATATGCATGGGGTTATTGTCGCCAGAGATTCCGGCAAACAAGATGACATCCGTTTCTGTGAGTGTTTTGCGATATTCAGCAGTTAAATTTGGCTGCAAATCTTCAATGTAATAGCTCATTTAAAAACCTCTGCATTTATTGCGTGTGAAGGGATTGAACTTCAAACAAAATGACAATGTATTTTATTTAACTTAATAAAAGCACCATCAATATAAAGCAAAATATGAAATCAACAATTTAATTAGTCACAAAAAACACCCACACTCCGTAGCACCGCCAACAAGCCTAGCGATCGATAAGCCCACGCAGTGTTTTTAAAAAGAAGAAATACCTAGCGCTACTGCGGAGCTATTGTCTTACCTAGCCCAGCGCCACTATGGCGATAGGATGGTGACACAACAGGCATGCGATTTAAATCGAGCCAAGGAGAGAGCCACTTAAAAGTACGCCGGTAAGCATCTGAGCTGGCCTCTGGATTAAACCCTACAGAAACACTCGTTCCACCCAAAACCAAACGCTTTGTTTCATCCGCTTTCAAGCTTGCGTTATCGAAGTCATGAAAGGTCTCCGGATAAGTTACCAAGCGAAACGTCGGCTGATCAGACTTGGCAACGAGGGCACGGCAAGGCTCTGCAGGTGTCCAGTCATCATCTTCCCCCACTAATAATAATAGTGGCGCAGTCACTTGAAACTTATCTCGCGTCAGGTAGGCGCTACAAGAAGGAAAGAAACCTACCGCTACCCGCACCGAGGGTTGCTTTTGCCCCAAGAGCGCCAAAATGGAAGTCGCCCCATGTGACCAACCAATAACCCCCAAACGATCCCCATCGATTTCTTTACGCGTTTTCAGCCAATCCAAAGCATGGCGAGCATCTTCTGCGCGCATTCTTGGGCTCAAAGTGCGTTTACTCAGCGGCACAGAGCAAATCTCTTGTAGATCTCGAGCGCTAAAACTATCGAGTATCAATACTGCATAGCCTTTTTCTTGCAAAAGACTCGCCATCTTATCAGGGCGTGGATTCACCCCCGCCGTCTGACTGATCCCATTACAACCATGAAGCAATAAAACCGCCGCAGCAGGGCCCGCCTCAGGAAAAGGCGGCGGCAGATACTTCGCGGATAGAGTGATCTCTGCGCCAGGAATCAAAACACGCTCAGCCCTAGCGGGTAAAGCAAAAACACTGAGCAGGCAAAACCAGTAAGTAATTCGCATCGCATCTATAAATCAAACGTAGAACCCAACGATAAATTTGGTTTTTATTTATAACCACAACAAGATAGACATAAATAAAAACCAAACACCCAACTATGGCCATTTCGGCGGATTTGACCCGTCCTAAATACCATTTCTATCCTTAGCCCATCCTTTTTCCGACCATACACCTTACCTCTACATACTCGCAACTGGCAGAAAAAAACGCTTCATTACGGCTCAGCCAAGATGAACATTACTACAAGCTTGCCTAATCCAACGCAATAATGAAGTCAAGATTTCCACTACCTCCTGTCTACCCAGAGTGGCGCGCACTCTAACACATGGTGCAGTGCTTTACTAAACTGACTCGCCTAAAACCTTAGGCTCCTGCCAGCAAGCACAATACCGCAGTTTCTTTACATACGATCAAGATCAAATCAATGTAAGTTAAATCAAGGTGCAAGTATGAGCGATACGATACACACACACTTTAGCCATGGCATTGCCACAATTACACTCAACCGACCCGAGCTGAGTAATGCCTTTGATGACATGCTAATCGCAGAGCTCACCGCCACGCTTACTGCATTTGGCCAAAACTCAAATTTACGTGTTTTGGTGCTCGCTGCCGAAGGAGGCACATTTAGTGCAGGTGCAGATTTAAGCTTGATGCACCACGCCACTCAATTTGATCAACATCGTAATTTTGAAGACGCACTCAGATTAGCCCGCCTGATGCAAACATTAGAGCGGCTTTCCGTCCCCACTATTGCCCGTATCCAAGGGCCAGCATTTGGAGGAGGAGTAGGATTAATTGCTTGCTGTGATTTAGCCGTAGCCAGTTCTGATGCTTGGTTTCGAATCAATGAAGTACGCCTCGGCTTAATTCCTGCCGTCATTGGCCCTTATATCATCAGTAAAATTGGGATCAGCGCGGCAAGGCGCTATATGTTGACTGCGGAGCGGTTTGATAGCCATACCGCACGGCAATTAGGGTTAATACATGAAGTCAAAGAAGACGCCGCTGCCATCGATCAGCAGGTGCAATCATGGATAAACGAGTTACTACAAAATAGCCCCCACGCCTTAACTGCCGCAAAAAGACTGATTACTTCGGTGGTTCATCGCCCGATCGACGATGCAATGATTTCTGATACCGCACACCGCATCGCCCACATCAGAACACACGAAGAAGCCCGTGAGGGAGTCGCCGCCTATTTAGGCAAGCGCCCCCCTTCATGGCACATCAACCGTGCGTCGAAGCCGAGTGTCGATGATGCACTTGCAAGCGACTAGCTATTTCTGACTCTGCAACGCTCAGCAATTGCAAGCTAGGCATTTCAAAAGGGCGAAGGATGTCTTCACGGGTAGCGAGGATGTCCACGTTTTCTAGCTCAGTGCTTCCGTCATCCATATTGAATACGGTCATCATGGCAATATCTCCTCGGGTGTACAGCAGAAACCAGCCTGCTTATTCTTAATATCGGCATATCAGTAAGAAAATACAATCCTCTTACAAAAAAAAATGGCAAGGCACAAGTCCTTGCCATTTTTATAGCAACTAAAGCATTACTCTACAGAGCTTGCCTTCAGTTTGTAATCCACTTTAATTTGCGATTTAAGTGCTTGTAAATAACTAGCCACCTCAACCTGACCATACATCTGCGCCATATTTTCACTCATCTGGCGGCTTAATTCAGCAGTCATCGCCGGAGCAGCAGTGGTTTGTACCACTTTAAAAATGGCAAACCCTTGGCCTTTCACTTCCGCGCCTACATAAGCAGGGAGCTTTGCCGCAGATGCTGCAAAGATTTCCTTAAGCTGTGCAGCAGGCACTACAGATTGCCCCATGCGCAACATTGCTTGTGCTGGTGACCAAGGCAAGCTATCAGCCCCGCCCTTTTTAAGCTCAGCTAGTTTTTTAGTGCCTTCCTCAATCGCCAACTTAAGTGCTTTTTCTTGCTTAAGCTTGTTTGCAATCTCCGCACTCACCACCTCTAGCTTTTGCGATTGAGCAGGCTTAGCTTCAATCACTCGTACCGATACCAAAGTACCTGCAACCACCTCAATGGCTTCTGAGTTGTGTTTTTTCTTTAACACATCGTCGCTAAAGGCAGCATCACGCAGCTTGTCGTTATTCAGCAGCTCCTCAGCAGCCTTGGCACGGGTCATCCAGCCACTTTGCTGCACAGCCAGCTTAAATGCCTCTGCTGCTGGCTTTAAGCTATCTGCTTGCTGATAAACCAACTCGTTAAATCTATCTGCTTGCTTTTGAAAGCCTTGGCTAACTTTTTCCAGCTTTAGTTTTTGCTCAACTTCAGGCTGAACTTCAGCAAAAGTTTTGCTGCGGATATCATCAAGGCGAATAATGTGCAGACCAAAATCACTCGCTACTACGCCGCTAATCTCACCTTTTTTAAGCTTGAACGCAGCATCATCAAAAGGCTTCACCATCGCACCATGTGCAAAAAAGCCCAAATCACCACCGTTAGCTGCCGAACCTGGATCTTGCGATTCTTTTTTGGCTATTTCAGCAAACTGGGCAGGATTAGCTTTAAGCGCCAACAGAATGGCATCTGCTTTAGCTTGAGCAGCCTTTTTGGCTTCAGGTTTTGCACCTTTAGGCACAGCAATCAAAATATGGCTGGCTTTGCGCTCTTCACCTGTTAATTCCGCTTTGTGTGCCTCAAAATACTTTTGCACATCGCTTGGGCTAACAGAAATGGTCTTGGCTAATTCCTGCTGCGAAAATGCAACATATTCTAGCTTAACCATTTCTGGCAATTTGAATTCAGCGGCGTGAGCATCGTAATATTTTTTAACATCGCTATCACTCACGCTGACTTGCGACATAAATGCAGCGGGTGAGATTTGCAGCATCGCTACATCTCTTTTTTCACCCAATAGCTTGGCCATGTATTCAGTCATTGCCTTCGATTGAATACCACTAGAAAAACCAGCCAATAAATGGCTGCTGGCTAAATCATCACGCACACGCTGCTGAAAAGTCAGCGGCGTCATTTGCTGCGCGGCTAACAAGTCTTTATAACGTTGTGGGCTAAATTTACCGTTTTCTTGAAAATCGGGAATGGCAGCAATGGCATCGCGAATCTGATCATCAGATACATTGAGATGCAACAGACCTGCTTGCTCTAGCAATAGCTGCTTTTTAACCAGCTGTTCGAGCACCATCGGCTTCATTTCATTCGGGACAGGGCGATTACCAATGGCTTCGGCAAGCTCCCGAGGGGTAATAGGGGTTTGGCCAACCTTAGCTAAATACGCATCGCCATCTTCCATCGCGCTATAGCCAGTTAGACCCACACCAACAACCAGCCCTAAAGATACAAGGCCAAGGACCACCTGAACGGCGGTTTTGTTCTTTTCAACAAAGGAAAACATGAGACAGTCAACTCCGCAAGTGATTCGCGGCATATGATGCCAGATTGACGCCTGCCTGTCTGCCTCAGGCAGCAATAGATAAACAAAAAGCCAAACATTTCTGTTTGGCTTTTTGTTTTAATCTTTATTGGCGGAGCGGACGGGACTCGAACCCGCGACCCCCGGCGTGACAGGCCGGTATTCTAACCAACTGAACTACCACTCCTCATTGCAACTATTTCTTATACAAGTAAGTGGTGGGTGATGACGGGGTCGAACCGCCGACATTCTGCGTGTAAGGCAGACGCTCTACCAACTGAGCTAATCACCCATTTCTATTTCCACACCACAAGCAATCATGCTATTGCAAAAATCGCTGTGTTGCGTGTTAGGTAACAACCCTAGCAAACCAAGTTAATTACCTAACATCCACATTACCGCACTAAAAAAGATTTAGTCAGCAAAGTAAGTCGATTATTGTACTGCATCTTTCAGTGATTTACCAGCCCTAAATTTAGGCTGTTTCGCTGCTGCAATCGCAATAGTCTCACCAGTGCGTGGATTACGGCCACTGCGTTCTGCGCGCTCAGACACATAAAAAGAGCCAAAGCCGACCAGCGTTACTTCGTCGCCGCCCTTCAGTGCATTGGTAACGGCTTCTACTGTTGCATCCAGAGCTTTACCTGCATCAGCCTTGGAGAGACCAGCGGATTCTGCGATGGCGTTGATGAGTTCCGATTTATTCACTTACGTCCCCTTACAATTCTGATTGGATTGATACGATTAACTATTGACTACAGCTTTATAGCAAGCCACAAAATCTTGTGTCAACTAATGTTTTGTAAGCTGCCCAGATACTTCTGCCCCAGCTTGCGGCAGAACAGGCTCAACACTCACAATTTCTTCCGGCAAAACCTCCGGCAAACGCTCTAAGGCAAACCCCAGCACCTGGTCGATCCACTTAACCGGATGAATGGTAAGTCCACGCTTCACATTGTCAGGAATCTCTGCAAGATCCTTAACATTGCCCTCGGGAATCAATACCTGCTTAATGCCACCGCGGTGAGCAGCAAGCAGTTTCTCCTTTAAACCGCCAATTGGCAACACTTCGCCGCGTAGCGTGATCTCTCCAGTCATTGCAACATCGCAACGAACGGGAATACCCGACAATACCGACACCATAGCGGTCGCAATACCAATCCCTGCAGACGGGCCATCTTTTGGCGTTGCGCCTTCAGGAAAGTGAATGTGCATATCAATTTTCTGATAAAAATCAGGGTCAACTCCCAAAGCTTTTGCACGACTACGCACAACCGACAAGGCCGCTTGGATGGATTCTTGCATCACATCACCCAGCTTACCGGTCTGAATCATTTTCCCCTTACCTGGGAATTTTACCGCTTCGATGGTGAGCAATTCGCCCCCCACTTCGGTCCATGCAAGGCCAGTAACCTGCCCAACTTGGTTAGTTTGCTCAGCCATACCGTAGTCAAAACGATGTACGCCGAGGTATTTTTCCAAGTTTTTAGGTGTCACCGTGATCTTTTTATCACTTGGTTTCATCAAAAGACTTTTCACTACCTTACGGCAGATACGAGCGATTTCACGATCCAAGCTACGCACGCCCGCTTCACGTGTGTAGTAACGCACCACATCACGCACCGCAGTATCGGAAATCAGCAACTCACCCTCTTGTACCCCATTGGCCTTAATTTGTTTTGGCACGAGGTATTTAAGCGCAATATTTACTTTTTCGTCTTCGGTATAGCCAGACAGACGAATAACTTCCATCCGATCCAACAATGCCGGAGGAATATTCAAAGAATTAGCCGTTGCAACAAACATCACATCCGACAAATCAAAATCGACTTCTAGATAATGATCGCTAAATGCATGGTTTTGTTCTGGATCTAAGACTTCCAACAAAGCTGACGATGGATCACCACGGAAATCCGCACCCATCTTATCGACTTCATCGAGCAAAAAGAGTGGATTTTTTACACCAATCTTGGTCATCGATTGCAAAATCTTACCTGGCATCGAGCCAATATAGGTACGACGGTGACCACGAATTTCAGATTCATCACGTACGCCACCCAAGGCCATGCGCACAAACTTGCGGTTCGTTGCGCGTGCAATCGACTCACCCAAGGAGGTTTTACCCACGCCTGGTGGCCCTACAAGGCAGAGAATCGGCGCTTTGAGCTTTTCAACACGGCTTTGTACCGCGAGGTACTCCACAATGCGCTCTTTCACTTTTTCTAGGCCGTAATGGTCGGTATCGAGCACCAACTCAGCAGCAGGCAATTCCTTACTGATTTTGGTTTTCTTTTTCCACGGCAAATCAAGCAGCGTATCGATGTAATTACGCACCACCGTCGCTTCAGCAGACATAGGCGACATCATACGTAATTTTTTAAGCTCAGATTCAGCCTTATCACGCGCTTCTTTACTCATACCGGCGTTTTTGATTTTTTTATCAAGCTCGTCGATATCAGCGTTTTCGTCTAATTCACCCAGCTCTTTCTGAATCGCCTTAACCTGCTCATTCAGATAATACTCGCGCTGGCTTTTTTCCATCTGGCGCTTCACGCGGCCACGGATGCGCTTTTCAACCTGCAAGATGTCCAGCTCGGACTCAAGCTGCTTTAACAGCTGCTCCATGCGGCGACGCAGATCAAACATCTCTAAGATCTCTTGCTTTTGCTCCAGCTTTAAAGGCAAGTGCGCAGCAATAGTATCGGCCAAGCGATGAGCATCTTCGATCCCTGCAAGGGACGTCAGAATTTCAGGTGGGATTTTTTTATTAAGCTTAACAAACTGATCAAATTGAGTTAGTAAAGCGCGGCGCATTGCTTCTACTTCATGCCCCTGCTCACCGCTTACATCAACCGGATGAGCGATGGCGCTATAAAAACCCGCCTCTTCATCGATGTCTGTGACTTCAGCACGCTGGCCACCTTCAACCAGCACTTTTACCGTGCCATCTGGAAGCTTTAGCATCTGCAAGATGCTGGCAATCGTACCTACAGGATAAATGTCAGCCAAGCCTGGCTCATCTTTCTGGGCGTTCTTTTGCGCAACCAACAAGATATGGCGGCCATCTTCCATCGCGGCTTCTAGCGCGCGAATCGACTTTGGGCGACCCACAAAAAGCGGGATAACCATATGCGGAAACACCACCACATCTCGTAGCGGCAATAGCGGCAAATGGACATCGTCAGCAAACGCAATAGTTTGGGACATTAACAAGGGTCCTCGAGGATGGATTTACCCCCCAAATCATGGGGGCGCGGGCAAGGAAATACAATGCCCAAGAACACAATCTAAGCTGAATATTCCAGTAGATTGCCTAGCTAATTGTTTTACAGGGGATTTTAATTATGGCGGAGCGTGGTAATCTGCGCCGCTTTATTAAAATCCCCTGCAAGGCCTTTCATATTTATTAATTTTTTAAGTAACGCCTACACACAGGGCATGCAGGTGTCATTTAAAATCAATCCACTACAACAGAATCCGTATACACAATCGTTGGTGCAGTCGCGTTTTTAATCACACTCTCATCCACCACCACGCGCTCCACCCCCTTTAAGGAAGGCAGCTCGTACATGATATCTAGAAGTGATGATTCAACAATTGAACGCAAACCACGTGCGCCGATCTTACGTTCCATCGCCTTATGTGCAATCGAAGCCAAAGCCTCTTTACCCACTTCCAGCTCAACGCCTTCTAGCGAGAACAATTTCTGATATTGCTTGATCAGTGCGTTTTTTGGCTCAGTAAGGATAGATACCAATGCTGCTTCATCCAGCTCTTCAAGAGTAGCTGTAACCGGCAAGCGGCCAACGAATTCTGGAATCAAACCAAAACGGATTAAATCGTCCGGCTCAACCGTGTGTAACATTTTGCCAACACTGGTGTTTTCGTCTTTGCTCATCACTTCGGCACCAAAACCAATGCCGCTTTTCACTGAGCGATTACGAATAATCTTGTCTAGGCCTTCAAATGCACCACCACAAATAAACAAGATATTAGTGGTATCAACCTGCGGCATATCTTGATTTGGGTGCTTGCGACCGCCCTGAGGTGGCACAGAGGCAATCGTACCCTCCACCAGCTTCAACAGCGCCTGCTGCACGCCTTCACCGGACACATCACGGGTAATCGAAGGATTTTCAGATTTGCGGGCAATTTTATCGATTTCATCGATATAGATAATACCGCGCTGGGCTTTTTCTACATCGTAATCACACTGAGCCAATAGCTTAGCAATGATGTGCTCAACATCCTCACCCACATAACCGGCCTCGGTCAGCGTGGTGGCATCCGCAATCACAAACGGCACATCTAGAAGCTTAGCCATGGTTTGTGCAAGCAAGGTCTTGCCTGAACCAGTAGGCCCAATCAAGAGAATATTGGACTTGGCTAACTCAACATCATTATCGCTAGACTTATTGCTAGTCAGACGTTTGTAATGATTATAAACCGCCACCGCTAGAATTTTTTTAGCGCGCTCTTGCCCAATCACATAAGAATCGAGCGTAGTCCGAATTTCCATCGGCGTAGGTACACGCTTGCCATCTGTTGCCTGCGCAGTTTCGCCAATGACCGCAGCAGCTTCGTCTTTCAATACGTCGCGACAAAGCTCAATACATTCGTTGCAGATAAAAACTTGCGGGCCAGCAATCAGCTTAACTACTTCGTGCTGGCTCTTACCGCAAAAAGAACAATAAAGGAGTTTTTCTGACATTGCCTAACCTACACCCCAAACAACGGGCCATTGCAGCCTGTCTCATTTAAAACCACAAACCGACAGGCCACTAGAATAAAAAACCGCCAGGCACGCTGGCGGCATTGTCACGACTCAAACCAGCTTATTTAGCTGTTGGCACGCTACGAGACTGCAATACTTCATCAATCAGACCGTAATCTTTTGATTCCGCAGCACTCATAAAATTATCACGATCGGTATCATGCTCAACCGTTTCAATGCTTTGGCCAGTATGCTTAGCCAACATCTCATTCAGGGAGCGTTTAGTTTTGATCAATTCACGGGCATGAATTTCAACATCGGAAGCTTGCCCTGATAAACCACCAATCAATGGCTGGTGAATCATAATGCGTGAATTTGGCAAGGCAAAGCGCTTACCCTTAGCACCGCTAGACAATAAGAACGCGCCCATACTGGCGGCCATCCCTACGCACATGGTCGATACATCAGGCTTGATAAAATTCATTGTGTCGTAAATAGCCAGACCAGCCGTTACCGAGCCGCCCGGTGAGTTGATATACAGATGAATATCTTTATCTGGATTTTCGGATTCCAAAAACAACATCTGCGCAACAATCAGATTTGCGCTTTGATCGTTTACTGGGCCGACCAAGAAAATAACACGCTCTTTTAAGAGGCGCGAGTAGATATCATAAGAACGCTCGCCACGACCACTTTGCTCAACGACCATTGGGATATACCCAAGGTTTTGCGGATCAAATTCTTGTCTCGACATCTTTTTCTCTCAGAAATAAAGGCGCAATTGACTGCTTATTTTAGTAAACATATCAATAAAACCTATATGGTCATTCAAACGATAAAGTGCCACCTTAATGACACTTTATCGTAGCACCTCGAATAACTGAGAATGATTAGCCTTGTTGGCCCATCAGTTCTTCAAAGGACATGCCTTTTTCAGTTACTTGTGCCTTAGCCAACACAAACTCAACCACATTGTCTTCCAATGCCATTGATTCTGGGCCAGCCAAACGCTCACGATCTTCAAAGTACCAAGCTACAACTTCGCTTGGATCTTCGTAATTCTGCGCCAAGTCTTCAACAACGGCCTTCACTTGTTCTAGCTTAGCTTCTAAGGCATTGCCTTTCACCAATTCAGCTAAAGCTAAGCCTAAGTGAACGCGGCGCTGTGCTTGCGCTTCAAACATTTCTGGCGAGAACGGAACATACTTTGGGTCGATACCGCGTGCTTTCAAGTCTGCTAATGCACCTTCAGCCAAACGACCGATTTCTAATTGCACTAAAGCCTTAGGCAAATCAGTCGGCGCAGCAGCGATCAACGCTGTCATTACATTTTCTTTAGCACGTGCTTTCAGACGGAAGCGTACTTCGCGCTCCAGATTGCCACGGACTTCAGCGCGCATTTTCTCTACATCGCCATCGACAATACCGAGGCTTTTTGCGAAATCTGCATCAACTTCTGGCAAGATTGCAGCAGCAACGTTTTTAACTGTGATTTCGAATACGGCAGTTTTACCTGCAACATCGGCACCATGGTAATCAGCGGGGAATTCAACGCTAACCGATTTGGTTTCGTCTTCTTTCATGCCAATCACACCAGCTTCAAAACCTGGCAACATTTGACCCTTGCCCAGCAAGAAAGCGTGGTTCTCAGCAGAGCCACCGTCAAACAATACGCCGTCGATTGAGCCTTTGAAGTCAACAATCACGCGATCGCCATCCGCCGCTTCGCGCTCTACACGTTCAAAGCGAGTGCGCTGACGACGCAGAATATCAACCGTTTTTTCTACTTCAGCATCGGACAAATCCAATACTGGTTTTTCAATTTGAGCCGCAGCCAAATCGCCAATCACCACTTCTGGGTACACTTCAAAGGTAGCCGAGAATTGGAAATCGCCTGTTTCTTCCGCCGCATCTTTTGGCTCGAAACGTGGGTAGCCCGCTACGCGAAGCTTTTGCTCTTGCACAGCCTGACCAAAACTTACTTCAACCGTTTCACCCAATACTTCTTCTTGGATGCGGAAGCCGTAGTTTTGCGCAACGATTTTCATCGGAGCCTTACCTGGACGGAAACCAGCAATTTTTGCTGTTTTAGCAACGTGCTTTAAACGCGCGTTAACTTGTTCGGTAATTTCTTCCCGAGGCACGGAAATAGACAGGCGACGCTCGAGTTGATTCAGGGTTTCTAGTTGTACTTGCATTTCAAACCATTCCTATGGGGGATCAACGCGCGTACACGCATCTTAATAAATAGGGGATAAAGCCAGCTCATCATCAGGCAAGGTCAGTACGACCAACTTGCCAGACCTACTAAAGATCTAACAAACACAAAGCGCCCAGTACGACTTACCAACAAAGTCGGTAAGTTTAGCGCACAACAGGGCGCAAATCCAAACAGAATTATTAACCAGCAGCACAAGTGGCCCAAACACAGCCACAATCAGGCTTGCAGCCGGCAAAAAACTGAGCATGATTGATTACTAGCAGATTGAAAATGGGCTTAAGACTAGGCTTATTATTTTAGAGCCGTACAAGGCCCTATTTATAAACAGAGCAAGAAAGACGACTCACAACAGATTATTTTGAGCCGCTACATGCCAGCTCCAAACGCACAAAAATTGCACGCATGAAAAAGGCCGCAAGAGCATCACTCTTGCGGCCTTTTTAGAATATTTGGTGGGGGATAAGAGACTCGAACTCTTACACCTTACGGCGCTGGAACCTAAATCCAGTGCGTCTACCAATTCCGCCAACCCCCCACTTCACTCCGCTGCGTTTTGCTTGTGCACCGAAGGAAGACCCGCATTCTAGGGGAAGAATTCAACTTTGCCAAGTGTTTTTTTAAATTATTTTAAAATACTTTTACAAAGCCGCATCATAAACACGATTTTGTTTAATATATCAGTAAGATAATCGCAATCTATACAGCCCACAAAAAGTTTATGTCATACTCCGCACAGATTTTTACCCCAACCACTCTAACGTCACTCCGCCCGTGAACGATCCTATATATACACTCCTACGTATCCTTCCTGCTGGTGATCTTGCTACGACAGAAGTCCGCTGGTTTGCTGAGCAAGCATCTGGCTCCGCAAGCTTAAGCGAACTCCCTCATGCACAGCGCATCGAGCTTATCGTCCCTGCGGCACTCTCTAATATTTATATTGCAGAGCTACCAAGGCAATCCATGGCAAGGCGGCAAAAACTACTGCCACATCTATTAGAGGATCGCCTACTCAGCCCTGCAGCCACACTTCATTTTGGGCTTAAAGATAACAGCAATAAAATTATCGCCGTAGAGCGCAAATGGCTAGAGCATTGCCTGCGCCTACTGGCTGAACACCAAATCAACCCTGCAGCAGTCTGGAGTCTTTACGACTTTTTACCTGATGGTAGTGACTGGTGCATCGCAATAGACCAGCAAGCCTGCCTTGTGCGGACACCCGAGGGGCAATATAGCCAATTTGAAGACGCCCATATTCTTGATTCACTGATAGGCGATGCGCCGCGTGAAGATTTAATCTTGGCCGATTTAATTCAGAGCACTGCACCTGGCACCAATTTGCTACAGGGTGATTTTGCGCAACGCAGGCAATGGTCTTTCGACTGGAAAACCCTGCAAACGCCCGCATTACTATTAAGTGCTATTTTTGCGGTGGTATTCCTCGGGCAAGTGGGTGATTGGTGGCAATTACGCAGCACCAAGCAGGCTTTGCAACGCGAAATGCGCCAGACCTATGCAGCCGCTTTTCCTGGCGAGCCAGTATTCGATCCCGTCTTACAACTGCAAAGCAAGCTACGGGAGCGAGGCGGGCTGCGCTCCTCAAGCAATGGCGACAGTTTAGATTTACTACTCCAAGTCGCCCAAATTGCGGGCAATGGCCTGCAATTAGAGCAATTGGAATACGCCAATGGCTTGCTCAGCATGGAATTGCCCGACTCCCAAGCCAGCAGCTTGCAAGCTCAACTCAAAGGCGCGGGCCTGTCCGCAGAAACACAAGCAGCGACAACTGGGCGTATGAAAGTATTGATTCGCCCCCAAGCCGTAAAATGAGTCATATCACCAATGAATAAATTGAAAGAATTTTGGCAGCAACGCCAGCCCAGAGAACGGCTTTACCTTAGCGTTTGTGGGGCTTTTGCAGCATTTGCAATCCTTTACGCAGGTATTTGGCAGCCCATCAGCGATTCTCGCACCCAGTTAAGCAAGCAAGTCCCTCAGATGCAGCTGCAACTCGCCGAATTACAAAGGCAACTCGCCCAGGTTAAAGCCACACCAGCAGGGCCAAGCCGCAACGGTGATTTGCGTGCTGCGGTGCAAGCTAGCTTGGATGCGAAAGGCGCGAGTGCGGATATTCAGGCGCTCTCTGCCGACAAACTGCAAATTAAAATTGTCCAAATCCGCTTTGCTGACGCCCTACCCCTACTCGCCGCCCTGCGCAGCGAAACAGGTTCGCGCATTAGCGCACTGAACGTCAGCGGCGCGGCACACAATGGCCTAGTCCAACTTACAGCCCTAGTAGAACGCCAATGAAACTGCCAATAAATCAATTTGCCGATGCCATCCCCCTACTCGCTGCCCTGCGTAGCGAAACGGGTTCGCGCATTAGCGCACTGAACGTCAGCGGCACGGCAAACAATGGCCTAGTGCAACTCACGGCCCTGGTAGAACGCCAATGAAACAATTTATAGTCCACCGCAGTAAATTCCTTATCCCGCTGCTGATCTTATTTTTGATTCTGCAGTTTCCTGCCTCATTTATTTTGAAATTTGTCCCCGCGCCGGTGCAATTAGGCGGAGTGAGCGGCACCATTTGGTCTGGGCGACTCACCCCGCTTGGCATCAATGGGCAACAGCTTTTAGATGAAGTGCGCTGGCAATGGCAGCCCACACGACTGTTCGCAGGGCAATTGGTTTGGCAACTAGAAACACGCTATGGCCAACAAACAGGCCAAGCGCGCTTAGCGCTTGGCTTAGGCGGCAATCGGCTAGAGGCGATTAAACTCACCCTACCTGCTGCCCCCTTATTTGCTTTAGATAAAAAGCTCAGCCCGTTTCAGCTTAGCGGGCAATTAGAGCTTGAAGCGCTGACCATCAGAGCCAAACAATCCAGCGAAATATCGCTGCTCTGGCAAAACGCTAGCTCGCTCGTCACCCCGCAAGCCAATCCTTTTGGCAGCTATATGATTAAGCTACAACCCAATCTAGATTGGCAGATCGCCCCGCAAGGCAGCGCACTATTGGCCATAAATGGCCAAGGAAAAATCCACCCTAAGCGTGGCCCCCAAGGCTCGCTACTGCTAAAAGCCGCCAGCGGCAAAGAAAGCCTGTTTGCCCCACTGCTAGATCGCATGCCGTTAAACGGCGATCAGCGTGAACTCAAGCTAGGCAGCTAAGCGGGCCCCCTATACTCCAGCAAATCGCCTATAGCGACTTACAAATTGGCAAGGAAAAATAATGAAAAAAATCGAAGCAATTATCAAACCATTTAAGCTTGATGAAGTTCGCGAAGCCTTATCAGAGCTAGGCATTTCTGGCCTTACGGTCACCGAAGTCAAAGGCTTTGGCCGCCAAAAAGGCCATACCGAGCTTTACCGTGGCGCTGAGTACGTTGTCGATTTCTTGCCCAAAGCCAAGATCGAAGTAGTGCTTGAAGACAGCAAAGTAGAAACAGCTATCGAAGCCATTATCAAAGCGGCGAACACCGGCAAAATTGGTGACGGGAAAATCTTTGTCACCCCTGTTGAATATGTAGTACGTATTCGCACGGGTGAGATTAACGAGCAAGCGATTTAATAATCCCAACACAAAACAAGGCATCCCTCGCCAATTAATTATTCAGAAACAACACAAGGCTTGTTTTGTTAAATATAAAAATGCGACTCGAAAGGTCGCATTTTTATTGGGCGAAAACGGCGTATCAAAATAGCCTTAGGCGAAAACCACACAAAAAGACTAACTCAATAGCAAAACCAGCAAAAACAAGGCACACACCTTACAAAATCTGATTTTGTTTATAATTACCCACTGCTTTTTTATAATGCGTGCATCAGCAAGAATAAAGCCTCGTACAATATAGAGGTCTTCCAGCAAGCCCTTGGTTTCTCATGCCTCTTGATCTTCCTGCCTCTTACGCCGCTGCTTTTAATCAGGATCAGCCCCTTATCTCCCCTCTGCTTGGTGACGGAGCAGCATCGGGCGAGCAGTTATTGCCTCGGCGCATAACAACTAGGAGAACCTATAGGGTTACGCCTTGCAATTTGACAACTTAAGCTGCTTTGCAAACCACGGTGACTTTTATCTGATGCAAAATGTAAGAGCTGAACCAATTATTTTTTACTTAACCCATCATTTAATTATTAAAAGTTCAAATTCTTCATCTTAAAATAGTTAAATTTCACATTCAAAAGTTATATGTTTATCTCCTAACAATCAAAAGGATTAATAGTTATGATTAATAACAATATAGATCGATTTGAAATTAAAAAAGGCAATAGAACGATGAAAGCCGTTGTTACGGTCGGGACTGGTGGCTACGATATGCTTGTGTATAAAGACGTACCTATGCCATCAATTGATGAAGGGGAAGTATTAATAAAAGTATTAGCTGCAGGAGTAAATAACACTGAAATAAATACTAGACTTGGTTGGTATTCAAAAAAAGTAACAACAAGCACAGATAAGCTTAAACAGACTAATAAAGAATTAACAAAAACAGCTAGCAAAGCCGATGGAGGATGGAATGAAGGTACACCGTTCCCATTCATACAAGGAACAGATTGCTGCGGAGAAGTCGTCGAAGTAAAAGACGAAAAAAATAAAGACCTAATCGGCAAAAGAGTGTTGATAAGAGCTTGTATTCGTCATGAAGGCTGGGATTCAATGGAAAACATTTGGATGGGATCAGACTTTGATGGGGCCTTTGCCCAATATGTGAAAGTAGCTGCTACAGAAGTATTTCCAGTAGATTGTAATTGGACCGACGCTGAATTGGGGACGATACCATGCTCATTTGGTACTGCTGAAAACATGGTAAACAGGGCTGATATAAAAAAAGGAGACCGTGTCTTAGTTGCTGGTGCATCAGGTGGAGTAGGTTCTGCTGTTGTGCAATTGGCCAAGCTAAGGGGTGCTTATGTAATTGCGATTGCAGAAGGTGAATTCAAAATTGAACAAGTAAAATCATATGGAGCAGATGAAGTAATAACATGTCGTAATGATGCACTAAAAGAATTAGGTCAAAAATCTGTAGATGTAGTCATTGATAATATTGCAGGACCTAACTTTCCTCAAATGCTGGAAGTATTAAAAAGAGGAGGAAAATTTGTATCATCTGGAGCTATTGCAGGCCCAATTGTTGAACTGGATATGAGAGTTTTTTATTTAAAGGATCTCACTTTGATTGGTTGTACGGGTTGGGATGAACCTGTATTTACTAATCTTGTATCCGCAATAGAAAATGGAGAGATAAAACCTACACTTGCTAAATCTTTTCCTTTAGAAAACATTATTGAAGCGCAAGAAGAATTTGGATTAAAGAAGCATGTAGGAAAATTTGTTTTAATACCTAATCATAATGACTAATTTAGAAATATTATGAACAATGAAATAGCAAGCCTATAGGGTCATCGAAGTCAAAGGCTTTGGTCGCCCAAAAGGCCATACCGAGCTTTACCGTGGCGCTGAGTACGTTGTCGATTTCTTACCCAAAGCCAAGATCGAAGTGGTGCTTGAAGGCAGCAAGGTAGAAACCGCCATTGAAGCCATTATCAAGGCCGCGAACACCGGAAAAATTGGCGACGGCAATATCTTTATCACCCCCGTTAAATATGTTGTGCGAATTCGTACTGGCGAAATTAATGAGCAAGCGATTTAAACCAAAACAAAAAACAACACAGGCTTAAGCCCTTTATGCTGCAAAAATGCAGCATCTGCTAGCAGTTCAATCAAAAAATGCGGCTTGTCAGGCCGCATTTTTTACAACGAAAAATAACACATTCCTTTCCCCAATGTAGGGCTCGATCTTGCCTATTGCGGGCGGTACGTTACTTTCAGGGTGTAATTTGCGGCGGAATAACCATTAAGCAGCAAATAAACATCGCCATTCGCGCTTAGATTCAGCGCGCATTTTTCAGTACTAGTGCCCCCGTCAGATTTGCAATCAAATACCGTTGTGCTAGGTGCACTGCCTTTGCGCAGATATAAATCCGCATCACCTGTGCCGCTCAGTAGCGCTGTAAAATCACCACCTGCCCCTACTTTAAACGGGCCAAAACTTTGTTTTTGCCCTAAAGCCAGTTGGCCGGAAAAGTTTTCTACTTTATCAACCGGCCCTGGTCCAACAGGGCCATCGCTGCCTAATTCCACCATAAAGGCCAGTGCCATTTTAGAGAATTTCAGTGCATGCTGGGCTTGATTGCCGCTATTGGCGTAGGTGTCGTTGGCCGTATGGATATAGGGGTTATCTTGTGTAAATGCCGATTCAAAAGGCATTGACGCAAAATAGCCCTGCGCATTCCATGAAGCATGATCCGAGCAGGCATAGCCACACTTGTCGTAACCAATTTTAATGCTCGGTAAATAGCTGGTGAGCAAATTGGCCACAAATTGGTTTTGTGCGTTATCGGTGTAATCGGTGTAAAGGTAGATGTCTTTATCCGAGCCTTTGTAGTTGGTCATATCCAACTGCATGACCCCAACAACATTGGTATTTGCCGCTTTAAAACTTTTGGCAATTTCTTGCGAGCCACGTAAACCCACTTCTTCTGCCGCATAGCCCATTAATTTAAGCGTGCGGCGCGGCTTGTAGCCGCCTGCCACCATTACCCGCAATACCTCGGTCATACTGGCTATACCAGATGCATCATCATCCGCCCCGGGTGCGCGCATGCTTTCGCCTGAGCCTTGGTTGCTGATTGAATCAAGATGGCCGCCCAATACCACCACCTCACCTGAATTATCTGTGCCTTTAATCGTCAAGATCACCGATTTTTGCGCCCAGGCTGCATGGGTAAATTGCTCCACCGTAATATCGCTGCGCCCTGCAGCCAATTGCTGCCAGCGCGTTTTGATCCAGTTAGAGGCATTCACACCCGATGTGGAGGTGTAATAGCGATTGGTAAAAGCGGATAAATCAACAATCGTTTGCGCGATATTGCTGTCTTGCATTTGTGGCAGCAAGGCATTCACCACGCTTTGATTATCCAGCGTATACGAAGGCCTTATCGCGGCCAGCAGCGAGGCGGTCGGCTGCAGTGCCTGACGCCCAGCCGCTTCGCTGGCATGAAACATAAAACCACCACAACGCTTTAGCTCGTGGTGCACGGCCTCTGACAGGCCGAGCAATTGGCGCTCGTCCACCTCAACCAAATGGACGCGCTCGGCCGCCAGCAGACCCTCTTGTGGCAGGATGCTTTTGCTCTCCTTGGCAATGGTTTTAGGGGCTAACTTTTGCAGCTGTAAATAAGCGGCGTCGCCTAAAGTAATCCAGACTTTTTTAGGGGCCGCTTCAACCGCAGACGTGGCAATCATGCTGCTGCATAGCAATGCAGCCAGAATTTTATAATTCATGTGTGAAATCCTTGGTAGTAGATTATAAATCCCAAAAAAAAAGCCCCACTCATTTCAGAGCGGGGCTGAGACACACTTAATTACTGATGATTTGCCACCAGCGTGGCACCACTAAACGCGGCATACGCTTTTATCAGCAGGTGGTAAGTACCTGCTTTGGGTGCTGCGATGGTGATTGTTTCGGTATTGGTGCCGCCATCAGATTTAGCGTCATAAACCGAAGTAGTTGGCGCTACGCCAAATTTAGCGTAGATATCAGCATCCCCAGTGCCACCCGATGTTTTAAAGGTAAGGTTTTTAGCACCGGCAGGGATCACAATGGTGTAAGTCACTGTTGCATTTGCTGCCAAGCTCAAGCCTGTAACTGGCACGCCTTTAACCAGTACTTTACCTGGAAGTGGTGGTTTAACTGCGCAGCTTACGCCCACCGTCTCAAAGGCAGCAGTCACATCAGCAACCACATAACCACGGCTTAATGCTGCTTTTTCCACACCGCAAGCGCCTTGATCGAAGGTGCTATTGGCTGTCCAGTGCAAGCGGTTCGCATCCACCATCACTTCAAAAGCTTTACGGGTATTCCAGCCTGCCTTGGTAGACAGCAGGTAGAAGGCTTTGTTGTATACACCGCTAGTCAAGTGAACATCGATGCTATCGTTATATTTGCTGGCATGTGCAATAGAGCGACCATCTTTCGTTGGATCGTCCATATAACGCAAAGCCCCGTTGGCTTTAAAGATTTCCGCGCCCACCTGGAAATCGTTAACAGACTTCATAAAGTATTCAGCAGCTTCACCTGCCATATCAGAGAATGCTTCGTTCATCCCACCCGACATTTTGGAATAAACCAGCCCTGAGTTTTGCTCGGTAAAGCCGTGGCTTACTTCGTGAGCGGATACATCCAAGGACACCAGCGGATAGAAGGTATTTGCACCGTCACCAAAATGCATGGCTGAGCCGTCCCAGAATGCATTTTCGTAGTTATTACCGTAATGCACTTTCATATAAAGTGTTTGAGTAATCGGGCGCAGCGCAAACCAGTCTTTATACATATTGAAAACCACATTACCGAAGTAATGCGCGTCATTCAACGGTGAGAATGCGCCATTAGCTGCCTTATAAGTATTGCGTGGGCAAGTAAATTGGTAAGGCGCAGTGCCTGTTGTGCCGTTTTTCAAATCGACCGTAATCACATTACCGCTATTCATTTTGCAATCGTCGGTAACGACCAGCGGACCATATTTAGTACCGTATTCATACTGCCCTGTTTTTGTATTGCCGCCTGGGCCGGTGGCATCTTTATGAGTCATCCCTTCCCAACGATCCAACACCACGCCTGTATTGGCATCAATCATAAAATGTGGGCGGCTTGGTTTAGTTGCGCTGCCATTAACAAAGGACACCACATAAATCAGTTGCGCCACATTATTAGCACCCAGCTTTACATACAGCTTGGCTTGCTCGTTTTCAGTTTTAATGGCTTTAGCCTGTGTTTTCGCCAGACTTAAAATCTGCTCTTGTGAATAAATAGGTTTAGCGCTTGGCAAATCATTATTTAAATTACGTATCATTGCGCCAGAAAACTGAGCCTGGCCTGCAACGCGATTTTCAACCACACCCTCACCCCATACTGGCACACCCTGATGAAACTGTTGATAGCGGGTCACCACCTTGCCATTTGCATAGGTTTGGCTACGTGCAGTTTGCAACTCCTCGGCTTTTAAACCCAACAAACCATGCACACCATCATCAGCGAGCGAACGTGTTGTTAGCCCAGCAGGGGGTACAAAATTCTCTAGATCCACGCGTTCAGCAGCCATGGCATTGAATGCTCCACCTAATAAAGCGACCATTAGTAGAGGACGAGCTACGCAATTTAATACTTGCTTCATTATTAGCGACCCTTTTAGATTAAACGGGGGTGTACCCCAATGGATGCTGCACCAACCATGGATATATGGCGGGCACAAACTAGCTAATCCACAGTGATTAACGATGAAATAGCCATTCGGATTAAATCAACACGGGATGAATGCGCCCCTTAAACTTTTATTTACTAGCCACTTATTTAAAATGCAGCCTTGTGAGTAAACACTAGAAAAAAGTTTGATCAAGATCAAGGACTTTTATTAATTTGATGTTTTCTTAAAAAACCCTTATTCATTTCGTCTAGATGACGCAATTAAATGCTAGACCTTTAGCAAAAATCATCGCATAGCTGGATACAAATACTAGGGAATACACCAATAAGAAAAAAATAAAAGAAGCACTCCAAGCAATTCTCTTGCGTTTAAAACAGATTACTCCAAATACTTTCATCCTTATTTAAATGCCAGACCAAGTCATTAGCAACAGAGTTGCAATAAACCATATATAAATACACATTAAAAATGACCGCAAAACCCTGCAAAAAAATAAGTTTTACGCAATAAAAAAAGACCACTCGAAAGTGGCCTTTTTTATTAAACATTTATTACATCAAGGATTCGTTGATTACCCTAGGCAGCTCGCTATCCATATCATGCCCATACTCCCAAACCATGATGCCACCGAGGTGCTTACTCTTAATATATTGCGCTTTATATTTCAGGCTTTCTTGGTCTTCATACGTCACCATTAGATCACCATCAAATAGCCATGGCGCTTTGGCAACCGGGTCCCAATAACGCGTCGCACCCTTGGCTTTTAAGGCCTTAATATCTTGCCAAGTAATGCCATCATCGTAAGCCGCTTTCTTATAGGCATTAAATAAGCCATTGTTTGTTGCCGCCACGCCCTGCCATGCTCGACCATAAAAAGCACTACCCATTAGCAGTTTCTCTGGCTTAACACCGGCATTTAAATACAAATTCATAGCCTGATCGGTACTCCAACCTCCACCTTCAGGATCCGCTTTGTTTTGATAGAGATTAGTGTGATGGCTGGTTTTTTTACTCCAAGAACCGGCAAAGTCATAAGCCATGACTTTCATAAAATCGACCGATTTAGCTACCCGCACCACATCAATATTTTGCAAAAACCACGCTGCCGCAGGCACGGCCACCGACAATTGATATTGCTTGCCGGTTTTTGCACCATATTGATTTAATGCAGCTTTTGTTTCTTCTAAAAGCTTGGGGTAGTTTTCTTTATCACTTGGGTCTTTTGCAATTGGTAGCCAATCTGGGCCAACTGGATATTCCCAATCATAATCAATCCCTGCCAGCTTATGTTCATCAATGAGTTTAATCACATTGGCAATAAACTGCTTGCGGGTTTCAGGTGTTCTGGCCATTTGTGAAAAACCATCAGCACCCCAGCCACCAATGGATACATTGACTTTTAAATGCGGGTATTGGCTTTGCAGCTTAGCCACTTCATCCCACATATTAGAAAACGGCGCAATAGTGGCGGTTTTATCTGAATTAGGCTGAGGCTCTAAATCTTTAATATAAACTTCGGTGCCATTACGAATTAAACCAAAGCTTAAATTTAAAGTGGTGAGCTGATTACCTTGAATATCACTGGCTTTCCAACGGCGGCCCTTATCCATATCTGCTGGTGTTGAGCCAATAGGCCAAGTGCGGATATAAGCCACTACCTGCTTATCATGCGATTTAACTGTTGGAATAACAGGCTCTATTGAGGCTGCCGTATTTTTTGAAGGTGTTGAAGCACATGCGCCAAGTAGTGAAGTTGCGGCGAAGGCGATTAGTATTTTTTTCATCCCCACATCCCGATCAAGTGTGAGGATTCAGTTTACGACTTTATTTACTTCAATGTAAATATTTCACAAAAAAGTGAAATTTATACGACAGTTTTCTTCCGGTCTTTTTCAGCCTGCCGTCTTTCACGAAAAAAAGCCTTCAATAAACTCGATGACTCCTCAGCCATCACGCCATCCACCAGCTGTGTTTGATGATTTAAGCGGCAATCCGCAAAGGGGTTAATCACACTGCCCGCCGCCCCTGTTTTAGGATCTGTCGCGGCATAGATCACCCGCGCAATCCGCGCATGCATAATCGCCCCAGCGCACATAATGCAAGGCTCTAGCGTGACATACAGCTCGCACTCGGGCAGGCGATAATTGCCTAAATGCCGCGCCGCCTGCCTGATCGCCATCATCTCAGCGTGGGCACTCGGGTCGTGACGCAAGATAGGCTGATTGCAACCACGGCCAATAATCTCGCCCCGATACACCACAATCGCCCCAACCGGCACCTCGCCCAGCTCTTTCGCCCGCTCTGCCTCTAGCAAGGCCTGCTGCATAAAATCTAAATCATTCATAAACATACAACTTAATCAAAAAAGTTCTGTAGACACAGAGAACACAAAGGTAAAAAACAGCACATGGAGAAAAACCTTGAGAAATCACACTACTAACAGCTCTGATTATGTCTCTTGCTCAATTTTTCCGCCCAGCATCATAACCTCGCGTGCGTCCCACTGTAATAAAGGAGGTATTTTTTTCTCGGTGTGCTCAGTGTTCTCCCTGCGCTCTGTGTCTACAGATTTTTTGTGTGTTTTTAAGCCACACCCAGCATTTCTGCCGCGTGTTGGCGTGTTGTACCGGTAATTTCCACGCCGCCCAACATCCGGGCGATTTCTTCGATGCGCTCTTCCACGCTCAGCATGTGAATGGTGCTTAACACGCCCGTCTTAGATTGTGTTTTGCTAACTTGCAGCTGTTGAAAACCGCAGGCGGCGACTTGGGGTAAGTGGGTAATACACAGCACTTGCCGTGCCGCGCCCAAATCCGCCAGCATGCGGCCGACAATTTCGGCCACTCTGCCACCGATACCCACATCAACCTCGTCAAAAATCAAGGTCGGCACATTGGCAACTTGGCTGGTAATCACTTGTAGGGCAAGGCTGATCCGGGATAGCTCACCACCCGAGGCTACTTTAGCCATCGCTCTGGCGGGGGTGGTCGGATGATTGGCCACCATAAACTCCACCGTTTCTAAACCAAAGCTAGCGGGCGCTTCATGTGCGTGCAGGGCAATTTCAAAACGGCTGCCCACCAAGGCCAGCAATTGCAATTCTTTGGTCACCATTTTAGAAAGCTTATCTGCGGCGGCCTTGCGGCTGGCAGATAGTAGTTTGGCCGCCTTACGATAATCAGCTTCTAATTTTTGAGCACGCCGGCGCACAGCATCTAGGCCTGCACTCCCACCTAATTCGGCTAAGCGATTTTGCCAAGCGGCTAGTTTTTCTGGCAGCTCAGCTGGCTCTACCCGATATTTACGCGCCATGCGAAAAATAGCATCTAAGCGGCTTTCTACATCGGCGAGGCGCGCAGGGTCTAGCTCGAGGTGATCGCTATAACGGCGTAGCGCATATACGGCCTCGCTCATTTGCGCTTCGGCACTGGCTAGTAGCTCCAGCGTTTCTGAAATACCTGCGTCAAAATCGGCCAAGGCAGACAAGCGTCCCGCCACCGACCCTAGCCATGATTGGCAATTTTCATCGCCATCGGCCAGCATCAGCAAACCACTTTGCACGCCTTCGATCAGGCTGGCGGCATGGTGCAAACGCTTATGCTCGGCTTGCAGTTCCGGCCACTCTGCGGCAGTAAATTGTAAGGCAGCCACTTCGTCCACCTGCCATTGCAGGCGTTCTCTTTCGGCATCAAAAGCCTCGGCGTTATTTTCTGCAATCGCCAACTCATCAACGACGTTTTTCCAATCTTTAAATAAGCCTGCAACATCTCGTGCTAGGCAGGTGCATTCCGCATAGCCATCAACTAATTCGCGCTGCACTTCTGAACGGAGTAAGGATTGCGGCGCATGCTGTCCATGGATATCCACCAACTGCTCGCCCAGTGTTTTAAGCTGAGTCAGCGTTGCTGAAATGCCATTAATCCACGCGCGGGATTTGCCATTGCTGTCAATGCTGCGGCGGATGAGTAATTCATCTGGCTCTTCCCCCAGTAAAGCTTCTTCTTCTAGCCAAGCTCGCGCATTTTTAGGCGGAGCAAAGCGTGCTTGCAAATCGGCTTTTTCGGCCCCGTGGCGCACCACCGCGCTCTCAGCCCGCCCACCCAAGAGCAAACCTAGCGCGTCAATCACGATAGATTTACCAGCCCCCGTTTCACCCGTTAAGGTGGTGAGGCCTGAGCGAAAGTCGAGAGACAGCTCTTGCACGATGACAAAGGATTTAAGCGAGATAGAAAGCAGCATGGCGCTTTTTTACACCTTGGTTACGGTTGCCACGAAACAAACCCAAATCTTAAAACACGGAGTAAAGGAGAACACGGAGGATCACGGAGAAAAGCTTAAGTTTAATGGTTTTCTCTGTGCAAACCGTGTTCTCTGCGGTTCAAGATTTGGGTTTTGAGTTAAATTGAGAAATCACTTACAAACGCTCACCCCAGCGTAGTTTTTCGCGCAGGGTGTCGTAGTAGTGGTAACTATTCGGGTGCAATACTCTTAAGGTATTGCGGTAGCGACTAATCAATACTCGGTCTTTTTCTTGCAGATCACAGTGCGATTGATTGTCGTAATACACCCGCGCATCTTCGGCGCGGGTCAGCAAAAACTCGACCGCACAGGTATCGTTCACCACAATCGGGCGATTCGATAGCGATTGTGGGCAAATTGGCACAAGTGCAATTGCGGGTAGGCTAGGATGCAAAATCGGCCCACCGGATGCCAGCGCGTAAGCTGTAGAGCCAGTTGGCGTGGAAACAATCAAACCATCCGAGCGTTGGCTGTATACAAAGCGCCCGTCGATAAAGATTTCAAATTCAATCATTGCGCCGGTACTACCACGGCTAAATACCACGTCATTAAATGCTAAGGCGTTGTCAATTTCATGACCATCGCGCACTACCGTGGTTTCAAGCAGGATGCGCTCTTCGGGGATAAACTCGCCGTAGAGCATAGCAATCACTAACTCGTCCATTTCATCGACCGAGATATCGGTCATAAAGCCCAGACGGCCTTGATTAATGCCCACCAGTGGAATGCGGTAAGGCGCAAGCAAGCGAGCCACGCCCAGCATGGTGCCATCCCCGCCCAACACGACAACTAAATCTGCCACTTTGCCGATATTATCGCGGCTTACATCTTGGTGTTCGGTAATGCCATGCTCTTCTGCTGTGGCTTGATCGAGTAAAACTTTAACGCCTTCTGCGGCTAAAAGCGCAGCCAAGCGGCGTATGGGCTCGCCTAAGGTGGGAGTGCCAGTACGCCCCACTACAGCGATGGTTTTGAACAGTAGACTATGCATAAGCTCATTAGACCCGATTTTTTAATAAAAAAACACCCAATAGATTCGCTTTATAAAGCTTCAGGCAGCTTGCTTGCAAGCCAAACTCCTTGTAAAACGAAGTAAGATTCGCCACATAACTCACCGCCATCGCCCTATATGCTGAACGATCGTTCTCAAATTCTACTTAAAACCCTCGTCGAGCGCTACATCGCCGACGGCCAGCCCGTTGGATCGAAAGCGCTGCAGCACTTTTCTGGGCTAGATATCAGCTCCGCCACCATCAGAAATACCATGGTTGATTTAGAAAACTTGGGCTTTGTTGCCAGCCCGCATACTTCTGCTGGCAGAGTGCCTACCGTACTGGGCTATCGTCTCTTTGTCGATTCGCTGCTTACCGTGCAGGCCCTAGACCAGCCCACCATGAGCGAGCTGTCCGAGCAGTTGCCCATTGATAGCCCGCAGCGCAGTGTAGCCGCCGCATCGCAAATTTTATCGCAGCTCACCCAGTTTGCAGGCTTAGTGCAAAGCCCAAGGCGGCATGATCTCTTGCTCAAGCATATTGAATTTATGCAGCTCTCTGAGCGCCGTGTCTTGCTGATTTTAGTCACCAACGATGGTGATGTGCAAAATCGTATTTTACAAACTGAAAGAATCTTTAATGATTCAGAGCTCACTGAAGCCGCGCATTTTTTAAATGAATACTGTGCGGGAAAAACACTTTCGGCCTTAAGCCATATTGTGCAAAGCGAATTAGTCCGCCTCAAAAGTGACATTGTGAGCCTGATGAACGCAGCCGTCGCAGTCGGTGCAGAGTTAACGAGGCAAAACGATTCGATGGTGATTGCGGGGGAGCATCAGCTATTGGGCTTTGGCGATTTATCCTCGAATGTAGCCAGAATGCGCCAGCTCTTTGCGCTATTCGAGCAAAAAACCGCCCTGCTGCAATTGCTAGATTTAGGCAACCAAGCGAACGGCGTCAAGATTTATATCGGCGGCGAATCGGGCCTAGCCCCGCTGGACGAGTGCTCTGTAATCACAGCGCCTTATCGCGTCAATGGCGAGATTGTTGGCACACTAGGCGTGATTGGCCCCACCCGAATGGATTATGAAAGAGTGATCCCCATTGTCGACATTACGGCCCAGCTCTTGTCTACCGCACTTTCCCTGTAATTCTTTATCAAACATTCCCACAAAATTGCACTGCCTTTCATAGATAATGTAGGCAATCCAAGGGTCTGTTGACGTTTGATTCACAATTGCGCTGGGCCGGAAAACGGCTAGGCACAAGGCATGCGACGAAGGCAATAACAAGTTATTACCGAGGAGCATAACGCAGTGAATGGCCGTTTTCCGACCCAGCCCTTCGGGTTGGCTGCATTTTTGGGACTGCACGGCGTTAAAAATCGCTAATGGTACTCGTACCAAGTCGCAATTTTTTCCTTGTTCAGCCCCAAAACTGCGGCCAACGCAGCCGTGAATCAAACGTCAACAGACCCTATGAAAAGCGAAGACCATGCGTAAACTTCTCCCCCTGTTATTAGTTAGCCTGATGGGCATCGCCCACGCCGACGAAGCTTTAGTCGCCCGCGAAGATGTGCAGGCCTATATCAAGGCCACCGCCGCAACGCATCAATTTAGCGAAGAAGAGCTGGTACAAACACTGACTCGCGCCACGCTCAAAAGCAATGTGCTGGATATTTTAGATCGCCCCTCAACAGCCCGCCCTTGGTATACCTTTCGCGTTAATTTTGTAAACCCTGCACGCAGCTTAGCTGGGGCTAAATTTTGGCGTGAACACGCGATTGCCATCAAAGAAATCAGCCAGCGCTATGGGGTAGAGCCAGAAGTCATCGTGGCGATTTTGGGCGCTGAAACCAATTACGGCAAAAACACCGGAAGTTTTCATATTTTGGACGTACTCAGCACCATTGCCTTTGATTACCCACGCCGCGCCGAATTCTTTCAAAAAGAGCTTACCGAATTCCTTCTGCTTGCCCGCGAAGAAAAAGAAGACCCGATGAGTTTTAAAGGTTCTTATGCAGGCGCGATGGGCTGGCCACAATTTATGCCCTCATCGTTTCGCCAATACGCCGTTGACTACAATCAAGACGGCCACCGTGATATCTGGGCCACCCCCAACGACGCCATCGCCAGCGTCGCCCATTATTTAAAAGAACACGGCTGGCAAAAAGGGCAGCAAGCCTACGCGGCAGTGAATATCAACGCCGATATGAGCGATGTGTTTGCGGATAAATTTAATCTGCATTACACCGTGGGCGAATTAATGCAAAAAGGTGTAGTGCCGCTTAGCGAATTAGACACTGACAATAAAGCAGTTTTATTTGCACTAGAGACCGAGCTCGGCTTTACCAGCCACTATCTGGGCTTTAATAACTTTTATGTGATTACCCGCTACAACAAAAGCACGCTTTATGCGACCGCGGTATTGCAGCTTTCTGAAAGTATTTTAAAAAGCTATCAGGAAGGTGAGGATTTAAAGCCGCCTAAAGCGGTGGCAAAACCAGTTAAGCCCGTCAAAAAACCGGGCGCTTGGCGTTAAATTAGAGAATGGGTATCTTTTATAGGGTGTACAACGACGCAGTCGTTGCGCACCGAGGCCGGTGCGCAAGAAAAACGACTTGCACACCCTATGAATTCAGCTCTTTAGCTATGTTTTGTCTTTAGTGACACCTATAGGGCACATTTTATCTCCTCTAGGTATCACGTTAATCCAAGGTCATCAGGTGCATCTTTTGTAGTGCGGGCAAGCCCCCTCCCTTGATAGCTATGCTAAGACAAAACGCCAAACACTCCCCACTCAAAGGCCACAATGAAAGCAAGTATCATCATCCTCATTGCCATGATTTGGGGAGGGCTGCAATTTGGCACTGGCGGGGCCTTGGGTGCAGGGCTGCTGGCATTTATTGGCTACATTTTCCTGAGTAAGAAATCCCCCAGCCCCGAGCAAGATTCTGAAGCTGCGATTAATGCGGCTAATTCACAAGCCCTGCCCGCCTCCCCTTATGCCCCCATCATGCCTATGAGTCTGGAACAAAGAGTTCTGCAACTTGAGCAATCGCTCGCAGCCTTGCAAGACGAAATGCAGCAACTTAAAGAGCAAAGCAGCACTGCCGCCAACACCATCAGTGCAGCAACTGAAAGTAGCAATACGCCAACACCCGCTACCGCATCACACCCAGTTGAAAACAGCAGTCCTTGGGTGCCGGCCGAAATCAGCGTGCCCGCAAGCACCTATCAAGCCGAAAACACCCCAGCGATCTCCACTCAATCTATGAGTGCGGAAACAAGTGATGCCTCTGCGGCCTCGCCCCCCGATACCAGCGCAATTGATATAGCCGCTGCGCTCAATGCACTCAGCCAGCAAGCCGCAGTAAGCAAGCCCGACGTGACCGCTGAAACACCCGATACATCAGCCATTACCCAAACCGAAGCCAGCACCGTTGATATCGCCGATGCAGTCACCCCCCGCAGCCAGCAAGCAGCCTCAAGCCGCCCTGCACCTCCACTCCCCCTGCCGCCAGCAGAGCCAGACTGGCTTAGCGAGCAATTATCCAAAGCCTATAAAATGGGCAAAGACTGGCTACTGGGTGGCAATACCGTGGTGCGGGTCGGGATACTGATTCTCTTTTTTGGCGTGGCGTTTTTGCTTAAGTTTGCCGCCGACAACAGCATGCTGCCAGTGGAGTTTCGCTTTGCAGGAACCGCCATCGGCGCAATTGTACTGCTGGTGATTGGCTGGCGATTGCGTGACAAGCGCCGCGAATATGCTTTGATTATGCAGGGCGGTGGTGTGGGCGTGCTGTATCTCACCGCTTTTACTGCACTGAAATTTGCTGTGATCCCTGCCGGATTTGCTTTGGTATTTTTGATTTTGGTCGGCGTATTTTCGGCCATTTTAGCCATCAAACAAGACGCCAGATCGCTGGCGGTGATGGGCATTACCGGTGGCTTTTTAGCGCCGATTTTGACTTCCACCGGCCAAGGCAGCCATATCGCCCTGTTTAGCTATTTTGCCCTGCTCAACGCCGGTATTTTTGCGATGGCTTGGTATAAAACATGGCGGCCGCTTAATTTACTGGGCTTTGTGTTTACCTTTGGGATTGCCACAAGCTGGGGCGCGCTTAAATATAAGCCTGAGCTACTCACAAGTACCGAGCCTTTCTTAATCTTATTTTTCCTATTTTATGTAGGCATTGCTCTGCTCTACGCCCTGCGCCAGCAAGTTGCGCTTAAAAGCTATGTAGACGGCACGCTGATCTTTGGTACGCCGCTGGCTGCCTTTGGCCTGCAAGCCGCGCTGGTACAGGGCATTGAATTTGCGCTCGCTGGCAGCGCCGTTGTGCTTTCTGCTTTCTATCTAGCGATTGCACAGTTTTTAAGGGCAAAAAAACGCGAAGAGCTGCATTTGCTGTTTGAAGCGCTGCTTGCGCTGGGCGTGTTGTTTGCCACGTTGGCCATCCCACTAGCCTTTGATGCCCGCACCACCGCCGCCAGCTGGGCCGTTGAAGCCGCCGCCATCATCTGGGTGAGCCTGCGCCAGCAACGTTTACGCTCGCTCTGCTGCGCCTTAGCTTTGCAAGTCATCGCAGGCATTGCCTTCTTTAATCACGTTGGCCCGCTACCTGATGATGCTTTAGCCATTCTGAACAGCGGCTATATCGGCGGCCTGATGCTGGCCCTGTCAGGGTTTTTCAGCGCCTATTTAATGCAAAAAGAAACGGCTCTGGCGTTGTTTAAGCCTGGAAAAACCATTTCACCCCTTCTTGCGGCTTGGGGATTGCTGTGGTGGACGGGCGCAGGCCTCAATGAAATCCGGCAATTTATTCTCCACGCCGAGCAGTCCTCAGCCATCGCCCTGTTTGCAGCTTTCAGTGCGCTGCTCGCCAGCCTGGCTTGCAAAAAATGGCAATGGCCACTGCTGCGCCTACCTGCTCTAGCGCTGTTTCCTGTCTTGGCACTGATCAGCATGCCGGTATTAGCAACGCACCTTCATCCACTGGCGGGCTGGGGCTTGCTGGCTTGGCCGCTCACTCTGCCACTGGCGCTTTATTTGTTATGGCGGCATGAAGACGAAGATCAACAAGTGCTGCCCATCCTGCACGCCGTCAGCATTTGGCTAACAAGTATTTTGATTGCAGCCGAACTGGCTTGGCTAATTAGCAAGGCCGTGCCAGAAGGCGTTTGGCGTGCTACCGCATGGCCCATCATCTGCGCCGCAGTGCTCTGGCTGCTGGCCAGCTACGGCAGCAAAATTCGCTGGCCGATTGCGCGTTTTCCACAAACTTATTTTATTGCAGGCGCGGCACCGCTGGCGGCAGGTTTGCTGCTGTGGACGCTGTTTGCGCTGGGTAGTGATGGCAATCCTGAACCGCTGCCGTATTTGCCGCTGCTTAACCCGCTCGATGTTGCTTTGGGATTAGGCGTGGTGGCGCTCTTGGCTTGGAAGCGCAAATTACTGAGCTTACAGTTACTTGATCTATCCAAATGGACTGCCCCTGTTCTGCTAACGCTGGGATTTCTATGGCTGAACGCCGAGCTACTCAGAGTCTTCCACCATTGGGGAAATGAGGTTTACAGCCTGCACACGCTTATTGATTCACTCAGGATACAGGCGGTGTTTGCGCTATTTTGGAGCGGCATCTCTGCTTTGGCGATCATTGCGCTGAAACGCTTTGCCATAGAGGAATCTTACGCCTCGGTGGCAACCCGCCATGCCTTGCGCGGCATATTGCTAGTGCTTTGGGCATGGCTATTGGCGGCTAACTTTAATGATGGCAGCTTGCTTAATGTTCGCTATCTGCCGCTGCTTAATTTACTGGAGCTGGCACAACTGGCGGTGCTTGGCGCGCTGTATCTGGCATGGCGTGATTTCAAATTGGCGTCCGCAGATGCCGAGCTACCCAACTGGCTGGCTTACGCCGCCCTCGCCACTTTATTTATTTGGTTTAACGGCGCCTTGCTGCGCGGCCTGCATCATCTGCTGGCCTTCCCGTTCTCTTTATTAGAAGCGCTGCATTCCAGCAACTTGCAGCAAATATTAATGCTGGCCTGGGGGCTGTTTTCATTGGCCGCTCTGCAATGCACCAAACGGGACAGCATGCTGCGCCTGCTGGCCATTGCCTGCGCGCCGGTGATGCTGGTGATGTGGCTATGGACTTTCTACGCCAACCTCAGCCAAGCCGGCAGCCGCTGGCCACTAATCAATCCGCTCGACATCATTCAGATCGGTATCTTTGCGCTGCTAGCGCTGTGGCTCTACCGCGTGGACAAGCTGCGCGGCGGGCTGCCTATGCAATGGCTTAAGATCGGCACGGGAGCCACGCTGTTTGTCTGGCTGAACGGCGTATTGCTGCGCACCTTGCATCATTGGGGCGATGTGCCATATCAGCTGGGGCCACTTTTGCAATCGACCTTGGTGCAAGCTTCATTGTCGATCTTCTGGACGGTACTGGCCTTCGGCTTAATGCTCTATGCCACCCGCAAAACCGACAGATCACTCTGGTTTAGCGGCGCGGCGCTGCTGGTTATCGTGGTTGGCAAGCTGTTTATGCTCGATCTATCCAGGATCAGCGGCATCGAGCGCATCATCAGCTTTATTGGCGTGGGCGTCTTACTGCTTATCATCGGCTATTTATCGCCGCTGCCACCCAAGAAGGAAGAGCCATGAGATTAATCTGCATGCTGATCTTATGCATCAGCCCTCTGCTCTGGGCAAAAAAGCCCACGGCAGCGCCTTTGCCTTCGCCGTTAACACCCGCTGTTTTCAGCCATCAGCAAGCCTTGTTATTAAGCGAATCATCGCCCTTTTACCGGCTGGATGTGCCTGTCACGGTATACCAGTTCAGCCAGCGAGCCGACTTAGGCGATTTGCGTGTCTTTAACGCGGCAGGCGAGCTGGTGCCCTATGCGCTGGAAACAAGAGCAACGCCGCAGCAAAATCAGCTTAGCCAAACTGCCCTGCGCTTTTTTCCTTACGGCAGTAAGGCCAGCATTGAACAACGTGACGTATCGATTCAGATCCGTAGCGACGGGCAATTAAACGCGCAAAGTCATACATCCAGCAAGCAACAAGAAAGCAGCTATATTGTTGACGGCTCACAAATCAAAGGGCAGCTTGAATCGCTGATTCTGGGCTGGCAAGAAGCCAACTATCAGGGCCAGATCAGGCTGGCGGCCAGCGATGATTTACAACAATGGCAGCCGCTAGGCAGCACAGAAATCATCCAGCTCGATTACCAAGGGCAAACGCTCAGCCAGCCGAAAGTGGAATTGGGCGGCATCCGCGCCAAATACCTGCGCATCAGCAGCGACACCCCGCTCACGCTTAAAGAAGTGCGCTTGCAATCATCCATAGCGAAATCTGCCCCAGCCAAAAGGGCATGGCTGGCTCCTGTCACCGCACAACTTAAACAAGCCGGAGAATATCAATTCGATCTGGGCGTGCATGCGCCGATAGATAGACTAGAGCTATCCTTGCCGCAGCTCAACACCGTAGTGCAAGCATCGCTGGCCAGCCGCGCCAACCCTGCCGAGCCTTGGCAGAGCGAGCAAAGCACCATGCTCTATCGCCTGCAAGGCAAAATCAGCGAGGCCCACAGCCCTGCGCTAGTCATCAGCCCTAATCAGCATCGCTACTGGCGTTTAAGCGTAAATCAAAGTAGCGGCGGACTAGGCCAAGGCCTGCCGCAGCTAAAAGCAGGCTGGACCCCCCAACAAATCGCCTTCGTCGCCCGAGGGCAAGCGCCATTTGTATTGGCCTTTGGCAATGCACGGGTAAGCAGCGCGGCACTGAATACTGAAGATTTAATCATCGGCAACGTGGTGGCATCGGCGACGGCTGGCGCTCTGCTTAACAAAACCACCACTCCTGCATCGACCATCGCTAGCGAACCCTCATCCGTCCGCACTTACGGACTGTGGGCGGCGCTGGTTTTGGCGGTAGGGGTATTGGGGACGATGGCGTGGAAACTGGCTATCTCACCCAACTTTTCTTCTGAAAAGGAATAGAAAAGTTAAACCTGCCCAACTTAGCTGAATAAGGGTTGTTACACAGAAACAAATTTTGAGCCCAACCTTACTTAGCGCTACTCCAAGACTCACGCCAAAGGCCTCAACCGTGTTTTATCCTCTTTAACACCAACGCATCTTTCTTGGCAAAGCGGATATCGACACGCCTACCGAACGCGGGAAAAACGTCGGGAGGCGCTGAGGATTTTGTAGAGTAATGCGGATGTTTGCTTGGGTAAAAATAGACTCATCAGAGCAGCTTTTAGAGCCGTCATCAGCGTAAATTTACTAGCTATCCGAAGATGGCTTAGACGGAGAGCCACCTTTAAAATCAGTTACATACCAGCCATTACCCTTCAATTGAAAGCCAGCGGCAGTAAGCTGTTTTTCATAGGAAGACGCATGACAGGCCGGGCACACGGTAAGCGTATCATCCGACATTTTCTGAATATGCTCGTCAGAATGACCGCAAGCAGCACAGCGATAAGCATAAATAGGCATTACTTGTAAGCTCACACAAAAAAACAAAGATTATACCGCGTCTAAGCACGCGAATCGAAGCCGCACTTGCTGTGCCGCGCATAAAAATTCACTCTCCACAGCTGATACTGATCGTACCGATCAAAGATCGGCCCAGCGGCGCAATAAATTATGGTAGGTGCCTGTCAGCTGAGTGGCAATATCGTGCGATCCCGCTTGCTGGCGCAGCTGCCTGATTGATGTATCCAAATCAAACAAAACCGCACGCTCACCCACATCGCGCACCATGCTTTGTATCCAAAAGAAAGACGCTAAACGTGCACCACGCGTGACGGGCTCTACCCGATGCAAGCTGGTGGATGGATATAAAATCATGTCCCCTGCAGCCAACTTCACTTCATGCACGCCGTAAGTGTCTTCAATCACCAGCTCGCCGCCTTCGTAGTCTTCCGGCTCAGCAAAAAATACCGTGGCCGATAAATCAGCACGAATACGCTCTTGCGTGCCAAAAATACCCTGCACCGCGTTATCGATATGGTTACCCAAATCCATACTATTTTCGTAGCGATTAAATTGCGGTGGCATCACGAAGCTAGGCAGCGCGGCCGAGAAAAACATTTCATTGGCATTCAAAGCTTGCAAAACAATCGCTCCCAGCTCCTTCGCAACGGCGCTGTCTTTGGCCAACTGCTGATTGCGCTTGATCGACACCGATAAAGTACCTGAGGTCATTTTGCCGTCCTCCCACTCGGCAGCCTCAAGGCGCTGACGACAGAAAGCAACGGTTTGGGCATCAAGTAGCTGCGGAATATGTAGCAACATTTAAAAAATCCTTTAATCAAACTCAAAATGCAAAAAACCGCCATATGCACTGATATGGCGGTTATTACGCAATTCATGAGAAACATGAACTGCGTCTAAGCATGCAACTTCTTAGAAACGATAGCTCGCAGACAAGCGCGCAGTGCGGCCTGTACCTGGCACAGCAAAGCCTGCGTATAGGCTTTCAAAGTGATCAGTATCAAACAGATTATTCACATTCAGCTGCACGCTGTAATCACGCAGACGCCATTCTGCCATCGCATCCCAGCGGATATAAGCAGGCAAATTCACCGTGTTTAGATTGCTGGTATAACGCTTATCCATCGCATTAAAACCACCACCTACTTTCCAATTGCTATTGAGCTGGTAAGTTGACCACAGATTACCGGTATAACGCGGTGCATTTTCTGCGTAATTGCCTTCA
This sequence comes from Pseudomonadota bacterium, assembly GCA_026399755.1. Classification (GTDB taxonomy): domain Bacteria; phylum Pseudomonadota; class Gammaproteobacteria; order Burkholderiales; family Chitinibacteraceae; genus Iodobacter. The sequence goes on from JAPLQI010000133.1 coordinate 66,498, forward strand.
ACGGTCTTAGGTGTTTGACCCGCAACAATATCAATGCGGGGGTTCATCAATGCAATACCAGCGAAGACTTGCCAATCTGCGGTAAGACGCCCTGCACCTTCAAGCTCGATACCATCGGTATGGCGGCGACCTGATAGCAAGGCAGGCTTAGTCACCCCCACTTCAATGTCTGTCTGACGCTCATTGGTTTTTTCAGTACGGAAAATCGCTGTGCGTAGGCTTAAATCACCATCAAGCAGTGTCCATTTAGCGCCAACTTCCATATTGCGATTTTTTTCTGGATCTAGTGTCACATTACGTGGATCCGTTGAATACGCCTCTGCCGATGGGTTAAACGACGTACCATAAGATGCGTAGTAAGACTGGTTAGATGTTGGCTGATAAATCAAGCCAGTACGCCAGCTCCAGATATTGTCGGTACGGCCTATGCTAGGAGATGCTTTTACCGTAGTAAATGACTCATTATCAGTATTGGCTTTGAAATGGTCGAAACGCGCCCCAGCCAGCACCTTCCATTGAGGCGTTAGCTCAATCAAATCTTGCGCATAAAAGGCCATCGTATCTGCAGTAGAATCCGCAGCAGCCAGCTTAACGGGAGCCGAACAATCCACACTACCACTGGTGTTAGGATTGCCAACTGTCGTATTAGGCAAACTACAACTTGTACCATTAGCATTGAACTGAGCGCGTTGTGTACTCAATAGCTTTTCACGCGTTAGCTCCAAACCCGCTAGTACATTATGACGCACCGTACCGGTTTCAAAATCCCATAGCAGATCAGTCACATTGGAATAAATCGCTTGCTCACGCATACGCAATTTACGGCCACGAGTAATGATCGTATTGTCATTAAGTACTTCATCTTTTGAAAAAATAAGTCCCGGCGCGCTTGCACGTAGATCTAACTCATACAAGCCCATACGCGTTGAATTTTTTAACAACATATTGGCATTTAAACGGTGCTGCAAATTAAAGCTGAATACATCAGTTTTAGTGACTTCGGAATCAAAATCTTTTAAACCATAAAACTTATCCGCGTGTGGAATAGGCTGATCAGTAGCCCCAATACTTTCACGGAAATATTCTTTACCCTGAATCTTACCGACAGAGTTAAATTTCCCATTCACTGGCTTACGGTAATAAGGCACACCATAATCTGGCACATTGTCTTCTTGGTAATGCATATAAGACAGTGTCACTTCTGTTTGCTCGCCCAAACCAAATGCCACGGATGGCGCAAAACCCCAGCGATTCATTTCAGCACCTTCACGGGTGCTGCCGGCTTTTTGGCCCATCACGTTCACGCGAAAAGCCGCGTTATCATCCAAGCTACGATTTAAATCGGCTTCGGCACGATAGTAGTTTGCAGTGCCTACGCTGGCAGAGAATTGATTTAAATCACCACGAAATGGCGTTTTGCTGACTTGATTGATAATACCGCCCGTTGATCCTCGGCCATAAATCATGGAAGCGGGGCCACGCAATACTTCTACCGTATCTGTATTAAATGTGTCGCGGTTGTATTGCGCTGCATCGCGGAAGTTATCTAAATACAAATCGTTAGACGCACCAAAGCCACGCACGCGAACGCCATCGCCGCTGCTACCGCCTTCTGATGCATTAAACGTAATCCCTACGGCATTACGTAGCGCTTCTTTCAGAGAGTTACTATCCTGATCGGCCATCAGCAGCTTGGTAATGCTGGTAGTGGATTGTGGAATATCACGCGCTGCCTGTGGAGTACGGCCTACGCGGGTCACAGGCGCGTTATAGGTTTTATCCGTGTCTTTGGTGTTTTGCACATCCGCTTTTACTTCAACCGGCGCTAATTTCACTTCAGCAACCGGTGCCGCGCTTGCATTCATCGCACCAAACAGTGCCGCAGCAACAGGCAATTTAGCCAAATGACGGATCGCCGATTTAGGCTTGTGTATCTCTCTCATGGGTATGTCTTCTATTTTTTTAGGTCAAAAAAAACGAAGGTCGTATGACCTCCGTCTGGTAAAAACGGTGTATGTGTGTGTGTAGGTCTTATCAGCCGCCATTGCCATCGGTAAGCAAACCAATTTTCGTTAAGCCTGCTTGCCTCGCTGCCGACATGGTTTGTGCAATCAGCTCGTAGCGCACGCTTTTATCGGCCAACAAATGCAATTCTGTCTGAGCATCTTTGGCCATGGCGGTGGCAAAGCGAATCGGCAATTCATCCGCTCTAATCGGCGTGTTTTCCCATTCAATTTGCCCCGTTGCGGTCAGCGTAACGCGTAATACCGCTGGCGGTATTTGCGTTACCTCCGCCTTGGCTTTAGGCAAATCAACCCGAATGGAGTGCGTCATCACAGGCGCGGTCACAATAAACACCACCAAGAGCACCAACATCACATCCACCAAGGGCGTGGTGTTGATTTCTGACATGGGGGCTTGATCGTTTTGATCAAAGCTGCCAAAAGCCATCCTTATTTACCTTCTTTTTCAACAGCAGCTGCCGTCAACAGCTGAGCATGCAAATCATGGGCAAAGCCATCTAAACCCTGAGCAATCACACGATTCGCTCGAATAAAGGCGTTGTAAGCTACCACCGCAGGAATCGCTACTGCCAAGCCAGCAGCGGTTGCCACCAAAGCTTCCCCAATTGGCCCAGCCACGGTGGCCAGCGAGGCGTCGCCCTTAGTCGCAATAGCGACCAAGGCATGATAAATCCCCCATACCGTGCCGAACAAACCCACAAAAGGAGAAATAGAGCCTACCGTCGCAAGCCAAGACAAACCCAGCTCTAAGCGTGCATTTTCTTGGCTTAGGCGGGTACGCAAAGTGCGCACCAAGTAATCATCTAAAGACACGGCCAAACCAAGGCCCTTACCTGCATTGCTACGGTAATGAGTTAAACCTTCCCAGCCTGCACGGGCCAATTTAGCCTCAGGGGCAATAGCATGAGCAGCAAGGCCCGTAGCCTCATTCCAATCAGAGGCTTTCCAAAAACTGGCCAAAAAGCGCGTTTGCCCACGCTTAATCCGTATCAACAGGCTGCTGCGCAATAAAATCAAACACCAGCTTACAACTGACATCAGTAGCAACAAACAAAACACCGAAACCAACACTGGGTCCCCAGACTGCCAAATTAAAGCCAAATTCATTGAAAACCTCTTTTAAAAAACAAAACCTAAGCTGCACGCCATACCACCACAGCGGCTCGCTACAAAATCTAGTATTCAACTATTTTTGCCGCATCATCTAAAACGGCAATCATCTTGAAGACCTGTTCTAGATCACAAAATCAACGGGCACCATGGCACTCATCACAATCGCTATATCACCACGGCGAGCCGGTACAAACTTCCAACGTTCGACGGCTTTTCTTGCAGCATCATCCAAGCGGCGATAGCCACTGCTGCGGGCTAACTCCACTTCCAAAGGCAAACCTGCCTCGCTGACTTTCACTCGCAACATGACACGGCCCTTTTCGCCCAAAGCCATAGACTGCGGGGGATAAGAAGGGCGAGGATTGGCTAAATAGCTGGCATTAAATAGGGGCGGCGTTTCTACCGGTACTTCGTCCGAAACTTGCTTACTGGTTTTGCTACCTGCGGTAGAGGGGGCAGGTGCAGCCTCGGCGGGGGCCGCAGTCTGTGCGGCTGCAGCAAGTTGCCCCAGTGCAGCTTGCACGGGCACCTTGGCAATTTCTGGTGTTTTGCTGACTGCCGTCTTGGCAATAGCAGGCTTCACGGGCTGAGGCTTAATCACGGGCTGTGGTTTTGCCTGCGGCTTACTTTGCGGCTGTTTGGGTACTTCTTCCCCCATAGGCATGGGGGCAGGTGCAAGCAACATCACCACTTGCTCTGTCTTTGATGCTGGAGTCGACATCGTCGTCAAGCCATAGAGCAGTGCAGAATGACCAAGCAGCGCAACAATAACAGTGTGTGTTCGATTGATAATCATTCTCATATTTTAAACGAGAATAATTCTTCTTTCAAGTAATATTTACTTTCTATTGCGGGTAAAACCACATCCTTACTCCGCCAGCACTATAGGCTTTTTGCTACAAATCCCTTACATTCAAGCTTAATCTGTCAGCCACTTTAGCGAAGAGCCCAATATGAGTATTGCCACTATTTTCAACGGCGCAGCCCTCTCTGCCAGCCTAATCATGGCCATTGGCGCGCAAAATACCTTTGTATTAAGACAAGGCTTAACGAGGCAGCACGTATTTTTAACCGCGCTAATGTGCTCGCTTTGTGATTTGGTTTTGATGTCGATTGGTGTAGCGGGTATGGGCCATGCCTTAAATACCATGCCAAACTTACAGCGCTGGATGGCGGTATTTGGCACGATCTTTGTGCTTTGGTATGGGTTTAATGCCTTCAAAAAAGCACTACACCCCGATGTATTAGGAGACGATCACCGCGAGCGCGCTTTTAGCACCCCAAGTAAGGTGATTTTAGCGGGGCTGGCTTTTTCCCTACTCAACCCACACGCCCTACTCGATACCGTGGTGTTAGTGGGCTCGATTGGCGCACAGCAAGCTGCCCAAGAGCGGCCATTTTTTGTAATGGGCGCAGTTGGCTTTTCCTTTATATGGTTTTTTTCCTTGGCCTATGGCTCAAGCAAGCTCAGCCATTTATTTAGCAAGCCCTTGGCATGGCGAATTCTGGACATCTTGATTGGCTTAATGATGCTCGCCATTGCTTATTCACTGATTAAAATGACCGGTTTTGTGTAGTCTAAGCATTAAAAAAAGGGTGCTGCTCAAAAATTAAGCAGCACCCCCTTGGCTTTTTCGGATCAATACCTTAGCTGACTTATCCACAATTCACACACCCCACTATCCCCTTATTCTGTGAGGTGATTACCCCTCATCACAAAATAGCGATTCCTACCAAACTATTTAGCCCGATACCGCACTTGCTTGGCCACTTTCACAAAACGATCAGATCAATACCTTTGGAAAGCGGAAAATCAATAAGAGCCATTCCCCTCTACTCCTAAGTGAGGCGATTACTCCCTGCTACAAAATACCGATTTCTCCCTAAATGCTTGGCCTGATACAGCGCTTGATCGGCGGCTTCTACTAGGCAATAAGGATCAACCCCCAGCAGTGGTGGCAGCACCGCAATACCCGCGCTCAGCGTCACCACCTTGGCCGCATCGGAGGTTTGGTGCACGATGGCCAAATTACGCACCTGATGAAGCACTTCTTCCACCACCAATACCGCCCCTTGCTGATCGGTGCTAGGTAAAATCAAAACAAATTCTTCGCCACCATAGCGCGCCACAAAATCACCTGGCCGATGTAAGGCTGCCACCATGGCCGTCGCCACACGTTTTAAACATTCATCCCCCGCCTGATGACCAAAATGATCGTTATAACGCTTAAAGAAATCGACATCGAGCATGACCAAGGCCAAGGTCTTACCATCCCTCGCCGCCCTTGCCCACTCCTGCATTAAGGTTTGATCAAATAAGCGCCGATTGGCCAGCCCCGTTAAACCATCCATATGCGCCAACCTAGATAACTCAAGATTGGCCAAAGTAAGCTGCTCATGATTCACACTCAAACTTGCCTGTACAGCCTCCAGCTCCTCAATCGTTTCTTGCATTTTTTCTTCATCAATTTTGTGCTGAGTTAAATCATGCAAGGTGGCGATATAGACTCGCTCACCATCTACCTCTACCACGGTAAGGGCCATATCCATCGCCACCTCATTGCCTGCCTTATTGATAGCAAGCACCTCACTCACTTGCCCAGTATCTACCCCCAAACGCTCAGACAACTCCTTCGCCACACCACGTTTTGAGTCGATATTCCCCAACAAAGGAAATAGGATACTCAATGGCTCCCCCACCAAATCATCATAAGCAAACACCCTCAGCGCAGCAGGATTGGCGTCACGAATCACCCCATCAAAACCCATTGAGAGGATGCAATCATGCAAGCTATCCAAAATGGCTGATATTCGATATTCGCTTTGCTGCAATTTAATTTCGGCCTGTTTGCGCACACTAATATCATTCGCAATCCCCATGTAGCCAGTAATTTCACCCTGCTGATCACGCACCACATTCATGGTTAATTCAACAGGGAAGACATGCCCATCACGGTGCTGATAAATCCAATCACTTTGAATAAAACGCATGGCTTGTAATGAGAAAATATCCAAATCAGGATTGATCTCTGCTCCAAGACTGGCCATAAATTCAGCGACCAAAGGCAATGCGCATTTTGATTGATGAAATATTGCGGGTGTTTCCTGAGCAATCAATTCGCCAGCCTGATAACCCAACATCAGTTCGGCGGAACGATTAAATAATCGAATGGTGTGATTTAAATCAGTGACGATAATCGCAGAGCCTGCTGAATCTAAAATAGCCTGCTGTAGACTACTAAAGGTTGCCATTGCTAAAGCCGTTTTCTTTCTCTGGCTAATATCACTAATGGTAAATACTACGCCAGTAGATACTGCGACAATTTGAATCTGCAGCCAAGCTCCTTCATAGTAAGGATTAATATTTTCTTCTTCTCCAATAAAAGATTTTTTACTTGCAAACACCTCACAACATAGATCATAAAAATGATCACTTTTTATTTCTTTTAATTTCCGACTCAGAAAATTATTAGGTATTTCATTTTCATGCAAATTTAAAAAATCAAAACCATTTGGGTTTACTTCTACAATCAAAAAGTCAATGATATTCCAACCTTTGTCTTTCATCACCTCTAAAACATAAATAGCATCCAAACTCGATTGCGTCGCCACTTTAAATAATTCTTCACTACGAGATAAAGCTAATTCAGTTTGAGCAGATAAGGTCACATCATGCAGTACATTCACCGCACCAATCTGCTCACCCGCTGAATTAAATTGCGGGCTAAATGATAAATCAAATATGCGTGTTTGATTGCCCTGCCCCTGTAATGCACTACGCACCACAAAAGACTCCCCCTGTAAAACACGTCCCCAAGAAGTAATTAAATTAGAACGATCATCGACTGAGTTTAATTCATACTTCAGAAAACAATCCTTTTTAGCCATATGGATATGGTATAAATCATAAAAAAGCGCAGCATAGCCTTGATTAAACACGGTGAAGTTGAATTTCATATCCATTGCAGCAATAGGATCATTGGAGCTACTCAAAATACTTTCCAATTCTTCTTTAATTTGCTTTTGCTCGGCCAGCAAGGTAGCCATTTGATTTTCTTGTTGTTTTAACTCATTTAAATCAACAAGTAACAATTGAAAAGACACATCAGAAAAATCATGCATCGGTAAGATCACCGAAGACACCCAGCTTATCTGCCCATCGGGCCGCAATAGCCGGTACTCCACGTTTAATACCCCCCCTGACTGCATTGCTTTTTGTAGCGCTAAAACGCGATTTTTGTCCTCTGGATGAATTGTCGCCAGCCAGCCATCCCCCAGCAACGCTTGCAAAGTTGCGCCCGAACAAGCCTGCCATTTTTGATTGGCATAGCAGCATCGAGCGGCGTGATCAAAAAGCAAAACCCCCATGGGAAAAGTATCAAAGGTGGCCGTCGTACAGGCTGGTTTTATTTTTTGGCGCAAAAACAAAAACATCACACAAAACAAAACATACGCAAACCAATGCGTACACCCAAAAGTAAACAACAGCAGGAGAGAAAGCAGCCCCAGCCCATCCCGCCAATCAAAGCACCTAAAGTAATGAGTCGCTCGCACTTCAATCCCACCATCTAAAAAGCACTCACACGTAGCAGCACAGCCTTCCCTGGCACCAGTCGGCTTTCATTAGCAAAATCAGCAGCTACTCTTTATGTCAGTATAGATAAGTAAATCAAATAACATTGCATGCTCTTTAACGGCTTATTTATTTGTTTTTTTGTAAGAAAAACTCACAATTTCTTGGCAAATTCTAAAAAATACGCGGTGATTGATGGCAATTTTTGTGAATAACCCTGTAATTTTTATGCAAAGAAATATTTTCACACTTGCGCTAAGCCTTGGATTTTATAGGGGGCGCTGCGTTACCTAACAACAATTCCAGCGCACTTAGGTAGAAATCCAGCAGAAAGCCTGCACTGACAGGTTTCCTGCGGCTTCATCGTTACGTTAGAATAGGCCTTTGTGTAAATGACTGGATTACAGGCTCATGTTGACAGGTAGTCTGGTGGCGATTGTCACCCCCATGTTCGAGGATGGAAGCCTCGATTTCGCGAGCCTTAGAAAACTCGTCGACTGGCATATCGAACAAGGTACCGACGGCATTGTCGCCGTAGGGACCACGGGAGAATCGCCGACGGTTGATGTGGACGAGCATATTGAAATTGTTCGTGTGGTTGTTGAGCAAGCCGCTGGCCGTGTGCCGGTAATTGCAGGCACAGGTGCCAACTCAACGCGCGAAGCAATTAATTTGTCACTGCGAGCGAAAGCCGCGGGTGCCAATTTTGGCCTTTCTGTGGTGCCTTACTACAACCGCCCTACGCAAGAAGGCATGTTTCAGCACTTTAAAGCCATTACTGAGCAAAGCGAATTGCCGACCATTTTATATAATGTGCCTGGCCGTACCGTTGCTGATTTATCTAACGACACTGCCTTACGCCTCGCAGAATTGCCCTTTATCGTCGGCATTAAAGACGCCACTGGCAATCTAGAGCGCGCTGCCGATTTAGTTAAACGTGCACCAAAAGACTTTGCGCTTTACACTGGCGACGATGCATCGGCCATGGCCTTCATGCTGATTGGTGGGCATGGTGTCATTACCGTAACAGGCAATATCGCCCCTCAGCAAATGCATATAATGTGCAAAAAAGCCATTGCTGGCGATGCAGCAGGCGCTCGTGAATTAAACGATCCGCTACAAGACTTGCACAAGCACTTATTTATTGAAGCAAATCCTATTCCTGTGAAGTGGGCTGTAGAGCAGCTTGGTTTTATCCAAGCTGGCATTCGTCTGCCCCTTACCCCCCTTTCACAAGGCGCACAAGCCGTGGTTGCAGATGCCATGGCCGCAGCCGGACTGACCCACTGAGAAGATGCCAATAATGCGCCAGATGAAAAAATCCTCAACACTGCTTGCCATGAGCCTGTGTATTGCCATGGCAGGCTGCACCACAGATCAACTATTACTGCAAAAGAAAGTGGATTACCGCAGCGGCAGTGACAATATTGGCAAAAATAATTTAGAACTACCGCCAGAACTCACCGCACCAGCCAGCAACAACCACTTTAATGTAAAGCCAAACACTGTTCTTAACAGCGTAGCACCGACCAATGCCAGCTCGACTCAAGCCATTTTAGCAGAGGGTAGCCGTGCCAAAATCGTTCAAGCGGGTAATCAACGCTGGCTAGTCGTCAAGGGCGATCCTGAAAAGCTATGGCCAGAAATCCATGAATTTTGGCTAGATAACGGCTTTTTGCTGACACTAGATAATCCAGCCATCGGCATTATGGAAACAGATTGGCTGGAAAACCGCGCCAAGCTACCGAAAGACTTAGTGACACGGATGCTTTCTAAAATCTCCGATCGCATTTTGTCGACTGGCGAGCTAGATCGCTATCGCACCCGTGTAGAGCGCGGCAGCGAGCCTGGCACCAGCGAGATTTACATCTCGCATCGCGGCATGATGGAGGTGTATAGCAAAGATGGCAGCAGCGACTCCGCCGTAGCCCTGAGCAAAAACAGCGACAACACCAAAACAGTTTGGACGCCTAAAAAGCCAGATCCTGAGATGGAAGTTGAAATGCTTTCTCTCTTGCTGCAACGCTTTGGTCTAGATCAAGCCACAGCCCAAGCCGTGGTTGCTAAGCCTTATCAAGCACCAGCCGCCGCCAGCCTGATCGACAATGGCAAAGCACTCTCGATTGCGGATAACTTTGACCGCGCTTGGCGACGTGTTGGCTTGGCGCTGGATCGCTCAGGCTATGTGGTTTATGACCGCGACCGCAGCAAGGGTGTTTATATGATTCGCCGCGCGGATACCGATATCGCAGGCGAAGACAATAGCAGTGTCTTCAGCAAACTGGCCTTCTGGAAGAAAGACGCTACACCAGAGCAAAAACAAGCCAGCGAGTATGAAATTCACCTCACAGAAGGCCTTAAGCAAACTAAGCTAACGGTTACTTCTAAAAACAAGAGCGATGACAACGGCAAGATTCTTTCTGCTCTACTGAATGAATTGAAGTAAACCCCGCAGCATGCTCAACCAATGCCCGCTGCTTGCGGGCATTTTTCTTTACTTTAAGGCAACACCCGCCATGCTTAATACTAGACCCGTTCCAAAAGTCACCACCGCCGAGGGCGATCCTCAAGCCTGCCCTAAGTGCGGCTCCAAACCTGAAGTCACCAAAGCCGGATCAAACCGCTGCTGGGTGCAATGCTCTAAATTCGGCAAAAACGGCAATTGCAGCGCCATCTCCCAGCAAGGCACAACCAAAAAAGAAGCCATTGCGTTGTGGAACAAGCTGAAATAAGCCAGATTGTGTCGGGCGGGTGGATCCCACCGTTTTCGTTATTTAGATGTCAAAATCGGCGAGCTCCACCTCATATGCGCTAAGCAAAGCCACAAAGATAGTGCCTCCGGCACGTTGATTTTGGAGCGGTTAGCCACCGCGGGGCCTTCCTTTCTTGCTTCGCTGTATAGACCATAGACATGGGTCACACTTGTGCGGGGACATAGGTAACACTTAGGCGATGTTTTTAACCGCTTGGGATGCCTATTTACCATGCCTTGGATGCCCATGAACACCATGTCTATTCGCTCAGAATTCGTACTCCTTACACTGCAATATCTCCACTAAAACAGGATACAAGTGGCGACAGCGCTATCTGGATAACCCCCAAGAGGGCTTTCAAGATCGCTCTCGCCGACCTAAATCATCCCCCAGTCTGACCTCTGATGAGATTGAAATCCTTGTTATAGATCTGCGCCAGAAGCACCCTGTTTGGGGCGGACGCAAACTCCATCGAAGGCTGTTGGAGCTGGGGCATGTGGATGTTCCTGCGCCAAGCACCATCACCAATATTCTGCATCGCCACGGCTTAATTTGCGCCAAGGCTAAGGAACAAGCCCAGCACTGGCAGCGTTTTGAGCATGATCAGCCGAATGCTTTATGGCAGATCGACTTCAAAGGGAACTTCAATACGGCTCAGCAAATGTGCTTTCCCCTGACTTTATTGGACGACCATTCTCGCTTTAATCTCACCTTAACCGCTTGTGGTAAAACCACTGCGGCCATTGTCCAGACTCACTTAACAGATGTATTTCTTCGCTATGGCTTGCCTGCTCGTATCAACGCTGACAACGGTTCTCCATGGGGAAGCCCTAGTGATGCTAGCCATGGCATCAGTCAGCTCTCCATCTGGTTAATCCGCCTGGGCATCCACGTTAGCCATAGCCGTCCGGGACATCCGCAAACCAATGGCAAAGAAGAGCGCTTTCATCGCACACTTAAAGCCGAAGTCTTAAATGGGCAGGCATTCCGCGATTTAGCCCATGTTCAGCATGCATTTAATGACTGGCGCACGGTTTATAACGAGCAGCGCCCGCATGAAGCCTTAGGGCTGGCCACACCAATTACCCGCTATAAACCGAGTTTAATTGCCATGCCTTCTGCTTTGCCTGAAATTGAATACGGCCCCAACGATCAAGTCATTACTGTGGGCTGGGGTGGCGAAGTAAAATTACAAAATCATAAATTTAAAGTGTCTAGTGCCTTACACCGCTTGCCTATCGCCCTACGTGCTGACAGCCTTAGCGATGGGGTGTTCGACCTCTATTTTTGCCATCAGCGCTTCGGGAGAATCGATTTGAATACCCTGCTGTTAAACGCGTAAAATGTGTTACCCATGTGTCCGCACGTGTGTTACCTATGTCTCCGGTCTATACACTTCGCCAAGAAACGAAGCCAA
>JAPLQI010000084.1 GCA_026399755.1 Pseudomonadota bacterium
ATGATAGTGCAGATTACCTGTGTGAAAGTAGGTCATTGCCAGACACCCCATAAGCAAACCCCGATATCGAAAGATATCGGGGTTTTTGCTTTATTCAACCCCCGTACTCGAAAGAGGCGGGGGTTTTGCTTTGCGCGGAAGAAATGCACGTGTCAGTGCAATTACAAAATCAAGCCTCAGTGATTTGCTTGTCGGGTTACGCATAAAGCCGCTAACCCAATCTCCGCGAGGTAAACCTCGCATGCAGAGCTGCTAACCCAACCTATGCGTTGTACGTTTCAAATTGTTAGCCCAATCTACAGAACTAGCACTGTTGCTGATTAATCGCTTATTCTTATCGTTATAAAGGTGATGGTTTTTAAAGGGGGGACGAATGGGGCAACGTGGTGAGTATTGGGTGTTTGTGCAGGCTATCTTGCTTGCAATACTGGCGTTCACTCCTGTTATTGGCCCAGCTTGGCGAGCGCCTTGGCTGTTTTCATATTTAGGATGGGGGTGTTGCATCGCTGCTGCATTATTGTTAGTGGGCAGCGTGGTTAATTTAGGCCGCTCTCTTACCCCTTTTCCTCGGCCTCTAGCAAAAGGCGAGTTAGTCACTTCAGGTGCTTATCGTTTCGTTCGTCATCCTATTTATTTTGGCGTTTTACTTGCAAGTTTTGGGCTAGCTTTGCTTACACATAGCCCACTACGCTTACTGATGACGCTGGTGCTATTTGTGTTTTTTGATTTGAAAGCGCGGCGTGAGGAGGTTTGGCTGGAGGAGCGCTATCCCTCGTATTTGGCTTATAAATCACGGGTAAAGAAATTGCTTCCATGGCTTTATTGATTGATGGTTTTTTTGCTACTTTATTTAGAAGATGACTCATTTGTTAATATTTTAAATACACTGCGTTAACTTGTTTTGTTACTGATAGTCATTATTTATTCGAGACTTGTTTTGTCTGTTTTTTGTCGTGATTTTCTTGTGCAATTAGCTCTACCTCATTATTTCCACTATCATTTAAAAAGGGCTTTTATATTTTAGTGTAAGTTTTTGTGCGAAATAACGAATGAAATATATGCTACTGGCTTTATTTAGTTTGTTCATCATTTTACCCTGTGCAAGGGCGAATGATGCAGTGACGCTGCAATTAAAATGGGAGCATGCTTTTCAGTTTGCCGGTTACTATGCAGCCAAGGAAAAGGGCTATTACGAGCAGGCGGGCTTAAATGTAGAAATTAAAGCCGCCATGCCTGGGGTAGATCCAATGCTGGAGGTTTTATCTGGCCGGGCAGATTTTGGAACAGGCACCAGCAGCTTGTTGCTGGCGCGCAAAGTGGGCAAGCCTGTTGTGGTTTTGGGTGTTATCTTTCAGCACTCCCCCTATGCGCTGATTGCACTTGAAAAAAAACCTTTGCAAAGCATTCATGATTTAACCGATAAGCGCATTATGATCGAGCCGCTTGCGGAAGAGCTACTTGCCTATTTAAAGCGAGAAGGTATCGCGCTGGATAGTCTTAAGTTGCTTGCTCATAACTTCAAAACGGATGCGTTAATGGGGGGGGGCGTGGATGCAATCTCTGCCTATCTGACTAATGAGCCGTTTATTCTGGATCAGGCAGGCGTTAAATATCAGATCTATACCCCGCGTTCTGTGGGCATCGATTTTTATGGCGATAATTTATTTACCAGCGAGCAGCAAATTAAGCAAAACCCAGAGCGTGTTAAAGCATTCAGGGCGGCCAGCTTGCGAGGTTGGGAATATGCGATGGCGCATCCCGATGAAATCATTGAGCTGATTTTAAGAAAATATTCAAAGAATAAAACCCACGCCCAGCTTGAATTCGAAGCCGCACAAATGACGGCTTTAATGCGTACAGATTTAATTGCCGTCGGATATATGAATCCTGGCCGCTGGCGGCATATTGCGGATATCTATGCCGAAATTGGCATGTTACCCAATGGCTTTTCTCTGGATGGTTTTTTATATGAGGCGAACCCCAAGGCGGATTTATCTTGGATATATAGCCTGTTAGGAGTTGCATTAAGCCTACTGGTTTTGGTGGGTGCAATTGCGCTTTATATTCATTATTTAAATGGCAGGTTGGCAAAAAGCTTGGCTGAAGGTTTGTTAACTGAGCAGCGATTAAAAGTTTTTTCAACCGCAATTGAACAAAGCCCAACTCCCGTATTAATTACGGGGCCTGATCGGGTTATTCAATATGTAAATCCTAAATTTTCTGAAGAAATGGGGTATTCAGCCGCCGAAGCGCTTGGGCGCACGCCTACTTTTTTACGATCTGAAGAGATGGATGATTCGGCCTACAAAGATATGTGGAGCCATTTGTGCCTCGGTCAACGTTGGGTGGGCGAACTGGTGACTAAGCGTAAGTCGGGTGAGTTGAACTGGGAAGAGGCTCATGTGGGGCCGGTCAAAGATAGCTCAGGGGCGATTACGCATTTTGTGGCGGTATTGCTGGACATCAACGAGCGTAAGCAAATTAACCAGCAGCTCGCACACTCGGCGCATTACGATATGCTGACGCAGCTTCCCAATCGTATTCTACTGTTTGAGCTGATCAGCCAAGCTTTATCCAGAGCCAAGCGCAATCAGTCCTGCCTTGCGCTCTTATTTATTGATCTGGATAAATTCAAACCCATTAATGATTTACACGGCCATGCCATCGGCGATTTGCTACTAGAAGAAGCCGCAAAACGCATGCTGGGTTGCCTGCGAGATTCAGATAGCGTAGGCCGAATCGGCGGTGATGAATTTATGGTGTTACTGCCTGAAATCAGCAGTGAAAGCGACGCCAGCGCCGTGGCAGAGAAAATCCGTGCTGCAATCAATCAGCCATTTCTACTTAGTAGCAAAACCCTCGCCATTTCATCCTGCATAGGGATTGCCTTGTTCCCAGAGCATGGAGCTGACGTAGCCGAATTGGCTAAAAATGCCGATGCAGCGATGTATCAGGCGAAATCTTTGGGCGGGAATAGAGTGAGTTTGTTTACACTGCCGAGCGATTTTAGTTAACAGATATTTAAAAAGAGACTCAATGTCCCAGCACACAGCAGAAATCCTTTGGCTTCGGGGTGAGCAAGATTTTTTAAGTAATCGATACAGCAGAAAACATCTGCTGCGCTTTGATGGTGGCTTAGAAGTCCCTGGCTCATCATCGCCACATGTCGTGCCCTTACCGATGTCAGATGCTGCAGCGCTAGACCCTGAAGAAGCCTTTATTGCCTCGCTTTCCAGTTGCCATATGCTGTGGTTTTTATCGATTGCCGCCCAGCAAAAATTTTGTGTAGATCGCTATTTTGATGCGGCCTTGGGTGAAATGGCTAAAAATTCAGCAGGGAAAAAATGGCTGGCGGTGGTCACGCTCAGGCCGGAAGTCAGTTTTTCTGGCGAGCGCCTGCCGACTCAAGCAGAGCTAGCCCAAATGCACCATCAAGCGCATGAAGAATGCTTTATTGCCAATTCGGTTAAATCAGAAGTGCGCTGCGAGCCGGTGTGGAGAACTTGATGTTTGTTGTAGAGCGATTGCAGCAGCGTGACTCTAGTGTGGCGAAAGAAATCCATGCGGTACAAATGGCGGCTTATGCTCAGGAGGCTGAGCTGATAGGTGCAAAATACTTCCCGCCTTTAAACACCACGTTTGATGATATTTTACAGAGCGATGAACATTTCTTTGGTATTGCTGATGAAGGCGTATTGCTTGCTGTAATCAGCCTGTGTGAAATGGATATCTGCTCCTTAGTCGTGGCACCTGGCCATCAACGCAAAGGCTTGGCAACTTGCTTATTAAGCTTTGCCATTGAGCAAAGCGTTGAGTTGACGGTGATGACCGCTGTAAAAAACACACCAGCATTGGCTTTGTATGCCGCGTTTGGTTTTGCTGAGTACCAGCGCTATTTTAAAGGCTCGGAAGCCTTAGAGCTGGTTTTTTTACGGCGTGAGGCGGATAACAAATAGCGGCTGTTTAAGTGATCCTTAGTTCGCAGCTAGGCAAGCTATCCATACGGATTTAAAACGGAATCAATATGCAATATGTATTAATCAGCGCCTGTTTATTGGGGCGGCCTGTGCGTTATAACGGCAGTGCTGCTGCGAGTGATCACCCGGTGTTGGCGGCTTGGGGGACTGAGGGGAGGTTAATTGTGGTCTGCCCAGAAGTGGCCGCAGGCTTGCCTATTCCCCGTCCTCCGGCTGAAATCGCTGCAATGCAAAGTGGCAGGGATGTTTTACAGGGCAAGGCTCAGGTGCTGGAAGCTAATGGCCAGAATGTGAGCCAAGCATTTGTGAGCGGAGCCAAGCAGGCATTGGCTATCGCAAAAGCCAAAAATATCCAAATCGCCATTCTCAAAGAAGGCAGCCCATCCTGTGGCTCGTCTTATATCTACGACGGCAGCTTCACTGGCACAAAGCATCCCCAAGCCGGAGTCACGGCGGCTCTGCTGCAAGATGCAGGAATTCGGGTATTTAGCGAGGAGGAGCTGGACGAGGCTGCTGCGTATTTAAATGGCTTAGAAGCAGATTTTCCTATCTAAGAGAACGAATAATATACTTAGCTCTTTCCTGTTAAAAAAGAAGATGGCTAGAGTGTTGACATAAAAACCATAGAGTGAATATTTTGATTCAGCATGAAGAGCAATTTAAAGAATTAATTTCAAAATCAAGCTGGATTAATCAGGCGATTGAGATAGCAGAGAAACTTGTCTTGCCTGATTACTATATTGCTGGGGGTGTTGTTTCTCAAGTGATTTGGAATCAACTGACTGGCCAAGATATTCATTCAAATATTAAAGATGTCGATGTGATTTATTTTGATGCCAGCGAATCTCAGGCGCAGCGTGCAGAAAGAGAGACTACGTTTACGGCTCTTTCCAAAGGTCAATTTGTACTTGATATGACTAATCAGGCCTTTGTGCATGAATGGTATCGCGATCAAGCTGGCGGGCAAGTTAAGCCATTGATGTGTACCGAGCAGGGAATTAATACGTGGCTATTTGCTTTTGCAATTGGAGTAAGAGGGCCTGATTATCAAATCTATGCGCCTTATGGCTTAGCTGATTTATTTGCAATGCAGCTACGCCCTAATTCATTACAAATGGACGAGGCCGTTTATTTAAAAATGGTGGCGAGTTATACCCAGCGATGGCCACAATTAATGGCTGAGCCTTGGTAGGCGCATTCGTTGTATTGCTCAGTAGCTTGGGCTAGAATTACCCGTCCAACATATCACAGTCAAGTAAATTATTGGGCTGTTAAGGCTTTAGCCCAACCTAGCTACTTTCGAACGTATATACAATAAATTTGGCTTAATCCATGAATATTGAAATCCTACAAAATCCACCTGCTGCTTTATTTGAAGAATTAGAAGAAAAAATCACGGCATTTAATGAAGAGCGTTGGGAAGTTAAAACTAAATACCCTTTAGCGATTGCTGTTCATGATGAAAATGGAGTGTTATTAGCAGGGGCCAGCGCAAGAACCTTTGGCTTGTGGCTGCTTATTGAAAATATCTGGGTGAGCGAGGCATTACGCGGGCAGGATATGGGTTCCAAAATATTGGCGCAATTAGAAACGGCTGCAATTGAGCGAGGCTGTCAATTTGCCCTTTTAGATACGCTTAATTTTCAGGCCCGGCCATTTTATGAAAAGTTTAATTATCAGGTGGGTTGGATTCAGCCATCGTATCCGGCCACAGGGTGCAAATATTTTATGAGTAAGCAGCTTATTGCGGCTTAGCACTTGGCTTATATTTACTTCTCGTTTGAAAAACGTCGTCATTCCCGCGTGTCATTGGCTGGAATCTAGGAATGTTGCTGGATCCCCGATAAAGGCACTCGGGGATGACGGCTTTGTTTGATAAGCCATTTAGAGAAGCGATTTTGAGCCACATCCTTAGTATTATTATTCATGGTTGCAATAGATGGCATTAGAACTTGTGTTTGAAATTAAAAAAGCCACACAAGATGATTGCTTGAGCATCGCTCACGTTCATGTGCTTTCTTGGCAGCATGCCTATTGCGATTTATTGCCCGATGATTATCTGGCGCAATTATCGGTCGAAAAGCGCGCTGAAACGTGGCGCAATGCGCTGAATACGGGTAGTAGCCAAGTTTTAGTCGCTAGCTCTGGCGATGTGCTTTTAGGTTTTATCTCTTTTGCACCTTGCCGGGATGAAGATGCCGCAAGCGATCAGGCAGAAATTTGGAGTCTTTATGTCAGCCCCGTCCACTGGGCTGCAGGTGTGGGGCGTGCTTTGTATTTGGCTGCTAGGGTGCTGATTCAGGAACAGGGCTTTAAAACACTTAGCCTGTGGGTCATCAGGGGCAATCAGCGGGCGCTGCAGTTTTATACCAAGGCGGGCTTTACGCCAGATTCATCTAAAACTTTTGAGTTGGCTGGGATAGAGCTGCAAGAGCTGCGCTTAGTGCAGGCCATCGAGTGATGAAGCTTGTTGCAGTATTACTTTACCCTGGTTGTATTTTCTTTGAGATTGCTGCCGCCGTGGAGCTCCTTGCCCAGCATGGCAGAGTGCAATATTTCACGCCCGATGGCAGGCCGCATGAGTCGTCCAATGGCGCGTGTATTGTGGCGACTGGCTCTTATGCTGATTTGGCCGGTTTGGCTGTCGATGCAGTGTTAGTGCCAGGAGGAAATCCAGACTCGATTATGGAATTAGGGTTGGCAAATGAATGTTTGCAAGCGGCTTATGCTAAAGGGGCTGTATTAGCAGGGATTTGCGCAGGGGTATTAGTGATCGCTGCGAGCGGCTTATTAGCAGGGCGGCGTGCAACGCACACATACACCGCAGAGTTTGCGCCATTGCACATCGTGAGCTTTGTGGCTTCTCTATGGCAGGGCGTTATTTATGAGCGGGCAAATACGGTGATCGATGGCCGCTTAATAAGCGCTCAGCCTTGGGCTGTGTTTGAGTTTGCGGCCTTAATCGGCGAAGCTTTGAGCGTAATGAATACTGAAGAACGTGCAAAATATCTGGCTTATTATCAGCTTGGTCGCTTGGGCTAAAGCTTTATCACTCCAACATCTCACCTATAGGATTAATCACCATGCACGCACTCAGCCCGGCCGATGTTATTCAACGCCAGCTTGATGCTTATAACGCCAAAGATGTCGATGCTTGGCTTGCTACTTATGCTGTAGATGCGCAGCAGTTTGCCTTGCATGGCGAGCTGCTGGCATCGGGACATGCGGCGATTCGCTCGCGGATTCTTATCCGATTTGCCGAGCCTGATTTACACGCTGAACTTTTACAGCGCACGGTAATGGGGCCGATTGTGGTGGATTATGAGCGCATCACGCGTAATTTCCCTGAAGGTAAAGGTACGGTAGAAATGCTTTGTGTTTATGAAGTGGCCGATGGCTTAATTCAGAAGGCTACGTTTGCCTTGGGCACGCCGCTAGTGAATACACTAGCCGCATAGGCTCAGACTGACATGAGTTTTCATCAGCAATTAACACTCTGGTTAAAAGCCGATGATGTGCGCTGCCTTGCGTTAAGCCAAGCGGCAGAGCTGGGTTTGCCTGATTGGTGTATTGCGGCAGGCTTTGTGCGTAATCTGGTATGGGATCGCCTGCATGATTACGCCAAGCCAACGCCTTTAGCTGATATTGATCTCATTTATTTTAATGCTGAGGATAATTCGGAAGAAGCGGATAGGGCGCTAGAGCAGCGTTTGAGGCAAGAATCAAATCTGCTCTGGTCGGTTAAAAATCAGGCCAGAATGCATGTACGCAATGGCGATGTGCCGTATTTAAATACGCTGGATGCGATGTCTTATTGGCCAGAGTTAGAAACGGCGGTTGGTATTCGGTTAGCGCCAGATGAATCATTTATTTCTCCCTTTCCCTTAGAAAGCCTCAGCCATTTGCAAATCACCCTAAATCCAAAACGCCCCAAAATAGCCGATTTTGAGGCGAGAATTTTAGAGAAAAAATGGCTAGAGACTTGGCCAAAGTTGAAGGTAAATAAAGCGTATTGAATGCTTAATCCGAGGTCAATTTAAATTTTTTTAAATCTAAAAAGGTTTTCTTGGCTTTAGCCCAATATCTTCTGGGTTTGCGACATAAATCAGGTGATCGGTCCACTTCCCATTTTCAAACCAGTATCTTTTTTTGATCCCTTCTTTTTTCATGCCGATGGCTTTCACTAAGCGAATAGATTTGACGTTATCTAAATTAATCGCGGCTTCCAGCCGATTTAATTTAAGGTGGGTAAATCCTATCTTTAATCCTGCCCTACCTGCTTCTTGCCCATAACCTAATCCCCAATGGCGGTTATATATCCGATAGCCAAAATTTGAAAATTGATGGGTACTTCTGATGAAAATATCAAAATCAAGATGGCCGACCATTGCGCCGGTCTTATTTTCGAAGATGCCATAAATATAGCAATCATCTGTTTTTTCCATATGTTTATGGTTTTTTATGATTTTAATAAAACAAGATTTGGTGCATTTTTCAGGGGCCACTGGGCCTTCGTCCCATTTGCTTTGCATCGGCAAGCCATTTACAAAAGCGTCGAACCAAATAGGATAGTCGCTGGGCTTAATCGGTCTAATAGTAAGCCGTTCGGTTTTTACTTTACGTCTTTTAAAGGTCATAAATCTCTTGGTCAGTTAATCCCTAAGAGGGATGGTATTTGCAATGGGTCGTCGTTTTTTTTGATCTTGGTCTAATTTGTTATTAGCAAGACGCGCTGTGTTTTGTAGATTAAATTCCATGGGAACCTCCTTGGGCTTTATTTAAAGTCTGCCTAGATGAGGCATAGGCTGGGTAATACTATTCTGTTCATTTTTGAAAATACTCAGCAAGCAAAGAGTATCGTTTTATTAAGTTATTTTCTCCGTGAAACTACGTGTTCTCTGTTGCCTACGTGTTTCAAAATTTGGGTATTGCAATATCTTTAAGTCTAGCCTTATGCCGTTCTCGCATATACCCGTGTATTGCGTAGCGTGCCATCGGGATCTATTTTTTCATTTCTCAGTATGCCTTCAAGCTCAAATCCGGCTTTTTCCGCCACACGCCAGCTGGGGGTGTTTAAATCATCTGCAAAAATCTCTAAACGCTTGGCATTTAAATGCTCAAATGCAAATTGGCTAAGCGCATTGATGGCTTCGGTGATTAGGCCG
The DNA here is from genome assembly GCA_026399755.1 of Pseudomonadota bacterium. Classification (GTDB taxonomy): domain Bacteria; phylum Pseudomonadota; class Gammaproteobacteria; order Burkholderiales; family Chitinibacteraceae; genus Iodobacter. Next base: position 9,143 of record JAPLQI010000084.1, read on the forward strand.
TGGCCGTGCAAGGAAGTACGGCACCAATAGCCGATTTCAAATTTGGGTACATTCCAATCCATTCGCATCAAGCCTGCTGCGCCAATTAGTTGACCGGATTCTTTTAGAAAGATGAGGAAAGGCAAATCGCTGCGGGCAATAAATTGGGCATGGCTGTCGCGGCAATAGTTTTCTGATGCGGCTACAGATGGCTCAAAGAGGGCCCAGGGTAATGAAGCAGGAAAGCGACGTAATGCATGGATGGATTCATTAATAGCCGCAAAAACAAGCTCGCCATCTCCTGATTGTGGGCAACGCAACATTAAGCGCTTTGATGAAAAATGATCGGGGAAATCAAACAGGATGGGATTGGTATTCATCATTTTGGCCTACTAGCTCATTAATTTTTGCAAAAATTCATCAGAATCAAAGCCGTCTTTCATTTGCTGGCCACGCACAATCAGAAAAGGCGTACCGATTGCACCATAGGCATTAAATTCTTGTTGGCAACGCTGATCGATGCTCATATTGCATTCGGTAAAAGCAAAGCCATTTTGATTGAGCCATGCCTTGGCTTGATGGCAATAGCCACATTCGGTAGTGGAATACATAATGATTTCGCCAGGCTGGACTGAGCTTGCCAATTGGCTGATTTGCTCGCTACTTTGTTCGGTGTTGCTGTGGCTAGGGGAATATTGTTTCCAAGCGAATTGCACTGCACCAGCAATAATGAGCAGGATAATGAGGCGGCCCATAGCGTATTCCTTAGTCTCTTGTGCTGATAATAAGTTTAAATGGCAAAAAAAATGCTTCAAGTTAAGGCTTGAAGCATTTGGCATATTACGGCCTTTTTTTAACAATTGTAAAATTGTATTACTTGTTTTAATCGATGCTAATAGGCAGCTTAGGATGGCTATCTAGTTTTTTTTGTAATGGGCTATTTGCTGTTTCAAATTCGCTGATGATTTTTTGTTCAAAAGCACTTGGCTCGCCTAGCCATTTAGGCTGGCCTGTTTCGGGCTTATATTGGGCGACTACCCGTTTTTGCTCAGGTGAATAAAGAACACTGACGGAGTGGGGGCAATTATGGGGCTGGCACACCGATCCTAGTAAATAGGTTTTTTGCGCCAAGATAATTGGAGTCATCGGTGTGGATGTGCCTTTTCCTAGCCAGCGCGGGGAGGGAATGCCTGCTGTTTTAAAGGCTTTGTTTAGCTGTTGGCGTAGCTGTTTGTCACCAGCATAGACATCAAAGAAATAGGCGCATTTTGATGATTCCACGCAGGCCAGTGCATCTTTGGTGCTGATGTTTTTTGCCTGTGCGCTGAGAGGAATAAATAGTGAGGCGACGAGGATACTGCTGATTGAAATACGGCTAATCCATTGCATGTTGGTTCCTTGTTGCGGGCACGGCATTGCTAATGCGGTACCCGCTTGATCACTTAGGGAATAACGGTCACAAATAAATAGACTGCAAAAATCACTAAGAGCACTACACCTGGCAAGACGGTTGTTTTACCTGTAGCTAAGGCCAGCATGGTGGTAAAGAGCGAGAGCAGTAGCAAAACAGTGGATTTGATATCAATACCCAATGTAAGCGTTAAGCCGCTCACCAAGGCCACAACGGCCACGGCTGGAATGGTGAGGCCAATGCTGGCGAGTGCTGATCCTAATGCGAGATTCAAGCTATTTTGTAAGCGGTTGGCTCGAGCAGCACGTAATGCCGCAAGGCCTTCAGGTAGTAGCACAACACCTGCGATAATCACGCCAACTACGGCCTTAGGTGCGCCCATATTTGCAACTCCTAGCTCGATACTTGGTGCTAATGCTTTGGCTAATAACACCACGGCTGCGAGGCAAATTAGCAATAAAACTGAGCTGATTGAAGTTTCAAGTAAGGAGGGTGGAGCCGCATGTGTTTCTTCATCGCCTTCGGCATCACTGGGTAAGAAGTAATCACGATGTCTTACCGTTTGTACCAGTACAAAAGTGCCATACAGGACAAGGGTGACGACTGAGATGAAAATAAGCTGACTAGAGGTGTAAAAAGGGCCAGCAGCGCTGGTGGTGAAGTTTGGCAAAATGAGCGTTAAGACCGCAATGGCCGCGAGGGTTGTGAGTGCGGCACTTACGCCGTGCAGGCTAAAAGTTTGTTCTTTAAATTTTAAGCCACCTGCTAATAAGCAGATACCGACTATCCCATTCAGAATAATCATTACGGCAGCAAAGACCGTATCGCGAGCCAGCGCCGTGGTTTCAGGTCCACCTGCCATCATTAAAGAAACAATGAGTGCCACTTCAATAATGGTAATGGCGACAGCTAAAACGAGGGTGCCATAAGGCTCACCGACTCGGTGAGCAACGACTTCAGCGTGGTGAACCGCGGCTAAAACACCGCCAAATAGGGCGACGGTTAGTAATGCTAGATAGATCACGCCCAAGCTTTGCCCAGGAGCAAGATAAAGTGCCCAAGCGATGATGGGGGCGGCAATTGTCCAGATCGGTAGTGTTACTTTCATCGCAGCTCCAGAGTAAGAGAAATTAACATTGCAGGCTTCCGTAATAAGCGAAATATTCAGGAATGCATACATTGCTCAGGGTCCCTTATTGGGGAGTGAGCTTGTGTGTGACTAGTATGATATTAAACTTGTTTCAATGTTACAGGTATGGTCAATTATTGTTGACGATATCACGAACATGAGTAAGGCTTACACAGATGGTTTGCTTATCTGATTGTGCCTGGGCACTGATAGGCAGAGGGGATACGACAGATTTGCTCACAAACATTGCTTATTACAATACTAATGAAGGCTGTGTGATGATTGGTGAATGAATGCAATGAGCGGCACGAAGAATCTCTGCTTGGATAAACGCAGGAATAAAAAGTTCAATTTTTTTGATATTTTTTGTGGCTAAAGTGGCACGAGTCGCTTGTTCGCGTTAAGTTAGCTTTGCCAATCCTAATCCCAAAAGCCTTTTCTTGCTTCCAGCCCTTTGTACGTTTTAAGAAACGACTCGGGGCCTTTAGGCAGGATATTTTTTTTGGATCAGTCATGGCAAAAAAACGGCGATTAGTGAGGTCGCCCGTTTATTTTCTTAAAAATGAAAAATACACTTAAAGCGCTTTGCGAGTGACCGTTACAATTTGATAAACCCCGCCAAATATCGTGCGTTTTTGCCAATCATATTGATCGGAGTGCTTAGCGTAATGGCTGATTTCATTTTGCCATAGCGCTTCGGCAAAGGGTTCTAATTTGGTATTCACCCATTTTAATATCCAGCGTATGGGTTGCCAGAGTGCAGGGCGATGGTAATCCACAAAGAGGACTTTTCCCCCTTCCGGCATTTTGCTCAACATATGATCGACAATTTCATGCTTTTTATCGTCTGGCACTTCATGCAATAAAAAGAAGCTGCAAATCAAATCAAATGACTTATCGCATTGATAAGTAGCGGCATCTGCGCGGATGACTTTTGCCCAAGGGTAGATGGCTAATTTGGCTTGGCCATGCTCGATTTGTGCGGGAGTGATGTCGGTCAAATGAAAGCAGCCATCTGGCCCGACTCTTTGCGCCACTTTACGCACTAAATCACCGTAGACATGCGCCACTTGCCAGACTTTCATCCCCGGCTGAATTTCATTTAAATAAGCACGCATTAGGCGCTGATCATTACCAAATAGCAGCACTTTAACCACGAGATTGTGGTCCAGCTGATTGACACGCCGTGGGTTGACGTAAGCCCAGTCATACACTTCGGTCATATAGTCAGGAACACCTTCGTAATAAGGGTTCTCAGGCAGTTTGGGATGATTTTTTGTCATGGCAGGGCTTCCTGAATAATGGATTTAGCTTAAATCTATTCAGCAGGAGGCATTTTGAGTTGGGCCAAGATTTGCGTACGACATATTCACAAATAGAATGATTTTATAATTGCAGGTCTATTCATTTTGTAGGCATAAAAAAACGGCGCATATAGCGCCGTTTTGCATGAAGCGATTAACGCCGCTTAGTGATGACGACCGCCAGAGCGCTTGATTGGTGCAAATAGCGCTGCAACAGGGGTGTTTTCATTGCTGCTCGGTTGTTGATCGCCGCGTGGCTTGCTAGCTGGGCGTGGCGCACTGCTGCGAGCATCGCTGCGTGGTGCGCGATCAGAATAGCTACGATCTTGCGGGGCACGGCCTTGGGGCGCACGTGAATCTGTGCGGCCTTCCGGACGAGGTGCGCGACCTTCGCTAGCTGGACGAGGTGTTGCTGTACGTGTTTCGCCACGCGGGTTGTTATTAAAACGACCTTCTCCCGCTGGACGCGGGGCAGCAGCAGAGCGTGTTTCACCACGGGGATTGCTATTAAAGCTGCCTTCGCTAGCAGGACGAGCACGCGCTTCGCCACGTGGGTTATTGTTATAACGACCTTCCGTAGCAGGGCGAGCATCGGGGTTGAAGCGAGCGGCTGGGCGAGGTGCGCGTTCTTCATTGCTGCGCGGCGCACGCTCTTCTTGGCTGCGTGCTGGACGTGGTGCATCACCCGTTGGAGCACGGTCAGTACGATTATGCCCACGCGGAGGACGGCCGCTATTTGGGTTGCGCGGATCATGCTTGCGCTGTGCACCATTGCGGCCATTTAAAATCGGCTCGGCTTTGATGCTTGGATCAACGGCAAAACCTTCTACGCTTTCACGGGTGATATCGCGTTTGATCAGGCGTTCGATATCGTTCAGCAGCTTGTGCTCATCCACACAAACCAGTGAAATCGCTTCGCCTTCTGAACCCGCACGGCCAGTGCGGCCAATACGGTGTACATAATCTTCGGCGACGTTAGGTAGCTCGAAGTTCACCACGTGTGGCAATTCTTCGATATCAATCCCACGCGCAGCAATATCGGTCGCGCACAGCACTTGCAGCGTGCCAGATTTAAACTCGGCTAGTGCACGGGTACGGGCGGCTTGGCTCTTATTGCCGTGAATGGCTAGCGAGTTAATGCCGTCTTTGCTCAATTGCTCGGCTAAGCGATTTGCACCGTGCTTGGTGCGAGTAAACACCAGCACTTGGAACCAATTTTTTTCTTTGATCAGCTGGGTAAGCAGCTCACGTTTACGCTCACGATCAACAAAGTAAACCTTTTGCGTAATCATTTCGGCGGTCGCGTTACGGCGAGCCACTTCGATTAGCGCTGGGTTATCTAAGAGGCCATCAGCCAGTGTCTTGATTTCGTCAGAAAAAGTAGCGGAGAACAATAAGTTCTGACGCTTAGCAGGCAGTAGAGCCAGCACTTTTTTGATGTCGCGAATAAAGCCCATATCCAGCATGCGATCGGCTTCGTCCAGAATCAGCACTTCAACGCCGCTTAAATCAACGGTTTTTTGTGAGATATGGTCGAGCAAACGGCCCGGTGTGGCTACCAGAATATCCACATGGCCGCGCAGCTGTTTGATTTGCGGATTACTACTGACGCCGCCAAACATCATCATGGATTTTAGCGGTAAGTATTTACCATAGTCGCGCACGCTTTCTTCAACCTGAGCGGCCAATTCACGCGTCGGGGTCAGAATCAGAGCACGGATTTTTTTGCTAGTAGCCGGTGTGGTGCTCAGGATATGCAGCAGTGGCAGGGTAAAGCCGGCGGTTTTGCCGGTGCCGGTTTGTGCGCCAGCGAGTAAATCACCACCGGACAGCACAGCAGGAATAGCCTGCTGCTGAATAGGGGTTGGTGTGGTGTAGCCAAGTTCAGTAACGGCGCGGACGATATCGTCCGCAAGCCCTAGGGCGGAAAAACTCATTCAAACTCCAGAGGAGAGTATCGGCCTGTCGCCAAGAATGGCGCCAGTCAAAGGCAGATGGGGTAGGTGTTTAGAAACCTTAGCCAAATAGAACATCAAGATAGATCACTCAGCCGCATTCTGCCAAGACTGGCTAGGGAATGAGCTTTAACAGTTTGAGGATAATGTGCTTGATGGCGTACTTGGATGGTGTAGCGCGGAGACTGGGTAACGCACTCACCGGCGGCATTATACCTGTGTACTTGCCGCGCCGTGCAAGGCAATCGCCAATTAGTTCGCAATACCGCCGTTAGTCGGTGGGGATGAGGCTATTTTGATGCCTAATAGGTATCAAGTAATTTATGACAGGTTGGGGGAAAATCACGTAGGGCGGGTGAAACCCGCCGTTTATTCGCTTTTGAGGCATCAATCTGGCGGGTTTCACCAGCCCTACGATAGGTTTAGCTGGGGCAATGCCCCAGCTCTGACTACATTAATTACTCGCCCAAAAAACGCATCTTAAAGCTGCGGCCTTTGATATTGCCTTGGCTTAGGCTATTAAAAGCTTTGCTGGCTACGCGTCTGTCGATGGCGACATAAGTTAAAAATTCAAACACATTGATTTTGCCAACCTGCTCTTTAGTCAGGCCCGCGTCACCAGTCAGTGCGCCGAGTAAGTCACCTGGGCGCAGCTTGTCTTTCTTGCCGCCCATAATGCACAGCGTGACCATAGGTGGGCGCAAAGGGCCGCTGGCTTCTGGCTCTAGTGTTTCCAAGTCAAACCAGCGTACCGGCCCGCCTTGATATTCTTCGATCAGCGTGACCCATTTCTTTTCATTGGGCGCGGCTAGGCTGAGTGCCAGGCCCTTATCGTGGCCACGGCCAGTGCGGCCGATGCGGTGGATATGCACTTCGGTGTCTTTGGACACGTCGACGTTAATCACCGCACCCAGGCTTTGAATATCCAAACCACGCGCGGCTACATCGGTGGCGACAAGGATCGAGCAGCTTTGATTAGAAAACTGCACAAGGATCTCGTCGCGCTCGCGTTGTTCTAATTCGCCGTAGAGCGCCAAGGCGCTAAAACCTTGATCTCGCAGCTCGGCTGCAAGCTCGCGGCAGTGGATCTTAGTATTGCAGAAGGCCAGTGTTTGAACGGGCTTGTAGTGATTGAGTAGCTGCGCCACGGCGGCGTTGCGCTCCTCGTGTTCAACACTGTAGAAGCGTTGTTCGATTTGGCTGTCAGCATGTTGCGCCTCTACTTTTACTTCGGCAGGCAGCTTCAGAAACTTTGCGCTGTCTTTGCGAATATTGTCGGGATAGGTGGCAGAAAACAGCAGGGTTTGGCGGCGCGTTGGGCAAGCGCTCACAATACCGGCGATCTCGTCGTAAAAGCCCATATCGACCATGCGGTCGGCTTCGTCTAATACCAGCGTTTGTACGGTGGATAAGTCAATCGAAGCGCGGCCAAGGTGATCGCGCAAGCGGCCCGGCGTGCCCACAATAATGTGTGCCCCGTGTACCAGTGATGCGATTTGCGGGCCCATCGGCGAGCCACCGCAGAGCGTTAAAATTTTGATGTTGTCGGTAAAGCGGGCCAAACGGCGCAGCTCTTTAGCGACTTGATCGGCCAGCTCGCGCGTTGGGCAAATCACCAAGCCCTGAATGGCAAAATAGCTAGGGTTGAGCTTATGCAGCATACCAATCCCGAAAGCTGCGGTCTTGCCGCTGCCGGTCTTAGCCTGTGCAATTAAATCGCGGCGCGCCAAAATCAGGGGCAGGCTTTGCGCCTGAATTTCCGTCATCTCGACGTAACCCAAGCTATCCAAGTTTTGCAGCATGGCCGGCGAGAGGGGAAGATTGGCAAAAGATGTAGTGTTCACAATGACTTAACTCGCTGGCCAAAAGGGGCAGTAGTCTAACAGGGGAAGCGCTTTAGAGCCAGCCATCACTACCGACGGTTTCAGCCCATGAACGCTACGGGGTGCATCTTTCAGCTTGATGACAGTTGTTGCATGCCTAGGTATTTGCGGGGGCGGGTGATTATGTCGCGAGACCTAAATACTGAAGCACGGCGTTTCACTGAGGAGAGTATGTTTATCAAAACAAGCAATTTAATATTGTGTGTTTTCAAGCCCACAGCTGCTAGGTGGTCAATAAAGAAAGGTTTCGTAGGGCCGCAGTAGCAAAATCTACGTGCTGAAGAGGTCTTTTCGAGTTTGCGTAGCACATGTACAAGCTTACATCTATTCTAGCCAATGCACCGAGGGCTATGCTCTGATAAAGGAAAATGATTGATGTGGATAGACACTCATTGCCATCTAGATGCCCCTGAATTTGCCGCCGACCGAGATGATGTCGTGGCAACAGCAAGGCGGGTGGGGATTACGCAAATTGTGGTGCCTGCCGTTAGCGAGGCAACTTTTACCGATGCGCTCACCATGCGCGAGCGCTATGGCTGCTTTCCTGCTTTTGGTCTGCACCCGATTTATACGGCGGTGCATCGGGATGAGCATCTGCTGACTTTGCAGCACTATTTAGAGCAGCATCAGCCGGTAGCCGTAGGAGAAATTGGTCTGGATTTTTATGTGCCAAATTTAGATGCCACAAGACAGGTCGAGTTACTTGAAGCCCAGCTTAGGTTGGCGCGGGATTTTGATTTGCCGGTGCTGCTGCATTTGCGCCGCGCTCAGGATCCGCTGCTTAAGTATTTACGCAAATGGCGAGTCAAAGGCGGCATCGCCCACGCTTTTAATGGCAGCGTGCAGCAGGCCGAGGTGTTTATATCGCTAGGGTTTAAGCTGGGTTTTGGTGGGGCAATGACTTATACAGGCTCGCAGCGGATACGTAAATTAGCCCGAGATTTGCCCTTAGAAGCACTGGTAATGGAAACCGACGCCCCGGATATCCCGCCTGCGTGGCTAGATCGCCAACGCAACCAACCTGCCGAACTCGTCAAAATGGCCGTGGTGCTGGCAGAGTTGCGGGGGATTAGCTTGGAAGAATTAGCCGCTGCCACCAGTGCTAATGCAAGGGCTGTGCTGCCTAGATTGTTGTAGCAGGCTGTATAAAACCCCCAAATCTTGAACCACGGAGTTTAGGAGGACACGGAGGATAACGGAGAAAACCCTAGTATGTTTTTCTCCGTGTTCTCCGTGTTTTAAGACGTGAATTTTTTTAAGCGGGTGAAGTTCTTGTTGCTATTAGCTTGTGAAGTTGCTGAGTTAGCTAAAATAGTCCAACTCCAATGCAGACTTTACTTCGGCAAGGGTTGCCGCCGCCACGGTGCGTGCATGGGCTGTGCCGGTTTTTAAAATTTGCATCACATGTGCCGGGTTTTTAGCAAGCTCCAAGCGGCGAGTGCGTATCGGTTCGATTAGCTCTTGTAGGCGCACTTCTAAGTGCTGCTTGATCACTGAATCAGCCAAGCCACCCTTGCGGTATTTGGCTTTTAAATCGTCCACAAAGCTGATATCCGGCTCAAATGCATCCAAAAAGGTAAATACGGCATTGCCAGCGACTTGGCCTGGATCGTTAATTTTTAAGTGTTTAGCATCGGTGTACATGCTCTTAACAAATTGGCTAATTTCATCAGGGCTGGCCGATAAATGCAGCGCATTGCCCTGAGATTTACTCATTTTAGATTTGCCATCTGGCCCAGGTAGACGGCCTGTTTGCGGGATAATGGCGCGTGTTTCTAGCAAAATATCCTTGCCCGCTATGGCATTAAAACGGCGAACAATTTCATTAGTCTGCTCAATCATCGGCGCTTGATCGGCACCTACGGGCACAGCCGTGGCTTTAAAGGCGGTAATGTCGGCGGCTTGGCTAACTGGGTAGGTTAAAAATCCTGCGGGGATATCGCGCTGGAAGTTCTTTTGGCGGATTTCTTCTTTTACCGTTGGGTTGCGCTCTAAACGCGCCACGGTCACCAGATTCATAAAGTAGTAAGTCAGCTCAGATAATTCCGGCACTTGCGACTGAATAAAAATGGTGTTTTTTGCGGGATCAAGGCCAACAGCAAGGTAGTCGAGCGCCACTTCCAGCACATTGCGATGCACTACATCGTGATCGGTATCGGTGAGGGCTTGGGCGTCAGCCAGCATTAAGAATTGCGTGTGCTTGTCTTGAAAGGCGAGGCGGTTTTGTAATGAGCCTACGAAGTGGCCTAAATGCAGTGGGCCAGTAGTTCGGTCGCCCGTCAGAATAATATGCGAAGTCATGTTCTCGATCCTTGTTTGGATTAAAAGCCGCCGAGCCCATGGGGAGTGTAGATACAACAATGCCGCCTGGATCGGCGGCATTGGTCAATTAAATGAGTCTAGGCCGCCAGTAAGATATACGGGCGGTAGCACCAGCTCTGGGCTGGGAAGGTAGCAAAAAGGGGGCGTTGCATTGCTTTCATGGGTGTCACTATTGCAGTTTTTATGCCGCTTGTCTACGTGAAAGATTCGCTTAAGTTGCATTCACCGCCAAGGGCGAGCGCACAGGGCAGGCAGTATCCGGCTTATAGAGCATTTCTCGCTATTACATACCGTGCATCAAGTCGTTGAAAAGGATACTGCGGGCACTATAGCCCGATGATCAGCTTACAAGGCTAGTGCAGAGCACACAGGGCAGGCAGGATCCGCCTTATAGCGCATTTCTCGCCACTGCATGTTACGTGCATCAAGTAGCTGTAAGCGCCCAAGTAGTGGGCGACCTAGGCCGATGATGAGTTTGAGCGCTTCTGCCGCTTGTGCCGCCCCAATCATCCCAACGAGCGGGGCAAATACGCCGAAAGTTGCACATGGGCCATCGCTGGCTTCACCTTCCTCACCAAACAGGCAGTGATAGCAGGGGGCGTTGTCTTGCCGTGAATCAAATGTGGTGAGTTGCCCATCAAACCGCACTGCCGCGCCAGAAACTAGGGGCACTTTATGCGCCACACAGGCGCGGTTTACTGCGTGGCGAGTCGCAAAGTTATCGCAGCAATCGAGCACGATATCGGCAGCGGCAACGAGTTGAGCCAGCTCATCCCCAACCGCCCTTGTCGTGATCGCGTTGACCTTGATCTGTGGATTAAGTGCGTAAATGGTTTGAGCCGCAGATTCGGCTTTATTTTGGCCAATACTCGCGGTGTGATGAATGATTTGGCGCTGTAGATTGGATAAATCAACCTGATCATCATCCACAATCGTCAGCGTGCCCACACCGGCAGATGCCAAGTACAGCGCGGCAGGCGATCCTAAGCCGCCCGCACCAATGAGCAGTACATGAGCTTGGCTGATTTTTTCCTGCCCTTCGATGCCAATCTCATCGAGCAATATATGCCGGCTATAGCGTAGCAGCGCTTGGTCATCAAGCTCGTCTACGGTGGTGCTAGGAGGATTGGGGCAGAAGCTCATGGCAGAAGATCGCAATTAAAGACTGAGTGATTATACGAGAAGGGCGATAAAGGGGCGCTATGCTTCACTTCAACCCCTGTTTTTCTCCGCGTCCTCTGTGTTTCAGGATATGGGTTTTCCAATAACACCGTACTTACAAATATCGCCGTAATTCTTCCGGCGTTTCATCATGATCGCCGTGAGGGTGATTGTCCCAGACCTTAACGTAAACATCGCGGCTTTTGATATTGTGTTCGGGGATCTCTAAATTACTACAGGCGATATCTTCGCAATAGTGGACGAGGGCGCGTTTGATTTTACTCAGTATGCTTTCATCTAAATGAAAGCCAGCTTGTTTTAGATGGTTTTCTATCTGGGTCAAGCTGCATTCGGGTAGGCGATAGTGGACGCTAATACAGGGTGCGTCGCTAAGAGCTTGCGCGCTTACGCCATCTAAAGTGCTTAAATAGACCGCTGCATGAGCGGCTTGATTACAGGGGAGTGGGTAGAGCTGAATCAGCTGATGCTTGGCATTATGGTCTGGGCTGGGTTTCATGGCGATTCTCCAAGGCATTCTCAGTTTAGGCCGATGAAGCTTGCAACGCAAAACAGCTCCCGAAGGAGCTGCGTTGATTTAATCCAGATGGCTTACTTTGCAGGTACGGATACAGGTGCAGCCTTATTTTGCAAAATTTGCTGAACTTTAAGAATATTCAGCGCTTGTTGCAATTGGTAATCGTTTTTAGAAGCCAGCTCACGCGGGTTTTCTTCCGCTGTTTCGCTGGCGATAGGTTTCAGCTTTTTAATTTCAGTTTTGATTTCCGTCTTGGTTTCAGATGCTGTTTTTTTGTTGCCAGCCTCTTTATCAGTCGGGTTATCTAAGCGATGCCCTAAATCGGCTTCACGAATGCGGAAGGCGCTTTGTTCCTTACCATTCAGTACTGCTTCTTCGACTTCGATATCTGGCGTAATGCCTTTCAACTGAATCGAGCGGCCAAGTGGCGTGAAGTAACGTGCCGTGGTGAGCTTGAGCGCTGTTTTGTTATCGATAGGCATAATGGTTTGCACAGACGCCTTCCCAAAAGTCTGGGTGCCAACCACGATGGCCCGTTTGTAGTCTTGCAATGCGCCAGCCACAATTTCAGATGCAGAAGCGGAGCCACCATTTACCAGTACAACCAGCGGGACGTTTTTCACATCTTTAGGCGTGTTCTTAAAGTAGTCATCACGGCCACTTTCACGCAGATAGTTTTCTTTGCTGGCGGTGAGCTTAATCTTGGAATCAGGCGTGCGGCCTTCGGTGTAAACCACCAAGGCATCTTTAGGCAAGAATGAAGCAGATACACCCACCGCGCCATTTAACAGACCACCTGGGTTGTTACGCAAATCAAGCACAATACCTTTGAGCGGTACTTTATTTTCTTTATAAAGCGTTTCTATCGCCTGAGCGACGTTGGCTGTGGTGTGTTCTTGGAATTGCGCAATACGGATGTAGCCATAGCCCGGTTCCGCCATTTTAGACTTCACGCTTTGCACTTTAATCACGGCGCGTTTTAGCGTCACAATAATGGGCTTACCTTCGCCTTTACGTAGCATGGTGAGGGTCACAGATGTGCCAATTTTGCCGCGCATTTTAGTGACGGCGTCGTTTAAGGACATTCCTTGAACGGGGGTTTCGTCAATTTTGGCAATAAAGTCACCAGGCTTGACCCCAGCACGATAGGCAGGGGTGTCTTCGATCGGTGAGACCACACGCACTAAGCCGTCTTCCATGCTGACTTCTATACCTAGGCCACCAAACTCGCCTTGAGTTTGGATTTGCATATCTTTAAAGGCTTCTGCATCCAGATAACTGGAGTGCGGATCCAGGCCAGACACCATGCCTTTGATGGCTTCCGTAATCAGTTTTTTATCTTCAACAGGCTCTACATAGCTTTGTTTGATCAGACCAAAAACAGTAGAAAATGCACGTAGCTCTTCAACCGGCAGCGGGTTGCCACCCGCATCTTTATCGGCAACGGCATTAAAGGAAAGACTCAGGGCAACGCCCAGACCTGCTCCGGCTAGGAGCAAGGCGATTTTTTGGAGCTTTGGTTTTTTTTGGCTCGAGGACATCCGTGTTTCCCTATTAATTGCTCTTAGAGCCTAGCCTGCCCACGCCTGCGGGTCGATTGGGCGGCCGTTTTGTCTGAGTTCAAAGTATAAGCCGGAATCAGCCATTCCACCGCTATTCCCACTGGTGGCAATGCTGTCTCCAGCCTTAATCGTATCACCTACTTGCTTAAGCAGGCTTTCATTTGCTGCGTAAATACTCATGTATCCACCGCCGTGATCCACAATCAGCATATTGCCAAAGCCACGCAGCCATTCAGCGAACACGACTCGGCCACTGGCAATCGCTTTCACACTTTGACCGGCGGCGGCACGGATAAAGACCCCTTTCCATTGCCCACCTTCGCCACGCGCCGTGCCATAGCGGCCGGTTATTTCACCTTTAATTGGTAAGCGCAGCTTTCCTTTGAGTGAGGAAAAAGCTTGGCCAGATTGGCTAGCATCTGGGAGAGCCGTGTTGACTTCGGGCTCAGGCTCGGCCTTAGGTGTGGGTTTGCCAGCTGCTTTTGCTTTCGCTTTGGCCGCAGCATTTCTTGCTGCGCGCTCTCGGGCGTTTTTCTCGGCAAGGGCTTTCGCTTGTGCTGCTTTTTGGGCGCGCTCTAGCTCTTGTCGCTTAATAATGGCATTTAGTTTATCTACTAGCCCTGTTAGGCGCTTTTCATCGGCGGCTAATTTTTGGATTTGATTGCGCTGGCTGCTAATTTCCTGAGATAGCTTACTGACAATTTCTTGTTTTTCTTCTTGCTCAGAAACTAGCACTTCTTTTTGTTGTTTTTTTCGCAACGCCAGTTGCTGTAAGGCTTCATTCTTTTGGCGGATATCTTCAGATAGGCGAGATAACTCACCCAGCTGTGCTTCTAATTTATTGGCTAATTGCAATTGGGAGCGGCTGATATAGCGATAGTAAGTGAGCTCGCGGCTGACTTGATTAGGGTCTTGCTGGTTAAGCAGCAAACGCCAAGCTTCAATTTGCCCAGCTTTGTAACGTGTTTTTAGGATCTTTCCTAGCCGATGTTGGCTGGCCTGAATGCCGCTGCGGGTTCGGCTGATATCATCTTCTAGGCGGGAAATTTCGGCCCTGCTGAGGGCTTGCTCTTGCTGCATGGAGTTGAGGATGCGATTCGCATCAGAAATGGCAGTTTCTGAATCTTTTAATGCATCGCTGGCTTCACTGCGCTGAGATTCATTGGCGGCCAAATCTTTTTTGAGCTCTTGTAGCTGACCGCGTAAATCTTTTAACTCGGCCTGTTTGCTGGCTGATTCTTGCTTAGGGGCGGGCGCAGCAAAAACCGGTGTAGTCACTACACCGGTTGTAAGCATTAAAAGAAAAAGCGGTTTAAGCATTCTTATAAGTTTACCAAGGATTTACCTGTCATTTCTTCAGGCTGATCTAAGCCCATCAAGGCCAGCATGGTGGGGGCAATATCGCGTAATGCCCCATTGCCACGCGCCACCATGGTTGCTGGACGGCCAATATACACAAATGGAACTTGGTCGGTTGTGTGCTGGGTATGCGGTTGATGTGCTGTGTGGTCAAACATCAATTCACAATTCCCATGATCGGCCGTAATCAGAATTTCTCCACCTGCTGCAAGCATGGCGTCAACACATTGTGCTACACACTCATCCAAAGCTTCAACTGCTTTAACTGCGGCGTCAAAAATACCTGAGTGGCCGACCATATCACCATTGGCAAAATTACAGATAATGGCTGAGTATTGCTTGGATTCGATGGCAGCGACCAGCTGACGAGTCACTTCCGGTGCACTCATTTCTGGTTGCAAATCGTAAGTGGCCACTTTCGGAGAAGGCACTAAGATGCGGTCTTCGCCAGCAAATTCTTTTTCTTCGCCACCGGAGAAGAAATAAGTCACATGCGGGTATTTTTCGGTTTCAGCGATGCGCAGCTGTTTTAAGCCCTGATCGGCAATATATTCACCAAAGCTGTTTTTAACCTTAGGCTTGTCATAAGCCACCAGCAGTGTTGGGTAGGCCGAGCCGTAATTAGTGGCGGTGCTAAAGGATGCAAATTTCGGCTGACGCGCTTTAAAACCATCAAAGCTAGCGTCGGTGAGTGCTGTTGTTATTTGGCGCGCACGGTCGGCGCGGAAATTCATAAAGATCACTACATTCGTCGTTTTCATCACGGGCATAGGCCGCAGACAACGCATCGGCAGCGTTTACAGCGTGGAATAAGCCTTCGCCTTCAACCATTACTTTGTAGGCAGGCTCTACGCGCTCCCAACGTTTATCTCTATCCATTGCCCAGTAGCGACCAGTTACTGACACGATACGTGCTGTAGGATGTATGTCACAGACAGCTTGTAGTTTGGCTAGGTAAACTGCGGCACTGCGCGGAGGGGTATCTCGGCCATCAAGGAAGGCGTGGATATGAATTTGGCTAACGCCTGCTGTCGCCGCTGCGGCAATCAGCGCATTCACATGGGCTTCGTGGCAATGCACGCCGCCATCAGAGATTAATCCTAAAATATGTAGCGTTTTACCGCTGCTGCGTGCTTGCTCGATGGCCGCAGCAAACACAGGGTTTTGGCCAATAGAGCCATCTGCAACGTCGCAATCGATTCGGCTGATGTCTTGCTGCAACACACGACCTGCACCAATATTGAGGTGACCTACTTCAGAATTTCCAAACTGGCCTTTAGGCAAGCCTACGTATTCTTCTGAAGCATTAATCGTGGTCCACGGGTAGGTGGCAAACAAGCGATCTAGGTGTGGTTTTTTTGCTGCGGCGATGGCGTTATCAGTCGTCTCTTCACGGTAACCGAAGCCGTCTAAAATCAGTAAAAGGACGGGCTTGACGTTATGGCTCATATTTATTTATCCCTGTGATGGATGCTGCTGCGATGCTGTTGCATTTTGAAAAATAAGCAATGCTTGCTCAGCAGACAAACAAATTTTAAATATCACTAGTATTCTAACTCATTGCATAATAGCCTCTATGACGTTTGGCAATATTTCTACCATATTTACCAAGAAATAATTAGAATATCCCCTTAAACCTTTTTAATTTTAGATAGCGATTATGGCCAATTCCATTGAGCATATGGACGACCCCCACATTGATCAGGCTTCGCGTGCAATGAAAGCGATGTCTCACCCATTACGCTTAAAAATTCTCTGCGTTTTGGGTGATAAAGAAGTGAGCGTGCAAGATATTGTTGAGCAGGTTGGCACCACTCAATCGAATATTTCTCAGCATTTAGCTTTGATGCGGGAAAAAGGCGTGTTGCGCACACGCAAAGATGCTAATCGGGTCTATTACCGTGTGGGGGATTTGCGTACGCTAGAAGTGATTGTCATGCTAAGAAACGTATTTTGCGGTTTCTAGGCTGCATACATCGCGTACTTCTAGTACGCGACGTTGCTGCTTAAATCGCCGGTGATTACCGAGTTAATTCTTTTAAATAATTTTCTAGTTTTTCTTTCTTTAGCCGCCCAAGCTCAATTGCAATACGTTCTCCTTTTGCATTATAAATTGCAGTAAAAGGCAGCCCGCCTAGCTTATTTCCTTCTTTACGCATTAATTCCATTGCATTGGCTTCGCCGATTAAGGTTGGATAATTAATCCCATATTGCTTGGCAAAGGCGGCAACATCTTTCACTTCATCAATGGCAATACCCACAAAGCGTACTTTTCCTGAGTATTCTTTTTGTAATGCAATAAATTCAGGGATTTCCTCTCTGCAAGGGCTGCACCATGTGGCCCAAAAATTAATAATTAGCGGTTTCCCTTGCCATTGAGAGAATTTCTGAGGTTTGTTTTGTAAATCAGGGAGTTGCGCCGAAAAAATCGCTGCCTCAGCCTGCGCTAAACCACTCAGTAAACTCAATACGATCAACCAGTTTCTCATTTTTTTTCCTGTTTAATGCGCTGCAAAGTGGCTTTAAATAATGCGGGGCTTTGATAGCCAATCACGCGCTCATTTAAAAATTGGCCATTACTACCGGTAAACAAAATAGCGGGTGGCCCAAATAATTGAAAGCGTTTTAATAGGGCTTGGTCTGCTGCGTTATTCTGTGTGACATCGGCGCGCAATAGCACCATGCTTGAGAGTGTTTTTTGAATTTCTGGATCACTCAAGGTATCGCGCTCGAATTCTTTGCATGCAATACACCAATCGGCATAAAAATCTAACATCACCATTTTGCCATTGGCATTGCTAATCGCTTGATCTAATTCTTGCTCAGAGGCAATAGGAGCAAATTGTGGCCCAGTGTGAGCGCCTGCTTGCTCCCACAGTGGCCGAGCGACCCATATCGCCATGCCAAGTAACAGCACGCCAAATACTATTTTTATGCTGCGCATGATTTTGCCTGAGAGCTTGGGCAAGATGCTGCCGCCAAAAGCACCAATGGCCAGCAGGGGTAAGCCTAGCCCCAGTGCCAACATATAGAGCGAGCTACCGCCTAAAAGTAGATCGCCCGTTTGGCCTAAATAGGCAAGGGCTGCAGCCAGTGGTGGGGCGATGCAAGGGCCAACAATGAGGGCGGAAAGCGCACCCATGGCAAACACCGAAGTGAATTGGCCGCCAGGGAGGCGATTTGACCATTCATTCATTTTGCTTTGGATGCGGCCAGATAATTGCAAATTAAATAGGCCAAACATGGCGAGCGCCATGAGGACAAAAAATAGTGAGAATAGTGCGATAACAAAAGGTTGTTGTAAGGCTACAACAAGCAAGGTGCCGGTAGCAGCCGCAGCAATGCCGATTAGGGTGTAGCTTAGCGCCAAGCCTTGTACATAGGTAAAGGTGAGCCCCACTGCACGCATTTTTCCTTTTTGGCCATTACCCAGCACGATGCTCGAGACAATTGGGATCAAGGGATACATGCATGAGGTGAGTGCGAGCGCCAGCCCCGCTAAAAAAAACACCCCCAGTGTAGCAAGGAAGCCACCATTGAAATAAACATCGGCCCCACTGGGGCCGATGGTCGCAGGCGTGGCGCTTTTTCCAAACAGCTGATCAAGTGCGTCTTTGGGAGGGGGGCCTGGTTTTAAAACCTGTGTTTGTGGCGGGTAGCACACGCCTACTTCTGCACAGCCTTGGAATTTGGCGGTGATGGCCGCATCTAAGGGGAATGGGGCGGTAGATTTTATCGATACGGAGGTGTCATGTTTATAAACTTGCACCTTGCCAAAGCTAGGGTCGTTTTTCTCGGTGCCCACGGGCAGTTGGGGCTGGATGGCCTGATCTGCTTTAAAGGTAATCCGATCGCGGTAGAGGTAATAGCCAGGTGCGACTTGAAAACGCACTTCCAAGGTATGGTCATCCATCTGTACCATGTAAGCTTGAAACGCTTTTTCTGGGGGCAGTAAGTCGCTCGCAGCTTGGGCGCTGCTAAAAAGCACCAGTAAAAGACAAAGGGAGCGGAATAAGCTCATCATGTTTGCACCTCTTTACTAACCCAATTGAGATAGGCGGGCAGACCTGCGCTGGGGCTTAGAGCAATAATTTCAGCGACCTCGTAAGGGTGGTTTTCCTGCAACCAAGCTTCTAAAGCAGGATAGACGGCGGCGGTCGTTTTTATCAAAAGGGGAACTTCTTGCGCGATTTCGATTCTCTCATTCCATCGGTATGTAGATTGTACTGGCGCTAATTGGTTCACACAGGCAGCCAGCCTAGCCTCAATAACACCGATGGCTAAACGATTTGCTGCATCTTCGTCTGGGCAATTGCACAGGACGATCAAAATATTCTCTGGAGTTGTCATGCCTTACCTGTTGTTATTACTTTTTGTGGCGTACCCAATTGCTGAAATTATCACGATTGTTTTGCTGGCAAAAGCCATTGGTACTTTTTGGGTCGTGTTATGGCTGATTGGCGCTTTCTTCGGTGGCCTACTGATGCTGCGCCATCACAAATTAGCGGTAGGCGCTGCTTTGTTTGGTGACCTGCGCTCTGGGCGCTTGACGATTCATAGCTTGTTTGCTGTGGCTCGTTACTATATTGCAGCCGTTTTGCTTTTGCTTCCAGGTATTTTGGGCGATGTAGTGGCACTCGTTTTATTGTTGCCTTGGGGCAAGTTGGCCGGAAAAAATGCTGCCCCAGCCGCTGCTGGTCCATATTCATCACCTAATAATGCAAGTGGTGATGTGATTGATGGTGAGTATCGCCAAGTAAAGCCGGATGCGGATCGTTTAAAAGGCTAATTAAAAATCGCCGCGTGGGCTGCCCACGCGGCGATTTTTTTACTTCAGCATAATCATGCTAACGCCCTGCAATATCATTTGTTCTAAGCTAGGCACCACCACATTCAGCACTAATTGAATCGCCAGTATCAACACCAGCGGTGTGATATCTACGCCACCAATCGGTGGGATAAACCGATGTAATGGGCGCAGAAAAGGCGCGGTGAGTGCGGTTAGAATTGGCATGAGCGGGTTATACGGCGCTAGCCAAGACATCAGTGCTTGGCCGATTACGGTGGCAAACAGCAGATATAAAGACATCTTGCAGATTTCTAGCAAGGCCGCCAGTGCTAAAGAAAACAGCGAGAACGGCGCAGTAAAATCAAATGGCCATGGGGAGAGTGCGAGCAAGACCGCATGCATCAACAGGGCGACTAGCCATGCCAGCATAAGGCTAGCGCTATCGAGCCCACGAAACGGCGGCAAGATACGCCGCACAGGAATCACGACCCAATTGGTGAGGGACAAAACAAACTGGGTGAGCGGGTGCTTAAATGGAATCCGCGCTGCTTGTAAGAAGAAGCGGGCCAAGAGTAGCAGGATAAAAAATTCGGATAAATTACGAATTAAAAAATTGAATGTGTTTGTCAGCATAGTCAATCCTTAGACCTCAAGATTGCGGGTGGACTCTTCTCCCAACTCGCGGGAGCGAGCGGCAGCGGCAGAGGCAGCAGCAATGATAGTGGTACGGACTTGGCTGGTTTCGAGGGCATTAATGGCCCGCTCGGTGGTGCCGCCCTTAGACGTCACTTTTTGCCTTAGGGTAGCGGCGTCGTCTTCACTTTGTAGGGCCAGTTTCACGGCACCTGCAAAGGTTTGGTAAGCCAGCTTACGGGCGATCTCGGGGCCAAAGCCCTGAGCGCGAGCGGCCGCTTGTAATGCTTCCATAAAATAAAATACATAGGCTGGGCCAGAGCCTGAAATCGCCGTAATCCCGTCGATATCGCTTTCTTTTTCTACCCATACCATTTCACCAATCGCTGCCAGCATGCGCTCGGTTAATTCCCGATCACTATCCGTTACCGCCGCCGTAGCGTATGCGCCCGACATGCCAGCTTGCACCAGAGCGGGTGTATTGGGCATGACGCGTACAATTCGTGGGTAAGCCCCCAGCCATTGGGCCAAGGTGTCCGCCCTAATGCCCGCAGCAATGGAGAGGACCAGCGCACCATCAAGCTGCTGCTGCAAAGATTTGGCGACGGTTTGTAATTGCTGTGGCTTCACGGCAAATAAAATAGCATCACTTTTAGGAATTGCGGTGTCAGCTGCGCCGGTGCTTACACCAAAGTCGTGGCTAAGTTGTTCGCGCTTGCTCGCATCAGGCTCAAGTACATGGATTTGGTCTGCAGCAAAGCCCTGCTTAATCATGCCGCCTATCATCGCGATGGCCATGTTTCCGCCACCGATAAAAGTGATTTTCATATATTCCTTACAGGTAAGTACGAGCGCCGAATAAAGCCGTGCCAACTCGTACGAGGGTAGAGCCCTCGCTAATGGCGATTTCTAAATCACTCGACATGCCCATTGATAAAGTATCAAGGGAGATGCCCTCTGCAATAAGCTGGTTTTGTAAGTCTCGCAGTAGCTTAAATTGCTGTGCTAACTGCGTTAAATCGTGCGTGGCTTCAGGAATGCACATTAAGCCGCGTAATTGTATACGAGGTAATTGACAGATTTTTGTCGCTAGCACCAAGCATTCATCGGGAGTCACGCCTGACTTAGAGGCTTCACCCGATACATTCACTTGGATACAGACATTCAAATCGGCTAGATGTTCCGGACGCTGTGCAGAAAGTCGTTCCGCTACTTTTAAACGGTCAATTGAATGAACCCAGTCTGCTAACTCTGCCACAGATCGGGTTTTATTGCTTTGTAGCGGCCCGATAAAGTGCCAAATCAGTCCATTACAGTCTTTTAAAGCTGCGTGCTTCTCTATGAGCTCTTGCACATAATTTTCGCCAAAGGCACGCTGGCCTATTGAATACAGCTCTCTTATGGCTGATGCAGGGAATGTCTTACTGACCGCCAACAGCGAAACGCAGTTTAATTCTCTTTGACTTCTCGCCGTGGCTTTTGCAATGCGCGCGCTCACACCTTGCCATGCTGTAAATATCGTTGCCATAATGGGTTATCAACTCTAGTTTGGTGCTCTCTCATCAGAGATGAATGGAATATCATTCTTTCTACGTAGCCTGTCAGACTGAAGGGATGTCTGATAGCTTGCTTGGGCATTATTACGCGAAAACCTAGTATGCGGACAGGATTAAACCATGGAAATTTCTGAATTATTAGCCTTCACCGTGAAGAACAAAGCATCAGACTTACATCTTTCGTCTGGTTTGCCACCGATGATTCGCGTTGATGGTGATATTCGTCGGATTAATACGCCTGCGCTTTCGCATAAAGACGTGCACGATATGGTGTACGACATCATGAACGACGGCCAGCGTAAGATTTACGAAGATACGCTGGAATGCGATTTTTCTTTCGAAATACCGCGCTTAGCCCGTTTTCGGGTGAATGCCTTTGTGCAAAATCGCGGAGCGAGTGCGGTTTTTCGGGTGATTCCATCGGATATCAAAACGCTGGAAGAGCTGGGTTGCCCTCGCATTTTCCAGGATATTGCCGAAACACCGCGCGGCTTGGTGCTGGTTACAGGGCCAACGGGGTCGGGTAAATCCACTACTTTGGCTGCGATGATTAACTACATTAACACCAATGAATATGGTCATATCTTAACGGTGGAAGATCCGATTGAATTTGTCCACACCTCGCAAAAGTGCCTGATTAATCAGCGCGAAGTCGGCCCGCATACCATGAGCTTCTCTAATGCTTTGCGCTCGGCACTGCGTGAAGACCCTGACGTCATTCTGGTTGGAGAAATGCGTGATCTGGAAACCATTCGTTTGGCGCTGACCGCCGCTGAAACCGGCCACTTGGTGTTTGGTACTTTGCATACCTCGTCAGCGGCTAAAACCATTGACCGTGTGGTGGATGTATTTCCTGCCGCAGAAAAAGAAATGGTGCGTTCGATGTTGTCCGAATCATTACGCGCGGTGATTTCTCAAACGCTGCTTAAAAAGAAAGAGGGCGGCCGGGTCGCGGCACATGAAGTGATGATTGGCATTCCTGCGATTCGTAACTTGATTCGTGAAAATAAAATTGCACAAATGTATTCAGCGATTCAAACCGGCTCGCAATTTGGCATGCAAACCTTGGATCAGTGTTTGCAAGGCTTATTGCAACGCAATATTATTTCTTTGCCAGAAGCCAGAATGAAAGCGGCAATTCCTGACAATTTTAGAGGTTAATTAAAGAGTGGGCCATTGTGATTTGAGATCACTACTGAGCACAATGGTCTCTTTTAAAGTCACAAACAAGTGATTGAATTTAATGATTTTTCATTTTAAATTACACGCTAGATAAGATTTTTAATGGGCTAGCTTATTAATAAAGTAAAATAGCACTAGCTTAAATAAGAGTGCTTACAATTTTTTAACTCACGCATAGCGGAAAAAAGAAAAATGGAAAAAGAACAGGCCGCAAAATTTATGCATGATCTTTTGCGGCATATGCGTGGTAAAGGCGCTTCAGATTTATTTATCACTGCCGATTTTCCACCAGCGATGAAAATTGATGGGAAAGTGACGCCTGTTTCTAATCAAATTCTAACGGCTCAGCACAGTAAAGAATTGGCGCGGGCAATTATGAATGATCGTCAAGCTGAGGATTTTGAAGGCAGTAAGGAGTGTAACTTTGCGATTAGCCCCGGCCAACTTGGGCGCTTTCGGGTGAATGCCTTTATGCAGCAAGGCCATGTTGGTATGGTGTTGCGCACGATTAATTCAGAGATTCCTACGCTGAGTGAGCTAGGCTTGCCGCCGGTGCTGAATGATATCGCCATGGCGAAACGGGGCTTGGTGATTTTCGTGGGCGGCACGGGGTCGGGTAAATCAACTTCTTTGGCGGCAATGATTGGGCATAGAAACGAGCACGGCTATGATCACATCATTACCATCGAAGACCCGATTGAATATGTGCATGCCCATAAGAACTGCATTGTGACCCAGCGCGAAGTAGGGGTGGACACGGATAGCTGGCAGGCCGCACTTAAAAATACCTTACGCCAAGCGCCCGATGTGATTTTGATTGGTGAGATTCGTGATCGCGAAACCATGGATTATGCAATTGCATTTTCTGAAACCGGTCACCTTTGCATGGCTACTTTGCATGCCAATTCCGCCAATCAGGCGCTGGATCGGATTATCAACTTTTTCCCTGAAGAGCGTCGTCAGCAACTCTTGATGGATTTATCTTTAAATCTACGCTCTTTTGTTTCACAACGTTTGGTTCCGCATCGCACCGGTAAAGGCCGTGTGGCAGCCGTGGAAGTCATGCTCAATAGCCCCTTGATTTCAGAATTGATTTTTAAAGGTGAAGTGCACGAAATCAAAGAGATCATGAAAAAATCTCGTGAACTGGGCATGCAAACCTTCGATCAAGCGCTATTTGATCATTATGAAGCCGGAAAAATCACTTATGAAGATGCATTGCGAAATGCAGACTCGGTCAATGATTTGCGCTTAAGTATTAAGCTGCAGGGCTCAGAAGCAAAACACACTGATATTCTTTCTGGTCTTGATCATCTGGATATTGTTTAAGTGTGCCTATGCGATTAATTCGGTTTTTAATTTGCTCAAGCTTGTTTGTGCAGCCCTTGCATGCCGCTGTCTTGGGAGATATCCAAGTTCGGTCTGCTTTGGGCGAGCGATTTAATGCCCGAATTAATGTGATTGCCAATGAAAATGAAGAGCTGTTTAGTCAGTGTTTTCGTCTAATTTCAATTCAAGATGGCAATAGTGTGCGTTTAAATGCACGTTTGTCATTTGAAGCCAATGAAAATGGCGGGGTGCTGACGCTGAGAGGCGAAGAGCCGTTGCAAGAGCCATTGCTAGGGTTTTCGATTCGCATGCGTTGCCCTAGTGAAAAAAGTGCTAGTTTTCAACGTGATTACAATGTGCTGCTTGATCCGCGTGAATACCATGCCAAGCAGGGTAGTGACGCTCCCCTTATTACGCCTTCAACTCGGCGGAAATTGCCTGCGTTTGCGAGTGTTTGGCAAAGCCAAGAAGGGGATTCGGTTGAGCGGATTGCGCGTGCTTATTTCCCGCAAGATCGGGCCAGCCGTGGTCGTATGGTCGATGAAATTTATAATCTGAATCCAGATCTAGCGCAAAACACCCATGCTCGACTTGCGCTCAACACCGAGGTGAGATTACCCGATCGTAAGAGCTTACTGCCCAGTGCGGCCGTTATAAAGAATGCCGTCGCTCCTGAGGAGCAAGTGCAAACTGCCGGCTCTCAAGCGCTTAAAGAATCCTTACAAATCACTCCTGATCGAACCTTGCCGAGCGTGACTCAGGATGGTTTTCATCTTCGTATGTCTGAGCTTAGCCTTACGACAAATAAAACCTCACAACTCAGTCCAGAAGAAAGCTTACGGGCTCGTGAACGTTTACAGCTATTAGAAACAGATGATCAAACGGCGCAGTTATTGCAGTTTAAGTATCAAATTACTCAGTTAGAAAAGCAGCTGCTGGCATTGCAGATGGCAGGGCAGCCTCCAGTACCGCATGAGGCCGCAGCTGGTTTTATGAGCATCAATACGGAGCGCTTACCGAGTGCATGGTGGCTATCACTGCTGTTATTGCTCTTGCCTCTAGTGTATTTGTCGCGCTGGCAGCGTCGGCGTGGAGATGATCCCGAGCAGGATTTTCCGCTGGGGCAGAGTATTTTTGCGGCAAGCACTGTCCCAGCACCTTTGGGTGAGCGATTGCGGGGTGCTATTCCAGATCGAAGCCAAGTGTTGGGGGCGGTCAATCGCTTTTCTCAGGCGGCCTCTGATTGGGGGAGTGATGATGTGGATGTGGTGCAGCCTAAAAATGCTTCTGAAGAAGCCCAAATGCTGCTTGATCATGGCTTAATTACTCAGGCTATTAATTTGTTGAAGAGCGAAATTGAACAATATCCAAGTGCTTTGGTGCTGTGGATGAAGTTGTTTGAGGTTTACGTTCAGCAAGGAATGCGTCAAGAATTTCAAAATCGAGCGGTTGGTTTTCGTTTGCAGTTTTCGAGCGATAGTCTGTGGCAACAGGTGCAAAGCATGGGTAGGGGGTTAGACGCAGATAATCCACTTTATCTTTCTTTAGATGAAAATCTAGATGCGGCTTTGATGTTTCCGCAATCGGCTGTTGTGTTGAGCAAGCCGGATCAAAGCGTTGAGCATATTGATTTTATTTCTGGTGAAGTGGTGGAGCCTAAGAATGAGGCTTGGAATCATGATCCTAATAGCATCGAATTTACTTTGCCTATTGATGTGATTGATGCGCAGTCTAGCTCGGAGCGCTCTGTGCAGGTTAGGGGGGTAAAGCTTGATTTGAGCGCTTTCTTAACAGATGACCCGCAGTTAAAGCAGGTTGTTCATCGCTTAGAAGAAAACAATATTCAAGTGGCCTGCCAAGAGCTAGAGCAATTGCTTTATCGCGGCAGCATGGAGCAGCGCCAAGTCGCGATTAAGTGGCTGGATATTTTGATTCCGTTGCAGATGTAATAGCTAAAAAAGAAGCCAGCGCAATGCTGGCTTCTTTGTCTTTATCGGGCATTCACAAATTAAACAGTTTTATGTGCCGCTAAAGTTTTAGCCAAATACTGCCCAGTGTGGCTGGTCGTGCAGGCAGCCAATTCTTCGGGTGTGCCACTCATTAAGATACGCCCGCCACCCGCGCCGCCTTCTGGCCCCAGATCAATCACCCAGTCTGCAGTTTTCACCACATCCAGATTGTGCTCGATTACCACTACCGTATTACCGTGCTCACGCAGGCGATGCAATACAGCGAGCAACTGGTCGATATCATGGAAATGCAAACCCGTCGTTGGCTCATCCAAGATATACAGAGTGCGGCCGGTATCGCGTTTGGATAGCTCCAGCGCCAGTTTCACGCGTTGCGCTTCGCCGCCAGACAGCGTGGTGGCGCTTTGGCCTAAGCGAATGTAATCCAACCCCACATCGGTTAGCGTTTTAAGCTTACGTGCTACCGTTGGTACGGCCTCAAAAAACGCCAGCGCTTGCTCTACGGTCATCCCCAATACTTCGGTGATGTTTTTGCCTTTGTACTGAACTTCAAGTGTTTCGCGGTTGTAGCGTTTGCCGTGGCAAACATCGCAAGGCACGTAGACATCCGGCAGAAAGTGCATCTCTACCTTAAGAACGCCATCACCTTGGCAAGCTTCGCAGCGGCCACCTTTGACATTAAAGCTAAAACGCCCCGGCCCATAGCCGCGTTCACGGCTGGTTGGCACGCCGGCAAACAGCTCACGAATCGGCGTAAACATGCCGGTATAGGTGGCAGGATTAGAGCGCGGAGTGCGGCCAATCGGTGATTGATCGACGTTAATCACTTTATCAAAGTGATCCAGCCCAGTGATGCTTTCAAATGGTGCTGGCTCGCCCGATGCGCCGTTGAGTTCTTTCGCTGCGATGGTATACAGCGTGTCGTTAATCAGCGTGGATTTACCCGAGCCTGATACGCCAGTAATGCAGACAAATAAGCCGACCGGCAGCCTCAACTCAACTTGCTTCAGGTTATTGCCGGTTGCACCTTTCAGCGATAGCCATTTTTCCGGATCGGGTTGGCGACGTACTTCCGGAATAGCAATGCGCCGCGCACCAGATAAAAACTGCCCAGTGATTGAGCGTGGCTCATTCATGATGTCTTCGGGAGTACCCGCTGCCACCACTTCACCACCATGCACGCCCGCGCCCGGCCCCATATCCACCAGATAATCGGCCATGCGGATCGCGTCTTCATCGTGCTCAACCACAATCACGGTGTTGTCTAGGTCGCGCAGATGGCGCAGCGTGCCCAGCAGGCGATCGTTATCGCGCTGATGCAGACCAATCGACGGCTCATCCAGCACATACATCACGCCAGTCAGGCCAGAGCCAATCTGGCTGGCTAGGCGAATCCGCTGGGCTTCACCGCCCGAGAGGGTATCGGCACTGCGATCTAGGCTAAGGTAATCCAAGCCAACGTTAACCAAAAAGCCAAGGCGCTCACGAATTTCTTTAACGATTTTTTCTGCGATCTGGGCTTTGGCGCCAGTCAGCGTTAAGCCTGCAAAATAAACTGCCGTGTCTTTCAATGCCATACGGCTGACTTCGTGCAGATTACATTCGCCAACGCGCACATTACGTGCCTCAACGCGCAATCTTGCGCCGCCGCAATGTGGGCAGGGCTGATTGTTTTGGTATTTGGCTAATTCTTCACGCACGGCCATCGAATCGGTTTCAACATAACGCCGCTCTAAGTTGGGGATAATCCCTTCAAAGGCGTGCGAGCGGGAAACCTTATTGCCTCGCTCGTTCATATAGGTGAAAGCAATTTCTTCTGTGCCCGAGCCATGCAATACGGCTTGCTGCACTTCTTCAGTCAGCCCCGTCCATGCTTCACTGACATCAAAGCCATAGTGCTCTGAAATACTGGTCAGCATCTGGAAGTAAAACTGATTGCGCTTATCCCAGCCCTTAATCGCACCCGCCGCTAGGCTTAAATCGGGGTGAGCCACGACGCGCTTAGGATCAAAGAAAGTGATCTGGCCCAAGCCTTCACACTTAGGGCAAGCGCCCATCGGATTATTAAACGAGAATAAGCGAGGCTCTAGTTCTGGTAGGCTGTAGCTGCAAATCGGGCAGGCAAACTTGGCCGAGAACCAATGCTCTTTACCGCTATCCATTTCCAAAGCAATCGCACGGCCTTCGGCATGGCGCAGGGCGGTTTCAAAGGATTCGGCGAGGCGCTGCTTCACGTCTTCGCGTACTTTTAGCCGATCGACCACCACTTCGATAGTGTGTTTCTTGTTTTTGTCTAGCTTAGGCGTTTCATCCAGCTCGCAAATTTCGCCATCGACGCGAACGCGTACAAAACCTTGCGCGCGTAGCTCGTCAAATAGATCAACGTTCTCGCCTTTTTTGCCGACCACGATCGGCGCCAGAATCATTAGCTTGGTTTCTTCCGGCAGTGCTAAGACGTGATCAACCATCTGGCTGACGGTTTGCGATTGCAAAGGCTGCTTATGCTCGGGGCAAAACGGCGTGCCGACGCGAGCAAATAAGAGGCGCAGATAATCGTGAATTTCCGTCACCGTGCCAACGGTGGATCGTGGATTATGACTGGTGGCTTTTTGCTCGATGGAGATCGCAGGGCTGAGGCCCTCGATCAGATCGACATCGGGCTTTTCCATTAATTGTAAAAATTGCCGCGCATAAGCAGACAGCGATTCCACATAGCGACGCTGTCCCTCGGCATACAAGGTATCAAACGCCAGAGACGATTTTCCTGAGCCGGAAAGCCCCGTAATCACAACTAAGCTGCCGCGTGGCAGGTCGAGATTGACGTTTTTTAAATTGTGCGTGCGAGCGCCACGAATGCGAATTTGTGGGGCTTCGGATGATTCGATACGACGGTACGACATAAAGGCCGGTATCTGCAGTAAAGAGGAATCGGATAATATACCGGACTTTCCTGTCGAAAGTGTGTTGGAAGCATTTACTTGACCATTACATTTGTATTGGAATCTGTAGGGTGGGCATGGTTTTATGCTTACTTACTATGATAACGATGCAAGCCAAACACACCAGACACCACTTCAAATTGCTGCCATGACTCCTATAGAACTGCGTGCCTCGCTCGGCCTAGCTGGGCTTTATGCCCTGCGTATGCTGGGAATGTTTCTTATTCTGCCTGTGTTTGCTGTTTACGCAGGCAAATTACCCGGTGGAGATAATCATACGATGGTTGGGCTGGCGTTTGGCGCTTACGGCCTGACGCAAGCCTTATTGCAACTGCCTTTCGGTATGTGGTCGGATCGGGTTGGCCGCAAGAAAGTCATCTATATTGGTCTCGCCCTGTTTGCGGTGGGCAGCGTGATGTGTGCCATGGCCGATCATGTGGCATGGCTGATTGTTGGGCGTGCCGTACAGGGGGCAGGGGCGATTTCTGCAGCGATTACCGCGTTGCTGGCAGATTTAACGCGTGAAGAAAATCGTACCAAGGCGATGGCGATGATAGGCGGCAGTATTGCCAGCACTTTTGCGATTTCTTTGGTGGCTGCGCCTACTTTGGCCGCATGGATCGGTTTGCCAGGCATCTTTTTGCTAACTGCCGCACTGGCCATTGCCGCCATCATCGGCGTGCGACAAATTATTCCTGACCCGATTATTTCGCGTTTTCACTCCGATGCCGAAATCAGTACCACGCGTTTGCCCGCCGTATTGCGCCATCCGCAGCTATTACGTATGAACTATGGTGTATTTGCCCTGCATGCGGCGCAAATGGCCATGTTTACCGTGATGCCGCTGTTGCTGACCAAGTTGGGTGGAATTAGCTTGGAGCATCATTGGTGGGTGTATTTACCTGTGGTGCTGGTCAGCTTTGTGCTGATGGTGCCCGCGGTCATTTATGGTGAAAAGAAACAACACTTAAAAGAAGTATTTATTTTTGCGATCGGCCTAATGTTGCTGGCTCAGCTGGGCATGGCGCTGTATATGCCTAATCTGACGATGATTGTGGTGTGGTTATCGGTGTACTTCATTGCATTCAATATTTTGGAAGCCACGCAACCTAGCCTGATTTCGAAAATTGCCCCAAGCGATGCCAAGGGCACGGCGATGGGCGTGTACAACACTTGCCAATCCTTAAGCATGTTTTTAGGCTCAGCGATTGCGGGCTGGTTGTATCAGCAACACGGAAGCGTGACAGCGATCTTTTTGCTTTGTGCTCTATTGATGGTGATCTGGCTGTTTTTTGCTGCAGGTATGCAGCCACCGTTGCCGGTAAAAACACAAATGTTCCACATCGGCGATAATTGGGAAGGCAGCGCACAGGCTCTGTCTGTTAAACTTGCTGCTATTGACGGTGTAAAAGAAGCCGTTGTGTTAATTGACGAACGCGTGGCCTTGCTGAAAGTCCTGCAAACAGGCTGGGATGAAGCTGCGGCGCGGCAAATTATTGAAGAGACGGTGGGTTTTACCTCTCCGTCTGC
The DNA here is from genome assembly GCA_026399755.1 of Pseudomonadota bacterium. Taxonomy (GTDB): domain Bacteria; phylum Pseudomonadota; class Gammaproteobacteria; order Burkholderiales; family Chitinibacteraceae; genus Iodobacter. The sequence goes on from JAPLQI010000084.1 coordinate 39,671, forward strand.
CCCGTAAAAGATAAAAGAAGAGATAAGCAAATGGCTTCATTGAATAAAGTAATTTTGATCGGTAACTTAGGTAAAGATCCTGAGAATCGCTTTCTGCCATCGGGCGGCGCAGTGTGTAATTTCAGTATTGCCACCACCGAAAGCTGGAAAGACAAAGCCACCGGTCAAAAGCAGGAAAAAACCGAATGGCACAATATCACTATGTACAACCGCTTAGCCGAAATCGCAGCGCAGTATCTGAAGAAAGGCTCGTCGGTTTATGTTGAAGGCCGTTTGCAAACACGTAAATGGCAAGATAAAACTACTGGTCAAGATCGCTACACCACAGAAATCATTGCCGACCAAATGCAAATGCTAGGTGGGCGTTCTGGTGGCAGCAGCGCACCAGCAGATAGTGGTTTTGATGATGGCGGCTTTAATCAGCAGCCCGCCTACCAGCAACAACAAGCTGCCCCAGCTCGCCGGCCAGCACCTGCCCCAGCAGCCGCAGCACCGAAAAGCTTTGATGATTTTGAGGACGATATTCCTTTCTAAAGTGCAAGTTACTTGTTTTGCCCGATAAAACGGATGTCTGAGTAAAGGCTAAGCCCACAGCAATGTGGGCTTTTTTATGCCTGAGTGTTTGATTCGTACTGATGTTTATTTTGTCTTTTTATATAAATCAACCACTTAACCTGTTTTATGCACTTTATTGCTACATAGGTGTTGACCGAAGCGGCCAAGGCCCGTATATTTCGGCCTCTCGCTGCAGCACACACAGCAACACGGTGTTCTAGCAGTAGCGAATGATCTTTAAAAAAATACAGTCGATGAGTGTGAGTGCTTGATTCGGAAGCGAAACAAGTGCTTGCATTAGTAAGGAGT
>JAPLQI010000080.1 GCA_026399755.1 Pseudomonadota bacterium
AAGCACTCACACTCATCGACTGTATTTTTTTAAAGATCAGCTCGCTGGCTAGAACACCGTGTTGCTGTGTGTGCTGCAGCGAGAGGCCGAAATATACGGGCTGGGGCCTGTGAGGTCAACCACTAGCGTGCAATGAAATTGCAGTAATGATGTAAGTAGTTGATTTGTATAAAACACAAATCTGTATGCAAAAAGCAAACAAGCCGCATCTTTCTGCGGCTTGTTTAAAACAGAACAAAAATCGCTCAGATATAAAACGCTTTATATGATAATCCCCCCCCCCAAACAGACTTCACCGTCATACAGCACGACCGATTGCCCTGGCGTAACCGCCCATTGCGGCTCATCAAAGCGTAACTCACAACGACCATCCTCCATCCAGAGCAATTCACATGCTGCATCTTGCTGGCGGTAGCGTGTTTTTGCTGTGTAGCGACCCAGCGCTGGGGACTCACCCAGGACCCAAGAAAGGTCTTGCGCCTGCAAGGTACTTTTAAGCAGCAATGGATGATCATGACCTTGCACCACAATCAGCTCATTTTTAGCCATATCCTTGCCCGCAACAAACCAAGGAGCACCCCCCCCTCCAATCCCCAGACCCTGGCGCTGACCGATGGTGTGGTACATCAACCCCATATGCTCGCCCATGTGTTTACCTTCTGGAGTAACCATGGACCCCGGCACTTTAGGTAAGTAGCGATTAAGAAACTCACGGAACGGACGCTCACCAATAAAGCAGATACCGGTGCTGTCTTTTTTCTTGGCGTTATGCAGGCCAATTTTCTCAGCCAACTCACGCACTTCTATTTTCAGCATATTGCCCAGCGGAAAAACAGCATGAGCAACCTGCTCTTGGCTAAGCTTATACAGAAAGTAGCTTTGATCCTTACTAGCGTCTTTAGCACGAAGCAGCTCTGTACGGCCATCTGGACGCACTCGGTTTGAAGCGTAATGCCCCGTTGCCAGCTTAGTGCCTCCCAATTTGATCGCGTAATCAAGAAAGCACTTAAATTTAATTTCGCTATTGCACAAGATATCTGGGTTGGGCGTTCGACCAGCCGAGTACTCGGCCAAGAAATAGCTGAACACTCGTTCTTTATATTCTTGGGCGAAATTAACCAGCTCGATCTCAACTCCTACTTTATCCGCAACCGAGATTGCATCCAGGCTGTCTTCTTTGATCGAACAATACTCATCAGTATTATCGTCTTCCCAGTTTTGCATAAAGACGCCGACTACGTCGAAGCCCTGCTCCTTTAAGAGCCACGCTGTCACCGAGGAATCTACCCCACCAGAAAGCCCTACTACAATTTTGTCAGACATACTTATATTCCAGTAAACGTACTACGATCGTTTCAGCGATCAAAATCACGCAAAATCTCCAGCGGATAACGGCGTCCCGCCAAATAATCATCGATACAGGCTAATAACAAGGGGCTGCGATGCTGCTCAGTGCGTGCCACAATTTCATCGCGCGTCAGCCACACGGCTTGCTCAATATCTACATCCAAAGCACGACCCGCTTCAATACCGGCAAGATCGCCCGTAAACGCAAAGCGAAGGTAAGTTGACTCTGGCCGCTCAGGTGGCGACCATTGATACATGCCAATTAAAGATCGTGGCACAAAGTGATGAGCCGTCTCTTCCAATGTTTCGCGTATCGCTGCTTCAACAATACTCTCACCATGTTCAATATGGCCAGCCGGCTGATTAAGCTTTAACTGACCAGCGATTCGCTCCTCAACCAGCAAAAACCGTCCATTATCTTCAATAACAGCAGCAACTGTTGCATTCGGCTTCCACATTGACATTCCTTTGTATAAGGCCAGCTTTTATAAATTAACGCGTTTTATTTGGTCCTCGACGACCACGCTGCTTAGGCTTTGCTGTCTCAGCCACGGGATTAACAGACCGAGGAGCAGCAACCGTTTCAGCCCGCCAAGTACCTAAAGGCAAACCATCTAAAGACCAATCTCCAATTGCATAGCGGACCAATCTTAATGTTGGAAAGCCCACTTTGGCAGTCATGCGCCGCACTTGGCGATTCTTACCTTCTCGAATAATAATTTCTAGCCAAGTAGTTGGCACCTTCGCTCGAAAACGTACAGGCGGCACGCGCGGCCATAAATCTGCAGGCTCATCAATGATCCGCACCTGTGCAGGCTGAGTGATAAAGTCGCCCAAATTCACGCCTGTCAATAAAGGCTGCAAATCTGAGAAACTCGGGCTACCCTCTACCTGCACCCAATATGTTTTAGGCAGTTTGTGCTTTGGGTCGGCAATTTTTGCCTGCAAAGGGCCTGAATCAGTTAAAAGCAACAGCCCTTCTGAATCAGTATCTAAACGCCCCGCTGGATAAACATCCTTAATAGGAACAAAATCAGCCAGCGAAGCATGCGGCGGCGAGGGCGAAAACTGACAGATCACCCCGTAAGGTTTATTTAAAAGTATAAGCTGAGGCATAGCGGCTTGGCAGTATTGCTACAAAACAGCGATAATAGGCTGTTTTTTCGTCGGTGCCCCACAAGAAATTCACAATACCTGCCGACGAAATGCGACAAACCACTCGACACAACAGGAATACACAGATGAGCCTGATCAAAGTTCCGCAAGATGGCGCGAAAATCGTCCAAAACCTTGCGACTCCAGATAATCCGATTATCCCGTTTATCGAAGGCGACGGTATTGGTGTAGATATCACCCCAGTCATGATCGACGTTGTCGATGCTGCGGTAAAAAAATGCTACGGCGGCGGCCGTAAGATTCACTGGATGGAAATCTACTGCGGTGAAAAAGCATCTAAATTGTATCCAGATGGCACTTACCTGCCAGAAGAGACATTAGCTGCACTGCAAGAATACGTTGTATCGATCAAAGGCCCATTGGCAACACCAGTTGGCGGCGGCATCCGTTCATTAAACGTAGCCCTACGTCAGCAACTTGATCTTTACGTTTGTCTGCGCCCAGTTCGCTACTTCCAAGGCGTTCCTTCCCCAGTTAAGCATCCAGAACTGATCGAAATGGTTATTTTCCGTGAAAATACCGAAGACATCTACGCCGGTATCGAGTGGGATGCTCAATCTGAAGGCGCAAAGAAAGTCATCGACTTCTTGCAAAATGAAATGGGCGTGAAGAAAATTCGCTTCCCAGAGACATCAAGCATTGGCATCAAGCCAGTAAGCAAAGATGGTACTGAGCGATTAGTGCGGCGTGCGATTCAATACGCAATCGACAACAACCGTAAGAGCGTTACCCTTGTTCACAAGGGCAACATCATGAAGTACACCGAAGGCATGTTCCGTACTTGGGGCTATGAATTAGCCAAGAAAGAATTTGGCGGCGTAGAAATTGATGGCGGCCCATACCTTGAACTGCCAAATGGCATCGTGATTAAAGATGTGATTGCTGATGCATTCTTGCAGCAAATCCTCTTACGCCCAGCTGAATATGATGTAATTGCAACACTTAACTTGAATGGCGACTACATTTCTGACGCCTTAGCAGCACAGGTTGGCGGTATCGGTATAGCTCCAGGCGCAAACTTGTCTGATAGTGTTGCCATGTTTGAAGCAACACACGGCACAGCACCAAAGTATTCTGGCCAAGATAAAGTAAACCCAGGCTCACTACTGCTATCTGCTGAAATGATGTTGCGTCATATGGGCTGGAAAGAAGCAGCTGACCTGATCATCACGTCCATGGAAAAAACCATTGCTGACAAGATCGTGACTTACGACTTTGCTCGCTTAATGGATAATCCGACAGAAGTAAGTTGCTCTGGCTTTGGTAAAGCGATTATTGAACGCATGTAATCCACCTAACCAGCAACACCGCTAGATCAAACCCCGCTTCGGCGGGGTTTTTATTTACCTAAAGATCCTTGCCACAATGTACAGACGTAAAAAAACCCCGCCTTGGCGGGGTTTTTGATCACCAGCGGCTAATTAAGCAGCTTGGATGTTAGAGGCTTGTTTGCCTTTAGCACCATTGGTGATGTCGAAAGAAACGCGTTGGCCTTCTTTCAGAGTTTTGAAGCCTGGCATGTTGATCGCTGAGAAGTGAGCGAAAATGTCTTCGCCGCCTTCGTCTGTCTGGAGTAACAAAGCCGAAGCCTTTAGAATCATTGAACCACTTTACGGTACCTAGAGCCATTTTGGCACTTCCTATCTAAACGATGAAACATGGACCACCTCAGAAATGAGGCCCGATTAAGGGATTGGTCCGAAAAAACCCGCGTGAGCGGGATACCATATCACCTAGCTGAGATTAAGCAGCTTGGATGTTAGAGGCTTGTTTGCCTTTAGCACCATTGGTGATCTCGAAAGAAACGCGTTGGCCTTCTTTCAAGGTTTTGAAGCCTGGCATGTTGATCGCGGAGAAGTGAGCGAAGATGTCTTCGCCGCCTTCGTCTGGAGTAACAAAGCCGAAGCCTTTAGAATCATTGAACCACTTAACAGTGCCCAGAGCCATTTGGGGTCTTTCCTATCAACTTGTAAAACATGAACCGCCTCGAAGAGGCACCATGAGGTTTGAGGTCCAAGACCAGCAAAACGGCCAAACCGGTACTGCAGAAACTTGTACATCAAACTCGA
>JAPLQI010000078.1 GCA_026399755.1 Pseudomonadota bacterium
CAAAAGAGTCGATAAATTACCAATTATGTCAGTTAAGGCGCTTAATCATATTGTAATTATAAATCAGTGAGTTGCGATTGATTAAAGATGTTGCCGCATGCCTTGAATAAAGGCAAGCGGCTTAAGTTGATAGGATTGGGCGTAAACCGGCCACTACATTTAATCCCTCGATATTGCTGGGCAGTTGATTACTTTTAGTGGCTTGCGCAACAGGTGTGGGGGCTGGCTTTGCAAGGACCGCTGCGAGCGCAATGTCGGCTGTAGGTGGTGGCGCTATCTCAGCAGGTGCAGCTTGGTGAGCGGGTGGTGCTTCTATTTCCGCTTGCGCACGCTCTACAAGGGGCGCGCTGGGCTTGCACCATTTTAGTAATACCCGCCAGAGTGCATCGGGATCAATCGGCTTGCTGATGAAATCGACCATTCCAGCCTCGGAGCAATTATCGCGGTCGACCTGCATGGCGTTGGCAGTCATGGCGAGGATGGGAATGGCGCAGAGGCGGGCGATTTTTTTGATTTCACGGGTTGCCGTAATGCCATCCATAACCGGCATTTGCATATCCATTAAGATCACATCGTAAGGTGACTCTTGGGCCATTCTGACCGCAATTTCGCCATTGTCGGCGATGTCTACCAATAGGCCCGCGTCGGATAAGATTTCACCCGCCACCTGCTGATTAAGCTCATTGTCTTCTACCAACAAGATTCGCCCACCACTGAGTGATTTAAGCTGCTCTTCCTGACTGGACGAGGGTTGCTCGTGTTGATGCTTGTGAATCGTTCTATCACTTAAAACGCGCATGACCATATCAAATAATTGCGATGCTTGCACCGGCTTAACCAACACTTTGTCTAGCCCTAAGTGCTGAGTATGATTTTGTATTTCGCTAGCATCATAAGCCGTCACCATCACCAGTTTGGGTTTGGCGGCAATCTTGATTTCAGCAATTCGTTTGGCGGTTTCTATGCCATCCATTTCCGGCATTTTCCAATCGATAAAGGCAATATCGAAGGGGGTATTTTGCTCACTTGCCCGCTGAATGGCGACCAATGCATCTTGGCCAGAGCTGACGGCTTGAGTATGAAAGGACATGCTTTCTAATAATTCTTGCATCACTTCGCGTGCGCTCTCTACATCATCGACGACTAAGATCCGCCGTCCACGCAGGTCAGGCTGTGGCATTTGGAAATCAGGCATATTTTTAGCTACGCCCAAATGGGCAGTAAACCAGAAAGTACTGCCTTTACCAGGCTCGCTTTCAACGCCCACATCGCCATGCATTAATTGCGCTAATTTTTTGGCTATCACCAAGCCTAAGCCGGTGCCGCCATATTGACGCGTGGTGCTGGAATCGGCCTGCTGAAAAGACTGAAATAATCTATCAATTTGCTCAGGAGTTAGGCCAATGCCGGTATCGTTCACGGCAAAATAAATAAACACATCATCGTTTATTCTTTCTATTAATTTAATAATAACTTTAATAACACCTTGATCGGTAAACTTAACGGCATTATTGGCGTAATTAACAATGGCTTGGCTCAACCGAGTAGGATCGCCAATTAGGTTTTTAGGAACGGATTTATCAATATCAAAAACTAGCTCTAAGCCTTTTTCAACAGCTTTTTCATTGATTAAATTAGCCACATTATCGAGTACTTTCTCTAATGGGAAATCAATTGATTCAATATCAATTTTGCCGGCTTCAATTTTAGAAAAATCAAGAATGTCGTTGATAATCCCAAGCAAGTGTTTGCCAGCACCCTGTATTTTACTAACATAGTCTCTTTGTTTATCGGTTAAATCGGTTTTTTGTGCTAGATGAGAAAGCCCAATAATGGCATTCATGGGCGTTCTAATTTCGTGGCTCATAGAGGCCAGAAATTCGCTTTTTGTTTTAGTGGCTTGCTCTGCCATATCACGGGCTTTTTCTAAATCACTTAAGCTTAATTGTAGTTGTGTCGTGCGTTCAGCAACTCGATTCTCTAGCTCAATATTCATTTTCAATATTTTTTGTTCTGCTTCTTTGTGTTCAGTAACTTCTTTAGATAATTCTTCTGTTCTTTCTGCGACCATTCGTTCTAGTTTTTCGTTGGTACCACGAATGCGCTCTTGCATTTCTAATAAGGTATTGTTGTTTTGCACTGCTGTTTCATAAATGGATAATAAAAGGCTTAAAATATGTTGTTTGTCAGAGTTAATAAAATATTTTTCACCAGAAAAAAATACCGGTACGCCTGTTTTTTCTGACATGTCTTTATACATATCTCGACTCAGCAACATATATTTAATTCTGAGTAATAAATCACTGGTGTCATAAGGCTTGGTCAAAAAATTATCCGCGCGGCATTCCAAGCCTTTAATCACATCTTTTACATCGGTGAGCGAGGTTAATAAAATCACCGGAATATCTTGTAGTGCTAAGTCTTGCTTAATATGCCTGCATAATTCAAAGCCATTCATATTTGGCATGTTGATATCGCTGATTACAATGTCGGGCTTTAGAGTACGGGTCATTTCCAAGCCTTCGCTGCCATTTTTTGCCAGCAGCACTTCATAGCCTTCGGCTAGCAAAATGCGTTCCAGCATAATGGCTTGAATGGCGCTATCTTCGACAATCAATACCGAGGTCGCCACGCTGCTGCTAGGGTTGTGGTCAAAGGCGCTCATTTTGCAACTCTTTGGCATAGGCCCACTAAATGGTGGGCAATATCATCCAAGGCCAGCACACGCTTGGCGGCCCCTAGCTCAATGGCTTGTTTGGGCATGCCAAATACCACGCAGCTTGCTTCATTTTGCGCAATGGTCATGCCGCCAGCTTGACTGACGGCTTGCATACCATCCGCGCCATCATCACCCATACCAGTCAGTAATACCGAGATCATATTTTCACCAAACTGTTCGGCAGCTGCTTTCATGGTAGTACTTACTGAAGGGCAATGCCCCTTATTGGTGGTGTTGTGTGCAATTAAAAACCTGCCCTGAGTATCAAACTCAAGCTGCATTTTTTCTTGCGGGAAATAAATATTACCTGGTAAAGGTGGCATTCCTGCTTGAGCGACTTGGCATTTTAGGGCGCAATTTTCGCCCAGCCATGAGACAAGGTTGTGCAAAAAGCCATCGCTAATATGTTGGATACAAATTATCGGCAAGGGGAAACTAGCAGGTAATTGCGACAAAATAGTCTGTAGCGCCTGCGGCCCACCTGTAGAGGCGCCGATAACCAGAACGCGGTATTGCTTGGTATTGGAGTCAATCTGGCTAAGTAGCTGGGTGGCTGAGGTGTTTTTTTTACGAAATACATGCACGCCCGCCAAGATGCGTATTTTATTGGCTAGCTCAGAAGCGATTCCTCCATAAATGGATTCTTGTTCGAGCCTTGGTTTGGTGACGATATCTAAGGCACCCGCATCCAGTAATTTAAACACATTGGTCGAGCCTGGTTGCACGGAGACGCTAACCACCAAGATGGGGCGAGGGTGAAACTCCATAATATTTTGCACCAGCGCTAAGCCATCCATGCCTGGCATATGAAAATCGGTACACACCACGGCAGGATTCAGGCTGGCGATCATTTTTAAGGCTTGTCTGCCATCCGATGCGCTGCCCACGACTTCAATATCCTTCTCTCTCGCCAAGATTTTCATCAAGATGCGTAGGGCAATCGGTGAATCATCGACTAAGAGCACTCGGGTTGTGGCCATATCAAACCAGCCTTCTTAATGTATCGAGCAGTAGCTTTTGCTCAAAAGCCGCTTTAGAAATATAGGCATTGGCACCGGCCTCCATACCGCGCCTTTTATCTTCTTCGGTGGATAGCATGGTGACCAAGACAATAGGCAGCTCGCTATGTTTTTTATTGGCCCTGACCTTTTGCACCAGCGTTAAGCCATCCATATTGGGCATATTGATATCACTGACAATGGCGTCAAATGGGCGGGTATCGAGTTTGCTATAGGCATCCATGCCATCGACTGCCATCTCCACCTCGTAATCGCCAGATTCTAAAATCCGCTTCATTTGGGCGCGCGTAGTTAGGCTGTCTTCAACTAGCAAGACTAATTGTTTTTTACGCTCGATTTCTGTGGTGCTAGGGGTAAGAGCTTGGCTGGCTTGGTGTTTGAGTTGCCCAACAAAATCGGGCGGATTTAATACCATGCACACTTCACCCGTACCAAGGATGGTGACGCCGGATAAATCACTAATATGCTTGAGTAAGGCACTTTGCGATTTCAAAACGATTTCTTGTTCGTCGAGCAACTCATCGACAATGAGGCCAAAGCGCTCGCCTTTGACTTCCATAATGATGCACGGGGACGATTCATCGGCTTTTTGCTCCGACTTATCGCTGGGGACGGGGACAAAATCGTTGCGCTTAAATTGCAATAAATCCAGTAATTTAGCCACAGCCACCGCCTTATCCTCAAACATAGTGGCGAGATGCCCCTCTATGGTGAATAAGTCTTTTTTGGAAAGTGGATAAGACTTTTGAACGTACTCCACCGGCACGGCGTATTTGATTGAATTAGCGAGCACGATGAGTACGCGCGATGTAGCGAGGGTGAGCGGTAATTTAATAGTGATGATGCATGAAGTACCTGGTACAGAGGAAACGCCCACCGTGCCCTTGAGTTTTTCTACATTGGCGCGCACCACATCCATGCCTACGCCGCGCCCAGATACATCAGAAACAAAGCTACTGGTGGAAAAGCCAGGCATAAAAATCAGCCCCATAATTTGTTCTTCACTCATGGCTTCCAGTTCTTCTTCGCGCCATAGATGGGTTTTACTGGCCGAGAGTGTGATGGCTTTTAAATCTAAGCCACGGCCATCGTCTTCAATCTCGATGACGATATTGGATGCCGATTGATAAGCGCGTAGCCTGATATTGCCGGTACTGGTTTTACCCTTGGCGACTCGCTCTGCGGGCAGCTCCAAGCCATGATCGATGGCGTTTCTGAGGATATGCATCAGCGGGTCTTTCATTTCCTCCAGAATACGTTTATCGGCGGTAATTTCGCCGCCTTCGATATGCAGCTCAACGTCTTTAGAGCGCTCTCTAGATAGCTTTCTGACCATCAGGCCAAATAAATTAAAAATGGTCGAAAGCGGCAGCAAGCGTATCGCCCGAATGCCTTCTTCTAGCTCGCCTGTGACAAAATCTAGCCGAGCGCTGTCTTCATAGGCAGCACTAATTAAGTTTTCTAAATGGCTGGTGTACTGCTCTAGCATCCCGGCGAGATGGCTATTGGCCTTGCTGGCATTTTTAATATTTAGATAAATCTGATCCCACTTTTCTTGTAATTCTTCAAGCTCCATATGGCGGCGAGCAATGCGAATTTTAGCGACGGTTAATTCGCCGGCATGCGTCATCAGCATATCGAGCTTGCGCGTTTCCACGCGGATGGTTTCGATGACAAATTGCTCTGTATTGGCCTTATTGCTAAGAATCGCCTTGCTCACCTCAAAGAATTCATCCACCTGTGCGCTGGGGATAACCTCTGGAATAGCGGGAGTGGGGTCGGCTAGATGCCTGCCGTGATCTACCTTGGTTTCGACAACGTTTTGGGTCATGGTTTCGGCTGAGCTGGGGGCGGGGCTTGGGAGAGCGCTGACCGGCACCGGTGCAATTTCTGCCGCTGCCTCTGCGGTCAGAATCGTTTCAAGAATAGAGTCGTATTCAACGGGGCTAGCCATGGCCGCTTCCACGGCGACTGGAGCGGCCGCTACTGGCATTTGCAGTGAGGCCAATACTTCTGAGACATCTACATCTGAATAGCTACCATTAACCGCCTCATCGACTAGCTTTCTGATGGCATCTAGCGATTTACACATGCCATCGATGGTGTCACTGGCCAAGCGTTGAGAGCCGGTTCTGGCCTTACCTAAGATATCTTCAAAGCGATGGAAAATCCGCTCGATATCGTACAGCTCTAGCATGCGCGAAGCGCCCTTCAAGCTATGGGCTTCGCGAAATAACTCCTCTAGCAAAGGCAGATTGTCAGGATTTTTCTCGATTTTCAGTAAGCCATCTTCAACCGCTTGTAGGTGTTCACTGCTTTCAATGCGGAATAAATCACGCATCTCGCTATCTTCTATCATGCGACCTCCCAGGCGATCGAGCCTTTTGTAGGGCGGGTGAAACCCGCGTATTTTTCAGCATCGCTCGCGGGTTTCACCCGCCCTACGTAATAGCAAATCCCTGTTTTCCAGCAAATAATCTGCCATCAAACAATCGATTTCAGCTTGTTATTGGCTTCGTTCAAGTTCTGGATGCCGACCTTGGTTTGGGTGATGCCGGCGGCGGTTTCTTTGGCTCCGGCGTTCATGGTGTTGGCGGCTCCAACCACCTCGGCAATGGCTGCGGTTTGTTGCTTGGCGTTGAGTGCGCCCTGTTGCGAGCTTTGATAAACCTGATTAGATAAGCCAGAAGTCGATTCAAATAGCTCGTTTACCTTGGCCACAATGCCCATCACCGTTTCGATATTGCGGGTGCCTTCTTCGGTGCGCATGATGGTGGTGTCGGAGGCTTTTTGAATGCCTGACACAATGCCCTTGGCCTGTTCGGCGGATTTTTTACTTTCTACCGATAGTTTTCTGACTTCAGCGGCCACCACCGAGAAGCCCTTGCCATGCTCGCCAGCTCGGGCGGCCTCGACGGCGGCGTTTAAGGCCAGCATATTAATTTGGTTGGAGAGATCTTTTACCAGCTCGGTGATGGTGCCAATTTGGCCGGTTTGCTCAGACAGCGACAAAATTTGCTCGGCAATCGCGCCAATTTTGACTTTCAAGCCGCCCATTGCCTCGACCACTTGGCGTATCGCTTCATTGCCATCTTCGGTCATATTGCTGGCGTTTTTCGCCATATCGGCGGCATTGGTCGATTGGTCTGAAGACTGGCGAGATGAAACGGATAATTCTTCCAGCGTGGTGGTCATCTCATTGGTCATGGCCGCTTGCTGATTGGCCGTGCGCTCGTGTTGGGCGATGGTGGCGGCAATTTCACTCGATGTTGTAGCGGCCGCATTGACCGCCACATTAATGGTGCGGGTAATGCGTGAGGCCACAAATAGGCCGAGCAAAATAGCCGAAACAACCGCCAGCACGATGCCATACACGAGAGTGGTGAGCAGGGATGAAAACGCCTCGCTGGCATTTTTGTGGCGCTCATCTTTTAGCTCAACTTCCCTTTTTTGAAACTCATCGATAACAATTCGCATATCATGGGCGATATTCAGTGTTTTCCCTGAACGAAAACCAACAATGGCGGCTTCTGTATTGCCCTCTTGCACCTGACTGATTTGGGTGGTCGTGGCATCTTTAATATGCTGCCCTAGCTCCTTTACTTTACCTAGAACCTCACGTTGCTTAGGGTCGTGCACCATGGGTTCCAGCCCTTCAAGTGTCTTGGTATAGCCAGAGATATGTTCTTGAAAATTGGCATGATCTTTATCATTTTTGAGGAGTAGCATGCCTCGTGCAGAGGCTTGCATGCCCACTAAATGAAAATCCAGCTCATTGGCTAAGCCAACCACTTCGGCCGCTTTTTCGGCGAGGATGGATTGTTCTTCTGCCACTTTAATATTTTTGTAAACCACGATGCCTACCACGATCAGCAGCAACAGCGGCATCACATAGCCTAGCAAAATGCTGTATTTAAGTTTTAATCCTTCAAACATGACGATCTCCTTAGGTGATCCCTCACCATTACTAACGCTCGTTCACAACTAAATCTTTGTTTCTTAAAATTTCCGGCAGATTAAGAATAGTCATGGCTTTTTGGTTGTAATGCACCGTGCCCATCACATAGCGCAGCACATCGGGATGCGTTGACGCGGGTAAGGGCACCACTTCGGTGGGGCTGATTTGCACAATATCGTCGATCTCATTCACGGCTACGCCGACCAAAATATCGCCTGCCGAGCTCACGACAATCTTGGCGCTGTGATTAAATGTTTCCGAATACATACCTAGGGTATTGCGGATATCAATAATGGTGAGAATACTGCCGCGCAAATTCATATTGCCTAATACATGTTGTGGACAATTTGGCAGCGGAATAATGTTTTTGATTTTGGTAAATTCATTCACATAGCGAATATCCATACCAAAGTATTCTTGCCCTAATAACACCACCGCCAATTGCAGGGTTTCGTTATCAGTATCGGCTTCTACTTTGCGCATTAATTCTGCGGCGCGTTTTTGATAAACACTTTTATCGCCATTACTTGGCACATCGGGTGTTTTATATAGATCGGTATGCAGCTGCTCATCTAGCATCAGATCGCTTTCTTGATCAACTAAGCGCCGATGATCCAGAATACTGATGATCTGTTCATCTACCCTCGCCATTCCTAATACCAGCGAGGTATGTCGCTGTTTTTTTCCTTCTAGCCGTGGTGGAGGATCGATTTGCTCGCTAGAAATATTAATCACATCCAGCACTTCATTCACAATCATGCCGATCAGTGCCTTGTCGCTTTGTATTACTAAAATAGCATCGGATAAATTTTTTTCTTGTGTGCCACCCCCTAAGAGTAGGCTTAAATCCAAAATAGGAATAATGCTGCCGCGCAAATTAATCACTCCGGCAATATAGCTAGGAGCATCTTCCAGATTACAAATAGCGGGTAGGCTAAATGTCATATTCACCGCTAGCGCATCAATTGCATATAGAGAATTATTTACGCTAAATACGAAATATAAATTACTGGATGATTCCATATCTCTCACCGCTTATAAGCTAGTTTGAAATTGTTCTAATAAAGTAAGTTGTACACTGGCACTGGTTTCGCATACATCGCGTTATTTAAACCTCCACTTATAATCTGGTTTGAAATTTTTCTAATAAAATGAGTAACTCGCTAGCACTGGTTTCCTCATAAAGATGAATTGGCGTATGGCCGGGTAGGCTGCGCACAATTTGCAAAGCACTATCAAGCATTTTTTCAGCTAATTTCTTATTGTCTTCTTGAATATAGATATTGAATAATTCAACATAGGCAGGTAAAAATTCGTGATCTAGATATAAAGCTTTTTTAAGGATGATTTTGCTTTCTTGGCGATTTCCTTGTACCTCCGCAATTTGCGCCAAAACAAAATGAGGCTGCGGTGAGTCTTGATTAATATCGATCGCCTGTTGGCAATGATGTGCGGCCATATCGTACTGGCCTTGATTGGCCAGTGTTTTAGCGTCTTGCAGTAATTTAGCAAAGACGGGCACGGATTTTATTGCCTTTGCTATGAGGATCGGGGTTGCTGCTGGAATGGGAATGATGGCGGGAGGTGCAGACTTGAATATAGCGGGTCTTACGATCAGTGTTGGCGCTGTATTGCCTTTTTTATACACTACTAGATTATCAAGGCTGGTGGTTTCTAATCCTTTAATGCCTCGCAGGCCTAATTCACCGTGCCCTGCAATTAAATAACCTGGCTCATTTAAACAGGCGGCTAATTTGCTAGCGATATGATTGACTGTTTCTGCTTGAAAATAAATAAATACATTACGGCAAATAATTAAATCAAAATTATGCAGTGCCGAGGCTAGGCTTGGGTATTGATCTTCTTGCAAATTGCCATAGCAAAAATGCACCATGTTTTGTATATCTTGATTAAGCTTCCAGCCATCCCCTTGCTTGGTGAAGTACATTTCTTTGACTGCGGGATCAACGCGTCGAAATGACCACGCACTATAAATACCCGCGCGGGCTTTATCTAAAACGGCTTGATTAATATCGCTGGCCACAATAGTAATGTCCCACTTTTGGCCTGCCGCCAGCACGGGGAGTAGTTGGCTAAGCAGGATGGCCATTGAATAGGCTTCCTCCCCTGATGAGCAAGCGGCACTCCAAATGCGCAGCCGTCTAGATTCACTATTGTGTGCGATCAGCTCTGGCAGGATGTGATCTCTCAATAGGCTAAATTGCCCCTGATCACGGAAAAAATATGATTCACCGACGGTGAGTAGGGCGAGCAGTTCGCGCCAGACTTTGCTTGATTCTGTTTTGCTTTGATGCAAGGACATGAGTAGCTCTGTTGGAGTGAGCCCAAGCTGCTTGCTACTCAAAATTTCTATTTCTTTACTTAGCAGGGGGCTATCCTGCTCGCGAATGACGATGCCGGTGCGAGTTAAAACCAAGCGGATAAGATCATCAAACCAAGCCGCTTGCATGGGGAGCCTCGGGCGTATTAAAGAGTGAAGTAAGTGAAAATGCATAACTCAAGCTAGTTTGGCTTTGCTTGAGTGTCAAATACTCACTGATATTAGCTAAATATAATTGTAAGTAAATCTCTTGTATTGTTTGTGTATGGTAGTAAGAATTGGCGATTAACTTAGTAGCTTAAGTATTATGCTTACGCAGTAATCTCTAGGTAGCTAGAGTAAATTTACGGGGAAGAGGAAGGAGGATGCGTGAGTATGCTTTGTGCAGCGCATTTGCTAGGAGTGGAAATTAAGCAATAAAGAGAAAAGGGGAGGGGGGGCAGCAATTAGGCTTTCATAATACTCGCGGTATTAGAAAGCAATTCGCCTCCATGCACGCTCATGCAGGAGGCGATATTTTCTTTAAAATTTTACTGCCTTGTAGTCGATTCTACTTACAATCCACCGTAAGAATGTAAGCCAGATAAAAACATATTTACACCAATAAAGGCAAAGCTGGTCACCAGCAGGCCAACGAGAGCCCACCAAGCCAGCACATTGCCACGCCAGCCTTTCACTAACCGCATATGTAGCCAAGAGGCGTAGTTGAGCCAGACAATCAGTGCCCATGTTTCTTTTGGATCCCAGCTCCAGTAGCCACCCCATGCTTCGGCGGCCCACATTGCACCCAAAATAGTAGCGATGGTAAAAAATAGAAAGCCGATAGAGATGGCTTTGTACATAACCTCGCCGAGTGTTTCGTAGCTCGGTAAGCGGCTCGCTAAAATGTCGCGTGAAACCAGCAGCTGGGCAGCGCCAAGGCCTGCAGCGAGGGCAAATGCACCGTAGCCGACAAAATTAGCCGGCACATGGATTTTCATCCACCAAGATTGCAGGGCAGGGATCAGGGGTTGGATTTCATGCGCTTGGCGATCCACGCTATACCAAAGAATAAAACCAACGGCAGCCAAGATGATGGGCATGACAAATGCCCCCATGGTTTTGGCTTTACCCATGCCTTGCTCTTTGAATTTTTGCTCGTAGTACAAATACATCAGGGTGGTAATCAGGCAAAACAGAATAAAAACTTCGTATAAATTTGAGACTGGGATATGCCCTACATCGCTGCCAATTAAATAGCTTTCATACCAGCGCACTAGTTTGGAGATGAGCGCTGCAGAGGCCGCAGCCCAAGTCAGCTTGCTGGCGATATCGAGCGCAGTGTTGGAGCGGCGCAACATTCCCAGCCAGTACATTAGCGTAGCAAGCAAGTACAACACACACATCCACATCACGGCCGATTGGCTGGAGAGGATATATTTAAGCCAAAAGACGCTTTGCCCATTGGCAAGTTGGCCCTGATACAAGCCAATACCAGCTAAAGCGAAAAGTGCGCTGATCGGAAAAAACAATCGCATGGCAGGCCAAAATCGGCCAAACCAGACCAGCGCGGCCACGGTAGCCAGCAAGATGCCTTCTTCGTAATAATCCATAAAGGCAGCATATTGCTTATAGGCAAACAGCCCAGCGACAATAATCACCGCAGTAAATAGCATGTCTAACGGTGATAAACGAGGTTTAGAGATGCTCATAGTGTTTTTCCTTTTGCAGCCAGATCTGCGCGGAGCTCGGTAAATTCTCGATCCAAATCTGAGTTTTTGCGATTACTACTCATGGCGATTAAGGTTTTTCCGCCAGCAAGGCGGACCCAAACGCGATTTTCACGAATATAAAACATGCAGAAAATGCCAATTACCAATAATAGAGAGCCTAGATAAACAATATTTTGGCCGGGCGCGCGGGTAATTTGAAAGCCACTGGCTTTCACTTCTTCAAAGCGATCCGCTTCTAGCCAGACTGGCGGGCCGTATTCAAACAAGCTACTGATTGCAACCAGACTATCCATCAGAAAACGATATTGTGCTTCATCAATCGGCAGCACAGGCAGACCTGCTTGCCCTTGCGCCACATCCATCGCATCGATCACCGTACCTTGCAATATCTTGATATAAGTTTGGGCGACGGTTTGGCGCTGATCTTTGGGCACTTTGTCATCGAGGAAACTTTCTATGGCAGGGAAGCCACCTTCGCTAAAGCGAGTCAGCACGCCGAGGGTGACATCTCTAAATTGGGCTTCACCGTCTTTAGAAATGCCGCCACTCTGAAACGCTTTGGCAGCGGTTCGGCGCGCAATTTCTGGATACAGTGATTTATCCAACAGCGTTGCCCGTAAGCGCATAAAGGCTTTGGCTTCCATCTGGGCGTCGAGCGGAATGCGGATAAATTGGAAAGGAGCGGCGACGGTCGTTCGCATCCCTGTAACCGCATAGCCAGCGCCTTTTTCAAAGAAAGGAGCAAAGTAATTGAGGTACTCGGTAGCTTGGCCATTTTTATCGCGCAATTTAAATTGAATCGATGGGCCGATATTTTTTAGATTGTGCTCGCTTTGCACCGCTTGAGCTGAAGCCATGGCTTGAGCAAATTTACTGACCGCCATGGCGTTATTGGCGACTTTACCCATGTTTTCAATATTAAATGCGCGGAAATCGCCCATTTCTAATTGATAGGGCTGGCCATTAATTTGAATGGCCTGGCTGCTTTGCGATTGTGCATTGAGCGCTTGGGCGGTGTGGGTGTTTAAATCCCAACGTCGCATGCCAAGCTTGGAGCCGCCATCACCAAAGCTAGCTTGATAAACGGCTACGCCATTATAAATGAGCGGTTTATTGACTTCGATTTTGGCTCTGCGTAGCACTTTGCCCGTTTTTTTATCGAGTAAGTCAATATCACTGGCAAAGAGTTTGGGCTGGCCTGTGGAGTAATGCTCGATATAAAACTTATTTAAGCGCAGGGCAAAGGGCAGCTCTTGTACAAAATAGCCTTGGCCTGCATTTAAGAAAATCACATCGGCAATCGAGCCTTCGGGCAGGGTGACGTTGCCTCGGAAAGATAAATTATCTGCAGGCAAGCGGCTTTGCTCAGGCACTTTGCTTTGGGGTAAATCACGCATTTCTGGTGTTTTAAAGCCAAATAGCTCGGTGAGCTTGAGCGGCACATTGCCATCGAGCAAGCCACCAACGCAAATCACTACAATGGCGGCATGAGCAAATAAATAGCCGAGGCGCTGAAAGCTACCTTTTTTGGCGGCAATCAGTACATGGCCATTTTCTTCCTTAATCCGGCTGCGAAAGCCACGATTCGCGAGCACATCGATGACTTCTTCGGTGGGCAATTCGGTGGCTAGTTCGGCATGATGCGACATCAGGCGTAAGGAGTTGCTGCTGGCGTTTTCTCGATAACCACGCACATCGCGCCAAATCCCAGGCAATTGACGCCAGATACACAGGCTGGTGGAGAGCACTAAGAAGGTGAGAATCAGCAAAAACCAAGCGCTGTGATAGACGTCAAATAAGCCGAGTGGGTGAAAAACTTGAAACCAAAACTCACCAAACTCGATTTTATAATTAGCGTAAGGCTCGTTTTGCTTTAAAACGGTGCCAATAATCGATGAGATTGCGAGGATAGTCAGCAGGCTTACGGCAAATCGCATTGACGAAAACAACTCGTACAGTGCTTTTAGAAAGGAAGTTTTGGGTGTCATAGAATTCAAAAAGGGGCGGAAGGCCCCTTGTTTTAGGGATCAATCATCGCTACAGGTATTTTGTAGTTATTAAAAGAGCCCAGATACCGAATAAAGTTCCGGTAAGTAAAAAGACACAAAGGTTTTCTATCACAGAAAACCTTTGTCAGATCTTCAATTAATGTAAGGCTTGGATGTATTCAGCAACGGCCTTGATTTCTGCGTCAGATAATCTGGCGGCTACATCTTTCATTACCTCATTATTATTGCGTTCACCACTGCGGAAAGTGTTGAGCTGCAACAAGGTATAAGCCGAGTGTTGGCCACCCATACGTGGATACTGCCCAGGAATCCCTGCTCCTGATGGGCCGTGACAGGCCATACAGGCGGGCACACCTTTCGCCATAATGCCGCCGCGATAGATTTTCTTACCGGCTTCGATCAAGGCTTTGTCAGACGCGCCACGATCTTTGGCTTGTTGAGTAGAGAAATACTCCGCCACATTGGCCATATCTGCAGGTGATAAAGGTGCAGCCATTCCCATCATCACGGGATTTTTACGTTTGGCAGACTTGAATTCGTTCAATTGTTTTACAATGTACTCAGGATGCTGGCCAGCAAGGCTAGGATTGGCAGATGCAGCGCTATTGCCATCCACACCATGACAGGCCGCACAGACTTGCTCGACTAATTGTTTACCTTTTGCCGGATCTGCTTTAGTGCCGCCAGCGGCAAATGCGGTCGGAGCTACGATGAATAGCGTGGCAATGATTGCTGCAACAGGCGCGCGGCGCATAAGCATTTATCCTCAAAAGTGCAGTGTGGCAGGGCTGAACCGGCCGACGATCATTCAAATGCTGGTATTCTATAACAAGACCCGTTCACAAACCACAGTGGTTACCCAATGTCGCTTTTCCAAGGCTTGCAATTCCTGACAACCGTCAATGACCTGAAGGCTCTTCCGGCTGACGGTATGGAAGTTGCATTCGCCGGACGCTCCAACGCCGGCAAGTCCAGTGCTATTAATACACTGGCTAACCATACGCGGCTTGCCTTTGTTTCTAAAACACCGGGCCGTACTCAACATATCAACTATTTCAAATTTGGTAATGCCAACAACCGATTGGTTGACTTGCCAGGTTATGGTTACGCTGAAGTACCTGTGTCAGTAAGACAACACTGGGAAAAATTGCTTAGCCAGTACCTAGTAAGGCGAACTAACTTAATCGGTCTGGTCCTGATTATGGATTCTCGCCGTCCGCTTACTGAATTAGATCGTCAAATGCTCGACTGGTTTCGCCCAACGGGCAAGCCAATTCACTGCATCTTGACCAAATGCGACAAATTGAATCGTCAAGATCAAATTGCCATTTTGCGTAAGGTCGAAGCAGAGTTTGCTGACGAAGCCATGATTACGGTGCAGCTATTCTCCAGCTCTAAGAAGCTAGGTGTAGATGTAGCCGAAAAAGTGGTTGGCGGCTGGTTTGATGCCATGAATTATCAGACAGAGCTACTTAATAATGAAGCGGATCATTCTAATGACAAATCAGATCTGATAGACGGGGACTAATCTGGCTTGCAGTTTTATGCCAGCGTTCTATCTTGATTCTAGGTGCGCCCCTGCACCTCCCGCTTTTTCCTCCCTGAGCGGGTGCTCTGGCAACGTGCCAGAGCCTATACGGCCCCAGTCGATGCCTGCTCAGACTGGGGTTTCTTTTTTTTCTGTATCGCTACTTCTTTGTATTGTCTTAGTATTGGCCTATTATTTTTGCGACAAAGCATTTCGACCCCGCTTGCTGGGGCAGCTAGCTCCATCAGAGAAAAACACTTTATTTCTTATGGGGACGCTTGCAGATAAAATAGGACGCATATACTGCGGCAAATCATAAATAGTTTTGCCAATCTCTGATAAAACCATACTTGAAAATCTGCTAACTATAAGGGGATAAAGGAATGTCAACGCTCGCCGGGGTAAAAGTCATGGTGATTGATGACAGCAATACCATACGTAGAAGTGCGGAGATTTTTTTGGGGCAAGCGGGTTGCGAGGTCATTCTTGCAGAAGATGGCTTTGATGCTTTGGCTAAAATCAGTGATCGCTTACCTGATGTGATCTTTGTTGATGTGATGATGCCAAGGCTCGATGGTTATCAAACTTGCTCGCTGATTAAAAAGAACCCGCGTTATAAAACGACTCCCGTTATTATGCTCTCCTCGAAAGATGGTTTATTTGATCGTGCTCGAGGGAGAATGGTTGGGTCTGATGAGTATTTAACTAAGCCTTTTACTAAAGACAGCCTGTTGTTGGCTGTTGCTGCACATATTCGCAGCGTTTGACTATGGGTAGGATAGCAATGAGTATTAAAAAAATATTGATCGTCGATGACTCTCCAACTGAACGCCATTTTTTGGGTGAATTACTCACTAAAAATGGTTTTCAGGTAATGACTGCGGAGTCTGGGGAAGAAGCCGTGACAAAAGTGAAAGAATTGATGCCAGATTTGATTCTGATGGATGTGGTGATGCCGGGCATGAATGGTTTTCAAGCCACACGTACCATTAGCCGTGATGAGGTAACCAAGCATATTCCAATTATTATGTGCACCTCTAAAAACCAAGAAACAGATATGGTTTGGGGCCGTCGTCAAGGCGCAGTGGAATATGTAGTTAAGCCTATTGACCAGCAGGAATTACTTTCTAAAATTGCAGCTTTATAAAAAAACCTGTCGTGAATCAATTAAAATTGCGGGCTGTTTTAAAAAAATCAATAGGTCCTCAAAAAGCATGTAAGGTGCGAATGTGCTTCATTCGTAAAGATCGAGTTATGCTATGAAATAGCCTTTCAAAATCGCTATTTCCATCTCGAATTTTGCTGCCTTTTTGCAAGTGATTTTGTGTGTAGTTAAATTGAAGCTTTTTTTTAAGCGGAAACATCATGGCCAAACGAATTAGCCTGCGTGATTATCAAGAAGGGGTAATGGCGCGATTAAAAAGCGTCGCGGCAACCGCTCAAGTTGACGCTCGTTTAGGCGTGAGAATTGGTGGAGAAAATTGGCTGCTTGATTTATCAGATGTGGCTGAGGTCATGCCTTTACCGGCGATTTCGCCTGTTCCCTTAGTCCATTCATGGTTTAAAGGTGTGGCCAATTTGCGTGGTAATTTAGTGAGTGTCAGTGATTTAGCGGCATTTACTGGTTTGGGGAGCTTAGCGGCTACCCCCGCAGCAAGATTATTGTTATTGCATCCTCGGCATATATTGCATTGTGCTGTTTTAGTTGATCGTATGCTGGGTTTAAAGCATTTGGCTGATTTAACGCCTGATGCGCAGCTGGCGCGCTCATCCGCTTGGACGGGAGATGCCTATCGCGATGCGGCGGGTGTTTCTTGGCGATGTTTAGATATTCAGGCTTTAGTTGCACAGCCTGCTTTTTTACAAACAGGCCAAATATAGCTGGCCATTGAAAAACGTAGCATCCCAATATAAAAATGTTCGGTAAAATTTCGAGAAATCTCAGTTTTAACTAGAACTCTAAATTATTTTGCCAATACATTATTTTGTAGTGCGGGTGTAGATGTGGTCTGCTGATTAGCCGCCATAAAAATAGATACAGGATTGGGAGTAATACACAATGGCACTGAATCTGGATGGCGTAAAACGCCTTTTTTCCGGAAGAAAACAGGCAGCCCCTGTTGCGGCGAGTTCAAATTACGAGCCGGCTAAAACAACATGGATTATGGCGAAGCTGAGCCTGCCAGAAGCGGACGAATCACAGGTAAAGAAACCTCTGCCTTTGATTGGCCTGCTGCCAATTCGTCAGCAAATGGCTATTTTGCTGGCGCTTATGTTGCTTTCTGCGGCCCTATTTATTGTGACAGCGTTTTTTGCTTTCCAAGCCTCATCTTTCAACGCGGAGCGTCGTGCTGTTTCAACTGAAATGCAGATGCTTTCGCAGCGTATTGCCCGCGCCTCAACGCAGGCCGTACAGGGTAAGGCAGAAGCCTTTCCTATTTTGAAAGATGCATATATCCGTTTTGATGACAATTTGAAGCAGCTCTCGAGCGGTGGCTTGTTGGCTGGTTTACTCGCACATGATCCCTATCAGCTCATTAACTCAATCAATACCACGTGGAAAAAATCGTTTAGTAGTAATGCTGCCCGCCCTACTGTGGACACGATTCTTAAGCAAGAAAAAGCTTTGGTGACGATTGGGCAATCGGTATTAGCAATTAACCGAAATGATGCCATGCTGCTGGAAAATACTCAGGAATTTGCCAAAATGTTGGCGGCCAATGGCGGCTCTGCTCACGATTTGGAATACGCGCAGCATCTATCGATGTTGTCTCAGCGGATGGCGAAAAACTCCAATACGGTTTTTGGCGATGATCTGATCAACCCTGAAGTGGTGTCTTTATTGGGTAAAGATTCCGTTTTATTTGATGAAATCATTACGGCATTTCAGGATGGGCAAAATCCAGATTTGCAAATTCATGCGATTAGCAATCCGGCCGCTATTGAGAAATTAAAGGAAATTAGTAAACGCTTCCGTGATTTTGAAGTGGTTATTACCTCTTTCTCTAAAAATATGCAGCCTTTGGTTAGCTCTCGGATGGCCAGCCAAAGTATTGTTTCTGATTCAGAAACGCTACTAAAAGATACAAGTAAACTAGCAGACGCATATGAAAACACCTCGGGTAGTTTAGTAACGGGTGTATTGCAGATTACTTTCATTGTGGTGGCCTTATTCGCTTTGTACCAATTAGTTTCTGTGTTTAACCAGGAAGCAGTGCGCCGTCGTTTGGTATTGGAAGGCGAAAACAAAAAGAATCAGGAAGCTATTTTACGTTTGCTGAATGAAATGGCCGATTTGGCCGACGGTGATTTGACTGTGCGTGCGTCGGTCACTGAAGATTTGACGGGCGCCATTGCCGATTCGATTAACTATACGATTGAAGAGCTGCGCTCGCTGATTACCAAGATTAACCGCGCTACAGGGCAGGTAACCTCTGCGACGCAAGAAGCTCAAGGTATTTCGGATGAGTTATTGGCCGCTGCCGAGCGTCAATCTGCAGAAATTAAAGGCACCAATAGCACAGTTGAGCAAATGGTGACTTCGATTCGTGGTGTATCGAGTAATGCTGCCGAATCCGCGAACGTGGCGCAATCATCCCTGATGGCTGCTGAGAAGGGCGCAGAGGCGGTACAGAATCAGATTAAGGGTATGGGCGATATTCGCGAGCAGATTCAGGAAACGGCGAAGCGGATTAAGCGCTTGGGTGAAAGCTCACAAGAAATTAGTGAAATTGTTGAATTGATTTCTGACATTACCGAACAGACCAACGTCTTGGCTTTGAACGCGGCGATTCAGGCGGCAGCTGCGGGTGATGCAGGCCGAGGCTTCTCGATCGTTGCCGAGGAAGTACAGCGATTGGCGGAGCGCTCGGGTGAGGCGACCAAGCAGATTAGCGCGATTGTGAAAACGATTCAGACCGATACCCATGATGCGGTAGCGGCGATGGAGGTTTCCACTCAGGGTGTGGTTGAAGGGGCAAAATTATCGGATGCGGCGGGTAGAGCACTGACCGAGATTGGTCAAGTTTCTCGTGATTTGGCGCGTTTGATTGAATCGATTGCGCATGAAACAGAGGATCAAACTTTACTGGCAAGTAAGGTGAACGTTTCTATGCGGGATATTTTGGCAATTACCGAGCAAACCACGGCAGGCACGAAGCAATCCGCTGTGGCGGTGGGTCAGCTCACCTCCTTGGCGCAAGAGCTGAAAGATTCTGCATCAGGCTTTAAGCTTTAAGCCGGTTTTTGGTCATGGCATTGCGGGATGGTTCAGGGTAAAGCCCTGATCCTCCCAGCGTGCCTTTGAATTACCTTTAAGTGTCACTTGAAAATAGGCTTTAAATGAGCGCGCATACCGAATTCGATCTGGGCTCTCTGGTCTGGGTTAAGAGCGAAATCGAGCAAACTTTACAAAAAGCGTCACACGCTTTGGCTCAATTTGGTGAGACCAAGGATAGCGCGCTGCTGAAGCATGCTCGAACTTTTTTGCACCAAGCTTATGGCGCAGTGCAAATGGTTGAGTTGACGGGTCTCGCTCGTTTTTGTGAAGAAATAGAGCAGATCTTGGCTGTGGATGAAATCAACGAGGACACGCTGGCGATTATTCAAAGAGCGATAGTTGAGGCTAGCCACTACCTAGAGCAAATCGCCGTAGGCGCGCCAAACCAGCCACTGAGGCTACTGCCTAGTTTTAAAAAAATGGCGGCTTTGCGCCAAGCATCTGATAGCGGTGCTGAGTTATTTTTTCCTCAGCTTCCTGAGCTCGTTCTACCTAAGGGCTTGCCTTCGCATGCTTTGCCCGAGGCGGAAGCAAATGCGTTCATTCGTTTACGGCGGCAACGTTTTGAAGCGGCGTTGCTGAGTTGGATGAGTAATGATCCTACTGCGGCCAGCTCAATGGCCAAAGGTGTGGCAGAAATTGCTGCCACTCAATCTACCGCTATTGCGCGCCATTTTTGGTGGGCAGCAGCAGGTTTGCTTGATGGTTTAAGCCGTCAGCAGGAGCAAGTTGATCTCGATGTAGATTTGAAGCAGTTAATCATGCGGCTGAATATGCAATTGCGTCGCTTGAGTGATGGCTCGGGTAAAGTGGCCGAGCGCTTATATCGCGATATTTTATATGCACTATTAATGCTTAAAACAGCGAGTCCGCTGGCTTTGGCGTTACGCAAAACCTTTGCGCTGGATAGCTTATTACCCGTGGGAGATGAGGATTTACTCTCTCCCGCCGCAGAGTTTCGCCTCTTGCTATCACGCAGCTTGCGTGAAGATTTGGATGGTTGCAAAGAGAGCTGGGGCAGGATTAGCTCGGGGCAATATGAACGGTTAAATGCGTTTTTAGCTGATTTGCGGCCCCTCGCCGAACGCGCTATGCCCTTAGCCATTCCTGGCTTAGATCAGCTGTGGTCCACTCTAATCCAAGCGGTTCAGGCTTTGCAGGACCAGACGCTGAGTGATGCACAAGCGTTAGAAGTAGCGACGGCCTTGTTATTGTTAGATAACTGCTTAGCGATTTATCCCTTGATCGCCGATGATTTTCCTGAGCAAGTAGCGGCTATGTGTCAGCGCTTACTCAACCCATCGCTCAAGAATGAAGTTCCTCATCTGGATGAGATTACTCGGCAAGCACAAGAGCGGCTGTTGCAAGCACAGCTGGCGCATGAAATGCGTAGTAACTTGCAGATGGTTGAAGACATTCTTGATGCGTGGTTTCGTCAGCCAGATGATCATCGAGAGTTAAGCAAAATCGATCCGAATTTGCGCCAGATTCAGGGTGCATTGCTGATGCTAGAGAAGCATCAAGCGGTTGAGTTATTACAACGCTGCCAACAGCGCATTGAGCAATTTACCCACAGCGAGTTGTTGCTCCCAGGTCAAGCAGAATTAGAATTATTGGCCGAAGGCTTATCTAGTCTCGGTTTTTATATCGACAGCATTGCACAAAATAGAGACGAGGCTGCCTCGCTCTTACCGATGATCGCTAGGCTGACTGGCGAACTGCCGGTTGCGACCTTGCCAAATGAGCTTGAACAGCTAGAAGACGAGCCTCTACTCGATGCCGCGCCTTTAGCGCCGCAGCCTAAGGTGCAGCCTGATCCAAGTAAACCTTTGCCACTTTCTGATGCCGCCGTGGATGCGGAGCTATTGGAAGTCTTCTTAGAAGAAGCAGGCGAGGTCTTGAGCAATGTGGCTGAGCAATTACAGCTATGCCAGCAAACACCGCATGATAGGGAAGCCTTAACCACTTTACGTCGTAGCTTTCACACACTAAAAGGCAGTGGCCGGATGGTGGGGCTGAATCATTTAGCTCAAGTTGCTTGGGCGATAGAGCAGCTGCTGAATAAACTCATGCAAATTGAGAAATCAGCGACGCCTGGTTTATTGCAATTACTTGCCCAAGCGCATGCTGCATTTTCGACATGGGTGCAACAGCTGAGCCATGATGGGGTGGCGCAGGTTGAAGCCAGCGATTTAATCGCCGCAGCAGAGCAATTAAAAGCTCAGCTTGATGCAGCTCCAAGTCTTCTTGATGAACATATCAGCGTATCGCTGGCAGGTGATAGCCCAAGCGACGAGGTGACGATAGGCACGGTAACGGTGTCTGCTACGTTGTTTGCGCTATTTTGCGACGAAGCGGCACAGTATTTACAGACATTACAAGCGGGTAAAAATAGCCACCCAGCTCAGTACCTCTTGGCGGCGCACACTCTCGGTGGGATTGCCTCGACGGCTGGTTTCCGCAGCTTGGGTGAGCTGGCTTATACCTTGGAGCATGCGGTACAGCAAATGGGCGAAACGGTCATCGGCCAAACGCCCGCCCTCGATCAGGCCGTGGATCGTATTGCCAGCATGTTGGCTTCGATCTTTGCTTTAGAAACACCAGGCTTTGCGGAAGCTGAGATTCTTGCCCTGCAAAATTTGCAGGCAGAAACCTTTGAAATTTCCTTGGATGAATTGGCTGAGCCAGCAGATAGCGTCTTAGATCTTGAGCTGGCGGATGCCGACTTAAATGCGCCAGAGCTTCTGCTCGATGCCGATGTAGTCGATCTTGCCGATGTGCAGGACCACTCCCTTGAGCTGAGTGAGCAGGCAAGCTCAGAGATTGAATTGACATTGGATGCACCTGTTGCCGAGCTTAGCGATACTGTTGCCGTGAGCGATGTGTTACTCAATAGCGCCGCTATTGAGCTTGAAGCCACCGCGCCTGTTTCGCAGGATGAGCTTGAATCCAACACGATTGAGGCTGTTGATCAGCCCGTCGCGCTGGATGATATCCCCCTAGAGCAAGCTGATGAGCTGCTCGTGGATCTTAACGATAACAGTATCAATGATCATCTTGCTGACTTGAATGCTTTGTTGGAGCAGCAGCGTGCATTAGAGGCTAGCGAAGTCGCGATGAATGCGCTTGCTGAGCCGAGCTTGCCGCTAGAAGAAAATATCGCGATTGAGCTCTTGGATATGGAATCGCTGACGCCGATTGAGCAGCTCATGGATAAGCATGATGCGCAGCGTAAAGTCGAGCTAGACAGCCAGCAGGCCGATGATATTGATGAGCAACTGCTGCCGGTGTTTATTGAAGAAGCCGATGAGCTTATGGAGCAAATCAGCGCCTCATTGCGCGGTTTGCGCTTGCCTGATGAAGTCCAGCAAGCCGCAAATGCTTTGAAGCGGCTCTTGCATACCTTTAAGGGCAGCGCACGGATGGCCGGTGCCATGCGGATCGGTGAAGTGACCCACCAAATGGAAAGCCGTTTGTTGGCGGCGGGCACGCATTATTCTTCCGCATTATTAGATGCCTTGGATGCCGATTTTGAGTTAATTCAAACCCTATCAGACGAGTTAAAAGGCGTTAAACAGCCCGCTCCAGAAGTTAAAGCTGTGCCGCATAATCAAGGTGATATCGAAAGCGGCACGACCATTCGGGTTAAATCTGAGTTGATGGATCAGTTGGTGAATCAGGCTGGTGAAGTGTCGATCGCAAGGTCGCGCATCGAAGCCGAAATGCTGACCATGAAAGTTTCCTTGCTGGATCTGACTGAAAACGTCAACCGCCTGCGTAGCCAATTGCGTGAAATGGAAATCCAGGCCGAAACACAAATGCAGGCCAAGATCCAGGAAGGGCATGAAGCCAACTTTGATCCGCTCGAATTCGATCGCTTTACCCGCTTGCAAGAAGTGACTCGTTTTATTGCCGAAAGCGTCAACGACGTGGCCACCATCCAGCAAAACTTGCTGAAAAATCACGATGATTCTACTGCTGCGCTGACGCAACAGGCACGGATGACCAAAGAGCTGCAACAAAGCTTGATGCGTGTGCGCATGGTGCCGTTTAGCAGCTTGTCTGATCGCCTCTACCGCCTGACTCGTCAGACCGGTAAGGAAGTCGGCAAGAAAGTGAACTTGGAGCTGCGAGGTGGCCGTGTAGAGGTTGATCGCGGGGTGCTGGATCAAATGATGTCGCCGTTTGAGCATATGTTGCGCAACGCCATCGATCACGGGCTAGAAAGCACCGAGCAGCGAATTGCCTTAGGTAAGTCAGAGTTTGGTGAAGTACAAGTTGAAGTGCGCCAAGAAGGCAATGAATTGGTGCTGATCCTTAAAGACGACGGTCAGGGCTTAGATCTCGAAAAATTGCGTGCTAAGGGCTTAGAGCATGGCCTGCTCGGCAGCAATGCCAGCGATCAAATGGTGACCGAGCTGATTTTCGAGCCGGGCATCAGTACGGCCAATATGCTGACCCCACTTTCTGGCCGTGGTATTGGCATGGATGTGGTGAAAAATAAATTAGGTGATTTGGGCGGGCGCATTGATGTATCCAGCCAAGCGGGTGTGGGGACAACCTTTACCATTTACCTGCCTTTAACCCTTGCCGTCACTCAAGTGGTGCTGGTAAAGGCGGGTGGGCAGCAATTTGCGATTCCTTCGGGCATGATCGAGCAGGTACAAGAAATTAAGCTGGTCGCTTTAGAGCGAATTTACGAGAATCGTTTTCAAGAGTGGATGGATCACCGTTATCCATTTGCTTATTTTCCTCGGCTATTAGGCGACGCAAAATCTGTACCTGAGCAAAAGCGTTACAACACCATTATGTTGCTGCGTAGTGGTAGCAGCCGTATGGCGCTGCATGTGGATGAGCTGGTACGAAATCAGGAAGTCGTGGTGAAAACCATTGGGCCGCAGCTGGCACGGATACCTGGTGTTACTGGCGCTACCGTATTGGGTAATGGTGATGTGGTGATGATTATGAACCCACTGACCCTCTTGGCTCGCGGTGAAACACGTAGTGCGGTGCAAACGATTCCTGAAGTGCTTAAAACGACGCCTCTGGTGATGGTGGTGGATGACTCGCTGACAGTACGCAAAATCACCGGCCGCTTGCTGGAGCGTGAAGGCTTCCAAGTATTAACCGCTAAAGATGGTTTGGATGCCTTGCAGCAGCTATCTGATGTGATTCCTGCTGTGATGCTGGTGGATATCGAAATGCCGCGTATGGATGGCTTTGAGCTGACTCGAAATGTGCGGGCCAATGAGGGGACTAAGCATATCCCTATTATCATGATTACCTCGCGCACCGCAGATAAGCATAAGAATTACGCATTCGAGCTGGGGGTCAATGCATTCTTAGGTAAGCCATATCAGGAAGAAGAGTTGCTGGGGCAGATTCGAAGTTTTATTAAGTCCTGACTTTAGTCTCTTCGCGAACGGGTGTTTCTACGCATTCGTGTTATAAAAAACCAAGGCTTCACGCCTTGGTTTTTTATATTGTCGCTTTAAACCCCCATCAGCAGGCTTGCCTCCCTTGGCATCAGTCTGCTGCAAAATAAGCTGATTGGCGCTGCAAGTTCGGCAAAATCTGGCCTCAACCATGCTATTTTTCTACGAGCCGTCTAAGCCCGGCAGTCCTGCTAGCACTACGCATAGGTAGCTATACCTGCGATTTATCCCCTATTGTTAAAATATTTCAAACGCATAAAATTAGCGAAAGCTTATGTACTGGTGCAATACTGGCTGGCTTACGCGTTCAATAGACCTCAATAGGATTTAAAAATGAATAAATTTTTGCTTGCTACCTTGTTTGCGTTGACCAGCTTGGTGTCTCATGCGGATTTGCTAGATACGATTAAAGCCCGTGGGTCTTTGATTGCTGGGGTGCGTGCTGATATTCCACCTTTTG
>JAPLQI010000038.1 GCA_026399755.1 Pseudomonadota bacterium
AGGCGCTTTATCTAGATAACCCGGCTTTTCAAACTTCGCTTTGATTCTTTCCAGATTCTCAGAGAGCTTGCCGATTTCTTTAGTTAAACGCGCCGATTCTGCTGCTTTATCAATTTCTACTTTCAGCATTAAACGCGTGCTACCCGCAACCGCCACCGGCGCATCGTCTTCAGGCAATTTAGCCACGATGGTTACGCTGGCAAGCTTGGCTAATGGCACTAAGTAAGCGGCGTACTGCTGCAGCTCTTCGCCGCCTTCCAGCAATAACGGTGTTTTTTGCGATGGTGGCAAGCCCATTTCGCCGCGCAGATTACGCACGGCAAAGGCCAGTGCTTTTAAGCTTTCAACCTGCGCGTTAGCCGCATCGTTCACCTTGCTTAAATCCGCCACCGGCCAGTCGGCCACCATGATGGATTCAGTTTTCTTAGCGTTCGCCAAGGGAGCCACAACCTGCCACAGCTCTTCAGTAATAAACGGAATAATCGGGTGAGCCATACGCAATGTGGTTTCTAATACGCGAACCAAGGTGCGGCGAGTTGCGCGTTGCTGCGCTTCGTTGCCGGTTTGTAGTTGCACCTTAGCCAGCTCGATATACCAGTCGCAGTAATCGTTCCAAACAAATTCGTAAATGCCCTGAGCCGCCAAATCGAAGCGGAAGGTATCCAGCGCGGTAGTGACATCATGCTCTGCCTGCTGCAAGCGACCTATCATCCACTGATCGGCAAAGCTGTATTCCAACGGCAAGGATTCATCCTGCCCTACGTCTTTGCCTTCCACATTCATCAACACATAACGGGTGGCATTCCACAGCTTATTGCAGAAGTTGCGATAGCCTTCGCAGCGATGCTGATCAAAATTAATACTGCGGCCCAAAGTTGCTAGCGATGCAAAGGTGAAGCGCAGTGCATCGGTACCAAAAGCTGGAATGCCTTCTGGGAATTCTTTCTTGGTTTTAGCTGCCACCTTAGGCGCGGTTTCTGGGCGACGCAGGCCGGAAGTGCGTTTTTCCAACAGCGTTTCTAAATCAATCCCGTCGATCAGATCAACCGGATCCAGCACATTGCCTTCCGATTTAGACATCTTCTGGCCTTCGCCGTCCCGCACCAAGCCGTGGATATACACATGCTTAAACGGCACCTTGCCGGTGAAGTGCTTGGTCATCATAATCATCCGGGCTACCCAGAAGAAAATAATGTCAAAGCCCGTGACCAGCACCGATGAAGGCAAAAATGCTTCCAGCTCAGGGGTGGTTTGGCCGGGCTTCCAACCCAAGGTAGAGAATGGCACCAGTGCCGAGCTAAACCAAGTATCGAGCACATCCACATCACGGCGCAGTGTTTTGCCCGGCGCTTGTGATTCTGCTTCGGCCTGATTACGGGCTACATAAACTTTGCCGTCTTCATCGTACCAAGCCGGAATCTGATGCCCCCACCATAGCTGACGGCTAATGCACCAGTCTTGAATATTATTCAGCCACTGGTTGTAAGTGTTCACCCAGTTTTCTGGCACAAACTTAACTTCACCATCCGCCACAGCTTGCAAGGCTTTTTCGGTAATGCTTTGGCCGGTTTCATCTGCCTTACTCATGGCCATAAACCACTGGTCGGTCAGCAAAGGCTCAATCACCGAACCAGTACGATCACCACGTGGCACCATCAACTTGTGTTTTTTTGTTTCGAGCAATAAGCCCTGCGCATCTAGATCAGCCAGCATCGCTTTACGCGCGGCCAGAGCCGTTAAACCCGCATAAGCCGCAGGTAAATCAATACTGCCCAGTGCATCACCATCAAAGCTAAATACCTGCGCTTTAGCCAGAATCGTGGCTTCCAAGCTCATCACATTAATCAGCTGGGTGTTATGACGCTTACCGACTTGGTAATCGTTAAAGTCATGCGCTGGGGTGATTTTCACCAAGCCGGTACCGAAAGCCGCATCCACATAATCGTCGGCAATGACGGGGATTTCACGGTTGGTCAGTGGCAAGGACAGTGTTTTACCGATCAGATGAGTAAAACGCTCGTCGTCTGGATTCACCGCTACGGCTACGTCGCCGAGCAAGGTTTCAGGACGGGTGGTGGCCACCACGATAAATTCATCGCTGCCCACTACCGGATATTTGATATGCCACATATGGCCGTCTTCTTCCTCGGAAACTACTTCGAGGTCGGAGATCGCGGTACCCAGCTTTGGGTCCCAATTAGATAAACGCTTGCCACGGTAAATCAGGCCTTGTTCAAACAGGCTGACAAAGACTTCGCTAACCGTGGCCGAGCACTGCTCGTCCATGGTGAAGTATTCGCGCTTCCAATCTACCGATGCACCCATGCGGCGCATTTGCTCGGTGATAGTTGCACCCGATTCTTTTTTCCATTCCCAGATTTTTTCTACGAATTTCTCACGGCCCAATTCATGGCGGCTGATGCCTTGCGCATCCAGCTGGCGCTCAACTACGATTTGCGTAGCGATACCGGCGTGATCGGTGCCAGGCTGCCAAAGGGTGTTCTCACCTTTCATACGATGGTAGCGGGTTAGGCCATCCATAATCGTTTGATTGAAGGCATGGCCCATATGCAAAGTACCTGTCACATTGGGTGGCGGCAGTTGAATGCAGAATGATTCGGCGCTTTGCATATTTGGCTGAAAGTAACCGGCTTTCTCCCACTCTGGGTAGTAGCGGCTTTCGATCTCAGCGGGTTCGAAACTTTTTGCGAGTTCTTTAGGCGTGGTGCTCATGGGAAAAGGGCTCAGTCGTTCATAGATTAACCCGCGATTATATCCTTAACCGCCGCTTGCAGAGCGAATCTCCACGCGGATTACTACCTTAAAAAGTAATTTTTAGCCCTCATTTAGCAATTTTAGCGGTGTTTTTCTACGCTAAGCCCATAGTTTCACGGCTGAATAGCCGATCTCTCCTGCTTATCTTCCCCAGCTATTAAGCCATTATTTTTATAGGGCAATTCATGCCCATTTGTCATTTGAGCATGAGATTGATTATCAATAAACATTGAAGGTGATAATCATTACGAATACAATATGCCGTAGCCATTGGCAATTTCTGCAAAAAACACCCCGCAGCTCATCAAATAAAGCACATCTTCCATGAAAGTTTTACTCTCGCTTTGCAGCCTGTTTTTAATCAGCTGCACCTCGCTTCCCCCAGCCAAACCCACCGTAGTCGCCGATATGGCTCAATTGGGCAAGATTATTGATTTAAAAACCGGCGATGTTTTATCGCCTGAGCAACTGCTCAATAAGCTGGCATCGCAGCAACGCGTCGTCGTGGGCGAGCAACACGACAATCGCTACCATCACCAAATCGAGCTGTGGCTGGCGCAAAGCCTAGCCAAACAACGCCCGCAAGGCAGTGTGCTGCTAGAGATGCTGAATCCAGATCAACAAAGCAAGGTCGATAAAGTAAAAGCGTGGCTGCAAGGCAACCCCGTAGTGCGATCAGAACGCATTGCCGAGCTGCTCAATTGGCAAGGGGGGTGGGATTGGGATTTATACGGTGATTTAGCCGTGGGCTTGATGCACGCACCATATCCGCTGCTATCGGCCAACCTAGACAAACCCGAAATGCAGGCCATTTATCGCAACAAGCCGCTGCTGACAGGCGAGCGCTCAGGCCAGCCTGCGGTAAGGGCTAAGATCGAAACCATTGTGCGTGAAATGCACGACAATCAAATTGCAACACCACAATTACTATCCATGATTGCTGTACAGCAGCAGCGTGATCGCCGCATGGCCGAACGCCTGCTCGCAGCGCCCACCCCTGCCCTGCTTATGGCTGGCGGCTACCACGCCGCTAAAGATGTAGGCGTGCCACTGCATGCCCAAGATCTGGCCCCCACGCAGCCAGTTACTGTATTGATGCTCGCCGAGCAAGGCGCTGAAATAGCCCTAGCCCACGCAGACTATGTATGGCTCACCCCGCTCGCAGCGAATGAAGCGTGCTTTTGCATTGTGCCTAAGCACTGATCGCGGCACCGCAGGCACTTGTAAGGCGGATGAAACCAAATCCTATCAACTTAAACCAAACCAGAAGATGTGATGTTTTTCGTAGGAGCGGCTTTAGCCGCGAAGGCACTGCTTATTCAAAAATTCGCGGCTAAAGCCGCTCCTACGTTACAGATTTCTAAGTTGATAGGATTGGGATGTAACCCGCGAGCCATGGTAGATAAAGACGCGGGTTTCACCCGCCCTACACGTATATGTAATACCTAGCAGCAGGCATTTTAAGCCCCCTACATCCCTAGCATTTACAACCATTCCATAAGCATAAAACGATATGATTATTAAACGAACCACAGTACCCGCCTCACACAAAAGCATCGCCTGTATTGCAGCCTTGTTGCTCAGCCACACCGCAATGGCTGCCACTCCGGCCAGCGCGCCACTCACGGCCTTGCTGCCTGCGGATATGTCGCCACTTGGGATGTTTTATGCTGCCGACCATGTGGTTAAAAGCGTATTGATCGGGCTAATTTTTGCCTCGCTCGCCACTTGGGTAGTGCTGTTAGTTAAAGGCTCGGCGCTGTTTTATGCACGCAAAGAAGCTGATCGCGCCATTGCCTTGCTCAAGCAATCTGCATCTTTAGCCGATGCTATTGCCCGCACCGCCGCTGCGCCTAAGCAAGCTTTGGCACAGCTTTTACTAAACGATGTGCAAGAAGAGCTGGCGCTTTCCCATCAAGGCGCAGCCACGCAAACGCTAAAAGAGCGGGCAGGATTTCGTCAGGAACAAATCATGGCGCAAAAAGCTCGCCAAATGACTCAGGGCATCGGCCTGTTGGCCACCATAGGATCAGTCGCGCCTTTTGTGGGGCTGTTTGGCACGGTGTGGGGAATTATGAATAGCTTTATCGGCATTGCGGCCAGCAAAAGCACCAATCTTGCCACCGTAGCACCGGGCATTGCCGAAGCGCTGCTGGCCACGGCAGCCGGGCTGGTGGCGGCGATCCCCGCCGTGATTATTTATAACCTATTCAGCCGAGGCATTAATCATTACAAAGCGCTGCTAAAAGATGCTTCTGCACAAGTTTTGCTGATGCTAAGCCGTGATCTGGATGTGCCGCAGCGCCTAGAAATCGGCAGCTCATCCAAGGCAAAGGATTAAGTCATGGGCGCTTTCTTTTCTTCTGAAAACGATGAAATCAACGAAGTTCACGAGATCAACGTCACGCCCTTTATTGATGTGATGTTGGTGCTGCTGATTATTTTTATGGTGGTGTCGCCATTGGCTACGGTCGATCTCAAAATTGATTTACCAGCAGCCAGCGCAGCGCCCGAGCCTCGGCCAGAAAAACCGGTGTTTATTTCGCTTAAAGCCGATAAAAGCCTTTATCTTGCCGAGCAGGCGGTTTCACTTACCCAGCTTGCTGGGCAACTAGATAGCCAAACTGGTGCAGATAAGCAAACCACGCTGTTTTTTCAGGCCGATAAGCAAGCGCAATACGAAGATGTACTCGCCGTGATGGATGCGCTGCGCAAAGCGGGCTACTTAAAAGTAGGCCTAGTTGGGCGTGAGGCCGAGTAATGCACACAGCTCCTCAACCCGGCATGCGCTGGCGCACCGGCATTTTATTGGTTTCATCAGTCTATCTCATGCTGCTGTTTATGCTGCTGCGCCAGCCTATCGTTATGCTCGCCAGCCCCATGCCCGCTGCAGCAGTTATGCTGGTGATGGCGCCGCAAATCAGCTCATCGGCCACTAAGCAGCAACAGGCGGTTGGCGCGCAGCAATCGGTCGCGGTAAAACCAGCCAAGCCCAATAGTAGCAAGCCAGAGAAGATGCCTTCTTTGGCCAGCGCACAGGCGCCAGTGATTATTGCTGCGGCAGAGAAAACGCATACTGCGCCCACCCCTGCTGCCGATCTAAAACCTGTGCCAGATAAAACGCCGCCCAGCGACACGCCACCCACGGCAGCAGCCGCCAATAGCAGCGCAGCCCCTGCACCAGCGGCGATTCAATCGGCCCTAACAGCTGCCCCGTTTAATAGCGATTCGCCATCAAACAGCGCGGCCAGCCTTAACTGGCAAAGCCAGGTGTTGAGTCACTTAGGCAAATACCGGCGTTATCCGGGCGATGCAAGGCTGCGTAAACAGGCAGGTGCAGCGTGGATAAAACTCACCATAACGGCAGAGGGAAAAGTCCTGAATAAGCAGCTGATTGCCTCCTCAGGCGCACTGATTCTGGACCGTGAAGCGCTGCAAATTTTAGAGCGCGCCCAGCCGCTGCCATTGCCGCCAAAACTAATACCCATCGTCATCACGCTACCGGTTCGTTTTGATATAGAAAACTAAATCCAGCCCGCCCGCTGGCTAAAACCAGCGGGCATCCCCATATCGGAAACCCCATGAATCTGCCCTCCTCGCGCTGGCTGCACGCCAGCCTGCTTGCTGCATTATTTATCCACCAAAGCGCAAGCGCACTTAGCCCGCCCAAGGCTGAGCAAATCCCGCAAATCTTGCAAGCGCATGGCGAGCAGCGTGTGGATAACTACGGCTGGCTGCGTGACGATCAACGCAAGGCACCCAAGGTGCTGGATTATCTAAATGAAGAGAATCGCTATACCGAAGCGATGCTAGAGCCTGCGGCTGAGCTGCGCCACACCCTCTTCTTTGAAATGGCAGGAAGGATTAATCAGCAGGATCAATCCCTGCCTTACACATTGGATGGCTATCAATACCGCGAGCAATTAATTGCCGGTAAAGAGCACGCTATTTACCAGCGCAAAAAACAACAGGCCAATAGCGAGTGGGAAGTCTTGCTGGATGCCAATTTACGCGCCGCTGGCCAGCGCTACTACCGCATGGCAGGCATGGAAATTAGCCGCCACAGCCCGCTGATGGCGATTGCTGAAGATTACACAGGGCGACGCCAATACCGCATTGCCATCCAGAATATCAGCGGCGGCAATGAAGAAACAATCGAAAACACCTCAGGCAATATGGCTTGGGCGAACGATGGCAAATCTTTGTTTTATGTGCGCAACCACCCCCAAACACTGCGCCCTTGGCAGCTGTATCGACATCAATACGGCAGCGCGCCCAGCAGTGACCAACTGGTTTATCAGGAAGACGACGAGGGCTTTTATTTAAGCCTCTCTACCTCGTCTTCCCGCCAATACATCCTGCTCACCAGCAATAGCACCTCCACTTCTGAAGTGCGGCTGATCAATGCCGATCAGCCTGCCGCTGCGCCCGAGCTATTCGCCGCCCGCCAAACGGGGCGCGAATATTATTTAGATCATTATCGCGGCCAGTTTTACCTGCGCGCCAATCATCAAAGCCCGCAGTTTGGCCTCTACCAAACCGCATCGACCAAAGCGCCTTGGCAAGTATTGATCGCCCCCGATAAAGAGCGCGAACTAGAAAGCTTTGCCGTATTTCGCAGTGCGCTGATTACTAAAGAGCGCCATCTAGGCCTGTCCCGCATTCGCCAGCTGAGCTGGGATGGCAAATTGCAGCGCGAGCTCAGCTTTGACGACCCAAGCTATATGGCTTGGCTGGGCAATAATCCAGATCCAGACAGCACAACGCTGCAATACCGCTACTCATCCATGACCACGCCCACCTCCACTTTTGCCTGGAATCTGCAAAATGGTGAGCGCAGCCTATTAAAGCAGCAGCAAATCAAAGCCTTTCAGCCACAGGATTACCGCAGCGAGCGGCTATGGCTAAGCGCGCGGGATGGCGTCAAAGTGCCGGTTTCTCTGGTATATAAAAAATCGCTGCTTAAGCCTGGCAAAAATCCGCTACTGGTTTACGGCTATGGCGCTTACGGCATGAGCATGGATGCCTCGTTTAGCCCGGCAAGGCTTAGCCTGCTGGATCGCGGCTTTGTGTTTGCTATTGCCCATGTCAGGGGCGGTGGCGAGCTGGGCCAAGCTTGGTATCAACAGGGCAAACTGGCCAATAAACAAAATAGCTTTAATGATTTTATCGACAGCACCCAAGGCTTAGTTAAAGCAGGATTTGGCCAGCCGGGGCGCTTATACGCTATGGGCAGCAGCGCCGGTGGCCTGCTGGTTGCGGCCAGCATTAATCAAGCGCCTCATCTATTTAATGCAGCGGTTGCCCAAGTACCTTTTGTGGATGTGCTGAGCACCATGCTCGACCCTAGCCTGCCGCTAACGGTGGGTGAATACGAAGAATGGGGCAATCCACAGCTCAAAGCCGATTACCAGCGCATCAAATCCTACAGCCCCTACGACGGCATAACAGCCCAGCCCTACCCTCATCTGCTCGTAACCAGCGGCTTGCACGACTCGCAAGTGCAGTACTGGGAACCTGCCAAATGGGTAGCCAAACTGCGCGCGCTTAAACAAGGCGACTCCATGCTGCTGCTCTCTACCGATATGAATGCCGGCCACGGCGGCAAATCAGGGCAACTGGGCAAGCTTAGAAATAGCGCGATGGAATACAGCTTTATTTTGCATCTGGACGCAGAAGCCCAGCGTGCCTTAGCGCCATAGCAAATACAAAACCCAAATCCTGAACCACGGAGGACACAGAGAACACGGAGTTTCACGGAGAAAAAATCAAAGAAATGGCTCAAGCCATGCACAGATTTGCAATAAGCCAGCCACAGGCTGACATTTATAAAAAGAGGAAGAAATGAAAATTAAGATCATGGCTCAGGCCATTGCCATCAGCATGCTAATCGTTGGCCAACAAGCCCGTGCAGCAGAGGCCCCTGCCGCCAGCGAAGGCAGTGTGGTGTTTAATCCGCTTAATATTTCTGCAACGGCGATCAATCCTGAGCAAGAAGCACTAGAAAAACCCGGCACTACCAGCAGCCGTGGCGAAAACATCAAGCTTGAGCCTATAGATCAAATCATGCGCAGCATGCCAGGCACCTACACCCAAATCGATCCGGGCCAAGGCGCAGTCAGCGTAAATATCCGTGGCATGAGCGGCTTTGGCCGCGTGAATACCATGGTGGACGGCGTCAGCCAAAACTACTACGGCAGCGCTCCTTCCGAGGTTTCTCATGGCAGTGTTCCAAGCAGCCAGTTTGGTGCACTGATCGATCCTAATTTTATTGTGGGCGTAGATGTTACTCGTGGGGATGAAAAAGGCTCGGCAGGGATTAATGCTTTAGCAGGTAGTGCCAACTTCCGAACCATCGGTGTAGACGACGTTGTCTTTGCGGGCAACTCATTGGGTTTTAGAAGCAAATTTTCGGCGGGAACCAATGGCACCGGGCGCAGCGGAATGATGGCTGTCGCGGGTAAAACAAAAGCATTCACTGATAGCGGCAGTATCGGCATGATGGCCGCCATTAGCAGCAGCTCAATTGAGAGCCGTTATAAAAATGCCGAAGGCACGGGCAGCGAAGAGTTTGGGTTTGGCTACAATCAATCCTATAAGCAAAACCCTAAATCGCAATTAGTAAAGTTAGATATCAAACTTGATGATTTTCATAGCTTCGAATTTTCTGGCCGCCGATATGAAAACAGCTTTACCAAACGAGATATAGAAAGTAACGATTACTATATCAAGTATCACTATTCTCCTTATTCCGAGCTGATTGATTTAAACGTGATCGCCAGCAGCGGCCATGGCAATCAAAAATATATGCCGGGCTCATTATTTACCTTTACCAATACCAATACAGAAAATAAAGCGGATGCTATTGATATCAATAACACCAGCCGCTTCAGCTTAGGCACGGCCGATGTTTCGTTCAATTACGGCGGCAAGCTGATGCGTAATCAATATGAGAAGCATGTAGAAAGCCTGATAGAAGACCCGAAGCAAAATCTAGAATCAATTGAAAACAATACCTTTGCACCGGCAGGTAATCAGCGTATTTCCAGCCTTTACTCTGCATTGCAACTTAATCATGGTATTTTTCAGCTAAATTTAGGCGCAAACTACACCAGCTATAATCTAACAGGCTATAAGCCTGCATGTGATGAACGCGTGCAGTGCTTCCCGCAGGGAAGTAGCAATATCTCATTAGAAGAAAGTGGATTTAATCCATCGATTATGCTGTCTGCCTTTATATCACCTTGGTTCCAGCCTTTTGCCAGCTATGCAAAAACCATGCGCAGCCCGAATCCACAAGAGGTGTTCTTCTCAAATGATGGTGGTGCATCAATGAATCCCTTTCTTAAGGGCGAAAAATCAGATACCTATCAATTGGGTTTTAACTCAAGTGCCAATGGCTTATTTTTTAAAGAAGATGCTTTACGCTTTAAAGCCGTTTACTTCCGAAGCAAGATTAAGGATTATATTGCAAGCCAATCATTCCTTGTCTGCACAGGGGGCCGAAAATGCAGTATGGAAGAAGTCATTTCCTCGGATTGGACCATTGATAGCGATGACTACATAAGCAATATGCATATCTATGTTAATTCTGCCACTCCGGTTGACACCAGTGGTTTTGAATTAGAAGCCAATTACGATGCAGGCTTTGCTTATGCTCGCTTATCGTTTAGCCATGAAAACACCAGCCAGCCAACATCCATTGCCAGCGGTTCTTTTGGCGCTGGTGATATTGGCGATCTGCCAGAAGATTTCTTTAATTTAGATGCAGGTGTACGCTTTTTAGATAAAAAACTGGTGTTTGGTAGCCTTGTTAAATTTACCGGTACTAATCGAAAACTATCTCCTGATCAGGAATACAACGAAACAAGCGGCGCTTTAGAAAAAGTAAAAAACGAGAAAAACCCTGTTATTGTTGATTTATATAGCAATTATCAAATTAGCAAAAATATGTCAGTTAGATTTTCGGTACAAAATCTAATGAACAGAAATTACTCAGAGGCATTAAACCGCCTCAATTCTAATCCATCACAATCAAGTAGTGAATCACCCGCCAATACGGCGCGTGGCCGCACTTATTTAGTGGGTGCTGAATTTAGGATGTAAAAAAAAGGCCAGAAACTTTGTTTCTGGCCTTTTTTTAAACGTGGCTGATGAAAGATTGTGCTTATTGGTGTTTACGCAATTCTTCTTTCACCAACTCTTCCACACGTGGCAACAACTTCTGCTCAATTTCTACAGTCATATCGCTCATTAAGCGGCGTAACGTATCTTCATAAAAATTGCTCATTAAGCTAGCAAAATGCTGGCGAGTCAGTTGTTCAACTTCGGTGGCAATTTCGACGCCAAGCTGCGCTGCGACTGTGGCGCTTAACTCGGCAATGGCTCGCTCGCTAAGTAGAGCTGGCTCAGCCTGAATCGCTAATGGCTGCATATTGGGCTCAGCGGCGGGCGAATCAAAGAGTTGATCGTCGTCCCACTCCGCATCATTGGTAATACTGATCAATTGTATCGGGGCACTTGCTTCAACTACGGCAAGCTGGGGAGCGGCAACTGCGTCTGGTATTTTCTCTTCTTCCCATGAGGCTCCCCAAGGATTGGCTTGGGAAAGAACGGCCAAATCAAGCAAAGGTAAATCGAGAAATTCTGCCACGGGCTGTGGGCTGCTCATGGCTACAGGCTCAAAGAGTGGCTGCTCAGTTAGCTCAATCAACACAGCCTCCTCAGCAAACTCTTCTGGCGGAAACATTAATACATCGCCATCAGCCTGTTCATCCACCGCCTCGGTCAACACGGGAATATCGTCAGCCTCATCAAGCAAGGTAGGGATATTTTCAGCGCCACCTCGATG
This sequence comes from Pseudomonadota bacterium, assembly GCA_026399755.1. Taxonomy (GTDB): domain Bacteria; phylum Pseudomonadota; class Gammaproteobacteria; order Burkholderiales; family Chitinibacteraceae; genus Iodobacter. Next base: position 11,627 of record JAPLQI010000038.1, read on the forward strand.
TCGCGCCAAAAGCGCGTCCATTTTGTCAAACAAGGGGCTGCTTTCAGACTCGCGACTCATGCCCTATCCATCATATCGAAAGAAGTAGGCTTAAAGCCCTGAGCAACATAGGCTTTCCAGCGCTCACGCGCCAAAGTACGCGCCTCTTCATCAATGGAAACCACTTCAATCACCCGCTGATAACGCTCAAAGCCCGGTGGCAAACCATTGGTCCAGTTAAACAGCAGTTGCCGAGCAGGCAAAATCTCAGGGCGGTAATCCAACACAATCGGCGTATCCGCAACAATAGCGGCATCGGCAGCGCAATGCGGTAAAAAGCCAGTCTGCGGCACTTCCCACAGCAAACCATCCAGCGCAGCAGTCGCCGCCTGACTATCAGTCAGAATATTGATACTTAAGCGCTTTGCTAAGGCTTTGCTCACCAACTGGCAAAGCGCATGCTCACGATTAGGGACATTGAAGTAGAAGGAAATTTCAGTCATTGACCATTTCTAAGGATTACAGCTGTAAATCAAGGCATCGTAGGGCGGGGAAACCCCATATGCGCTAAGTAATTTGCTTTTGTATCAGCAAACAACGAAAAAACATAATAACCACGCTCTCCGCATAGGGCTTTAAAGTCCCCTTGAAACACGCCGTAGAGAGGAACAAGCGGGGCGGGGTTTCGGCAAGGGAGCGAGGCAGCGAGCCAATCCCGCCCGCCGCCGACTCGATTGTCCGCAGCGGAGGGGCCTTCGTGTTTCGTGGGGCGGCCTTCTTTTGGTTCTTTTCTTGGCCGTTCAAGAAAAGAACGCCCCCGCGGTGGCTACCGCTCCAAAATCAATGTGCCGAAGGCACTAAAAAGAACTTTTTGACTTTGGATTAGCGCAAATGAGGTGAAACCCGCCCTACAAACCCAACTTATTTCTTTTTAGCTGCCGCACGCTGGCTTAAAAACTCTACCAACAATGGCACCGGACGGCCTGTTGCACCTTTTGCTGCGCCAGACTTATGTGCCACACCCGCGATATCCAAGTGAGCCCATGTGTATTCCTTAGTAAAGCGGCTAAGGAAGGCAGCAGCGGTGATCGATCCAGCAGCACGGCCACCAATATTAGCCATATCGGCAAAATTGGATTTCAGCTGCTCTTGGTAATCATCCCACAGCGGCATGCGCCATGTTTTGTCACCCGTTTCGCGTGAGGCTTTGATCAAGTCATCGGCCAATTGGTCATTGGTGGTGAATAAACCGCTCGCCACATGGCCCAGACCAATAATAATTGCACCGGTCAGTGTAGCGATATCGATCACCAGCTCTGGCTCGTAGCGTGCAACGTAAGTTAGCGCATCGCACAGAATCAAGCGGCCTTCGGCATCGGTGTTCAAGATTTCAATCGTTTGGCCGCTCATCGAAGTCACGATGTCGCCCGGCTTAACGGCATTGCTGGAAGGCATGTTTTCGCAAGTTGGGATCACGCCAACCACATTGATCGGCAGGCCTTGTTCGGCAATCGCGCGAATCACGCCCATTACCGTGGCAGCGCCGCACATATCAAACTTCATTTCATCCATCTCTGCGCCGGGCTTGAGCGAGATACCACCCGAATCAAAGGTAATGCCTTTACCGACCAGCACCACAGGTTTTTCTGATTTCTTGCCACCTTGGTATTCAAGGCAGATCAGCTTAGGCGGCTCGATGCTGCCTTGGGCTACTGACAAGAATGAGCCCATGCCAAGCGCTTCCATTTCTGGTTTTTCCAGCACGGTGCATTTCATTTTGTAGCTGGCAGCCAACAGATGCGCTGCATTAGCCAAATAGGTAGGCGTACAAATATTGCCTGGTAGATTACCCAAATCACGGGTTAAATTCATACCGTGGCCAAGAGCAACACCGGCTTGCAGGCCATTTTCGGCTTTTTCTACTTCGGATTTTTTGCTTACGGCAATATTTACAGCAGTCAGAACAGGAGCGGCTTCAGGCTCAGATTTAAACTGCACAAAACGATAGCTTTCAAAAACCAGTGCTTGAGCGATAATGGCAACGGCATCTTTCAGACCGATTGCTTTTGCAGCAGCCAAGGCTAAGAAAATATCTGCAGAAGTGGATTTACCCGCCACTAAAGCTTTAGCCGCAGCAAGCGCTGCCTTACGTAGCGCATCTGCATCAAGCTTTTGCTCATCGCCTAGCTGTACTAATAAAACACGGCGGCCTGGCAAGGGAATATATAAAGTGGAGCCAACGCTATCGCCCAATTCATTGCAGGTTTCTGCCAACCAACCGTCTTTGTCCAAACCCGCTGCAAGTGGAGCAAGTTGTGTACCAAACACCGGCAGCACTAGACAATCCGCTGCTGTTTTTTCGGGGACAGATAGATTTATGCTAAATTCCATTATTGCTTCCTATTGCTAAGTTTAAAGGCCGCGAAAATTTCGCTCGATTATTTCCTAGTACCCCCGCAAAGTCAAAAACGCCCATGCTGTTTCGTAAAAGCCTAATTCAAGAAATGTCCTGGGTCGCCCTTGGGGCCTTCTTCGTGTTGCTCATGTTGATCATGACAACGCAAATTGTACGCCTGCTCGGCCAAGCCGCCATTGGTGCTCTCGCTAGTTCTGCGGTCTGGGCCATGATGGGCTTCGCTGCTGTGCGCTATCTGCCCATTCTGTTATCACTCATGCTGTTCTTTTCGATACTGGCCGTGTTAACTCGGCTCTGGAAAGACCATGAAATGGTGATTTGGTTTGTCAGTGGCCGCTCCATTGTGAGCTTTATCCGGCCTGTCCTCGAATTTACCATACCTGTAGTCATTCTTATTGCGCTGCTATCGTTGGTTCTTTCACCTTGGGCCTTAGAAAAAGGCCAAGAGTACAAAGAAAAATCACTTTCACGTCAGGAAGTCACTCAGGTCGCCCCTGGTGTATTTAGGGAATCTCCTGCGGCTGATCGAGTTTATTTTGTTGAGAATTTCACCGGCGGCAATGGCAATAATGTCTTTGTACAATTACGCCGCGACGATAAATTAACCGTGATTTTGGCGGAAAAAGGCGGTCTTTATCTGGATAGCGATGGCTCTCGTTGGCTATGGCTAGCCAAGGGCAAGTCTTATGAAGGGCTGCCCGGTACGGCATCTTACGAAATGCTGGAGTTTGAAAATGCTCGGCTGCGTATTGAGGCAGGTGAAAACCCGCGCTCCAGCCCATCCACACAGGCCACCAGCACCATGGCGCTTTGGGATAGTAGCCTGCCCGAGCACAAGGCCGAATTAGCTTGGCGAATAGCGATCCCCATTTCGGCGCTCATTCTTAGCTTGGCAGCCATTCCTTTGGCATTTTTCAACCCACGTGGTGGGCGAGCTTCTAATTTATTGGTCGCCGTCTTTTCCTACTTCTTTTATTACAACTGCATCAATATTGCACAGGCTTGGCTGAGCGACGGCAAAGTGCCAGCGATGCTCGGCATGTGGCCGCTACACGCAATAGCGGCGTTGATTACACTGAGCCTATTTGCTTGGCGCAGTAAGTTGCGAGGCCATTGAAATGAGTTTGTTATCTCGCTATTTAATGCGTGAATTATCGCTGTTTATTTTATTTGCCCTGATTGGCCTACTGGGCCTTTACACTTTTTTTGATCTTATTGCCGAGCTAACCGATCTAGGGATAGGCGGCTATCGCCTTAGCGATGCGCTCATTTACGTGGCCCTACGTGCCCCCGCCAATGCTTATGAGCTGCTCCCTATTGCCGTGCTGATTGGTGGCATCTTTGGGCTATCGCATTTATCTGGCTCGTCCGAGCTAACCGTCATCCGCGCTTCGGGTGTATCGCTCAAGCGCCTCTTACTCTGGCTTTGCCTGATCGGTGCATTTTATGGCGTGATTACCCTGCTCTTGGGTGAATACATTGCCCCTGCAGGCAAACGCATGGCCAATCAGCATCGCTTAGCCGCCACGCAATCCATGCTAGTGGGTGATTTCCGATCCGGCGTATGGATTAAAGACGGCAAGCAAATTGTAAATATCGGCGAGATGCTGCCCGACCTCACCGTGGTGAATGCGCGGATTTATGAGTTTGGCAAAACACTGACATTAGATCGGGTGATCGAAGGGCATAACGGCCGCTTTCAAAGCAAAGGCAACTGGACGCTGCAAAAAGCCACCGTCACCCAGTTTTTACCTGAGCACGCAGGCGTTGTACTGACAAAACCCGCTGTATTTAATTGGCAAACGTCGATTTCCCCAGCCATGCTCGCGGTGCTGCTGGTAGAGCCTGCCCAGATGTCGGCCACCTCTTTACTCAGCTATATCGATCACTTAAAGCGCAATAAACAAAAAACTTCACGCTACGAGCTGGCGCTGTGGGGCAAATTATTTTATCCCCTCGCCTGTTTATCTATGGTGCTCATCGCCCTGCCCTTTGCCCAAAGCCAGCGCCGCAGCAGCAATGCGGGTGTACGTGTTTTTATCGGCATTGCTTGTGGTTTGATATTTCACTTTGCCAATCAGATCGTGGTGTATTTAGGCGATTTATATAGCTGGCCACCGCCGATAGTGGTTTCCATCCCCACCCTGCTTTTTCTATCCGCAGCGGCTTTTATGCTGTGGCGACAAGAGCGGCGCTAAGTAACAATCAATGTGTAAGCTAGCTTGCTCATGATTTAGGCAAGCTACCCACTCGATACATCCAGGAGATTTCCATGCACGTTTTACTGACCGGTGGTGCGGGTTATATTGGCTCGCATACCTATATCGAATTGCTTGCAGCTGGCTTTAAACCGGTTATTTTTGATAACTTTTATAATGCTAAGCCAGAAGTTCTGAATCGCATCGCCACCATCACCGGCCAAGCAGCCGAATATGTGGAAGGCGATGTGCGCGATGCTGCGGCTTTAAAAGCACTGTTTCAGCGCTATGACTTTAGCGCCGTCATTCACTTTGCAGGCCTGAAAGCTGTTGGCGAATCAGTTGAAAAACCACTGATGTATTACGACAACAATGTAGTGGGCACCCAGCGCCTGCTTGAAGCCATGCAGGATGCTGGCGTTAAAAACCTAGTGTTCTCATCCAGCGCCACCGTTTATGGTGACCCGCACGCTGTACCGATTACCGAAGATTTCCCACTATCTGCCACCAATCCTTATGGCCGCTCCAAGCTGATGGTTGAAGATATCGTCCGTGATATTTTTAGAGCGGACGCCAGCTGGAACTTTGCCCTGCTGCGTTATTTCAACCCTGTTGGCGCGCATATTTCTGGCCTAATTGGTGAAGACCCACAGGGTATTCCAAACAATCTGATGCCTTTTGTAGCCCAAGTAGCAGTTGGTAAACGCGAAAAACTATCCGTGTTTGGTAACGACTATCCAACTCCTGATGGCACCGGCGTACGCGATTATATCCACGTAGTCGATCTAGCCCGTGGTCATGTCAAAGCCCTGCAAAAGCTGGCAACAGCCCCAGGCTTAGTGACCGTCAATCTAGGTACGGGAGTTGGTTATTCTGTACTGGATATGGTTAAAGCCTTTGAAAAAGCCTCAGGCAAAGCCGTGCCTTACCAAATTGTGCCGCGCCGCGCTGGCGACATCGCAGCCTGCTATGCCAACCCAGCATCAGCGCTGGCCGTATTAGGCTGGAAGGCAGAAAAAACGCTAGACGATATGTGCCAAGACAGCTGGAAATGGCAGAGTCAAAACCCAAATGGCTTTAATTAATAGCTAACATAAAACAAAGGCGCATTTAATGCGCCTTTGTTTTATAAAAAATACGCGTCAAAATATAAAAAATCTATTTAAATATTTTATATCATTCATTTAATAAATTGAGCTATGACTTATCCTGTTTAAGATGCCTTATCAATCGATATAAAGCCATTAAAAAGCGATACACTAAAAAATAAACCCCATGAATATAAATGATCCCGCCGTATTACAACGCACCACCGCGCTGAGCTACCGCAATGCCCATAGTGGCCAAATTATCGGCATCATTGCCGCTTGCATTTTATTTATTGCACTACGCGAAGATCATTCGCTGCCTATTTTAAGCAGTTGGTTAATCATTAGCTGCAGCCTCGCCCTATTTCGCCTCTCTGTTTTTAAAAAATATGCGCAAAATCCAGCGGCTCATCATTTTAGTTATTGGCGAAGAATCCATTTAATTGGCGTAGTGGCCACAGGCGTCGTTTGGAGCACGGGTGGCATGTATTTCATGCTCAGTAGTAGTATTTTACTCAAGATGTTCACTGCCATTGTATTTTCTGGCCTCGTTGTAGGTTCCCTGCCTATTTTGGGACCCATGATCCCTGCAATGCGTATTTATGCCGTTTTAATGATGTTGCCCATATTAATTAACGCTTGCATAAACCACACACAAATGGATTTAATTTTAGGAGGGATGAATCTATTTTTCTTTATGGCCTTAATGAAAAGCGCCCGTGTTTATCACGACACTATTGTAGAAAGTTTAGTTTTAGAATTAGATCAAACTCGCCTTGCTGAAGACTTAGTCAAAGCCAGAAATGATGCCGAGTTTGCCAATCGGGCAAAAAGTGAATTTATTGCCAATGTAAGCCATGAAATAAGAACCCCAATGAATGGCATTCTAGGTATGGCGCATTTATTAGAACAAAGCCCCCTATCCCCCCAGCAACAAGAAACTGTGGGGATCATTTCTAATTCAGCCAATTTGCTTTTAGAGCTGGTGAATGACGTGCTCGACCTATCTAAAATGGAAGCTAATTGCCTCACTATTAGTGAAAAACCCATCGACTTATCTGCGCTACTCAATGAAACACAGCAAATGTTCAAGCTAGCAGCAAGCAATAAAGGCTTAAAACTAACGCTAGATTATCAAGGGGAGCCTAATATCATTATATTGGGCGATGGCTTACGCCTAAGGCAGATATTAGTGAATTTATTAGGCAATGCAATTAAGTTTACTAATCATGGCCAAGTAGTCCTGCATGTTAGAGCGCAGCATATTCAAGAACAATACCACTTAGATTTTATTGTGATTGATAGCGGCATAGGCATATCAGCTGATCGCTTACCCTATATATTTGAAGCCTTTGTGCAAGCCGATGGATCATCCACTCGAGAATATGCCGGAACCGGCCTAGGGCTTACCATTGCCCGCCGCTTAGTTAAAGCAATGGGCGGGGAGTTAATTGCAAATAGCGAAGCCAAAATTGGTTCCCAGTTTAAATTCTCACTGATCTGCCCTAAGGGACTAATGCCAGATCTTCATCCAGCCATCCCAGAAATAAGCAGTGCGAATATCAAAACGAAACCACGTCAATTACGGGTGCTATTGGCCGAAGACAATCCAACCAATCGCCTTGTGGCCACACGCTTATTAGAAAACGATGGCCACACCGTATTTAGCGCAGAAAATGGCCAATTGGCCTTAGCATTTCTAGCTAAAGAGCAAGTCGATTTAGTTTTAATGGATATGCAAATGCCAGAAATGGATGGCCTAGAAGCCACCCGCATCATTCGTGCGAATGAAAAAGCCAACCCAGCCATCAAACGCCTACCCATTATGGCATTAACGGCAAATGCCTTAGAAGAAGACCGGAAATTATGTATGAACGCAGGCATGGACGTATTTTTAACCAAACCATTACGCCCTGCCCTATTAAAACAAGCATTGGTAGAATTAATGGAAGAGAAAATGACTTAATCATCCATTATCTTGCCTGCTTAGATTTAAAAGCTTAGATTTAAAAAACTAAACAATTAAAAAAAATGGCTTATTTAATTATGCTTTTCTCCATGAAATACCGTGCTCTCATTGACCTCCATGTTTCAAGATTTGGGTTTCACTGCAAAATCTCAGCTAAGCCTTACTCGCTATAACTCGCCAGTTGTTGCAAGGTATCAAACATTTGCTGTAACTCTTGCGGAATGGCCTCTGCACCAGCAATTTCGGCAGCTTCGGCGATTTCTAACGCCATGCCGGGTTTGGAGTGGTAGCGCAGCGCGCGTTGGATGATTTCTTCGTCGGGGCGCGGCGGTGCTGCGTCCATTGCGGCTTGGTGCCAATGATTAAGCGGGCCACGGGGCTTGGCTGCGTTGCGGTAAGTATCGGCAAAGCCGTTATCCCACAAATAATGCTCAATATCGCGGCTGGTGATGGTCGTGATATGCAGGGCGTCGGGCCTATCGTTGAGCAGGCTTCTGGCCTTGGCGATATAGCGCTGGCCTGCCTCATCGCCATCGGCAATCAAATGCCAAACTATCCCTAAGCGATCGGCAAATTTAATTAGCGGCGTTAAGCCCGCTTGAGCAAATTCAACACAGCGTATGCCCTCCATAGGGAAATTCACGCCGTAAATCCGCGCTAGCTCGGGCATCAGCCAAAACTCGGTTTCGCCCTCTACCAGCAGCCAAACACGGGCAAACATGCTGCTGGCGCGATTTGCGCGAATATGAAACGCCACTTTACGTGCGTCGCTGGCCGATAAAGCCTGCTCCCCAACCTGATAAACGTGCACATGCTGATGGCGGCGTACCAGACGGCGTAAAGCTTGGTGCGGAAAACTCGCCAGCAAATCACCATGATTGGTGGTAATCAGTTTTTGCAGCGGTAATTGCTCGATCAGCCCCCACATCATCGCAAGCTGAATCGGGTGTAAATGGGTTTCTGGGTCTTCCATGAGTAAAATCGGATGTGCGCCCTGCTGCAAGGGCAAATCGCCACGGGCATTAATCAGCGCCCCCAACAGCATTAACAGCGCTACCCGCCGCTGGCTGGACCCAGCCCGCCCGGCAATATCCAGCAGGCTGTCGTCATCGCGTAAATTAAATGGCGTGCTGGCAATTTGCTTGGCAAGGCGCTGCAAGGGCACCGGCGCTTGCAGCAGCTCTGCATGCTCAGACAGAAACTGCTCAACCGCGTCTAGGCCTTGAGTCAGCTCCTGCGGGTGCAGCTGATGCGGCAGAGTAAGGATGCGCTCGAATACGGCGCGCACCGCGGCGGATGCGGGCTGAGGCGGATCATCACTACGGTTTTTTTGCGCGAGGCGCGGATGCTCTAACCAATCGGTGAGCTGCATATCGCGAAAACGCAGCACCGGATGATGGCGAATCAGCAATACCGCCAGCTCATCGCTGGCCACATGTTGCCGCTCCGCGCCCTGAGCATCAATAAAGCTGCGGTGGCTGCGCACCTCGCCATGACCATAGCGCTCAGCCGAAAAGCGCAATGCCAGCCACTGCCGGCCCTCATCATCTTGCCAGCTTAAATCCTGCAAAGCGGGGTCGGGCAGCGGCTCCGCGCTTCCTCCACAGAAAAACAGCGTGATATTTAAACGCCGCGCAATCGTCGCCCGCGTATTGGCCACGCGGTGAAAATCTTCATGGGTAAACAGCGCATCCAGCGGCACCGCCTCGCTTAGGCAACGGGTCAGCGCGGTAATCAGGCTGGTTTTGCCCCAGTTATTTTCGCCAAACAGCGCGGTGCGTTCGCGCTCTAGGCTTAAATCAATCTGGCTGATGCCCCGAAAATTGGTGATTTGTAAGCGTAATAAATGCATTAGCTGCTTCCACTCGATACCTTGATGAAAGCCTACACCATTTACAGCTTAAGAATTAATAAGCCTGTAGGGGCCGTTGCCATTGCATGGCCACTCGCAGCAAAGTACGAAACATAAAACCATTAAATAGGCCGTAAACCAAAGCCACGGCAATCGCAAAGCTGCTTTGCTGTGCCAAGGATGGGTTCATCGCCATCATGACTTCTGCACAATATTTGCTCAGAAAAATACCCAGCATCAAAAATAGCGGCCAATAGCTACCTTTCATTGCCACAGTTTTATCTTCGGCATTAAATCTCGCCAGCTCTGGCTTGCCCGATTTCCAGACTAGGGCCGCTGCAATCGCCATGCCCAACAACCAACAGGCCCAAACAATAGGCTGATTAAAGTGCTTGAGCATGCCGCTCACCGCCAGAGCCAGCATGGCTAGGGGCAAAATTAGCAGCTGATTTAATCCCATCACCCTATCCTTCGTGGCACGCCTGCCCATCATAATCAGCAGCACTAAAACACCCCAAACCCACACTGGTGTATGTGTCAGAATTTGCATCATGATCTTGATTTCCATCTGAATTTTTTATGACGTAAGAATATTGCAAAAGCACACAATAGCAAAATATTTACGACAAGATGTTGTAAGTACAGATAAAGCGGTTACAGCAAGGATGAAAGAATTAAAAAAACGGGTAAATAATGAATAGCCCACAGCAAGGCCTCCATCTTGCTGCAATAAAAAAACAGCCATTTGCAGCAAGCCAATTTTGCAATCAGCAAGAAACAAAACTCAAACTGTGTTTATTCCTCCTCTGCAAGCAAGGCAAAGCGCCGTGCCCACCCCACACGTCTGCGGTACAATCAGTGCCCCCGCATCCAGAAACGCATCATGTCGCTAGACTCCCGCCTTAAATCCAATATCTTTGCCCTCTATGCTGTACAGGGGCTTAATTATTTGGTGTCTTTTGTTACCTTTCCTTTTCTATTGGTGCAGCTAGGAACGGAAGGATTTGGGGTGATGAATTTTGCCTTTGCCTCTATCCAGTACGGCGTTTTGCTAACTGATTTTGGTTTTAATTTATCAGCGGTGCGCGATGTGGCGCAGGCTAGGGATAATCCACGAGAAGCGGCGCGGATTTTCTGGCGGGTGACATGGGCCAAAACGCTGCTGATGGTGGCATCCAGCCTTGTCTTACTGGTACTGACGTTTGCGCTGGGTAGCTGGCAGGAGCATGCAAGTATCTTTTTGTGGAGCCAGCTGTATATCGTCAGCTCGGTGCTCTTCCCTATTTGGTATTTCCAAGGGCAAGAGAAGCTGCAGCTTGCAGCGGGCTTAATGGTGTTTGCCCGTGCCTTAACGCTGGGCTTTTTGCTGCTTTGGGTAAGTGGGCCGCAAGACCTAGCGCTGGCCGTGATTTTGCAGGCCACGCCACAAATTTTAGCTGGATTGCTATGGTGGTTTACCGGCTGGGGCGTGCCGAAACCAGAGTGGGTGCGCGTGCAATGGCATGAGCTTAAAGGGGCTATGCGCGCGAGCTGGCCGTTTTTCCTTTCGGCGATTTCTACCAGCCTTTACACCACCTCCACCACGGTTTTGCTGGGGATGTTTGCTGCGCCGCTGCAAGTAGGCTTGTTTGCAGCCGCTAACAAGCTGGTTTATATCGCCCAAGGCCTGATCGGCCCCTTGGTACAAGCAACCTATCCGCGCATTGCCCAGCTGGCGGTCAACGATAAACCCGCAGCAATCCAATTGATCAAAAAAGCCTTTCGAATTCAAGGCGCAGTCGGCTTGTTGATGACACTGGCGTTGGCACTATTTTTACCGCTGCTTACCCCGCTTTGTGTACAGCTATTTGGTGCAGGCTTCGGCTTATCGCGTGCATTTTTGGCGCTGAATAATTCGCAAGACGTGATGATCTGGCTGTCCCCAGTGATTTTACTCGGTGCTTTATCCTTAGTTTACGGCCAGCAAACGCTGCTGGTATTTGGCTTTGAGCGCTATTTCAGCCGTGTGCTGGTGGCGGCTGGCTTACTGAATGTGGCTTTAATGTGCTGGTGGGTGCCGGGCTCTGCCCACGGCGGCTTACGCGCGGCACAAAGCGTGCTGACGGTTGAAGCCTTTATTGTGCTGGCGTTTTGGTGGCAAGCCCGAAAAATCCACGCGGAGCATGGTTTAAACCTCGGGAAAAATGAATAAAAACGAGTACAGAGTAATTTCACTGTGAGTAAAACCCAGGTCTTGAACCACGGAGGCCACAGAGAACACGGAGTTTCACGGAGAAAACCTTATATATTATGCTTTTCTCCGTGGCCCTCCGTGTTCTCCTTTTCCTCCGTGGTTTAAGGTTTGGGTTTTGCTGACGATGGATCTTCCACTATTTGAGCACAGGCCAGCAATGTACGCATCAAATGTATTGAGATAAAAATGAGTCCTTCCCCTAAAGTCAGCTTTGTTTTGCCCTGCTACAACTCCGCTGCGTATTTACAAGAGACGCTGGATTCAATCAGCTGCCAGCGTTTTACCGATTTTGAATGCATCGCCGTAGACGATGGCTCGAACGATGCCACGCTAGCGATTTTGCAGGCGCATGCGGTAAAAGATGCTCGCTTCTCCATTATCACCCGTGAAAATCGTGGCCTGATTGCTACGCTTAACGAAGCGATTGCCCAAGCGCAGGGCGAATGGATTGCCCGCATGGACGCCGATGATATTTGCGATCCGCAGCGAATTGAAAAACAACTCCAACGCCTTCACGAGACCCAAGCCGATGTATGCGGCAGCTGGATTCGATTTTTTGGCGACAAAAATGGCGAGTGGATGACGCCATCTACCGATGGCGCAATCAAGGCCATGCTGCTATTTAACTCGGCCTTTGCCCACCCCAGCGTGATTGCACGTACGACGCTGCTCAAAGCGCATCCTTATTCACCGCACGCAGTGCATGCCGAAGATTACGCACTGTGGTGCGAGCTGGCTCAAGCAGGAGCCTCCTTTACCGCCGTGCCAGAAGTGCTGCTGCAGTATCGTTGCCACGCTGGGCAAATCACCCAAAGTAAGAAGGACGAGCTGCGAGCCACTGCGCACATTATCCGCAGCAAATACGCCCGCTTCGCCCTGCCCGTCGCCATGCAAAAACACGCGGACCGCTTTGTAGAGCTAGCCGAGCCCGCCCGTCAACTTAGCCGTGCCGAATTTGATTGGATGTGCGATTTTTATCTGCAATTAGCAGAGGCTTGGCCAGCAAGCCGCAGCCCGCTGGGTGAAGTATGGGTCGATACCCTACAACGCACTTCTGGGGTAAATATATTCTTGCTAGGCAAAGTACAAGCCCTAAGACTAGCCCTGCCGCCGCCCGCCAGCGAAATGGGCAAACTAAAACGCCAGAAAATCCGCTGTTTAATCGGCGATACGGCTTGGCAGTTGATTAAAAAATTTAGATAAGAACCTAAGGTCTGTAGACACAGAGATAAATAAGAACACAAAGCACACAGAGAAAACCTTAAAAATTGAATCGCAGCCTATTTTTATGTTTTCTCTGTGTGCTGCTTTTTATCTCTGTGTGCTCTGTGTCTACAGACCTTTTTTGAGGCCGTCATGAAAATTGTATTTTTTGTCCGTGATCTGGGCCTAGGTGGCGTGGAGCGTTGTGTGGCCTTGGTGTCTGAAGGGCTGATTGCGCGGGGCTGCAAGGTCAGCATTGTGATGCTGGGCGGCAATCGCAATCTGTGGTCGGCTCGCACTGGCAAGGCCGAGGTGATCGATTTATCGACAACTTGGCAAGGCAAAAAACCGTGGACTTGGCTGGTAGGTTGGCGCGCAGCAAGGCAGCAGATTAAAGATGCCGATATCCTCATCCCCGCCACTTTTTTAATGCCGCTGTATATGGCGTATGCCGTAACGCGTGGCTTAAAAACTAGGGTAATTGGATGGGTACATGGGCCGCTGTTTGAACTAGACCAATTCGCCACCATGAACCCGATTCATCGCAGCGCTTGCCAATATATCTACCGGCACTTAAATGAATTGGTGTTTGTGTCTGAGCACGCAAGGGATTCGCTGGCGCGTTGGCTAAAACAGCCGATCAGCGATAACTGGCAAGTTTTGCCTAATTTTGTGGATGAAGAACAGCACAAAGTTTATCCAGAAAAACCAGCCAGCCACGCCTTGCAACTGCTCTTCGTGGGCCGTATCGCCATAGAGAAACAGCCCCATCTATGGCTAGAAACTTTAGAGTGCCTGAATAAAAAAGGCATCCATGCCAAGCTCACCGTAGTGGGCGATGGCCCGCTGGAAGACTGGCTTAAAAATACCAGCAAAGCGAAGCAGCTCGATAAGCAAATCAGCTTTGCTGGCCACCAAAGCAATGTAGGAGAATATTTACATGCCGCCGATGTGCTGCTGCTGACATCCAGCTTTGAAGGCTGCCCGCTGGTGGTTTTAGAAGCCATGCCGCTAGGATTAGTCGTGGCATCCACCAATGCCGGTGGCGTTTATGAGCTGTTTGGCAAAAGACGTAGCGAGTTCGTGGTCGAAACCGCAAGCGGGGAAGCACTGGCAGAACTCATCGCCACGCAACGCCGCCCCGAGCTATCCATATGGCTGAAACAGCGGGCAAAACATTATTCATCCGAGCAGATACTGCAACAATGGATGACACTTTGCCTTGCTTCATCCCCGACAAAGCTGAAGTCTGTAGACATAGAGAACAGGGAGTTGTAAGGCAGAACACAGAGAAAACAAGGGTTCAAGCTTTTGTTTAAGCATCAAAACAGATAAATCTGCGTTCTCTGAGTTCGTATAAAGAAAAGATACTTGTAGGGCGGGTGAAACCCGCGAACCATGCTGAAAAGTACGCGGGTTTCACCCGCGAACCATGCTGAAAAGTACGCGGGTTTCACCCGCTCACCCGCGAACCATGCTGAAAAGTACGCGGGTTTCACCCGCCCTACGATGATTCAATGCTTGTTATTGTGTTGCAGAATCTAGCTAAATTGCTAGGGTTGGGTTTCCACCGCCCTAATTTATGATTTTCAAGAAAAGAGATTGTTATGCTGAGCTACCGCCACGCTTTTCACGCAGGCAACCATGCCGATGTGTTGAAGCACTATATTCAAACGCAGATTTTGTCGTACTTTAATCAAAAAGATAAATCCTACTGGTATATCGACACGCATTCCGGCGCAGGCGTTTACTCGCTCACGGAAGGCTACGCCACCAAAAATGCCGAGTTTGAAAGCGGCATCGCGCGCCTGTGGGAAAGGGACGATTTGCCTGAATCCATCGCCGAATATGTGGATGTGGTGAAGGCGTTAAATCCTGATGGCAAGCTCACGCTCTACCCCGGCTCGCCCTATGTTGCCGATCAGCTGCTGCGCCCAACTGATCGCTTACGCCTATTTGAATTGCACAGCTCGGATAGCAAAATCCTAAAAGAGAATTTCGCCGAAGCAGGCCGCCGTGTGGCGGTGATTGCAGGCGATGGCTTTGCGGGGATTAAAGCCGTGCTGCCGCCACCGCCACGCCGTGGTGTAACGCTGATCGACCCGCCTTATGAAGACAAAAATGATTACGACTATGTAATCGATATGCTGCACGAGGCGCTTAGCCGCTTTGCTACCGGTACTTATGCAGTATGGTATCCGCAGCTACAACGCGCGGAATCGAAACAGCTACCAGAAGAGCTGAAAAAACTAGGCGTAAATAGCTGGCTACATGTGGCACTGAGTGTACAAAGCCCTTCTGCAGATGGCTTTGGCATGCACGGCAGCGGCATGTTTATTTTGAACCCACCTTGGACTTTGGCCGCCACCCTTAGAGAAACCATGCCTTATCTGGTAAAAATCCTCGGCCAAGGTAAGGGCGCTAAGTATATTTTGGAAGAAAAAGCAGCCTAACATTGTAGGGTGGGCACGCTTTTGTGCCCACCCTACACACTGGCCTGCCTTGGTAAACAGTGGCAGGGAGCATAAAACCCATTCCTGTCGACTTAGCAATAAGCAGCACCATGACAAGTATTGAATCATCGTAGGACAGGTGCAACCCGCTGTTTTCATCGTATTTCATGCTAAATTCTGGTGAGTTACACCCCATAGGCGCTAACCAGTTTGCTTTTCTCTTAGCAAACAATAAAAAAACGTAATAACAACAATCTCTGCTTAGGGCTTAAAGTCCCCTTGAAACACGCCGTAGCGAGGAACAAGCGGGGCGGTGTTTCGGCCAGGGAGCGAGGCAGCGAGCTGATCCCGCCTGCCGCCGATTCGATTGTCCGCAGCGAAGGGGCCGTCGTGTTTCGTGGGGCGGCCTTCTTTGCTTCCTTTCTTGGCCGTTCAAGAAAGGGAGTCCCCCGCGGGGATACCGCACCAAAATCAACGTGCCGAAGGCACTATAAAAAGGTCTTTTTGATTTGGTTAGCGCATATGGGGTTGCACCCGTCCTACGAATAACATTTCGCTTAAGTTGATAGGATTGACATAAAACCAGCCTGCTACGGGCATTATAAATGCCTAGAAAATCACAGCAAATAAGAATCATTATCAATACAAAAGTAAACAAAGCAATATATAATCAAAACCACAAACCCGCAGAGCTATCTCCATGGCCATCCGTATCGAAGATCTAGAGCCACTCAGAGATTATCTCTACCGTTTTGCACTCTTCCAATTGCAGCACAGCAGCAGCGCCGAAGATGCCGTACAGGAAACGCTACTGGCTGCGCTAGAAAAACCCGACTCCTTCAATGGGCAATCGTCTTTAAAGACGTGGCTGACTGGCATTTTGAAATTCAAAATTATCGACACCCAGCGGCGTATCTACCGCGATCCACTGCTGCTGGCCGCCGTAGATGGCGAAGACGACAACAGTGATTTTGATGTGCTATTTAATAAAACCGGCCATTGGGGATCCGATGCGCCAAGACGTTGGGAAAAGCCCGAGGCCAGTTTAGAAGATAAGCAATTTTGGGCAGTTTACGCCCGGTGTAGCCAGCTTATGCCGCGCCGCACCGCCATGGTGTTCGCCATGCGTGAAGAGCTGGGGCTAGAGATTGAACATATTTGTCAACAATTAGAGATCACCGCGACTAATTGTTCAGCAATGCTCTATCGCGCCCGAATGAGTTTGCGCCTCTGTTTAGAAAAAAACTGGTTTGGAAACTCGCCATGATGAACTGCCGCCAAGCGTCTATTTTATTATCGGCCCAACAAGACGGGCCGCTTACTCTTAGCCAGCGGAGTCGCTTACGCATGCACTTATTTTTTTGTAAAAACTGCCGGAATTTTAATCGTCAACTACACTTTATGCGGGAAGCGGCCCGTACTCCGGCACATTGGGAATAAAGCCTCCCAAAAAAATTTTTTAAATTTTTATCAGAAATCTTTAATCACCACGACTGAATACGCAGGTGTACTTCACACCATAAGCAAGTCATCCGACTTTACCAAGGAGCTATACCGATGAAAACGTCATTGATGCTATCTTCCGCCCTTGCCGCCGTGATTGGCTGCGCCTCAATTGGCAGCGCTATTGCTGGGCCAAGCGCAGAAGAAATGAAGGCCATGGAAAAATGTTACGGCGTCGCCAAAGCAGGCCAGAACGACTGTGCTGCAAATGGCCATGCCTGCGCAGGACAAGCGACTAAAGATATGGATAAGGCTGAATGGAAAGCCGTTAAAAAAGGAACTTGCGAAAAAATGCACGGCTCCCTAATGGCCCCAAAGCCTTAAGCTAATTATAAAAGGCTACATCATGACTACACTTCCCACTCAAGCAGGCCTTGGCCTTCGGTCTCCTCATCTGCCCGAAGTCCTTGCCACACGTCCCAACGTGGCTTGGTGGGAAGTGCATAGTGAAAACTACTTTGGCGGCGGGGCTGCCCCCGCCACCTTAGAAAAAATCCGCCGCGATTACCCGATCAGCCTACACGGTGTGGGATTAGGCCTTGGCAATGCCGAGCCGCCCGAAGCGCGGCATTTAACACAGCTGGCAGAATTAGCCGAGCGCATCCAGCCAGCCGCTATTTCTGAGCATCTGGCTTGGAATCGCTACGGCGATGTTTGGTTTAATGATCTATTGCCCGTGCCGCGCTATGCCGGTGCCATCGACACCCTTTGCGCGCATATTGATCTGGTACAAAGCCGCTTAAAACGCATCATCTTGCTAGAAAATGTTTCCAGCTATATCGCCTTTAGCGACGAAACACTCAGCGAAGCCGAGCTACTCGCCCAGCTGGTCGCCCGCACAGGCTGCGGCCTCTTGCTGGACGTCAACAATATGCATGTAAATCAACTCAATCATGGCATTGATGCCAGGCAAGAGATCGCCCGCCTACCCTTACACCGCGTGGCCGAAATCCACGTAGCTGGGTTTGAATATTGCGATGGTTTAGTAATCGATACCCATGGCGCACCCGTTTGCGATGCCGTTTGGAAGCTGCTCGAAGACACGCTCAAGCTTACCGGCCCCAAGCCCGTTTTATTAGAGCGAGACACCAACTTACCCACGCTCAATGGTCTGCTGGATGAATACAGCAAACTTAAAACGCAAATAGCACGGCAGCCGCAATATATTGGAGCAATAGCATGAACTACGCTGCTGCTTTAAAAGACTTTAGCCAGATATTTAAAGATGCCGATTACCTACCGCAATCTGTATTAGCCCGTAGCCTTCCATTTTTAGACGTTTATCGCAATAACACCCTAGCCAATCGCAGTGCAAATCTTGCCAATACTTATCCCACTGTATTGGAATTAGTTGGGGAAGAATTCTTTAGCGCTATGGCTCGCATATTTGTTGAAAATAGCCAATCTCATTCCGGTAATTTGCATCAAGATGGTGAAAGTTTTCCTGATTTTCTAAGCGCATTCCCCCACGTTAGCGATCTACCCTATTTAAGCGATGTGGCAAATATGGATTGGGCGATTCATTTGGCGCATTACAGTGCAGATTGCAATAGCATCGCCATAGAAACGCTCGCCATATATTCGCCAGAGCAATTTGGCCAATTAAAACTAGCGCTCCACCCTGCTGTTGCTATTATTCAATCTAAGCAATGGCCTATTTATCAAATTTTAATGATGCATCATGGTGAAAAAGCGGCAGATTTAAGTGCTGGGGGTGAGCAAGTATGGATATGGCGAGATCATTGGCAATTACTCTCTATCAGCGATGCGCTATTTTTATCCAGCCTATTAAATGGCCAAAGCATAGAAAACGCAATGCGAGCAACCACAAATGATGAATACGATGCAGGCCCTATTTTAATTCAATTGTTTAGTCGTAGTTTAGTTTGCCAAATTAACGCGTAGGGCGGGTGAAACCCGCCGAGCTATGCTGAAAGCACGAAAAACGGTGGGTTTCACCCCTACGATGATTCAACATTTGTAATTGCGCGACAAATTATGGAAAACAACTAAACCGATAGGATTGAAGCTAAACCCGCCATTTCATCATCCGTATAAAATTATATATCACGCTTTATTCCTATCTAGGTGATCACAATGAAAAAACGTCTTTTTCAACTTTATGGCTACTATCGCTGCGCCGAATCATTATGCCTACAATATCTAAGCCCAATATTTAGTCTGATATTGCGCATTTATTTAGCACAAGTTTTCTTTTTATCTGGCCTGACTAAAATACGCAATTGGGATGGTACTTTATTTTTATTTAATTTCGAATACCAAGTGCCACTTATTCCACCTGAAATAGCCGCCATCATGGCCGCTGGGGGCGAGCTTATTCTGCCCATATTACTCATTAGCGGCACCCTAGGGCGATTTGCGGCCGTGGGTTTATTTATTCTCAATGCAATGGCCGTTATTTCTTACCCAGCCCTGCTGCCCATCGCCCTCAAAGATCATTATCTCTGGGGCTCATTACTCGCCGTATTGGCCATCTATGGTGCGGGAAAATGGTCGATAGATGAATGGCTTAATCGCTGCTACACAATAAGCAAGATTAAACCTTAGAACCCTAAGCAATTGTAAGCGATGATACAGCCCGCTTTAGAGCGGGCTTGCGCCCAACTACATTGAGCCTATCGATTTACGCAGGCGATGATGGGCCAGCATAAAGAAGACGGCGGCAATCGCCACGATCGCCAACATCTGTGGCCAGACCACGTTGAGATTCGCAGCCCTGAATAAAATCGCCTGCGATAAAGATACAAAGTGCACTGTGGGCGTAAACGACATAATCCACTGCACCATTTCCGGCATGCTTTCACGCGGAGTGACTGCACCCGATAACATTTGCAGCGGCAGCAACACTAAAATCGCAAGTAAGCCAAATTGCGGCATGGTGCGCGCCAGTGTTCCCATAAAAATGCCGATCGACGAAGTGGCAAATAAATAGAGCAGCGTACCCAGCGCAAATAAAAGACCCGAGCCATTGACCGTTACATCCAGCACGCCTTTCACCATAATCTGCAAGGCAAAAATAGAGGCAATCAGCACCACCGCCGCCATAGACCACACTTTAGAAAGCATGATTTCAAGTGGGGTAATGGGCATCACCAATAAATGCTCAATGGTGCCATGCTCACGCTCACGAATCAGCGCGGCCCCGCTTAAAATAATAGATAAGAGGGTGACATTATTAATAATCGCGGTGATGCTGCCGAACCAAGAAGAATGTAAATTGGGATTAGACAAGACATGAATCACCTGCTCGGCAGGCAGAATCGATGCACTTGGCTTATCTCTTAATGCAAAGTTTTTAGCCTCGTCATTTAAAATTTTCTGAATATAGGCCGAGCCTATCAGCGCCTGACTTTGCCGCGTGGCATCTACATTTAATTGCAGCGCTGGAATACGCCCCGCCATCACATCACGTTGAAAATTAGGGGGAATATTCAAAACAAAGGTATCTCTGCCTGAATCCAGCCCCTTATCTACTTCATTCAAAGAAAGCAAAATAGGCGGTCTGAAATATGGCGGCTGCATGGCATCGATTAAGCGCCGCGATAATTGTGACTGATCTTCATCCACCACGGCAATTGCAGCATGATTAAGCGAATCGGGCTTTGCACGGGCATCTAAATAAATTGAGGCCGTAAACATAAAGGCAATCATCACCAACATGGCTATATCATGAAACAAGCTGCGAAACTCTTTTAGCCCCAAGTGAAAAATATTACTCAGATGTATATTTAATTTATTCATTCCTTCACCTATTTCCAATCCTAACAACTTAGCAATATGCCTCGTCATGACAAGCGTTAAATCATCGTAGGGCGGGTGTAACCCGCCGTTTTTTCGTATCTCATCGTAAAGCCCGGCGGGTTTCACCCCAATCCTATCAACTTAAGCCGCTTGCCTTTATTCAAGGCATGCGGCAACATCTTTAATCAATCGCAACTCACTGATTTATAATTACAATATGATTAAGCGCCTTAACTGACATAATTGGTAATTT
>JAPLQI010000011.1 GCA_026399755.1 Pseudomonadota bacterium
ATGCAAGCACTTGTTTCGCTTCCGAATCAAGCACTCACACTCATCGACTGTATTTTTTTAAAGATCAGCTCGCTGGCTAGAACACCGTGTTGCTGTGTGTGCTGCAGCGAGAGGCCGAACTATACCGGCGGCACCCAACTCGGTCAACACCCTTACTGAGATAAAACCAATTAAGTTGCTAAGTCATTGATTTAACGAATCGCTATTTTGTTTCTTTTTTACCGCCACACTGTAAAGCCGCAGTCCAGCGCCGTTTTGATATTGAGAAACCCTCAAAAAACATACCGATTTCGATCATTTATTGAGTAATCAGCAAAAATCAAGCTCGCGGATCTACATATATATAGTTAAAGCGCTGCTTTGGGCTTTTCTAGCGATGCATTCAGCTTATCCACGCTGATTTCATTCTTGCCACCATTGGGCATACCAAACATATCGGCCATTTGCTGTGCTTGATCTTGCGTGAGTACTAATAGCTCGATGCGACGGTTAGATGCGGCTTGTGGATTTTGTGCATCGTAAGGGGCTCGATCGGCCATGCCGACCACTTGCAAGATATTCTCTACCGGCATACCGCCTTCTAAGAGACCAACTCTGGCGGCCATCGCTCGGTTGCTGGATAAGCTCCAATTAGAGAACGCAGCGTAATTGGCATTCTTATATTGCATTGAATCCGTATGCCCAATCACCAAGAGCTGGTGATCAATGCGGGAGAAGATAGCGCCCATTTTCAGCAGTAATCGACGAAAGCGCTCACTAGGCACTTGGCTACCGCGCTCAAACATACCTTGCTTATCGGTATCGTGCAGCATGATGCGCAGGCCATAGGGGGTAATGATGGTTTGAATGTTTTCAGAAAGCCCCGCTTCTTTAAATAGCTGTAAAAACGTTTGTGCTAATTCCTGCATATCGCGCGGGGTGTCGTACTGTTTTTTAGGCGAGGCATTATCTGAATATTGCAAAGAGGCCTGCGCCCCACCACCCTGCCCCGGTGTGGTCTGAATCGAGCCTGATTGATTGCTACCCGGCACTGGCTCGCGTGGGATTAAACTGCCTTTAGGATTGCCTTGATGATCAATCAGCTCTCGATTGCCATTGCTGGCTAAGGAGCGCCCCGCGCCATTACGCAATACGCGCTCGATATTTTCTTTATCTCGGGCAGATAAAACCCATAGCACTAGAAACAAACACATCAAAGCCAATACGAAATCGGCAAAGGCTACTTTCCAAGCTCCGCCATGTGCTTCAGAACTTTGCTTACGAGAAACGCGGCGGATAATGGTTTCTTCATGTTTATTATGCTTATTACTCAATTAAGCCGTTCCCTCTAGCGTGTTGATCCACGTTTCAAGCTGAGAAAAACTTGGCTTAATATTGAGCTGCACCAAACGACGCCCCGCATCGATCGCCAGCAAAGGCGGCTTGCCCGACACATGCGTCACCAGCACCACTTTTACGCATTCCAAATTAGATAATTCTTCTTTGACCTGCTGATGCATCATATTGCACAGCGGATCCAGCACGCCGTAGCAGAGGAAAATGCCGATAAATGTCCCCACCATCGCGGCCCCCACACGCTCGCTGATTTCGGCGACTTCAGCGCCTTCACTAATGGTGTGCATGGTCATGACAATCCCCAGCACCGCAGCCAAAATACCAAAGCCCGGCATACCTTCAGAAATTTTATGTAGGGATTTGGACGGCTGATTTAGCTCTTCGTGAATCGCTTCTAATTCCTGCTCCAATACGCCTTCTAATTCATGCGCATTGATTTTTCCCATCGCCATCAGGCGGAAGTTATCCACAATAAAGGCGAGTAGCTTTGGTTGCTCTAATACCAGTGGGTAGCGCTGAAACAAGGCGCTTTCTCTTGGCGATTCGACGTGCTGATCTAAGGCTTTAAGCCCTTGCCCTGCCGTAATCAGCAGTTCATACATTAATAATAGTAATTGACGCTGAAAATCTGGCCCCTGCTTCTTGCCCACCACCACACGGCGAATTTGCCCCAGCATTTCTGCCAGCACGTGTTTAGGATTGCCCAGCACCAAGGCGCCAAAACCTGCACCAATAATGATAAGTAGCTCAACCGGCTGCCAGATCAGGTGGAAAGTACCCCCAATCAAGAAAAAGCCACCAAACACACACATCATTACGATGCCGATACCTAAGAACAGCTGCATGCTTTATTCCAACTCTAATTAAGCCCCACCAAGGGCGATTTTCATTTTCTTAATTGCCGATTTATTAATCTGACAAACCCGTGCTTCTGTTAAATCCAGCACCAAAGCAATTTCTTTTAGATTCAGCTCAAACTCGTAATACATTTGGATAACACGCTGCTCTTTTTCATCCAAACCAGACAAAGCCCGCGCTAAGCTAAGACGATTAATCACCCCGTTTTCTGGCGACTCTGCACCACCTGATTCATGCACGCCCTCACTCAGTAAATCATCAAAGCTCGCCAGCACTTCGGCGTTTTCGGCCATTTGATAATCACGGTATTCTTTTGCTGTGATATCCAATCCTGCGATGGCATCGGCCTCGCTTGGCTCTCTGCCTAGTTTTTTCCTTAAGGCGCGAATCTCATCCCGAATACGATGTGCGCTTTGCCGCACCGAGCGTGGTCGCCAATCCAAACGCCTAAGCTCATCCAAAATAGCGCCACGCATCCGCAGCATGGCAAAGCCCACAAACTGATCATCAGGCGTGCCATAGCGGCGTAATGAATCGAGCAGGGCCATCAGGCCAATCTGCTCCATATCTTCACGATCGAGCACTGCCCCCACCTGCGTTGCCAACTGCCTGAGCACACGATTGAGCAGCGGCATATAGGCTGCCAGCTGAGCGGCTTCTTGCTTGCTATCTAAAGCGCTATGAATATAAGCGTCGCCAAGATCCACGATTTACTCAACA
Source organism: Pseudomonadota bacterium (assembly GCA_026399755.1). Classification (GTDB taxonomy): domain Bacteria; phylum Pseudomonadota; class Gammaproteobacteria; order Burkholderiales; family Chitinibacteraceae; genus Iodobacter. Next base: position 2,914 of record JAPLQI010000011.1, read on the forward strand.
ATCAATTTACTGACCATCACATCAGAAAAAGGCTTATCTGATGCAACGCCTTTATAGGCAGCGGCGAACTCTTTATTTAAGAGCACGTGATAATCCTCAATGGTCATTTTATTGGCCATATTCAGATTGAGATGAGACAAGACCTTAACGGCAGTGCTCTTTAAAAAAGGCAGATGATTTTTAATCTCGGCTTCTTTTTCCTTACTGGTTCTAAACACCAAATCCACCGCAATATAATGGGTAGATAAAGAGCTGCCATCGTCATTGCGCAGCATGACAATAATCTTATCTACCGAGGCAAATTTATATTCAACCGGCACGGCCTTGGCGACCTTAGGCGCGCTGTCTTGCTTAAAGTAATAAGCGGCCCCACCGCCCACGGCCGCAGCAACTAATAAACCTAAAACAATAAAAATAATATTCTTAGACATGGTGATTTCCAGATCGATTAAATGCGCGCCAGAATGGAGCCAAACTCACTCGTTTCTTCGTCTAATTCCGCCAAAGCCTGGCCGACCTCATCCGTTTCAGCCGACTGTTTTTTGGGTGATCCCTCTTTATTCGCCGCTGGATCTCTCACCTCAACCGCCACGCTGCTGTATTCCTTTTGGCTTAAATCAGCGCGCATCTGCTCGGTTATCGCATGCAGCTGCTTGGTGACATCGCTATTGCTGGCGTGCAATTGCACCGATAAAGCACCCGCTTCATGCTTAATACTGATTTCTAATGAGCCGAGCATAGGCGGGGATAATTTAATCACTGCGCGCTCAATACCATGCCCAAGCTGCACATCGAGGCGATCTTTCAATGCGGTTTCTAAATGACGAGACCAGCTGGCAGGTTGTGTAGGCTCTAGCTTGATGGGAGCCCATTCTGAAGGCTTGGCTTCTGGCATATTGCTTACCGCCAGCGTATTTAATTCAAACGGGCGAATGGCTACATGATCTGCCACATCATTCGCGATCACTGCGGCGGCATCATTTTTTAGCACGGGTGCATCTACATCGTTACTAGATGAGCTGAAAAGCGGCATGGAAACGGCTGCTAGCTGCTGAGGCGCACGCGACACCTGCTCCGCCAAAACTAATTCAGCGACGTGTGCGGATGCTTGTTGCTCAGGCATTTTAGGAATAATGGGCGCGAAAAATGCGGGCATGCTTAAGAGAGAAGCATCCACACTGGCTGTGGGCTGCTCAGTCGCATCGGCTACATCAGCAGTCTTCGCTTCCCCCTCGGGCATAGGCGCGGCGCAGTCCTGCATTTCACCGCTAAATAACATCGCCAACAGCGGATCGAGCGGTGGCATATTGACGGATAGAGGATTCAAATCCGCAGGGGCCGCCATCATGCTTGCAAGCAGATTCATAGCGCCTCCGCTGCATAAGCAAGGCTGGCATCTCGCTGCTCGGCAAATTGCGCTAATTTACCTGCCAGCTCCTTGGTCGCCAAACGGCAGGCTTCCTGCATGGTGGCATAAGCACTACGCACATTTTGCAAGGCCTGCTGCTCTTGCTTACTCCAAGCATGGCCCGCCAGCAAAGCGGCAAACTGAGCATCTAGTGTAAGAAGTTGCTCCCAATCTTGCCCCGCCAACGCTATTTTCATTTCGCCCATTTTGGCGCTGATTGCTTTAAACCTTGGCATCACGCACACCCAGCCAACCACCGCGCAAGGTGCCTAATAATTGCTCAACTTCTACCACGCCTTCAACATCTAACTGGCTGCTGGCGCTGTAAAGCCGGTAGACACAAAAATCGTATAAACGCGCCAGATTGGTGACCACTTCGCCGCCCTGATCAAAATCAAGCGCGCTAGATAAGCCATTCAAAATATCGATACATTTATTGATGCTCTCGCCCTTTTGCTCGAAGCGCTTGTGTTCCATATGCGCTTTGGCGCGAGCTAATTCTTCTAATAGGCCATCAAATAAAACCAAAACCAATTGCACTGGCGAGGCATTGGAAGTCTGTGCTTCCAAATTCACCGAGTGATAACTGCTATATGCTTCGTAATCCATTACAACCTCGTTTTGCCTGCATTTATATCTTGGATGATGCATTGCTGGGGTATCACTCAGGGGAGAGAAATACCCGCAAATTTTTCAGCATTGCTCGCGGGTTTCACCCGCCCTACGAAAAACTTTCCCTTACATTGATAGGATTGGGTTTCACCCGCCCTGCAAATTAAACAAACGACATACTGTCGAACATGCTGGATGTCTCGCTCATCTGTGCCTGCAGCTGCTTAAGCTGGGTAAATTGCTTTAAAGCACGCTGATAAGCCTGATCGTATTGCTTAGAAATCTTATCGGCCTGAGCGCTTAAATCACCCGCCGCTTTAGAAACCGATTCCTTGCGTGTTTTTAATAGGCCATTACTGGCGTTCAACCATTTGCCAAGGTAATCGTTATTCTCTTTAATCAGATCGGTACCCGTGCTGGAGTTAAAAATCTTCTCCAGCCCTGCCGGGTTTTCGATCAGCGCTTTATCGAGCTTGGTGCGATCAAGCGATAGATTGCCGTCGCGATCGGTTTTTACGCCAAAGTCCATCAGGCGCACGCCGTCAAAGCTTTGTCTGACCAAACCGTTTAATTTATCCCGCAGCGCGCGAATGCCCGAATCAGATGCAAATGCACCGCCCGCATCCCGCTTACCGCTGTCATTTTTATCGTTTTTGGCATTGGCCAGCATGGCGGTTAAGGATTTCTTCGCCGCGTTAAAGCCATCGATAAAGATCTGTAAATTAGCCGCAGTATCGTTATTACTCGTGCTTACGGTGAGCTTTAATGCGGGGTCGCCGCTTTTCATCGCGCGGCTTAAATTAACCGTTACGCCCTCGATACCGGTAAACGTATTCGACGCCTGCTTGATCGGCACGCCGGTGTTTTCTTCTCCCAAAAACACCAAGGCGTCTTGCGCCTTAGATAAGACCTTAGGCGCTTCAAGTGCCAATGCAGCCTCGACCCCTGCGCCACTGCCGCTAACTTGCAAGCTATTGGCTTCGCCGGTTTGGCTGGAAGTCAGCACTAATTGTGACTGGCCATTGGCCGTCAGCACCATGGCGCTTATTTTGCCTGAGCTGTCTTTAGATTGATTAATACTGCGCGCCAATTCGGTAAGCGATAACTTACCGTCGGCGTCTTTATCTGCACTGGCTAAATCAATGGCAATGGTTGCTGTGCCCACTTTGATATTGAGCTTGTCGCCAGCGGCCACTGTCATTCCATCAAGGCGAGCAAAGGCCTGCTGCTCTGCCGTGGCGACTTGTTTTACAAACAGCGAGTAATTACCGTCCTGCGCCTTAGCACCAGCCGTTACCGTGGCAATGCCTTCCTGGCTCAAAGCCGCAGCATGGGCCAGCACCGACTTTTTGCCACTCAAACCACCCAAGGTATTCTTAAAATCCTGCAATGTTTTTTGCAGCTGAACCAAGGCATCAGAACGCGCTTTATTATCTTTGGTCCGCATGTCATTACGGCTTTGTGCCTGCTGCACTGCGTAGCTGGCAATTTGGCTGGCCAGTTGCTGGGGGTTGATTTCTGCCATGGCGTTTTTTCCGTAAAAGCAAATTAGAGGATTCTAATTAAACAAGGCGACCAAAGCCTTGCCATAAAAAAATGTAAATAATTACATCGATCCTCTTCTACGCAAATGAGCTTGCGTGGCCGTTTCATCTGATTGCTTTTGCAACGCTCGCTCACGCAACTTTTGCAGTGCAATACGCTCTTGTTCGCCTAATTTATCCATCACTTCACGGCGCGATACGGCCGCTAATAAATCTTTACGTGCCACCGCCAGATCGGCATCGCCCAAGGCTAAGTCTTGCTTTTGCAGGGTGATTAAATTGAGCAGCGAATGTTTAAATGCACCCGCATTGATCGCCAAGGCTGGGTGCGGCACAGCACTTGCGCCTAAGTGCTGGCAAAGCGATTCCATACGGCTGATATTTTTTTGATAGCGCTGCGTTAGCTGGTGCTTATCACGCACCACGGTTTCTTGCTTATCCACATCACTTTGGCGTAAACGCAGCATCAGCTCTAGGCGCTGCACGGCTTGGGGCGTACTCATTGCAATAGCGCCTTTAAATCGGCCAGTGAATCGGCCAGCGGCGCGGCTTCATGCACGGCCTGCTGTAAATAGGCTTCGATACGCGGAAATAAACGCACCGCTCTATCGGTTTCTGCATCAATGCCCGGCACATAAGCGCCTAGGGGAATCAGATCTCGCACTTCGCGGTAGCGCGATAACAGCGCCTTAATCTGCCGCGACACTGCGTTATGCTCGCCGCTACTGATTTGGCTCATACAACGGCTAACCGATTGTGCGATATCAATAGCAGGGAAATGTCCGCGCTCGGCCAACTGGCGGGACAGCACAATATGACCGTCTAAAATGGCTCTGGCGGTATCGACCACCGGGTCTTGCTGATCGTCCCCTTCGGCTAGCACGGTATAAATCGCCGTCATGCTGCCTAGCGGGTTTTCACCATTGCCTGCGCTTTCGGCCAGATTAGGTAAGAGGCCGAACACCGATGGCGGATAGCCACGGGTGGCGGGTGGCTCACCCAAAGCCAAAGCCACTTCGCGCTGCGCCATGGCGTAGCGGGTGAGCGAATCCACCAGCAGCAAAACACGATGACCTTGATCGCGATAATGGGCAGCAATGCTGTGGCACAGCTCGGTGGCGTTGAGTCGCATCAGCGGCGATTCATCAGCAGGTGCCACTACCAGCACAGCTTTTGCCAGGCCTTCTGCACCCAGCGAGTGATCCACAAACTCACGCACTTCACGGCCACGCTCACCGATCAGGCCAACGACAACGATATCGGCCGAGGTATTACGGGTAATCATTCCCAGCAGCACGCTTTTACCCACACCACTACCTGCAAACAAGCCAACGCGCTGGCCCTTGCCTAAGGACAGCAAGCCATTAATGGCACGCACACCAATATCTAGCGGCTCGACTACGGGCTGTTTACGCAGGGGATTAATTTTGGGAGGTGCGGCGGCCAGCGGTTTATCGCCACCTAGCGGGCCAAGATCGTCCATTGGCTCGCCCAGACCATTCACAATTCGTCCCAGCCACGATTCACCAATCATCAGCGAGCTGGTTTGCGGTGCAGCCTGCACTCTTGCGCCCGTCTGCAAGCCAACAGGCTTTTTGAAAGGCATTAAAAATGAAACTTCGCGGCGAAAGCCGACCATCTGCGCCTGAATCCATTCACCCGATGAGGTTTCAATCAGGCAACGTTGGCCGGTTTCTAAAGGGCAACCAATACTTTCTAATAAAATGCCAGTCACGCCAATCAGGCGTCCGGTCATCGTAGCAACGGGAACGTCGTTTAAATCTAAGCGGCGCAGCGCGTCACCAATCACACTCATTCGGCAACCTGCACCAGCTGCTCTTTCAATTGATCCATGCACAGATCCAAACGCTGCATGCAACCCGCATCGGCTTCCATTTCTGCACTGCGAATTCGGCACTCGCCAGGCGCAAGATCCGGATCGGCCACCAGCTGCCAGCGTGCGGCGCGCTCTGGGGCCAGCTCAATTACGCGCTGGCATTCTTCGGCATTTAAATGCACGGCAACCGAGGTATTCGTTTGCGATGTAGCCGCTAGGGTTTCATCGACTAAGGCCAGCAATTGCACCGGCTGTAAAGTCAGCTCGCAGCGAATCACTTGCTTAGCGACTTTGGCCACCAGATCAACCACTTCTTGGCGCAAGGCCAGTTGGTAATCATCGCTCGCTCGCTGCACTTGTTGCAAAAGCTGCTCCATCAGGGCGGCTTTTTCATCAAAGCGCGCTAAGGCAGCCAACCTTGCCTCGGCCTCGCCTTGAGCAAGACCCGCCGCATGGCCTTCGGCAAAACCTGCCGCCTCGCCGCTAATTAAGCCCTCGGCATGACCATCGCTATGGCCGCTATCCCAACCCTGCTGATAAGCCTCGGCGGACAAGGGCACAGCCTCACCACCATGGGCAGACTGAGCGGCTTGCAAGCGTTGCAAAGAAGGAAAACGATGAGGGCGAACCGATTTCACTCAACCACCGCCTCAGGAAAGAGTTGTAAATCAATTTCGCCCGTGCTGGCTAATTCGCGCACGATGGCCATAATTTCTTTGCGAACTTCTTCTACTCGGCTGAGCGGCACGGGGCCAGAGCGGCGCATCATATCTTCGAAGCTTTGTGCCTGACGGCGTGGCATGGTTTGAGTAATCGCCTGACGCACTTCTGGCTCTGCGCCTTTCAAGGCAATCGCCCACTGCTCTAGCTGCACGTCTTCCACAATCCGCATCAAGGCTGTTTCGGTCTGGCGCGACAAGATAAAGAAGTCGTACATACGGCTTTCGATTTCTGCCACCAAGTCTGCATCGTGGGCACGCAATAGCTCGATCATTTGCTGCTTATTGCCCGAGTAGCGATTGATAATGTCGGCAGTCTGCTGCATACCGGCGACTTCGGTGCTTTGGGTATGTAGATTATCCAAGCAGCGGTTCACCAGCTCTTCTAGCTCAAGCAATAACTCTCTATCCACTTCTTTTAAACGGGCAATACCAACCAGCACATGATCTTGCGTCGCCACCGGCAGCGCTTCTATCACTTGGCCTGCTAAGTTAGGTGGCAGAAAAGCTAAAAACACCGCCTGCATACGCACATGCTCGTGTGCAATTCTATCGGCCAGCCACTGCGGGGAAACCCATTGCAGCCGCGCCATTTTCGGGCGAATTTCGTCGCCATAAATACTATTGAGCACGCTATTGGCGATATCGCCGCCTAAAGCTAAATCTAAAGACCGTTGCAAAAAAGAGCGCGACGCACCGTGTACGCCACTTTGCTCGCGGTACTCATCAAAGAATTTCTGAATCGATACCTTTACCGTATCAACCTTAATGCCGCTCATGCGCGACATCACCTGCGTGACGGCTAGCAATTCTTCACGCCCTAGGCAGCGCAGCACATTGGCAGCAGGCTCTTCGCCCATGCTCAATAAAACAATGGCCGCCTGCTCAACCGGCGTCATTGCGGTTTCGGCCGAATTATTGATTGCGTCCATCTTTTTGCACCCATTGTTTAACGACTTCGGCGACGCGCTCTGGCTCTTTGGCGGCCAACTCTTTTAAGTGATCGACCAGCACATCAACCGACGAGCCAGCCGGAGGAAGATCGTAGTTTTCTAGTAAAGGCACCACTGGCATTGCCGTGCCGTGGGCTGTTGCAGATTTGGCATAGCCATCTGCCGCATGCGTAGCAGGACTGGCTGGCGTGATATCCAGCTCGCTTGGTGGCGCGGCTAGGCTCAAGGGCGTAGCAGGCTGAGTGGTCCATTCTTTAAGCAGCTTAAAGGCGGGGCGCACCACAAATAAGAAGGCCAGCAACAAGCCAATCACATAGGCCAAGGCGCTAATGGCATCGTAAATGGTGCTGCGCTCTTGCCACCAAGGTGTGGCGACTGGGCGCGCGGTAAACGGCAGAGTAGAGACCATTAATTGATCGCCTCGCGCGTTATCAATACCCAAACCATTACGTAAGATCTTTTCAATATTGGCAATTTGCGCAGGCGACCAACCGGCTTTCACCGAAGGCGCTGCTGCATTACTCAAAACCACCGCCACATTTAGACGACGCAGTGCACCACGGGCTTTTTTAGTGCTGGTAATGCTCTTGTCGTAAGCGTACTGGCGAGTCATCGCATTTTTCTTAAAGCGGCTATCGTCAGTTTCAGGCTTGGCTGGATCAGCATTAACCGGTCGATTACTTAAGGAGCCAGGAATGCCTATGGCACTTTTCTCGCTAGTTTGCTCATCACGCGTGGCTTCACTGGTAATTTTGGGCGCTGCACCGTACTGCTCACGCGTTTCTTCAACTTGGTCGTTATCGACGTCAGCGGTGACGCTCACCTTGAAATTATCCGCACCTAAAACCGGATCAAGCAGATCACGGATGCTGCGCAAGGTTTCTTCGCGGTAGCGGCTGGCGCTATCGTTTTCATTGCCTGAAAAACCAGCAGCGCCGGTATCAAGACGTGCAGATAAAAGACTGCCCGCTTCATCCACCAAGGTGACTTTTTGCGGGCTAAGGCTAGACATACTACCGGCCACCAAATTAACAATGGCGGCAATTTGTTCCTGATTTAATTTTTGGCCGCGCTTTAAAGACACAATTACCGAAGCCGAGCTTTTATCAATTCCAGAATCAACAAATGAAGAAGATCTAGCAATTGATAAATGCACCCGCGCATTAGCAATAGGCTCTAATGCCAAAATACTCTGCACCAATTCGCCTTCTAGGCCGCGGCGAAAACGTACATCTTGTACAAACTGGCTCACGCCTAGGGGATCATTTTTATCGAGTAATTCAAGGCCAGCAGGTAATTTAGCGACCACGCCTTTCGCTGCCAATAGCATGCGCACACGGCCTAAATCGCCGTTTTCAACCAAAACTTGGCCACTTTGTGGATGCAGGCGATATTTAATATGCTCGCTATCCAATACCGCCATCATATCTGCGGCGGCAATTTTTTCTGTATTACCAAATACCGGTTTGTAATTAGAATCGTCATGCCACAAATACAGCATCAGCAATACGCTAATGGCAATCGCCAATACAATAATTGGCAAAACCAGCTTAATAAATGACGCAGGATTGCTACTACGCTCTATATTTTTTAAGCGTAAATTTTCAAATCCCATTTTTAATTGTGCAAACATATTTTCCTGCTGCCTTTATAAAGGCATTTTCATCAGATCATCAACAGCACCCATGACCTTATTGCGCACTTGCATCATCATTGAAAACGACAAACTGGCCTCTTGGCTCATCAACATTGCGCCCACTAAATCGTTGCTGGCGCCGCTATCCACATCCGCCATTTTGGCTGCCGCCATTTGATCTTTTGCATCCACACCACGCACCGCATCGGCCATGATGGCCATAAATCCGCCGCTATTCTGACCATTGTCAGTAGGTGAGTGGAAGCTGTTTTGGGAGATGGCGGACATCTCACCCAGCATATTTGCCTGCTCTGTTTTTAGCGCAGAAGCGATTGCATTTACCATATAAACATCCAGTTTTGATCCATAAATAACGACGCTATTTTTACAAATCACTTACAGGGCGCGGATTCTAACAGCAGTACACAGGCATAGTGAGGTGTGAATTTTTACCATGCGAAATGGATACATGAACATATCATAAAATTCTAATATTAAAGTACAATGCGCGCGAAATGCCAAATAAATTCTTGTTCTTTCCCTGATCGGTATAAAGCAGCGTGTCCATAGCCAAACGTTCTTCGCACGAAAAAAATAGCACAAAACTCGATCACAGCACCCTAGGTAGGCCCCTGCATCTTTTAGCGGGGCTGAATGAGCGGCTAAAAATTGAAGTAGATGCATTTCTCAAGGGCGAATTCAATCGCCCCTACCGTGCCACGCTGGGCGTCAGCCAAATTAGCCAATCCGCCAGTAAAGCCAATCCTGTGCAATGGGTAGATTTAGGAGTCGGGCAATTAGCAGTTGAGATGTCCCGCTCATTTTTGCTACGCACTTTGGATTACCGCTATGGCGCAAAAGCCAAACCGGCAGAGATAAATGAACAGCTTTTATCCAGCGAAGAGACCAGCACCGAACAGCGTTTAAAAACGGGCCTCGCCAATAAAATGGCCCAGCTTTTTTTAGGCTTTTTAAATCAAAACGCTGAGGCACATAGCGGGCAACGCCCTGAAGCGGTCTGGCAGATTGAAATTGAAATAACTGATCAAATTGACCAGCTCAAAACGCAAATCTGCTTAGTGCTAGACCACGCCCTATTTGATTTGCTGTTAAAAATGGTTGCTAAACCACGAACAAATAGCAAAGCCCAAACTGCTTTTTTTGATCAGCTCAAAATAAAATGTCATGTGCATCTAGCAGAAAAATCACTGACTTTAGATGATGTACTCAAGCTAAAAATCGGCGAAATCATGCCCATTAGCTTGCAAGCCCGAGCCAATGTGTATATCGGCAAAAGCAAATTGTTTACCGCCAGCGTCGCCGAGAATAACGGCGCTTTATGCCTCACATCATTTGAAGATGCAGATTAATCCCATGAATATGAATGACGATTTTGATTTAGAAAATGCGCTGCAAGACATGGAAGCGAGCACAGAAGCCCCAGCACCGGTAGTGGCCAAGCGCGACCTCAACCCATTTTTAAGAAAAATCCCCGTCACGCTGACTTTAGAAGTGGGCGCGAGCGATATCTCCTTGGCCGAGCTATTAGCCATCGAATACGGCTCAGTATTAGAACTAAATAAACTCGCGGGTGAGCCGCTGGATATCAAAGTGAATGGCACCACCATCGGAAAAGCCGAAGTGGTCATTACGGGCGAGAGCTACGGCCTGCGCGTGGTTGAATTAGATCACCTTGATTTACAAACTCTGGCCTCATGAAGTTCTTTTGGCGATTAAGTGCCCTGCTACTGGCATCTGCCCCCGCATGGGCCGAAGACTCACTCAAGATCTTATCTAATAGCGCTACGGCTGGTGATTTAACGGTTAAAACACAGGTTTTAATCATCATGACTTTGCTGGGATTGATTCCCACACTGGTTTTGATGATGACCTGCTTTACCCGCTTTGTGATTGTGTTGTCGCTGCTGCGGCAAGCGCTGGGCTTGCAGCAGGGCATGCCAAATCGAATTACCACCGGCATGGCACTGATCTTAACAATGCTAGTCATGCGCCCCGTGGGAATAGAGGTCTGGCAAACCGCCATGCTGCCCTACGATCAGGACAAAATCACCCTGCTTGCCGCGCTGCAAATCGCCGAAAAACCAATGTCTAAATTTATGCTGGCGCAGACTAATAAATCGGCACTGGCGCAGATTTCACGCCTCGCTGGCGAAGGCCCAGTTGCCAAGCCCAGCGATCACGCCTTTACCGTAAAACTAGCCGCATTTGTACTGAGCGAGCTGAAAACCGCGTTTCAAATCGGCTGCATGCTGTTTATCCCCTTTTTAGTCGTCGATCTGGTGGTCTCCAGCGTCTTAATGGCGATGGGGATGATGATGCTGTCGCCCTTGGTGATTTCATTACCGCTTAAATTACTGCTCTTTGTACTGGTAGACGGCTGGTCGCTGACTGTAAACACCCTCGTCACCAGCATACAGGCCTACTAATGATCACCCCCGATACCGCGGTTGATCTGGTCAACCAAAGCCTTTATGTAGTGGTGAAACTGGTCATTTTGCTGGTGTTGCCGGGGCTGATTGTGGGCGTTTTGGTCAGCCTGTTTCAGGCGGCCACGCAGATTAACGAGCAAACCCTCAGCTTCTTACCCCGCCTACTCGTCACCCTCGCCGTCATCGCCATCGCAGGGCATTGGATCGTTGGGCAACTGATGACGTTTTGCATCGAGATTTTTAATAATGCAGCGATGTTGGTGGGGTAGCGAAAAAGATTGCCCACAACGGCAATAGGCGCAAACAGTCCAAAAACTTATTAACCACGCTTTGTGCACGGGGCTTTAGAGTCCCCTTGAAACACGCCGAAGCGAGGAACAAGCGGGCGGGGTTTCGGCGAGGACTGTCTGAGCGAAGCGAGTTCCGCAGCCGCCGCTCGATTGTCCGCAGATGAGGGGCTTTCGTGTTTCGTGGGGCGGCCTTCTTTTGGTTCTTTTCTTGGCCGTTCAAGAAAAGAACGCCCCCGCGGTGGCTACCGCTCCTAAATCAACGTGCCGAAGGCACTAAAAAGATCTTTTTGCTTGGTACACATCACAGCGCAATGGCAGGTTACGGCCGAAAACGCCCACAGCCCCAATAAACACAACACGCGGCCTAACCCACCCTAAGCTCGAAACCAAAAGATAACAATGGACTCCCTGATTAAGGAATTACTCGCAATCCTACCCCTGCTCTGGTGGCCTTTTTGCCGCTATATGGCGGGGTTTAGTTTTGCGCCCTTGATTGGTGAAGCCATGGTGCCTGTGCGTGCGCGGATTGGTTTATCGCTGGTGCTTAGCGTAATCACCCTGCCCATCATGCAAAAAACCCAAATCAGTATTGATCCCTTCTCAATGCACTGGATTGCAGCCACCTTTGCTCAGGTGATTATTGGGCTGATTTTTGGGATGGCGTTTCAGCTGGTGATGACGATTCTATCCATCTTGGGATTTTTGATTTCATCGCAAATGGGCCTGAGTATGGCGGTGATGAATGATCCTATGAGCGGCAGCTCGTCCGATGTGATCTCCACCCTGCTGTATTTATTGGGTGCGATGCTGTTTTTTGCGATGGATGGGCATCTGGTGATTGTGCAGATTATCTACGGCAGCTTTAAGCTTTGGCCGGTAGCGGACGGGATTAATTTTGTATCACTCAAGATGCTGGCGCAAAGCCTAAGCTGGGTGTTTGCCGCTGCTTTACTCTTAGCGATTCCCAGCATTTTTTCTACTTTTATTGTGCAATTAGGTTTGGGTTTATTAAACAGAGTGGCTCCGGCTTTAAATTTATTCTCTCTGGGCTTTCCCCTCATTACCCTGTTTGGCCTGTTTACCCTTGGCCTAATTAGCCGTTTTATTCCAGGCCACTATAGCCAGCTCAGCGAAAAAATTTTGCAAATGATTGAGCAAATGCTGCATGGGGGCGTGCATGGCTGAAGCGTCTAATGGCGATAAAACAGAAAAAGCCAGCCCGCAGAAATTAAAAAACGCCAGAAAAGAAGGCCAAATTGTCCGCTCGCGCGAAGTCGCTTCTGCCGTGGGTTTGCTCGCCAGCTTAAAAGTATTTGCCATCCTAGCACCCAGCTATTTAGTCGATTTTAATGCGCTATTTAATCTGGCTTTTAGCTCTTTGGATCAGCCCGGCAGTATGGACGAGGTATGGTCTAATTTATTTAGTGGCAGCTTTCTTTTGCTACTCAAAATGCTACTACCTTTAGCCATTATTCCGCTGATGATTATCATTGCCTCGCTCTATCCGGGCGGTTGGATATTCTCTGGCAAGCAGCTAATGCCTAAATTTGAGCGCATGAATCCACTCTCTCATTTTGGGCGGATATTCTCTGCCCAACATGCAAGCGAGCAAATCAAAGCCATTATTAAGGTACTGATTTTAGGCGTTGTATTATTTTATGTTAGCCGAGATAGCCTGCCAAAATTCTTTAGCCTGCAAGAGCTCACCCTTACCGAAGCACTCACAGGCGCGGCGCAATTATTATTTGATGCACTATTTAGCTTTTGCTTTGTATTTATCTTATTTGCCGCCATTGATTTGCCACTGCAGATATTTTTGTTTATGCGTAAACAAAAAATGAGCAAGCAAGAGCAAAAAGACGAATATAAAACCAGCGAAGGCCGGCCAGAGATTAAGCAGCGTATCCGGCAGATTCAGCAGCAATTAGCCCAGCGCAGTATTCGCAAAGCCATTCCTAATGCCGATGTGATTATCGTCAACCCACGCCATTATGCTGTGGCTTTAAAGTACGACGAAAATCGAGCCCAAGCGCCTTTTATTGTCGCCAAGGGTATGGATGAAATGGCCATGTATATTCGCCAGCTAGGCGACGCGCACAAAATAGATATTGTGCCGATTCCACCCTTAGCCCGCGCTATTTATAAAACCACCCAAGTGAATCAGCAAATTCCTGCGCCTTTATTTAAAGCCGTGGCGCAGGTGCTGACCTATGTATTGCAGCTCAAAGCTTTTCGCAGTGGCGGCCGCCGTATTGCGCCCCAATTACCCGATGATTTGGGTATTTCGCCAGAACTTTCAAAAGAAGAATCATGAAATTATTCGCTCCTTATTTAAGGCTATTTTTGCTTGCCCTGCAGGGGATTAATTCCAATCCCATCAACTTAAGCGAAATGTTTTTTGTAGGGCGGGTGAAACCCGCGAGCGATGCTGAAAAATACGCGGGTTTCACCCGCCCTACGATGATTCAATGTTTGTAATGGCTCGGTAGAGACACGCCAGAACCTTAAGCTGACAGGATTGGGATTAATGCGCCCCCAATTACCTAATAACACAGGCATTTCGTCAGAACTAGCTGAGATTAAAGAACCAGTATGAAATCAATCGCCCCTTATTTAAGCGCCCTAAAGCAATTCAAACTGGCAGCGCCGCTATTTTTACTCGCCCTGCTGGCGATGATTATTCTGCCTATTCCGCCGGTGGTATTGGATCTCTTATTCACCTTTAATATTGTGCTGGCGATTATTGTGATGCTGGTGGCGGTATCGGTGAAACGGCCGCTGGATTTCTCTGCCTTCCCTAGCATTATTCTGGCCACCACTCTGCTGCGGCTGACGCTGAATGTGGCCTCTACCCGTGTGGTCTTACTGCATGGCCATCAGGGAACGGAAGCTGCGGGTAGGGTGATCGAGGCCTTTGGTAAGGTGGTGATCGGCGGTAACTTTGTAGTGGGGATGGTGGTGTTTGTCATCCTGATGATCATTAACTTTATTGTGGTAACCAAGGGGGCCGAGCGCATTGCCGAAGTATCGGCCCGCTTTACGCTCGATGCCATGCCCGGCAAGCAAATGGCGATTGATGCCGATCTAAACGCAGGCCTACTTAATCAAGAACAAGCCCAACAACGCCGCCGTGATATTGCCGCAGAAGCCGATTTTTATGGCTCGATGGATGGTGCATCCAAGTTTGTACGTGGGGATGCCATTGCCGGTATTTTGATTCTGCTGATCAATCTGATTGGTGGGGTTGCCATCGGCGCAGCGATGCACGATTTAAGCCTCGGTGAAGCGTTCCGCCTTTACGCACTGATGACCATTGGTGATGGTCTAGTCGCGCAAATTCCTGCCTTGCTGCTGTCTGCTGCTGCTGCGATTGTAGTGACTCGCGTCAGCGATGCGGGCGATATGCAGGAGCAAATCAAAGGGCAATTACTGGCCTCACCCACCGTGCTATTCAGCGCTGCGGGCATTATGTTTGTGCTGGCGATTATTCCTGGCATGCCGTTTATTCCCTTTATTGCCTTTGCTGCCTTGCTGGTCTATTCCGGCTGGAAAATGCATCTGAATGCAGAAAAAAATCCTAAGCCTGCCCAAGACTTAAAAGCCATCGAATCGGCATTACTGAGCAGCGATGAGGCCGAGCTGGATTGGCAAGCCCTGCCTTATGTAGACGTGCTAGCAATCTCGCTAGGTTATAAATTAGTCGGCCTGATGGATAAGGAGCAAGGCGCGCCGTTGAGTAAACGCATACGTGGCGTGCGCCAAACGCTCAGCGAAAATATGGGTATATTGCTGCCGCATATCGCCATGCGTGACGATCTGCGTATTAAGCCATCGCAATACACCATTCGCCTCAATGGCAGCGTGGTGGCTCAGGCCGAAGTATTTAGCGACCACCTGATGGCGATTCCCTCGCCTGAGGTTTATGGCAATCTGGACGGCATTCCAGGCGTAGATCCTGCCTACGGCATGCCGGTCACTTGGATTGCCACCGCGGATAAAGCCAATGCGCTGGGGCTGGGTTATCAGGTCATCGACTGCCCAAGCGTGATTGCCACCCACTTAAATAAAGTGATCCGCAGCCATCTGGCCGAGCTGTTTCGCCACGACGATGTGAGCGCCTTATCTGAACGGCTCACCGTGCTGGCGCCTAAGCTGGCCAGCGCACTCAATACCGCACTGAATGCCAACCAGCTACTGCGCGTTTACCGCTATCTGCTGGAAGAAAATGTCTCACTCAAAGACATCGTGCCGATCGCCACCACCTTAGTCGACGCAGCCGACAACGCTAAAGATCCCATAATGCTGGCCGCCGAAGTGCGCTGCACCTTAAAACGGCAAATCGCCCAAGCCATTCTGGGCAATAAGAGCGAAATCAAAGCCTTTAACCTCAGCGCCGAGCTGGAAAACATGCTGCTAGGCTCGCTCAGCCAGGCCCAACAAAATGGCAAGGTGGCGCTGGATAGCTTCCCGATTGATCCGAATGTGCTCAGCCAGCTACAAAGCAATATGCCCTTGGTGCGTGAGCAGCTCAAACAACAAAGCGCTCCGCCCATCTTGCTAGTGATGCCCCAAATCCGCCCCATCCTCGCCCGCTACGGCCGGCTATTTTCACCTGGGCTGCATGTGCTTTCTTATAACGAGATACCAGAAAATTACGATGTGAGTTTGATTGGGACGATGGGGTGATTTGAATGACTGCTGTTAAACAGTAATCTATAGCAATACTAATAGTAGTGCCTTCGGCACGTTGATTTTGGTGCGGGAATCCCCCGCAGGGGACTTACTTTCTTGAACGGCCAAGAAAGTAAGCAAAACCGCAACCTCAAAAGCACGAAGGCCCCTCACTGCGGATAACAGGATCGGCGGAAAAGGCTGCTCGCTCGCTGCCTCGCTACCCCTTTTCCGAAACCCCGAGCCGCTTATTCCTCGCTTCGGCGTGCTTCAAGGGGTGATTTAAGCCCCGTGCAACGAACTGCGAAACGAATCCTACACGGGGTTTTAAAACACTCAAAACCTACAAAACAAATGAACTCAAACCTTGTTTTTCTCCGTGAAACTCCGTGTTCTCAGTGCTCTCCGTGTTTCAAGATTTGGGTTCTTCTAAGTAACATCAGCTATTTAGCTAAAGCCTTTTTCTTCTCTGCATAAAGCACCGCCTTCGGCTCATCACCTTTCAGGCGGTAAAGCAGCTCTAGCTCTTCAAAAACATAGGAATCTGGCTCGCCAGCGGCTGCACATTCGCGCTCAAGGCGTAGCTGAATATTTAAAGCTTCGTCAACACGCTTTAATGCACGCAGAGTCCAAGCTTCCATCCAGTAAGCAATCCTCAAGGCTTGTACATCCTTTCCCGCTTTATGCAGCACAACTGCACGCTGGAATTCTGCCAAAGCTTCTGTATATCTGCCTAATTGATGCAGGGCATAGCCCGTATTATTTCGAAGAGAAGCCTCCCATTTTTTTGCTGCTGGCTGAGATGAAGCCTGCACCACAGCCAAAGCCTCATTCGCCCATTTCAGCTGATCAAGCGCTGAGGTATCAACGAAAGCCTGCATATGCAATGCATCGATGGCTAAAGCATCTAAGCGCTCGTTTTTTGCAAGTTGAAAAGCTTGCGTAAACGCTTTGCGCGCCTGCTCTTTCGCCTCTGTGGTTTGTGATTCTGCGGAATGCTTTGCAGATGAAAAAGTCCTTCCCAGCTCGATAAAGTACATCACTCTAGCCTCAGCACTGGCATTCACAAGCTGAGGCTCCAGCTTTTTAAGTATTTCCTGAGCTTTAGCAAAATCACGGCGAAGCCCGTAAGTGCGTGCAATTTGTGTTTGCAAGATCAGCACATCATCTGGAGAGGCTGTCTTTATCGCATTCTGAAAACGCTCTTCACTGATTACAGGCTTATTAAAGTCCCATAAAGGAGTCAGATCTATGGCCATAGCAGGGAGGGTTACCAAGGTAGCTAAAACAAAAGAATAAGGAATCATCTTGAATGATTGGCCTCCGAAAGAGGATGTCTTATAAACATCACAATATCTACGAGCAAAAAGAACGATTGCATATTACATGAAGCTTTTATCAAACTGTTCAAGAAAATAGAGGAAGTTGCTTAACACAAGCCCATTTTTCTCCGTGAAACTCCGTGTTTCAATACCTAGGTTTTCTGCTCAATAATCCATCGCTTCCAACAAAACCAGCACTTCAGCCGCAAATTTAAACAGAGGAAGTGGAAGCTGGGCTGCGCTCAAGGTGGCGGCTTTGCTGGTAGGCATGCTGCGTAGCGGGCGCTGTTGCCCTGCGACGCTAAAGCGAACTAAGCGTAAACCAAGCCGAATCGCTGCAGCTTTAAAGTGATATTCCAAAGCACTTAGCTCGTCGTACCAAATCTCATCGGCCCACAGGCTAAGCGCCAAAGTCTTGGCTTCTTGGCTAAGAACCAGCTTAATTCGCCCCCATTTGGGCAAGACAATTTCTAGCAATAGCTCCAATGGCACAGGCTTTGAACTGCTACTTTGCGAGGCGTCTTCTTCTACAAACCACAGCCGTAAGATAGGGCCGCCCCATAGCCAGAGCGGGATATTCGCCGATTCGGCAGGCTCTGGCTGGCTCATCAATTGCGCGCTAAATAAACTACCCGATGCATACTGCCCGCCATCTTGCGCCACGCGCATCGCTAGATAGGAAATTGTTCCTAATAGCTGCACCCGCCAAGCATTAGCCAGCTCAAAAACCTGCGGCTTATGTTTAGAAAACCTAGGGTTGTCTCGCAAAACCAGCGCATCGAGCAAACCATCATTCATTCGCTCCGGCGGCTGAGGCTTTGATTCCAGCGCAAGTAATAGACGGGGATGGTTTGCCAAAACACGTAATAACAGTGGCCGCGTTAAAGGCCAATCTACGGCTAAATCAGGAAGGAAAATATCAAGTTCCAAGCCATCTACACTACGTAAACGCAGCTGACCCGAAGGCTGGCGAAGGATAATTTCTAGCGTCAGTATTTCATTATTTTCAAACTGGCGGGGCAAGGATTCTTGCATACGCAGCAACGGCGCTACGCCAAACTCGCTCACTCTTCCCTGCATTTTTTAAGTCCTAAGCGAAAAAAAACCAGCCGCAAGTGCAGCTGGTTAGTTCATCCAAAATAAACTGGATTATTGCATCAGAGACATCACCATTTGGCTCATCGAACCGCTTTGCTTCAGCATCGAAGTACCGGCTTGCATCAGCATCTGGTTAGAAGTCATTTTCGCTTGTTCAGTAGCGTAGTCTGTATCCATGATACGACCCTTAGCCATCTTGGTATTGCTGTCCATATTGCCCAAGTTGTTATAAACGTGGTCAAGACGGTTAGCGTTTGCACCCATATCTGAGCGAACTGTACCAACAGCTTTCAGTGCAGCAGAAATAGTATCAATTTGAGCATTGGCACCAGTGGGCGTAGTCAGATCATTACCCGGAGTGGTTGCCGGAGTTTTATAAATAGCAGAAGCGTTGCCAAGCGCCGTTTCCATTGTGGCCATACTCGTTGACAGATCAACTACCATTTTTTCTGCAGTACTTGCACCGATCTGAAAGTCAATGGCAGCCGCAAATTTGCCACCAGTCAATAATTTGGCACCACCAAATGATGTATTAGCAGTGATATTGGTCATTTCTTTACCCAGAGCATCAAATTCTGACTGCATCGCTGTTTTGTCATCATCCGAAGCAGTGCCGTTGGCAGCTTCAGTAGCAAGGTCTTTCATGCGCAATAAGATGCTACTTACTTCGCCCAAAGCGCCTTCAGCTGTTTGCAACATGCTGATACCGTTCTGGGTATTCTTCATCGCAGCTTGCATACCGCGGCTTTGTGCGTCCATACGTGTGGCAATTTGCAAGCCAGCAGCGTCGTCCATTGCAGAATTAATACGCAGACCTGTACCCAGACGAGTCATGGATGTGGTCAAAGCAGATTGGCTAGTGCCCAAGTTACGTTGGGTAGAAAGGGCAGCGGCGTTTGTGTGCAGGCTCAACATGGGGAAGAACTCCAAATGACAAAGTAACGGCACCCGCCATTGGGCGCCTCTACCTATCCAAGGCGACAAGCCCGCGGAATTTCTTAAGTAGAATATTAGTAAATATTTACATATGCATCGTAGATGGGTGAGGAAAACCTAAATTTTGAAACACGGAGGGCACTGAGAACACGGAGAAAAGCAAAGACAGAGTAAAAACACTCGGTTTGATTTGGTTTGAAATACTTTTAATGTAAAAGCATTTAATTTTTATCGCGACTCACAGCACGGGGCCTTAAATCCCCCTTGAAACACGCCGGAGTGAGGAACAAGCGGGGCGGGGTTTAGGCCAGGGAGCGAGGCAGCGAGCCAATCCCGCCTGCCGCCGACTCGATTGTCCGCAGCGCAGGGGCCTTCGTGTTATTAAGCAACCGGCGGGTTTCACCCGCCATACGAAGGCATCCTTACCTATCTCAACGCCAACAAAGACAACACCCGATAACGGCTCATCCCCATCAGGGCGGGGGCGATGTCGCTGAAGAAACGGTAATCGCTGCTTTGATTAAAGCGCCCATTAAAATCGCCCACAAAGCTTTGCGCCCATTGCGATTCGTTCATAGTGGATAACTGCTCAATTGCCAGCTTCGCCTCACCCATGGCGCTACTGATTGCGGCACGGGTTTGCTCTAGCTGCTCGAGTGCCATCACTACTTTTTGCAAACTCTGCCGCACGCTGGCGTGATCATCTACGCCCCAGCTGTTGGGCGAGATGGCAACAGCTTCGCTTTCAATTTTTAAGCGATTCGCCTGCCCAGCAGGAAAACGAATCCCCCCACCACGAATCGCTAGCTTGTTTTGCAGTGGTGCTAATGCGTCTTCCGCAACCGAAAAAGTGAGTGCACCGCCTTGATCGGCTTCGGTGCGTATGCCCGATGGCGCGAGTGCACGATTAAACTGGCGCAGCAGATTTTCACTGCTTATTTCCCCACCCACAGCCACCGAAGCGGGGCCAGTGCCGCGTGCTCCGGTATAAAAAGTCAGCATTTCAGCTTGGCCGCTGCTTAAGGATTCCAGCTCTAAGCCACGAACACGAAATACTTCTTTTGCATCCTGCGACAAATGAAACTTTAAGCGGCCATCCACACTGCCGCCAGTGCGCTGGCTGCGTGCCGTCCAGAGAGCCGAAAAATCGGCTACTTTGGCGCTTAGATCAGCACTATCGACTCGGCGTTGCCCCAGCTCTTGGCTTAATTTCAGCTTTAAGTCGACCAATTGGCCGCTCAGTTGATCTACATAATCTAGCGCCCGCTGCCCAGCAGTCAGCTGCTCATTCAGCTGAGTGCTATAGCGCCATACACCAAGCCGCTCGCCTTTTTGCTCACGCACAGCCGCCAACTCGCCCGATGCGGCTGGCGCAGCGGCAGTCACTGGCCTGCTATTAATCCCTAGGCTGCTGCCTAATTTATGACTACTGTCCAATCTGGGCAACGCTGCTGCCATACCCAATATCCTTTTAAATCACATCAAAATGCCTGAATCGAAACCAACAATTCAATTAATTGATATTTACACCCAGTTAAAGCACGTCAAACAAAGACAAGCTGCTGATTTTGCCATAAGCCTTTTGCGAGGCCTGTAAAGCCAGCTTATAGCTATCCATGGTAATCATCGCTTCACCATAATCGAGGCTGCCTAATAGCCTTGCCGATTGCTGATTCGATAAGCTGACATTGGCATGGTTGTCTTCCATCATCTGCATATTATTTTGCGCGCCACCCAAATTGGCGATCTTGCTGCCCACACTTCTAAGCGCCACATCAAGTCCATTAATACCCTGCTCTACCGCTGGGCGATAACCTGTGACGGGTGGATTTTGCAGCGCAGTAATGGCCAGATCAAGCTGATTTAATAGCCCCGCCATTTCTGGCAATGCCACATTCGAGGCCTGTGTTACGCCATTGCCCACCACCACCAACTGCTGATCGCTATTGCCTAGGGCGGTGTAGCGGCTACCCGCAGCGCCCGTTTGATCTAAAGCCAAAGTAGCCGTCGAGCTGGCTGTACCAGAGAAATAATAATGCCCTTCCTGATCCTTGGTATTGCTCGTGAAATACAGGCTGTCTCTTAGGCTGACCAAGC
The DNA here is from genome assembly GCA_026399755.1 of Pseudomonadota bacterium. Taxonomy (GTDB): domain Bacteria; phylum Pseudomonadota; class Gammaproteobacteria; order Burkholderiales; family Chitinibacteraceae; genus Iodobacter. The sequence goes on from JAPLQI010000011.1 coordinate 24,487, forward strand.
TGGCGGCGATGTCTTTTACATCTTCTTTAGAAACCGTATCGTCCGCCCCCAAGAGCAGCACCCTAGCCTGCATCAGGTCTTGCGTCATGCCATCCAGATAAGATTCGTTCATCGATAAACACGAGCGCAACGCGCCAATATTACTACTGTACTGAGTAATAGCGGCCTCTTCACGCTCTAACCGCAGTAAACGCACGCTAGAAATCGGGTCTTCAGATGGGAGTAAATAACGCTTACCCGATGACATTTTTTGCAGCAGCTCGGCCATATTGCCCGAAGCTGTTTGCAAAGATTCATTCAAGGTTGTTTGTAACTGGGTACTGGCGATACGCATAAAAGCTCCGTCAGTTGAACATGGGTCGCCGCCTTTCGGTCTTAGGCGGTCGTAGCGAAAGATCTCATGATCGAGACCAAATTTTGCCGGATTTGCAGCACCAATAACGAGTTATTGGTCAAAAAGCCGGTGAAATCTGGGCCGATCAGGTGATCTTGCAGCCGACAGGTCCTAAGACCGGAAGGCGGCCAGAGTGCTATCAAACAACTGATTGGCAATCGCAATCACCTTCATATTGGCCTGATACATTTTTTGGTATTCAACGATATTCATCGCTTCTTCATCACGGTTTACGCCGCTAGTGCCTTTCCAATCCTGCTCGGCCTGATTGCGCACTACCTTGCCGGTTGCGAGGGACGATTGATTTTGCTGGCTTTCAGAGGCCAAGCGCCCCAAAAGCTGAGCATAGGCGTCGCTCAGCGTTACCGTACCCAAGCCTGGCACCGTGAGCGCTTGGCTTTGAATATCAATCAATTTTTGCAAATTACCGCTACCACCGGGCTTGCTGGCATCACTAGCAAAAGCTAAATCTTCCGCCACGATGCCGGGGCGAAGTTTGAGCATGGCTTCTGGGTTTTGCGCGTCAAACACAAACAGCGCCTTTCCAGGCTGGCCTGTTAAATCAAAACCGGCCGCAAGCTGGCCGTTAATTCGCCCAGCAACTTCACTTGCCAAGGTGCGGATGGCGTCTTCCATCGGCTTTAAGCTGTTTTTCTCGTATTCATTTAAGCCACCTAACTGGCTACCGATGCTGCCACCGTTTAGGGTGAATTTTTCCTGAGCAAAGGACAATTTAATCAGCTGACTACCATCAAGCTGCGCTTCGGTACTCATCACTGAGGAGCTATCGCCGACGACCAAGGGCTGGCCCGCACGCAAGGTAACCGAGATTGCACCGTCGTTTTGATTCACCACGCGCACATCAACCAAGCCGCTAAGCTGATCAATTTTGCGATCGCGCTCATCCAATAGGCCCGATGGATTCACGCCGGTGGCGGTGGCAGCAACGATTTCTTTATTCAGGCGGGCAATCGATCCGCCCAAGGAGTTCACCTGCGTGACCAAGGCGGTGCGCTGCTCATTAATCGAGGCATGCTGGGCGCTTAATACGCGGTTTAGATTATTAAAACGCTGCGCCATTGCGCCCGCTTCGGTAATCACACCTTGGCGCAGCGCTAGGGAGCTAGGCTCTACGCTAGCGGCACCTAAAGCGGCATAAAATTTATCCAAGCCACCACTAATGCTGCTACCTGAGGCGCTCATCACCTGCTCTAGCTGGGTTAAATAACCCTGCTTGGCAGCGCTTTCGCCCATATTGGCCGATGCCTGCCACATTTGCAGGCTGCGATATTGATCATTAAAACGGCGAATCGATTGGATATCCACGCCCGAACCCGCACTGTGCGGGTCGCCCACCGATGGGGCGATGGCGGATAAAACCACGCCCTGACGCGAATAGCCGGGAGTCATTACATTAGAAATATTTTGGCTGGCGGCATTCAGCGCGGCTTGTGCAGCCAGCGCTCCGGCCAGCGCATTTTGCATCATGCGCATCGGGGGGCTTTATTTAGGGATAAAGGGGGGTCAAGCAGCCTGCCGGACTTAAGATTGTTCTGCTGCAGAAAAGCCGGATTGGGTCATATTTCGTTCAATTTCTCGTTGAATAACTCGTTATTCGCCTCAAAATCGAACGAAATCTACCTCCAACCGGACTTTCCTTCGCGACGAACACTTAAGTCCAACAGGCTGCTAGCAAATGCGCCAATAGACGGTAGCGCACTCTGTTCTAGGGCGACGCCATTGGCATTCTTATTAAGGGGAATATTTACATTTTGTGCAGACTGCGGCATTAGCTGCGCCATGATCGCATTGGCTACGCCAAAGACCCGCTGCTTTGCCAGCTCTTGCGAGACGGCCTGATCGGCAAAATCGAGCATATCGCTATTGATGGTATTTTTAAAAATACTGTCTTCGCTGCTAATTTCACGCGTGGCTTTACGCATTTGCTTGAGCATATCTTGGATAAAAAAGCTCTCGAACTGCACTGCAGCCGTTTCTGCTTTTTTACGATAAGCCGCGTTCTCAGCGATAGGTGGCGAGTCTGTTGCTTCAATTTGCAAAGACGAAGAAGAAATAGGGTTCATCAAATCACCACCAGCTCGCCATCTAAAGCACCCGCCTGATCTAGCGCCTGCAAGATCGCCATAATGTCGTCTGGCGATGCACCCGTGCTATTAATCGTATCGATAATCGTCTTTAAGCTAGCACCCGGTGGCCAGCGGAACATCTGGCCCGAGCCTTCGCGCACATCGACTTTAGACCGAGGCACGGTGGCCGTTGTGCCATTGCTAAACGCTCCCGGCTGGCTGACTGCGGGCGCTTCGGAAATCACAATTCTTAATGAGCCATGCGAAACGGCGGCAGCTCTAACCGTTACCCCTTGGCTGATCACCACTGTGCCCGTGCGGGAATTAAACACCACGCGTGGCACTTCGGCAGCGGCGGTGATATTTAAGGCCTCCAACTTGGCGACAAAAGCCACCCGCTCACTTGGATCGCTTGGGGCAATAATCTCGATATTGGTGGCATTTTTAGTGCTGGCGATTTTGCCAAAACGCTGATTAACCGCAGTAACAATGTGCGTGGAATTTTGAAAGCTGGGCCGCTTTAAACTTAGCGTGACCGTTGGCCGAGTATCAAAATCGCTTTCAATCTCGCGCTCTACACTCGCCCCATTTGGAATCCGCCCCGAAGTGGGTGTGTTCACCGTGACGCTGGAGCCACTACTGCCCTGCGCCGACAAGCCGGTAATCACCACATTGCCCTGCGCCAGCGCATACACCTCGCCATCGGCAGCACGTAAAGGCGTAAGCAGCAACACACCGCCACGTAAACTCTTCGCGTCACCCAGTGACGAGACGGTGATATCTAGTGTTTGCCCCCTGCGATAACCCGAGGGCAAAACTGCATTCACCACCACGCCGGCCACATTCTTAACCTTGGTTTCACCCGTCTGCTTAATGCCAAACTGGCGCAACAAATTAGCCACGGATTGCCCGGCAAACTTCACCTGAGAGTTATCCCCCGTGCCGTTCAAACCCACGACCACACCGTAACCCATCAGCTGATTCTCACGAATCCCTTCTACATTTACCAAGGTACGCAATTCCTGAGCACTGGCAGTTTGCAGCAGCAGGCAGAGCCAAAACAGATATTTAAACTTCATAGATTCCACTTCAAAACAGGAAAACTGATTACGCCACTGAGGTGGCGCAACGATCATCTTTTTATTTAGTGCCTTCGGCACGTTGATTTAGCTGCGGGAATCACCCGCAACATAAGTCTCTATAAAATTTCTGTAGAAGAATATGTTCATCGTAGGGTGCCAATAAGCGAAGCGCATTGCACCTTGGCGAGTAAAATCATCTCCCCATATCCGTACAGAAACACGGGGTTGATGTGGCATCAATCAGCAGCCACGGCGCAATGCGCGGTGGCTTATTGGCACCCTACAAAACCATGCACCTTACGACCTTATTGTGAGATTGCTGCGTGGGCAAAACAGCTTGCCCACCCTACAAAACCATAATCTCAAAACGGCATCCACGGGCTGTTGAACAAACGAGTCAACCAACCCGCTGTATTCACATCATTTAATGCACCTTTGCCTGAATAGCTGATTCTGGCATTGGCCACACGGGGTGACATCACACGGTTATCGCTGTCGATGTCGTCGCTGCGCACATAGCCCACCAAGCGGATCGATTCTTCACCCTGATTCAGCGAGAGTTGTTTTTCACCACGAATCAGCAGCAGGCCGTTAGGCAGCACTTTTTCCACCACTACGGTGATTGCGCCGCTCAACATATTTTGCTGAGTGCTAGAAGACGAGCCGGCAAAATCACGCTTGGCTTGCACGCCTACATTGGTGGCATAGCTGGATGTGCCCAAGATAGTCGGCTTGATATCGACGCCGCTGCTTTTATCAAAATTGGTACCGGCTTTTTTGCTGGCCTGCGTGGTTTCTTGCAATACCACCGTCAGCACATCCCCTGCGCGAAACGCACGGCTATCCGCCAGCCAAGAGCTGGCGGTGTCTGCTGTAAATACTCCGCCCGATTTGGCTTTGGCCGCCGGAGGAATAATCACCGGCACAGGTGGATCTTGCTCCGGCGCTTCGACCAAAGGATTGCTCACGCAGGCGCTAAGAAAACTAAGCAGCAGCAACATCAAAAAGACACGCTTCATCTCACAGACTGCGCTAGGTATTGCATCATATTGTCGGCAGCAGACAGCACTTTGGTGTTCATCTCGTAAGTGCGCTGTGCCGAAATCATATCAACCATTTCTTCCACCACTTGCACATTGGAGCCTTCCAGCGAGCCTTGCTTTAGCTTACCCAGAGAATTCTCACCTGGATTACCCAAGGTTGGCGCACCACTGGCGGCCGTTTCCTGAAACAGATTGCTACCCAAAGCCACTAAGCCAGTTGGGTTTACAAAGTTTGCCAAGGTAATTTGGCCGACTTCTTGCGGTGCGGCACTGCCTGCCAGAGTGATAGAAACCAAACCATTTTCAGCAATCGTCACCGATGTTGCGTCTTTAGGAATTGTGATTTCTGGCGAGAGCGGCACGCCCTGCGCGTTAACAATCCGGCCTTCAGAATTAAGCTGCAATTGCCCTGCGCGGGTATAGCCCGTTTCGCCGCTAGCCATTTCTACCTGTAAAAAACCGCTACCCATAATCGCCACGTCCAGCGGCTGGCTGGAGGTCATCACCGAGCCAGTAGTAAATACTTTTTGCGTACCAGCAAGGCGAGTACCGTTACCTAGCTGCACGCCTGAAGGCGCGGCGTTGTTCTGATCCACTTTAGCGCCTGGCTGGCGCTCTACCTGATAAAACAGATCTTCAAACACCATACGATCACGCTTGAAACCAACGGTGTTCACGTTAGCCAGATTATTGGCGATCGCATTAAGCTTAGCGTCTTGCGCCTGAATACCGGTCTTGCTGATCCACATTGCTGGATTCATAAAATTGTCCTTATCCGGGTGTTTTATTTAAAGGGCGACGGGTTTCACCCCATACACGCTAACCAAATTGTTTTTTTCATTAGCAAACAGCGAAAAAATAACAACCACGCACTCTGCACGGGGCTTTTTAAAGTCCCCTTGAAACACGCCGGAGCGAGGAACAAGCGGGGCGGGGTTTCGGCAAGGGAGCGAGGCACGAGCCAATCCCGCCCGCCGCCGACCCGATTGTCCGCAGCGCAGGGGCCTTCGTGTTTCGTGGGGTCGCCTTCTTTTGGTTCTTTTCTTGGCGAAGCAAGAAAAGAACGCCCCCGCGGTGGCTACCGCTCCAAAACCAACGTGTCGAAGGCACTAATTAAAAAGTCTTTTGACTTTGCTTAGCGCTCCACCCTACGACTAACCATTCCCTACCCACGAATCAAACGATTACCTGCATCGGCCATATCGTCGGCAGATTTAAACATTTTCATTTGCACTTCAAAGCTGCGAGTCAGCGTCATGGTGGCGATCATTTCCTCAACCGCCGATACATTACTGCGCTCTAAATGGCCGCCCAAGACTTGCACCGTGTCATCCACCGGCAGGGGTTGACCGGAGCGGCTGACGACTAAACCAGCCTCATTTTTAGTCAGCTCGCTGGCATTAGGGCGAACCAATTTAAGCTTGCCTGCTTCTTGTAAAATACCTGTCTCACCCTGTGGCAGCACAGAAATGGTGCCGTCATCGCTAATCGAAACCTGAGCAAAAGCAGGCAGGGTAATGGCCCCGCCATCGCCCAAAACGGCACGGCCATTGATGGTCAGCGCACCTTGGCTATCCACATTTAAATTGCCGCTGCGGGTATAGGCTTCACCACCTGCGTATTCCACCGCCAGATAGCCTTCACCTTTTAGCGCTACATCGAGGGATCGGCCTGTTGGCGTTACCGTTCCGGCTCGGGCATCTACCGAGCTGGCTTGCAGCTGCGCCATATGGCGGGCTTCATAACCGTATCCCGGCACCGCTTGTGCGCTGGCCACTTCGATATCGGCCCTAAAGCCGGTTGTTTCAGCATTTGCCAAATTATTGGCGTGAATTTGCTGTGCGCGCAGAGTGCGGTCTGCGCCGCTCATTACCGTGTAGATCAGTGCATCCATGGTGCTTACAGCGCCTGCATCAGGGCTTGAATCACTTGATTCTCGGTAGAGATCACCTTGGTATTGGCTTGGTAATTACGCTGAGCCGTCATCAGATTAACCAGCTCACCCGTCATATCCACATTGGATTGCTCAAGTGCGCCCGCGGTCAGCTTGCCGGTCATGCCGCTACCAGGCGCTGAATACAACGCCGTACCTGTAGCTGCCGTTTCTGCCCAGCTGGTATTAGAGATTTGCTGCAATGCGCTTTCATTCGGGAAAGTAGCCAGTGCCAGCGTTCCGGCGCTTTGTTTCTGGCCATTGCTGTATTTGGCCATCACTTCGCCATTTTCTTCGATCACCACACCGGTTAGCGTGCCGGATGCATAGCCATTGGCGCTGTTTACGGTATTGGTTACTTCACCTGCAAAGCGCGATGTACCTGCGTAATCCAGATTAATCGATAGTGGCAAAGCATTAGCAGGCGTGGCTAAGGCCAGCGTAACTGGCGCTGTTGGGCTGCTTAATTTACCGTTGGCATCGAAGCTGAGCGTATTGGTGGCCGCAATTGTTGCACCATCAAAGGAGTAATGAGCCGTAACACCTGCAGCCCCTTTTACAAAATATTGAGTTAGGTTGTGCTTGGCACCCACAGAATCGTAAACCGTCGAAACCATAGAGGCATTAAAAGAGGTGGCATCGTCTTTATTAAAAGTGGCCGTAATCGGCGTAGGCCAATCGGCAGATAAATTGCCAGTAAATTGCAGCTTATCCGTGGCTTTTGCAGGCACTTGCCCTACTGGCACTTTGATATCACCAATCGCACCCATCGCTGTTCCAGTACCATCGCCTACAGGGGCGTAACCTTGAGCTCGACGGCCAAAGCTATCCACCATATAGCCGTCTTTGTCTTTATCAAAAATACCCACGCGGGTATAAGCCATGCCGCCACTTGGATCTTTAGTAACAAAAAAGCCAGATCCTTGAATCGCTGCATCTAGTGCACGGCCAGTGGTCAGTAAACCACCGCCCTTGGCGATATTTTGCGTGTGCGATGAAGTTTCAACCCCTATCGCCTGCGAGCCTGCATAGGCCGATGAAAAATTCGCTCGACCCGATTTAAAACCGTAGGTGCTCGAATTCGCAATATTATTACTGATGCTACCTAATTGATTATTAACAGCATTAATGCCTGATAGCGCAATTTCAAAACTCATAATTCAATCCTTTTTACGCAGAATGGCCTTTTAGCTTTGAAATAGCCGCCACCGGAAAATCGCCCAAACCTGCAATGCTCACCATGGGCAAACCATTACCTAAATTAACGCTCTTAATCACACCAAATACTTCTACTGCTGTTTTTTCTTTGCTATCCGTTTCTACCGAAAGCGAATAGGAACCTGGCTGTAAACCTAGTTTTTTAGGATCAAAATTAAACGCCACGTCCCCAACCGGCTTGCTGCCTAAATCGACCACGGTGCGCTGCTGATCTGCCCCAGTTATCACTAAAGACACTTTTTTAGCAGGGCTTTCTAAAGCAAATTGCCCCGATATCGCGTCTTTATCTAAGGTAATTGCGCTGCCATTTACCGCCACGGTAGAGCCCACATGATTGCCCAAAGTCAGCACTTGCAAATCGTGCATCATTTGCGAATTCGCTTTTAATTCGCCCAACATCTTTTTGGAGTTATCCATTTGATTAAGCTGAACAAGTTGATTCACAAATTGGCTAGGGTCTGATGGCTCCAGCGGGTTTTGATTCTTAATTTGCGCTACCAGCAAAGTCATAAAGAAATTACCGTCGCTTTGCCCTGCAGCCGGTTCAAGCGGGTTAATTTGCTGCTGCGGGTTAGTATTTTGCTGCGAGGGTGAAAATGCAATTGACATAATTAATGGCTGCGCCTGTGTTTACAAGGCGGCTTAGGCCCTGAATAGAATCGAAGAGGAATTAAATGAGAAATAAAACGAGAGAAGTTAAGCCTCGCCCATTTTTAATAAATCCTGCTGCATCGCCTTAACCCGCGATAAGACTTCCACATTGGTTTGAAAGGCGCGCGAGGCCGACATCATGTCGGTCATTTCTGCTACAGGGCTTACATTTGGATAAAAAACATTGCCGTCGCTATCTGCCAGCGGGTGGCTAGGCTCGTGGGCTTTACGCAGAGGTTCGGTGCTTTCGATCACATCCAATACCTGCACTTTCCCGCCACTTAGCGCTGAGAAAACGGGTTTTCTGGCGTGATAAGTGCTGGCCTCATTGCCTGAAGCCGATTCCGCATTGGCCAGATTACTGGCGATGGTATTTAGACGTGTGGTTTGTGCCGTCATAGCCGAGCCGGCAATTTGTGCAATATTTCTAAAAGACATGGTTTATCCCGAGATCGCCTTGGCCAGCCCTTTTATCTTCATATTCACGAAGGCAAGGCTGATTTGAAAATCTGATACGTTTTGCGAAAACTCGGCCTGCTCAACACCCAGCTCAACGGTATTTCCATCGCGGCTAGGATGGTTTGGCGCACGATAAAGCAGCTCATCACTGCCGCCAAGGCCGCCTAAATCGCCTGCTTCGGTCGCTAAAGCACCATCTAAACGCTCACGAAAACTAAAATCACGCGCTTGAAAGCCAGGCGTATTCTCATTTGCAATATTTGCAGCCAATACCTGTGTGCGCTCTGCACGCAGTCGTAAGGCTTCGGGATGCATATTCAAAGCCTTATCGAAATGAACGCCCATTGCTTTAACTCCCAACCATTATTTAAACAACATCCCTTTTCAAATATGCAAAAGGGGAAGCCGGATAGTAAATATGCCCTTGGCAACCGTATACGGTATAATTACCTGCTAATATTCTACTATACCGATATAACTGTGAGAAAAATACTGGGCAAATTCTCAAGCGTCATACTTTATCTAATGTTTTCAAGTACTTCAGCATATTCTCTAGGCATAGAAAACATGCCATTAGAAGAAAAAGTAAGAAATTTCGCACAAAATTACTTCAAAATTGCGGCAAAAAACCACTTTAAGCGTGAGATTTTTCTAACAGTTTCTCTCATTCCTCCTCGCGACATCAGCCAACTCAATCGCTGTGAATCGCCACCTCTGCTTACCGCCTTACAAGGCGAAGACTCCGCCTTACTAAAAATAGACGTAAGCTGCACAACAGGTAAAACGTGGAATACCCGCTATCTAGCAAGGGCTATGTATCGCCTTGAAGAAGGCGAGCCTTTGCGGGCGTTTACCAACAAAACGACATACCAAACAGCCAGCAGCCCTCAGCCAGCCGAATATCTCATTAAAAAAGGCAAGGAAATTGAATTAGTCGCCCGAGCGGAGCTAGTTGAAATCCGCAGCAAAGTAGTGGCGGAGGAAAGCGGCAGATTAGGGGAAGTGATTTGGGTTAAAAACAAACGCAGCGGCAAAAAAATCCGTGCCGTGGTGAGCTCAGAGCATGAAGTCTCACCACCTTAAAACAGTTACGGCTTAATCGATCTTACGGTATCCACCACTTTAAGTAGCTTTTCTGCATAAGCAGGATCGGTAGCATAGCCACCTTTGACTAAGGCACTGGCAAAGGCTTCGGCGCTATTGCCCGTGCCCAGCGCAGGGCGAAAGCGTTTGCTCTCGCTAAAAAATGCGGTGTAATCCTGAAAAGCACTGCGGTAATCGGCATAGGAGCGAAAATGATCCATTTTTTTAATCGATACGCCATTTTCAAACTCGGTAGTCAGCACTTCGGCGCGCTCGCCACGCCAACTACCTGCTGCCTTAATCCCAAATAAATTAAACGCACTTTGGCCATTTGCTTTAGTGATCGGTGATTTACCCCAGCCCGATTCTAAAGCGGCATGGGCCAGCAAAATCTCACTTGCCACACCCAGCTTGGCCGATGCTTCACGTGCATAGGGCTGCATCTGCTCAATAAAAGCATGTTTATCAACATCTAAATCAGCTGCTGGCGACGAATTGATACTGGTACTTCTAAGCGCAAAGCCTTCTGGACTCAAAGGCATAGCCTGAGTGCCACCTTCTTCAATGAAACGATGCACTTCAGAGCGAGTTTGTGCAAATAGCGCCGAAAATGCGGCACTATCGCCCTGTGAGCGAGGAGCATCTGAACGAGGGGAAGGCAAATAGCCAATTTGATCAAATTGGATCATAAATATCCTGCTCACCAAACAAGACTCTTTGCATAATTTCTTGTTGGGATAATATAAATTCGCCGTTGCGCTGATTTAATTGCTTGGCTTGGCTTAATAA
>JAPLQI010000059.1 GCA_026399755.1 Pseudomonadota bacterium
ACTGAATGAGCTATGCAAAGCAGTGATTTACTTCGACCCTCATGCAAAAAAAGATCGCCCCAAACACCCTAAGCCGCATGATTTTACAGCCTATAAATCAGGGGTTTGAGCTTAAGTTGATAGGATTGGGGTGAAACCCGCTGAGCTTTGCAATGAAATATGAAAAACGGCGGGTTTCACCCGCCCTACAAATTCAAAAATCAAGCACCACTCTCAAAAAATCGATTTACACAGTGATAATTGAGCAAGAGGCATAGTCAGATTATTTAAATTAAAAAAGTAGTTGGGTGAGAGCAAGCTGCTGTTCATCAGTTAATTTATCTCCTGCCAAATTAACTGTGGCCTGCCCTAGGCTCTGATAACAACGCCGAGTTGTGCTATTTAAAACACGCAGGTGTTTATCAACGGTGCTCTGATCCCCACGCACTATTGGCCCTGTTAATGCAGCCGCAGGGCCTAATACTTTTATATTGGCTAAAGTTTGCTGCATTAGATTAATAATTAGGCTCTGGGCAATTTCATCACTTATTCCCGCCTGCTGGGCCGTTTTAATCGATAAGTCCGCCAGCGTAACTAAATAATTAGCCGCCATCGTTAATGAAGCGTGATAAGCCGCCTTTCCACCTTCTGCTAAATTAAAAGGCTTTCCACCCAAGGCCAATGCAAAATCATGCAATACATCGCAAGCTTTTATATCGCCTTCTAATGCACAAAGCGTGCCCGCAAAAGTGCTGACGGCCCTTGCCGGATCAGCAAAAGAAAAAGCTGGATGCATGCTGGCAATGGATGCGCCTGCGGCTTTTAGTGGTAAGAGTAATGAAGCTTCTGATGCGCCGCTGGCATGGAACACCACATTGCCAGCCTGCACCACACCACTCTCCGCTAGCTCGATCGCCTTCTCTGCAATCATGGCATCCGGCACGGCCAGTAGAAATAAATCGGCAGCAGGTAAATCGGCCAAAGTAGCACAGGGCTGGCCTGCCCCAATAAACGCTACTGCATCTCTACTGCTGGCCAGTGAGCTGGCGCAGACACCCGCTATTTGGTAATGCGGCTTTGCCAAACGGGCAATTGATTTGCCCAAACGGCCGGGGCCAATAATATTAAGAGTGAGCATGAAGACACCTTTGCAAGCTGGCGGAAGCTGGCTGACTTAGCTTTGCGCTCAAAATCTTTTAGGAATTTGTAGGATGGGTGAAACCCGCCGTTTTCCGTCACATTTCATGCCAAAATCTGGCGGGTTTCAATCCATGCGCGCTAACCAAAATCAAAAAGATCTTTTTAGTGCCTTCGGCACGGTGATTTAGGAGCGGTAGCCACCGCGGGGGCGTTCTTTTCTTGAACGGCCAAGAAAAGAACCAAAAGAAGGCCGCCCCGGCCAGCACGAAACCCCTCGCTGCGGACAATCGAGCGGCGGCTGCGGAACTCGCTTCGCTCAGACAGTCCTCGCCGAAACCCCGCCCGCTTGTTCCTCGCTTCGGCGTGCTTCAAGGGGACTCTAAAGCCCCGTGCAGAGAGCGCGATCAATGGGTTTGTTCGCTGTTTGCTAATAAAAAACTAGTTTCTTAGCGCGTATGGAGTTTCACCCGCCCTGCAAATACTTGCTATTAACCGCGCAAACGCAGGGTTAAGCCTTTTAAAAAGTTTCTGAGCAATTGATCGCCACAGCTGCGATAGTGCTTATGATCTTTTTTACGGAATAAGGCGCTTAATTCTGGTTTGGATACATCAAAGCCTGCTGCATCCAGAATACTATGCATATCTTCTTCTTTTAATTCAAAAGCCACGCGCAGTTTTTTAAGTGCCATATTATTGCTCATCGGCAATTCAATCGGCTGAGCTGGGCGGCTTTCATCTTTACCGCGCTTATGAAATACCAAGCCATCTAAGAAATAAGCCATGACTTCATCGCTGCATTCCAAATAACCTTCTTCATCTTCTTTTTTCAAAAATGCCGCAACATCTTCTTTAGCCAAATCAAAATCAGCCAATTTAGCAATCGCCACAATATGTGCATCGCTTAAATCCAGCATATAACGTACGCTACGTAAAATATCGTTATTAATCATTACTATTTCCTTGTTTCTTACTCGTGAGCACAGCGCCCACTCAACTTAAATAAAAACAGGCTGCACAAAGCAGCCTGTGAGTTAATGCTATTGCAATTTAGCCAGCTGGCTTTGTAATTGCGCCAATTTCTCGGCAAATTCGACCATCAGGCCCTGATCTTTTTCTACTAAATGAGCAGGCGCTTTATCTAGATAACCCGGCTTTTCAAACTTCGCTTTGATTCTTTCCAGATTCTCAGAGAGCTTGCCGATTTCTTTAGTTAAACGCGCCGATTCTGCTGCTTTATCAATTTCTACTTTCAGCATTAAACGCGTGCT
>JAPLQI010000120.1 GCA_026399755.1 Pseudomonadota bacterium
GGATTGGCTTGCACCCGCCCTAAGAACAACATGTCACTTCAGTGAATAGGGGGCTTACTTTAAATTCAGCACTTGCCCTGATTTAAGTTTGATCTGTTTTTGCCCGTTTGCTGTAGCCAGATTGACCGTGATGGCTTTAAACCCTGCAAAATTTTTCCAAAGAGGCAGGGCGATATGACTAGGGGGAGTCGCGCATTCAAAGTGATATTCGGCATCGATATCGCTGTGGCCCTTCTTGCTGAAATCAGGCATTTTTATCTTTGGAGCGGTGGCTTTACATTGTGCTGCTGCATCAATCGTGAACAGATTGTCGGCATTTTGTAATTGCTCGCTGACTGTTTTTAGCTTGGCTTTTTCAGCGTCATTTTTGGGGGTGTGCTCAAAGCCAAGTAGATTGTCAGCTGGGCTTTCTAGGGTGATTACTAGTTTTTTGCCTTCGATAGCCACGTCCATTTCTGCCACGCCATGCACATGTGCGCCGTGTGCTGAGGCGAAGCCGCTGAAAGATAAAGTTAGCAATGCGCTGAGAAGTACTTTATTCATAGGGATGTCCTTGGTTTATTTAGGGGCTTGATATTCACGTACTTCGGTTGCTGTCATGGCGTAGCCCACATCTACTTTGCTGCTGCCGTCAGACCATGCCACATCCGATTTGGATGATTTAACTAAAAGCTTGCCGCTCACTGTAACGGGCGCAAATAAATTGCCTGCCGGGTAGCCCTTAGGGTATTGGATGACCACCATTTGATTTGGGGGCGGGGCAGGTACGTGGATGCAAGCACCAATCACGGGGACAAGAATAAACTCGGTGACTTTTTTATTATTTTGTTTGAGTGGCAGCAAATAGCCATCAAGCTTGACGGTTTGGTTGTTAAGCCCGATCTGTGCCTCTGTGGTGCGCTTTTTTTCGTAAGCTTCAATCTTTTCGATCAGAGGCTCAAGGTCGTGAAAGTCTTCCTTGAGCAATGCGCCGGTGTCCAAGCTGAGGTCAGATGGTTTAAGCTTGCCAGCAGCCACAATGGCTTTTTGCTGACGCTGCTGAAAGGCGCGTGTTAAGCGTGTTTTTTGCTCTTGGCTTAAACTGCCCACCGCTGCGCGCAAGCTGGTGGAATCGGGTTGAAGATCGCTCCATTTGATAGGGCGGGCTTCGGCGGCAAGCAGCGAATGGCTGATGAAAGTAGTCAGTAAAATAGCGAGTAAGCGATGGGTCACGTCAGGCCTTTTAGTGTAGAGATTTGCCGCTATTGTAACTGTGTTGCATTTGGAAGTGTTGCTTGTCATGAATATTTCATCATCACCGTGGCAAAAATGCCTCCTTGATCAATGCCGCGCCAAAATTTCAACCCTCGACGTCACGGTTAGCACAGCAGTTTGCAGAGAAAATGGTCTGAAATAAATATACGAAGGATAAGAATGAAAAAATTCAAAGTGGTTTTTGTCTGCACGGGCAATATTTGCAGAAGCCCAAGTGCCGATGGTGTGATGCGTCAGATGCTGGCTGATGCGGGTTTAGAGCATGCCGTTGAAGTGGATTCGGCAGGCACACAGAGTTACCACATTGGTGAAGCGCCGGATAAACGCTCGCAAAGTCATGCAAAAAAGCGCGGCTATGATTTATCTTTTTTACGCGCCAGAGTGGTAAAACAAAGTGATTTTTCAGAGTTTGATTTGATTTTGGCGATGGATAATGGGCATTTAAAGGCTCTGCAGTCGCTTTGCCCGCCAGAATACATGCCTCGCGTGAAATTATTTTTATCTGTTTTGCCAGAAGGAGCTGAAACAGAAGTATCAGATCCTTACTATGGCGGTGCTGCTGGGTTTGAGCGTGTTTTGGATCAGTGCGAAGCGGGCTGCACAGCACTGCTGAATCACATCAAAACGGTCATTTAGGGGGTGTAAATAGTATCGCGTAGTGGTGGTTTTTGTAATCTAGGATTGCAGCATGCATGGCTGGTGGTTAAAATCCGCGCTTTGGTCTTCGGGGGAGTAGTCGCCTGCATTGGCTTTTTTGAGGCTTTTGCGGGGAATACGTCAACATACTTGAATCAATAGATTCATGGCGTATTCGGTTGGAGCGGTGTTCTGTAATCAGGATGCAGGCCAACTTGACAAGACCTGAGGTTCGTTCAGCATTTCCCGGGGTGGGCAATGCTGCGCGACCTCTATCCTGCCCGCCCCGGAAACACTATTCAATGATCAATACATTCCTCATTTCTACTGGCGTCGTCGCCATCGCCGAGATCGGTGATAAAACGCAATTACTTGCGTTAATTCTGGCCGCACGTTTTCGCCGTCCTATCCCGATTATCTTGGGTATCTTTGTTGCGACTGTACTGAATCACTTTGCCGCTGGCTGGATTGGTCAGCAAGTCGCAGGCATGATTTCCCCCTTTGTTTTGCGCTGGATTATTGGTTTGGGCTTTTTAGCCATTGCCGTTTGGGCCTTGGTGCCCGATGAAATGGGCGAAGAAGAAGCACAAATCAAGCCTTATGGCGCCTTTTTAGCAACGGCTGTGGCCTTCTTCTTGGCCGAAATTGGCGATAAAACACAGGTTGTCACTGTGGCGTTAGCGCTGAAATATCAGCCTTTATGGGCGGTGGTCGCAGGTACAACGGTGGGCATGATGATTGCCGATGTGCCTGCCGTATTTGTTGGGAAATGGATCGCTTCTCGCATGCATATCTTGCGCTATGTTCGCTTTGTTGCCGCTGCTGTTTTTGCTTTGCTAGGTGTATTGGCTTTATTAGGTGTGGGTAGTTAATTCTTTATCTGTGTAAGTCGGAGTGTGGTTTGTTTTCTATTTAGATTGCATCAAGACACTCCGGCTTGTTTGTTTTTATTCAACGGGGAAATGGGCTCATGCTCGAAGCATTGTTCAAATTAAAAGAACACGGTACTAACGTTAAAACCGAAGTGATCGCGGGTTTTACAACGTTTTTAACCATGGCCTATATTATTTTTGTTAATCCAGCTATTTTGGCGCAAACCGGTATGGACTTTAATGCCGTATTTGTGGCGACCTGTTTGGCTGCGGCATTTGGTACGGCCGTCATGGCACTTTTGGCTAATTACCCGATTGCGCTAGCCCCAGGCATGGGCTTGAACGCTTACTTTACCTTTGCTGTGGTTAAAGGTATGGGCGTGCCTTGGCAAACTGCGTTGGGTGCGGTGTTTATTTCTGGCGTGGTTTTTGTGCTGGTTTCCTCGTTTAAATTACGTGAAGTGCTGGTGAATGCGATTCCGCATTCATTAAAGCTGGCTATTTCTGCTGGTGTGGGCTTGTTTCTGGCCATTATTGGCTTGAAAAGTGCAGGGCTGATTACTGCATCCCCAGTAACGATGGTGCAATTGGGTGATCTCCATGCACCAAGCACATTATTGGCCGTCTTGGGCTTCTTTTTAATTGTGGCGCTTGAATACCGCAAAGTAAAAGGCGCAATTATTATTGGCGTATTGGGTGTGACGCTGTTATCGATTTTATTCGGTTTAACCGAATTCAAAGGCGTGTTTTCTCCGCCACCATCGATTGCACCGACCTTTATGCAAATGGATATTAAAGGCGCTTTGAATGCGGGGCTGTTGGGCGTAGTCTTTATTTTCTTCTTTGTGGATTTATTTGATACCACAGGTACTTTAGTTGGCGTTTCCCATCGCTCAGGTTTACTGGATAAAGATGGCAAATTGCCGCGCTTAAAGAAAGCGCTGTTCGCTGATTCTTCTGCCATTATGGTAGGGGCGGCCTTGGGTACTTCCAGCGTGACAGCCTATGTTGAATCTGCTGCGGGTGTTGCAGCGGGTGGTCGTACAGGTCTGACGAGTTTGGTGGTGGCAATCCTGTTTTTGGCCGCGCTGTTTGTTGCGCCATTGGCAGGCACTGTGCCCGCTTATGCCACAGCCCCCGCGCTTTGCTATGTAGCGGTTTTGATGGCGCGTGGCTTGGCCGAGATCGATTGGGATGATATTACCGAAGCCGCACCTGCCGTGATTACTGCCGTTGGTATGCCATTTACCTATTCGATTGCAGACGGTATTGCCTTTGGTTTTATCAGCTATGCCGCAATTAAAGTATTGGCTGGGCGCTATAAAGATTTAAGCCCTGCTGTATTGATTATCACCGCGCTGTGGCTGGTTAAATTTGCTGCATTTGGTTAAGGAAGAGATTTGATGAGCTTATTGCAGGCAGAACCGCCCTACGCAGATTATATCCGCGATCGCATCCGCACCGTGCCAGACTGGCCGCAGGCGGGTGTGCAGTTCCGTGATATCACGCCCTTATTGCAAGATAAAAAAACCTTCCGCGTACTGGTTGATATTTTTGTCCATCGCTATATGGATATGGATTTAGACATGGTGGCTGGCGTGGATGCGCGTGGTTTTATTCTGGGCGCAGTGGTGGCTTATGAATTAAACCTCGGCTTTGTGCCAGTGCGCAAAAAAGGAAAATTGCCCTTTTTAACGGTGGCAGAAGAATACGAGCTGGAATATGGTTCGGCCACGGTTGAGATTCATACCGATGCCTGCAAGAAAGGTGATCGTGTATTGCTAATTGATGATCTGGTGGCAACTGGTGGCACGATGGTGGCTGCGGCTAAGCTGTTAAATCGCCTTGGTGCAACTATTGTAGAGGCCGCTGCTATTGTTGATTTGCCTGAGTTGGGTGGATCAAAAATTGTACGTGAGCAGGGTATTTCTCTGTTTACGGTGTGCGATTACGCCGGGCATTAAAGATGTGTAGTGGAGGCCGCTGCCAGCGTAGTGGCCCCCTCGTTTTTATTTGAATGACTTGAAGAAAAGGTACGCTATCGTGACCCTAGAACTCCCTGAAGCCCAAACCATTATTGATAACTCGGATTGCCTGCATAGCGAGGCAGAGGTAATGGCTGCGCTAGATCGCATGGCTGTGGCGATGACGGCTGACTTGCAATATGCCAACCCCATTGTTTACACCGTCATGAATGGTGGCTTGATTGTGTCAGGGCACTTATTGCCACGCTTACGCTTCCCCCTAGAAGTGTCCTATATGCATGCCACGCGTTATCGTAAAGAAACCAGCGGTGGGATGTTAGATTGGAAAGTGAAGCCGCAAGAAAGCATGAAAGGTCGCGTGGTGGTGATCGTGGACGATATCCTTGATGAAGGCCATACACTGGCGGCCATCTTAGAATACTGCCGCGAGCAAGGCGCAAAAGAAGTGCGCGTTGCGGTACTGATCGATAAAAAACATGACCGCAAGGCGGTGGGTGTAACGGCAGATTACGTAGGTATGGAAGTAGAAGATCGCTTCTTATTTGGCTGTGGTATGGACTACCAAGGCTACTGGCGCAATACCCTAGCTATTTACGCTGTGCACGGCATGTAAACCAGCTGTAGCAAGATACATTGCCCCTGAAAGCCCTTATTTACTATGTGTAAATAAGGGCTTTTGCATGGCTGACATTTTGATCGCTTAATAAAAGCCTGCTTTGATCTACTCTTACTGTATTCAGAAAGAGGGGAGCAACATGGCTGATGCGGCTGAAACAATTGTTCGTCACTTTAGGCAAATTTTAATTTGGCCTTTGCAGTTGATGCCCTTGCCCCAGCCTGCGGGCGCTGGAGCGGTGATGGGGCGGCATTGGGAGCTAATGAAGGAGTTGGTTGCAGAGGATTCACCTTGGCAAATGCGGCCTTCCGTCTTTGATATGGATCCGATGGCTTTTCAAGAACGGCATTACCGCGAGTTTGTGACTTTTCTGCCCTATGTGCAGCGCTTTTTATACGGAGAAGGTGCGGCAGAATCCGGTGGGACGGATGGCTATGGTGGCTCGCCACTACATACGTTTCGCCGTCACGACATCAGCGCCGTGCGTATGCATTACAAAGACGGCTCACGGCAGGATTTTAAAGTGGCTCATATCGATCTGTATTTTTTCTACGATATCGATATCGTGATATTAGCCTTTGAAATCCTTGCCGATAATGTGCCACTTAGCCGTGTACAAGACACCTTGTTTCGCTTTGGCCGGGCTTTTCCTTCGCAGTGGGATGAAGATGAAACCGCCGCCAGTTGCTTGCAGCAGGTGAAATGGCTGGATGCCAAGGGCGGCGTGATTGCCGCTTCCGATTACGATGATAAATCCAAGTTTTTATCGCATGTGGGCGAGTTTCGAGCCGCGCCCATGGCCCAGCATTGGGATGCTTTGCTGCGCCCCTTAGTCTTGCACCATTCCACCGAATTGGGTGAGCTGCGCTATCGGCAAATTGAATACCACCGCATGCCCTTGATGGCTTATCTCGCGTTTGACGATCCCTTTGATTTAAGTGATGAGGATTTCTACCGCCTCGGCATGGTGACACGACCCTCGCAAGGCGGGGATCTGCCTTATACCGCTAAAGTATTTCAAGATTTTGAAACGAATTGTTGTTATGACCGCTTCTGGGTGCCAGAGCGCCGCCATGATTCATCGTCCACTCGCATGATGTGTGATGGCCATGCTTTTGTGTTGGTCGGCAAGCATGGGCACACTTTTTTTAGTGACCCGTTTACGGGGGCCTTAGGGCAATTTAGGCATCAATATTTTTTACTGATGCTGATTGCGCATTTTCATAAGGCGGCCTTGTTGATTTTTTCTGATCGCTTGGCGGTGGCCATGTCCCGCTTACAAATAGGGGATGTCAGCTCGGCGAGACGTTTTAAACGCGGGATTCGGGTCTTGCAGGAAGTTTTTTTACGTTTTACTCAGCGCTATTGGTTTAGCGAGATTTCGAATCAGGTGGTGGCCGATCAGATGTTTCATATCGCGCGCCGACACCTGGGGACGGAGGCTTTGTTTGCCGAAGTTAGGGAGTCTATACACAGCATGAGTCAGTATCTTGAAAACGATGATTTGCGTCGTCAGGCTGATACGGTGGTGCGTCTCACCGTGGTGACGATTCTGGGCTTGGTGGGGACCACGGTGACTGGGTTTTTGGGTATGAATTTATTTGATCTTTCTGCCGCGCCGTTATGGCTGCGGCTTGTTTATTTCTTTGCCACTTTTATTCCAATTTCAGCCTTAACAATGTACTCGCTGATGAAGTCAAGAATGCTTTCGGAATTTTTAGACTTTATGTCAGATGATCGCATGGGTTTATCTGACAAATTTAATATAATTAAAGTGAGCTGGCGTAAAAAAAGACAAGCTAGAAATAAGCTATGAAAGGGTATCATGATTAATCACGAATTCCTCAATTGGAAAAGTGCTCGTCCGTGTTAGAATCCTGCGCATTCCCTATTCTCAACTGACTTACGGAAGCGCCAACTCTATGTTCTCCAAGTCCGCCACTATCGCCCAATACGATCCCGATCTAGCTGCTGCCATTGCAGGTGAAGTTGTTCGCCAACACGAACATATCGAACTGATCGCGTCAGAAAACTATACCAGCCCAGCGGTAATGGAAGCTCAAGGCTCGCAACTGACTAATAAATACGCCGAAGGTTATCCGGGTAAGCGTTTTTATGGCGGCTGTGAATTTGTTGATACGGTTGAGCAGTTGGCCATTGATCGCGTAAAAGCATTGTTTGGCGCAGAGTACGCCAATGTGCAGCCGCATTCTGGCTCGCAAGCCAACCAAGCTGTGTATTTCTCCATCCTGAAGCCGGGCGATACCGTAATGGGTATGAACCTAGGTCACGGTGGTCACCTTACACACGGCTCGCCAGCAAACCTATCCGGTAAGCTCTTCAATATCGTAGCTTACGGTTTGAACGAAAACGAAGAAATCGATTACGACGATATGGAACGCGTCGCTATTGAAACCAAGCCTAAGCTCTTGATCGGTGGAGCTTCTGCCTACGCCCTGCGCTTTGACTGGGCGCGTATGCGTGAAATCGCCGACAAGGTTGGCGCTTACTTCATGGTAGATATGGCGCATTACGCGGGTCTGATCGCGGCAGGCGTTTATCCAAACCCAGTGCCACACGCTCACTTTGTAACATCGACTACACATAAAACATTGCGCGGCCCGCGTGGTGGTTTGATTTTGGCTAAAGCTGAATTCGAAAAGTCGATCAATTCGAATGTGTTCCCAACGCTGCAAGGCGGCCCTTTGATGCACGTTATCGCGGCTAAAGCCGTGGCATTTAAAGAAGCGGCAACACCAGAATTCAAAGCATACCAAGAGCAAGTGCTGAAAAACGCACAAGCCATGGCAGCAACCTTGATCGAGCGTGGCTTGCGCGTGATCTCTGGTCGTTCCGAATCGCATATGTTCTTAGTTGATCTGCGCTCTAAAGGCCTGACCGGCAAAGTGGCTGATGCTGTACTGGGCCAAGCGCATATCACCGTTAACAAAAATGCCATTCCAAACGACCCAGAAAGCCCGTTTGTGACCTCTGGTATCCGCATCGGCTCCCCAGCCATCACCACCCGTGGTTTCAAAGAAGCAGAAGCCGTGATCGTGGCTAATTTGATTGCAGACGTGCTGGATAATCCGCATGACGAAGCAAACATTGCCGCCGTTGCAGTAAAAGTAAAAGAATTGACAGCGCGCTTCCCAGTTTACGGCGCTTAATTTGTCGATGAAATAAAAGTTCTGTAGGCACAGAGCACTCAAAGAACACGGAGCACACAGAGAAAAACATCGTTTTCTTCATGTGCTTTGCGTTCTCCCCGCTCTTAGTGTCTACAGATCTTTTTAAGGTTAACGCTTTTTAGAATTTTTCTTGTTCTTTGCGGGGTTGTGATGAAGTGCCCCTTCTGTGGTTCCCCTGATACGCTAGTCGCTGACTCGCGTATATCTGATGAAGGCGATTTGGTTCGCCGCCGCCGCCGTTGCCCTTTGTGCGATAAACGCTTTACTACTTTTGAAACCGCTGAAGTGCGCTTGCCGCAGGTGGTGAAACAAAATGGTCAGCGTGCTGAATTCGATAGAGAAAAAATTCGCACCAGCTTTGAGCGCGCCCTGCATAAACGGCCCGTGCCCACTCCTTTGGTCGACGAAGCGATTCTGCGCATTATCCAAAAAGCCTTGTCTTTAGGTGACAGAGAAATCATGAGTCGCCAGATTGGCGAAATGGTGATGTCTGAACTCGCCAAACTCGACAAAGTCGCCTACATCCGCTTTGCCTCCGTATACCGCTCCTTCCAAGACGTCGACGATTTCCGCGATGTGATTCGGGAAGTGAGCAAGGAATAACGTTTTTTCACTTTGCCGAAATAAACCCACATCTTGAACCACGGAGGTCACAGAGAACACGGAGTTTCACGGAGAAAACCTTGCTAATGTTTTTCTCCGTGACCCTCCGTGTTCTCCTTTTTCTCCGTGGTTCAAGATTTGGGTTTTGTTATGCCTGTGCTTAGGAAGCCAATGAACTCGATCGATCATCAGTATATGCAGCTGGCTTTGCGTCAAGCGGCTTTGGGGCAGAATAGTGCTACGCCTAATCCTTGCGTGGGCTGTGTGTTGGTGAAAGATGGGCACGTGGTGGGCGCTGGGTTTAGTCAGCCTGCGGGTGGTGGTGTGGTGCAAGGTGCCCCTGGCGCGCATGCCGAGGTGATGGCCTTAAGTATTGCGGGTGATTTGGCTCGTGGCGCGACGGCTTATGTGACGCTAGAGCCTTGCAGCCATCATGGCCGCACACCGCCTTGCGCCGATGCTTTGGTGAAAGCAGGCGTTGTGCGCGTCGTCGCCGCGCTGACAGATCCTAATCCTTTGGTTGCAGGCCAAGGCTTAGCGCGTTTGGCTGCGGCAGGGGTTGCAGTGAGTTCGGGCGTGCTGCATGCAGCAGCATTAGAGCATCACAAAGGCTTTATTAGCCGTATGCTGAGATCCCGCCCTTGGCTGACGGTGAAAATGGGCGCAAGTTTAGATGGCCGTACCGCTCTCGCCAATGGGCAATCGCAGTGGATTACCGGTTCGGCGGCAAGGTCTGATGTGCAAAAAATCCGTGCCCGATCTTGCGCCATGCTGACCGGTATTGGCACAGTGCTGGCGGATGACCCGCAACTAACCGTGCGTGAGTTTTTGGTAGATAGACAGCCGCTGCGTGTAGTCGTTGATAGCCAGCTTAGGACTCCTGTTAACGCGAAGTTATTTAATCAGTCGGGCGTATTGATTGTTGGAGCTCAGGATGACGAGCTAAAGCGCCGAGCTTTAGAAGCCGCAGGGGCCGAAGTCTTGATTTTGGCCGATGCACTTGGCCGAGTTGATTTGACTGCCTTACTGATAGAATTAGGCCACCGAGGCTGCAATCAAGTCACGGTTGAGGCGGGCGGCGTTTTAGTTGGGGCGCTGTTTCAAGCGGGTTTGGTGGATGAAATGCTGCTTTATCAAGCGCCCGTGATCATTGGCGACACAGCCAAAGGCATCGCCACGCTTGATTTATCCGATCTAAAACACAAGCTACAAGCTAAGGTATTAGAGCGTCGCCTATTTGGAGACGATTTGCGTCTTACACTGCGCTTTACTGATGCTGGAGAATTTTATGCTGAATGAAATCGTGCAAGAAGCCATACCTATTTGCCCAGATTGTAAACGGCCTCTCGATGTGATCGCGGCCTGCGGCTCGGTTAGCTATTTTTGTGACCACTGTAATTTATTGAAGTCTTCGAAGCGTGTGCGCGAAGCAAATCCAGAACTCTTTAAGGAAGCTGAATAAATGTTTACGGGGATTGTGCAAGGCGTTGCTCAGATTGAAGCGATTGATGACAGGGAAGGCATCCGTTCATTTCGCATCGCTTTTCCGGCAGGCTTTTGCAAAGATATTCAAATTGGTGCCAGCGTGGCGATTGATGGTGTTTGCCTGACGGTTACCGAGATTTTTGCTGAGGATAAAGCCAGCTTTGATGTGATGCTGCAAAGCCTGCGTATCACATCTTTGGGGCAATTACAGCTTGGAAGCCAAGTCAACGCCGAGCGCGCAGCCAAAGACGGTGCTGAAATCGGCGGACATCCGTTATCAGGCCATGTGGATTTTACAGCGACGCTCTTAGATATCCGTAAAGATCAGGAAAACTGCTGCTTTAGAATTGGCGTACCCAAAGCGGGGATGAAATATATCTTCGCGAAAGGCTATATCGCCCTGGATGGCGCTAGCCTGACGGTATCTGAAACCAATAAAACAGATTGCTGGTTTGAAGTATGGCTGATCCCAGAAACCCGCCGCATGACGATTTTTGAAGGGAAGCGCGTGGGCAGCGTATTCAACGTAGAAATCGAGCGCGCCACACAAGTGGTCGTCGATACCGTGCGCGATGCCTTAGAAGAGAAACTAGGGGCGCTGATGCCTGCACTAGAAGCCCTGCTTGCCCAGCAGGGGGTGGATGTTTACGCGCTGGCTGAGCCTGCGGCTTTGAAAAAACCTTAAACGGGTAGGTGCAGATCTTTTAAGTGTGAATTCCTACCTTTTTCCCCATGCGGCGCACTACGAATGTTTATGGGATTAAGGCCTTCTTATCTTAATCCAAGGTGTCGTCGCCACTTGCCAAATAATCCCTCGGGCAAACTTTGGTCTTTTTGGGCAGAACTATTCTTCATTTCGCTTATGATAGCAATGCAGGCGATTTACCCGTAATGCTTTTGAAGGGCGCACTCAAAGCGAAGCGTAGTGCGCCATTTTCTAGCAATATGCGTGGGCACCATGATGCCGTGCCCCGCATATTTTCAGTATTAATTTAATCTGGAATTACTCAGCCACTTTGGCATAGCTGCCTTTTAATGCCACGCCAATGACAAATCCACCCGCATGGCATTCGACGGTGGTGTCACTTTTCGTTTCATTTTTCCGATAATAGCTAACCAAATCGACCACGGCATTTGCGCCATTCTTTTTAGCGGAGTTTTGAAATGCGATTAAGGCAGAAAGTGCGGCCCATTTGCAGCCAAATTCATCACTTTTACCTACAGCATTGGTTTTTTGATTTGAAATATCTTCAGATAATTTCTCGGTAATTGCCGGTGTTTTTTGCCCAGCTAAATAAAAATTAACTGAACCATCCAATTTACCCTGCGCCTCTGGCATGGCCAGTACATCGGCTAAAGGGATTTGCAATACGGTATCGCGGGCAAAGGCAGAAGTGGATAAGAAACCGGCGACTAATAAAGAGGCAAATTTTTTCATTTATATTCCTTGGTGTGCGTGGTTAATATATTGAAATAATGGCGTTTATGCTTATTTGAAACGAGTACTGCGGGAATCCTGTATTTGTGCTGGATCCCTGATAAAAACATTCGGGGATAACGATTTATTCCGCTTTGCTTAAAGGTTTTCTCCGGGGTCTCTGTGCGCTCATTGATCTCTGTGTCTACAGAAGTTTTAGTTTTATATCTTTGAACCCCAGCGCTTAAAAATCAGCGATGTATTAATCCCGCCAAAAGCAAAGTTATTGCTCATGACGATATCGCATTCAATGGCTCGACCTGTGCCGGTGATGTAATCCAATGGGGCGCAGCGCGGGTCGGGTTCGGTTAGGTTGATGGTGGGAGCAAACCAGCCGCTATTCATCATTTCAATGCTGATCCATGCTTCCAGCGCACCACAGGCTCCTAGCGTGTGGCCCATATAGCTTTTCAGTGAGCTAATCGGCGTGTGTGCGCCAAACACATCAAAAGAGGCTTTCGATTCGGCAATATCGCCATGATCGGTGGCGGTGCCGTGGGCATTGATATAGCCGATGTCACTAGGCTGCAGTTGTGCGTCTTCAAGGCTCAGGCGAATGGCTTGGGCCATGGTGGCGGAGTTAGGATGAGTCACATGCGTGCCATCGCTATTGCTGCCAAAGCCGACGATTTCTGCATAGATACGCGCGCCGCGCGCCAGTGCGTGTTCCAGCTCTTCCAATACCAGTGTGCCTGCGCCTTCGCCGATCACAAGGCCATCACGTTTTGTGTCAAAAGGACGGGGCGTGGCTTCGGGGGTGGCATTTTGCACGCTGGTGGCAAACAGGGTGTCGAAAACCGCCGCTTCGGTGGCATCCAGCTCTTCAGCACCACCGGCGAGCATGGCAATCTGTTTACCAAATTTGATGGTTTCATAGGCATAGCCTATGCCCTGACTGCTGGAGGTGCAGGCGCTGGAGGTGGTGATAATCCGGCCGGTAATGCCAAAAAACACGCCGATATTTACCGCAGCCGTGTGTGACATCATTTTGATATAGGTGGTGGCGTTAATGCCTTCGGTGGATTTTTCCGCCAGCATGCGGCCAAAGTCACCAATCGCCTTGGGCGTGCCCGCGGACGAGCCATAGGAGATGCCCATCTGGCCGCTTTTTACCAAGGGATCATTCAATAGGCCTGCGTCGATCAGCGCCAATTCGCTGGCGCGAGTCGCCATCAACGCCACGCGGCCCATGCTGCGGGTGCTCTTGCGGTTGTAATGCGCGGGCAGCTCAAAGGGCGCGGCAGGTGCACCTAGCTGGGTATTTAGCCCTTCAAAAACCTGCCATTCAGGCATCACCTGAATGGCATTTTTGCCTGCTTTAAGTGCCGCTTCTACGGTCTTCCAGTCGTGGCCTAGCGGGCTGATGCCCCCGATGCCGGTAATGACAACGCGTTTCATCCTATTAAGCCTCCATTGACTGAAATCACCTGACGCGTGATGTAGGCGGCATCTTCCGACATTAAAAAGCTGACGGCTGCGGCGACTTCTTCGGGTTTTCCCATGCGCTTGGCGGGGATGGTTTTCAGCGCTTCTTCTAATACGCGCTCGTCCACCATTTCGGTGTCGATTAAGCCGGGGGCTACGCAGTTAACGGTAATGGCACGGCTGGCTAATTCCACCGCCAGCGCCTTGGTCGCGCCAATAATCCCTGCCTTGGCCGCGCTGTAATTCACTTGGCCTCGGTTGCCGATCAGGCCAGAAACAGAAGATAAAGTGACAATGCGGCCGGGTTTTCGCTGCCGCACCATGGGCATGGTGAGCGGATGAAGTACATTGTAAAAGCTGTCTAAATTGGTATGAATGACCGCATCCCAGTCTTCTGGGGGCATGGCGGGGAAGGCATTGTCCAGTGCAATGCCCGCATTGCAGACTACGCCGTAGTAGCAGCCATGCGCTTCGATATCGGCGAGCAACACTTCTGAGGTTTGGGCGCGATTGGCAACATCAAATTGCAGAATGCGGCTGCTTTGGCCTAGCGCGGTGATCTCGGCGGCAATGGTCACGGCGGCATCCATGCGGCTTTTGCAATGCAGTACGATATCAAAGCCATCGCTGGCCAGCCGCTTGGCAATGGCGCGGCCTATGCCTCGGCTAGAGCCTGTGACTAAAATTGTTTTGTTACTCATTGCTTGCTTCTCATTGTTTATTTTAATTTTTAACTGATGTTACGCAGTTATTATGTTTTTAGTGCCTTCGGCACGTCTATTTTGGAGCGGTAGCCACCGCTGGGCCTTCCTTTCTTGCTTCGCCAAGAAACGAACCAAAGCGACAACAGCAAAACACGAAGGCCCCTTCGCTGCGGACAATCGAGGCGGCGGCGGGCGGGATTGGGCTGGATCCTCCTTCCCTTGCCGAAACCCCGCCCCGCTTGTTCCTCGCTACGGCGTGTTTCAAGGGGATTTTAAAGCCCCGTGCAGGGAGTCGCGATATGAGTCTATTTTACTGAGGTTGGGATAGCTCCAAATCCAATAAACTGCTCAGTTAAAATGGTTTTCTTCGTAAAACTCCGAGTTCTCCGTGGTTTAAGATTTGGGGTTTGGTGCTTTGCTAAGCCCTTGTTTCGCTTTATCCCCCCGCGTGCTCTGCTAAAAATGCACTGACATCCAGTGGCTCAAAAACCGTGAGTGCGGCTTGAGCGACTTCTTGTTGGTCTATCAAAATATGGCAATCAAATTGTCCTAAGCCATTGTCGGCCTGAAAGGATCGGCTAATTCGGATGCACAGCACTTGGCCTAGCTCAAATTCGCTGACGCTACAGCTATAGCGACGGCTGCCGAGCAAAAAGCCTATTTTAGGCGTTTGCCCAGCTAATCTGGCTTGCCAGCCCGCCCATGCGGCTACGGTTTGCGCCATATATTCAATTCCTACCCATGCGCCCACACCGGTGCCGGTAAAAAACAGATTGTCTGCTGAGATGGTGACTTCGCATTCAAAATGCGTGTCGTTACCCGCGATGGCGCGATCAAGTAAAAGCATCTTGCCAGCGTGCGGGATGATGTCGCCAATGGCGTATTCAATGGGCTTCATAACACTTTCCAAAAATCAGTACTGCATTACTGCCGCCAAATGCAAAGGAGTTACTTAAAGCATATTGCAGTGGTGTATCTGTGCATTGACCAGGCGTTACCAGTGCCAGAGGGGTGATCGCAGGATCTGCCTCGCCATCCCACCAGTGAGGGGGGAGTTGCCCTGTGGGATTGTTGTTGAGGGTGAGCCAGCAGATCGCCGCTTCAATGGTGCCCGCTGCACCCAGCGTGTGGCCGGTTAAAGGCTTGGTCGAGCTGCACGGCGTTTGGCTACCAAATAGCTGATGGATAGCAAGGCTTTCCATCGCATCATTTTGCAGCGTTGCCGTGCCGTGCAGATTGATGTAATCGATATCGGATGCTTGTAAATCTGCTCGCTGAAGGGCGGCCCGCATGGCGGTGCGTGCGCCTTTGCCATCGGGGGCGGGCGCTGAAATATGATGCGCATCCGAGCTTTCTCCCCAGCCCAATAGCGCGATGGGCCCGGGTTCTTTACTCATTAAAAACAAGGCCGCGCCTTCGCCAATATTAATGCCATTGCGATGAATGCTCATAGGCTGGCAGCGTTCCGCGCTGACGGATTCCAGCGACGAAAATCCCGCAACGGTAAAATCACAGAGCGAATCTACGCCACCACAAATCACGGCATCACACATCCCAGCATTCAGCAGCCTTGCCGCACTGGCCATTGCTTTGGCGCTGGAAGAGCAGGCGGTGGAAATAACCATGCTCGGGCCAGCGAGGCCCAAAAGAGTGCTGAGTGCAGTGGCGGGTGAGCCTAGCTCTTGCTGTGCAATATGAAAATGGGCGGGCAGCTGGCCTGTGGCCTGATGCTCGGCAAGCGCAGCCTGTGCCTCGCCTATGCCCGAGGTGCTGGTGCCTAAAACCACGCCTATCCTCGTAGCTCCAAAGCGGGCAATGGCCGCATCCACAGCAGGGCGAATTTGCGCCAAGGCGGTGAGTAGCAGCGCGTTATTTCGGCTGTGCAGCTTGGTCGGCAGCGCATCTTGGACC
The DNA here is from genome assembly GCA_026399755.1 of Pseudomonadota bacterium. Taxonomy (GTDB): domain Bacteria; phylum Pseudomonadota; class Gammaproteobacteria; order Burkholderiales; family Chitinibacteraceae; genus Iodobacter. The sequence goes on from JAPLQI010000120.1 coordinate 16,160, forward strand.
GAAAGCTCGCTGATGACCGCCCCCAGGTGCAGCGTTTTACCAAGACAAACATAAGGCGCAACACCGCTAGGCGCATCGGCAAACAAGGCCCGGCGCACATCATCGACGCCACTACCCAGCGCACAAACAATACCCAGCTGATTTAAATAAATACTCATGGTGTAAGACTATAAAGTAACAAAATGCTTATTCCTGTTAAAAACCTTAGACAACAGCCGAACCCAAATCTTGAACCACAGAGAACACGGAGTTCCACAGAGAAAACCTATTTATCCCGTCTCGATCAAAAGCACTGGCAATGTAGGATGGGCAAGTTCTATGCACACTATGCGCATCAAGTTAAGACAAATACATAGCAAAAAAGCTGTTTTTATAGGGTGTGCAAGTTGTTTTTCTTGCGCACCGCTTTTCGGTGCGCAACGACTGCGTCGTTGTACACCCTATAAAAACCGATTTATTCCGTGACAAGGGTTTAATTTGATGAGTGTAAGGCCACGTATTCTTGTTTGCTGTGTGATGTGCTAACCCTAGGCGGAGAAAGCGAGATCAGTACGAGTAAACCCCGATAAATTGCGATTAATATTTTAGTTTTCTCCGTGTAACTCTGTGTTCTCTGTGCCCTCCGTGGTTCAAGAATTGGGTTCTTTAGTAAATCAGTGTCGTGTATACAGATCCTCGGGTTTTAAGGTGTTTCTTTTGAATCAATTACTAGCCGGTAGTGCTCTAGGGTGTTTTCTAATTCAGCCTGCCCTGCCCAGCGGGGTGTGGCGTGGTAGCGGATGGTGATGGCTGTTTGCTGGCCTAGTGTCAGTGTTCTGATACTGCCTTCTTCGCTTAGCTTCCAGCCAGCAGGCAAGGCTGCTTGGATTGCTGCTGTTGGCCAGTAAACCAGTTGCACATCACGCAGCACGCGCTGCTCGTCTACTTCTTTGGGTAGCAGGGCATGACGGCTGCTTGTGAGCGATTGCCCATCCCAGCTTACTGTTAAAATACGCTGCCCCAAGGCAAAGCCTGCTAACTGAACTTGATCTGGGCTGATTTCCAGTAAGGCATCTAGGTTTTTAGCGGGCGGGCTGATGCCGTCCTGGCTTACTGCTGGCAAGGGCGTTACAGTCAGCCTTTGGCTCAGGCTGAGTGGCACCGCGCCGGAAAATGCGGCCGGGGCAAGGCGCAGCGCGGGCACGCTGATGGCAGGTGCTACGTTTGCACAGGCGCTCAGCAGGGCGAGCATTAAAACCATTAAGCCGCGCACAATTGCTCCAGTGTTTTTAAGCGCTTAGGTTGCGCCACATAGGGGTTGTTTAAATCCCAAGCATAGCCCGCCAAAATAGCTGAAATCATCCGGCGCACGTCCGCAGATTGGTCTTGATGAAAAATCACATCCTGAAAGCCACCTTCATACCAGCTGCTCACAAATGCCCTAAAAGCATCCACGCCTGCTTTCAGTGGATCGGCATAATCTGACTGCCAATTGACCGTTTCACCTGCAAATTCCCGCTCAATCTCCGCTGCGGCAAGGGCTGCGGATTTTACCGCAATGGTGACACCGCTAGAAAACACAGGATCAAGAAATTCACCCGCATTACCCAGCAAGGCAAAACCTTTGCCGTGTAAGCTGCTGACATTGGCGGAATAGCCAATCAGCTGGCGAGCAGGTGTATCCCAAACGGCGTTTTTAAGCACGGTAGAAAGGGTCGGTACTTCGGCAATGATGGCTTGTAAACGCTCGGTTTCGCTGCCCTGATATTTTTCTAAGAATTCTGGCTTTGCGACCACGCCTTGCGAGCAGCGACCATTGGAAAAAGGAATCGTCCAGAACCACACATCGTGGTGATCTGGGTGCACGCTAACCAGAATCTTGTTGCGATCAAAACCGCTATCAGAAATATGGTCTTCAATATGGGTAAAGTAAGCGCCACGCACAGGGAAATCAGATGGCGTTTCCAGCTTAAGCAGGCGAGGCAGAATTCGGCCAAAGCCGCTGGCGTCCAGCAAAAAGCGTGCGCTGATTTGATAGGTTTCTGTGGCCGATTGCACGGTAATTAAGGGCTGATCACCTTCTAGGTCAACCGCAATTACTTGTTCTTGATAGCGAATCACCGCGCCTGCTTTTGCCGCGGCCTTGGCCAGTACATGGTCAAAATTGCCACGCTGCACTTGGTAAGTCGTGCCCCAGCCAGCAGAAAACTTATCTCTGAAATCAAAAGCGGTGCTTTGCTCGCCCCGCACAAAAGCTGCGCCGTTTTTATACTGAAAGCCAGCCTCAATCACATCTTGCAAAAAACCAGCCGCTTCGATGTATTCCATGCTTTGCGGCAAGAGGCTTTCACCTATCGAAAAACGCGGGAAGACTTCTTTCTCAATAATAAGCACCTGACGGCCTTGCTTACGCAGTAAGCCTGCAGCCACCGAGCCGGAAGGGCCAGCGCCGATAATGAGTATTTCTGTGTGTTCTATACGCATTTTATTTCTCTTTTGTATTTTGTTTTGTAGGGCGGGTGAAACCCGCGAGCGATGCTTGAAAATACGTGGGTTTCACCCCATACGCGCCAAGCAAAGTCAAAAAGATCTTTTTAGTGCCTTCGGCACGTTGATTTAGGAGCGGGCGTCCCGCTGGACCTTCCTTTCTTGTGTGGCAAAGAAACGAAGCCAAAGAAGGCCACCCCACGAAACACGAAGGCCCCTACGCTGCGGACAATCGAGTCGGCGGCAGGCGGGATCAGCTCGTTCCTCGCTCCCTTGCCGAAACCCCGCCCCGCTTGTTCCTCGCTCCGGCGTGTTTCAAGGGGGAATTTAAGCCCCATGTTGAGAGCGTAGTCATTCTTTTTTTTCTTTGTTTGCTACTACAAAAAATAAATTGCTTAGCACGTATGGTCCTACGATGATGCGTATAGAGCACGTTGTAGAACCACTTGTTAATTAATGAATAAACTGCCCCGCTCTTAAAATGCCGATCAGGCCAACAATAATCCAAAACCCATTCAATAGCGTGTAAGCGGAATCGCGTTTTAGCGCCGAGCACCAAGCTAGCATAATGGCGTCGACGGTGTTTAGGCTCCAGACAAACATAAACGGGCTGGCTGGGCCTAGCCAGCTGACGAGGCTAAAACTAAAAATACGCATCAGCACGCCGACCATTTCGATAATGCGCAGGTGTTTGAAAATAAATTGATTAATAGTAGGGATCATTTCTTTGACGCAGTAAATGGCATAAATGCCGGGGTGAGAAACCAAGAAAGCCCGATGCCCAGCAGCATGGTCAGGCCAAAAGCGTGCAGGGCGGGGGTGGCGGATAGAGCCAGTAATCCAAAGGCGAGCAGGGTGGATGCGGCCGCCAGCGTGACCGACAAAAATGGCCTTGTTGCATGGCGATCGGGGTTTTCCAGCAGGAAAATCCCATAATCCACGCCCATGCCTAAAATCAGCAGTAGCGCCAGAATGTTGAATAATTGTAGGGGCTGGCCGAGTAGCGCAAGGATGGCTAAGGCTAAGCCGCTGGCGAGCAAAGTGGGTAAAAGTGCCCGCCATGCTTGCTTACCAAAGCGGTAGCTGAGCGCAGCAAAAACCAGCAGATAGCTGAGTGCTATCACCCACGCCATCAGCACACGATAGCGACCCATTACGGTGGAAACTTCAGCGACTTTATCTACCCAGCGCACGCCTGCCACGCTAGGGGCAATGGCCGCCAGCTCTGCAAGCTGCTCAGGTTTGTTGACGCCACGCAGCAGCATCACGCTGGCGTAGCCGTTTTCAAATTTCCCCAACCACTGATGGCGTAAAGGCTCTGAAACGGGAGCCGCCAGCCAGTTTGCAATCAAGAGTGGCGCTGCTGTTTTGAACGATGGCGTCAGTGATTCACCCAGCGTGGTGCTGGCCTTAGCTAGCACACCTTGCTCGCCAAATACCACGCGCTCTACCAGTGTTTGGTTTGCTGCTTGCTGTGCCAGCGAGGGCACCCAATCGCTGATCGCCTGATAGCCGTTGATGCTGCCTTTGGCAATGAGGGGTGCAAGCTTGGCTTTGAGTGCTTCTTCCTGCTGCAAGACGGCTTCGATGCTGGACCCGCGAATTAAATAAAATTGCGCCGGACTGGGTAAATCAAGCAATTTGCTGACTTTGATTTGCTGGGCGATCAGTTCTGGCGGTGAGCTTTGTAAGAGCCGCACATCGTCATTGCTTTTGATCGATAAGCCGCCCATTAGTAAAACTGCGGCCACGATGATGGCAAACACCAGCGTTAAACGATTGCGCCCTAAGCTAGGCCAGAGTGCGCGGCGTGTGCCTATCCACAGCGACAAGCGGGTGTGTTTCATTTCCCCTTTATCAAATAGCGGAAACCACCACATCACGGTCACAAAAGCGGCCAAGAGGCCAGTGGCCGAGAAAACCGCGATTTGTCGTAAGCCGGGGAAAGGGGTGAGCGCCAGCAGCAAATAGCCGATGGCGGTGGTGAGCATCGCCAGCCACATCACTGGTGCTTGCGTTTTAAGCATGTCCCAGCGCTCTGCTGCAGGGCGGCCTTGGCGGCTACTGAAATAATTACTGCCGTAGTTTTCGGCCACGCCGACTAAGCTGGCCCCAAACACAAGGGTGATTAAATGCAGGCGGCCAAATAATAGCGTGCAGACCGAAATCGCAGTGAGCAGACCAATGGCAATCGAAAGGGTGACCAAAATACGCGGCCGGATGGCGCTAAAGGCAAACACGGTAAGCAGCACAATACCAATCATCGAGCCTATGCCTATGGTGTGGACTTCGCGCTCGGCTTGGCTGGCTGCCGCTGCTGCGTGCAAGGGAACACCTACGCTTAAAACTTCTATTTTGGGCTGGGTTTTGAGTGCAGCGGCTTTGGCCGCATCCAGCACTGGTATCAGCGCTTGCTGCGCCTTAATCGAAAACGCTGAACCGCTTTGCTCTAAGGTCAGCAAAATATAATGGGCTTCCCTTGATGCTGACGAAGACGTCATTAGCGATAAACGTCCGTCTTTGATGCGCACCTTGCTTTCTGCCGCACGCTCACCCAACCATGCACCGAGTAAATTAAGCGGATCATCCTGCCATTCACCAAGGCGGGGCATGCCGATGCCGGGTTGATACAACGCGGCAACGGCGCGCTGGGCAAGCTCATCGCTGCTGGTTTTTTCTAGCTGCTGGCGTTGAGAGGGGCTAAGCAGCTGATTGCGGTGAGGGATAAAAAAGCTGAGCCATGCACTTTCATCGCCCATTTTATAATGCAGGCTGAGCGGTAGTTTACTGCTCTCCAAAGATGCGGCGTAAGCATCGGCGGCAGCCAGCGCGCTTTCCCAATCCTGCCCGCCTATCAGGACGACTACCCGTTTGGAGGCTGAATCGCTGAGTTGCCGCGTGGCATTTTGCACTGTCGGGTCGCGCTCATCCTGCGGCAGCATGGCGAGGATGTCGGTATCTAGCTGCAAATGGCCGGACCACAGATAAATATTGTGGCCGATAAAGGCGAGCACGATTACTAGCCAGATTTTGGCCAGTAGCCGGATAGATGCCTGATTACTCAAAGCGAGCACGCTCATCAACGCTGATGGCATCGGTGTTTTGTGCCGTAAAACGAATCAAGGTTTGATCGTTATTGGCTTCATCCAGCAAAATACGGCGTACAAATTGATCACCTGATAGCTCAATCTTGCGCATGATTTTTCCCAAAGCAGCCTGCTTGGGGGTAAGCGTCAGCTGCCACGATTTGCCGTTGATGCTGCCTTCAATCTTAAATAGCTCGCTCAAGCTGCTGACATCGCCATTCATCAAAGAAAACAGCAGGCCATTAATCATTCGCACTGATGGCTCTTTGCTGGCGCTCAGGCGAAACGCCACTGCACCCTCTTGCTTGGCCACAATCTCGTCACGGCTGAGCTTAAGCACGCTGGCAAAAGGTGTTTTGGTGCGCCAAAGCACCCCCATATCGCGCGCCGCCAGAAAATCGCCACGCGAAATCAAAGGCTTTTTAAAGCCGCTCACCTGCTTGTTTTGCTCGAAATCGCCACGCAAAATCTCGGGCTGAGCAAGGCGCTCTTTCACGCTGGCGGCTAAATCAGCGGCATGGCTGCTGAGGGCGAGTAGGCTAAATAGAGCGGCCAAGAAAAACGGTTTGATGTTGATTCTCACTGAGGCTCCTCCACTCCCAGCCGCTCCCATAGGATGGCAGGGCACACATATTGCATTTCGCCGCTGCTCATATCGACAGCCACCTGTATGGTATGCGCCTGATTGATTTTCTGGCCGCTGACGGCATCTTTAATCAGGTAGTTGATTTTTAAACGGCTTTCCCATTCAACGATTTCCGCGCGCACGAGCAGCTGCTGGCCAAAGCGGGCTGGTTTCACGTATTTCAGCCGCATATCCACAATCGGCCATGCATAGCCCGATTCTTTCATTTGCGGATAATCGTAATTAAATTGGCTGAGTAGGGCGCAGCGGGCAATTTCCAAATATTTGGGGTAATGGCCGTGCCAGACGATATCCATAGGGTCCAAATCATGAAAAGCCGGGCTAAGTGCAATCTCAATACTGAGGCGAGAATGGGCCGGATGATTTTGATTAATCGGCATAGAGGCCCCAAGCTTCTGCACGAATATCCAAAATCAAGGCTTGCAGCTCTTTATCTAAAGCACGGTCTTCTACCAAGAGCGGGATGCGGTCTTCTAAATCGGCCTGCATGGCGGCAATCGCAGCAGGGAGTTGCAAATTTGGGTCGATACGGTTGCGCAGGGTAATTCCCTGACGGGCAGCAATCAGCATGGCCGCGACCACTTGCTCGGTTAGCTCTAGCACGCGTAAGGCATCGCGCGCTGCAATCGTGCCCATGCTGACTTTATCCTGATTGTGGCATTCGGTAGAACGGCTAAATACTGAGGCAGGCATGGTTTGCTTGAGTGCTTCGGCTGTCCATGCCGACACGCTAATTTGTAGCGCTTTTAAACCATGATTAATCGCCGCGCGCGGGCCGGTACAGCCAGATAGATTGGATGGCAGGCCATGATTGAAGCGGGTATCAACAAGAAGCGCCAGCTGGCGATCGAGCAAATCGGCCAGATTAGCAACGGTGTTTTTTAGGCTGTCCATGGCAAAAGCGATATGGCCGCCATAGAAATGGCCGCCGTGTAAAACGCGCTCATTGTCGGCGTCGATAATCGGATTATCGTTGGCGCTGTTTAGTTCGTTTTCGATCAGCGTTCTGAAAAACGGCAGCGCGTCTTCGAGCACGCCTATTACATGCGGGGCGCAGCGTAGTGAGTATCTGTCTTGTAAGCGCTCGTCATTGCGGCTGGGCTGCGGGCTGGCTAAATCGTTACGAATACGGGCCGCCACGGCCTGCTGACCTGCGTGCGGTTTAACGGCAAATAGTGTTTCATCAAAATGGTGGCTATTGCCTGCGCTGGCAACGACATTCATGGCCGTGAGTCTGGCAGCGAGCTTACATAGATAATCGGCACGCTGCCAAGCTAGGCAGGCTAATGCCGTCATTACCGCCGTGCCATTCATCATGGCAAGGCCTTCTTTGGGGCGCAGGCGCAGCGGCTGGATTTTTAACTCGGCAAATACATCGCTAGCATTGCGGCGCTCGCCGCGATACATCACTTCCCGCTCGCCACACAGCACGGCAGCCACATAAGACAGGGGCGTTAAATCGCCGCTTGCCCCAACCGAGCCTTCGGCCGGAATCAGCGGCAGGATATCGTGTTTGAGCAGTATTTCTAGCTGATCAAGCAGCGCAATGCTCACGCCTGACATGCCTTGCGATAAAGATGCTAGTCGAGTCGCGATCACCGCGCGGCTTTCTTCTGGCGTTAAAAAGCGCCCAGCACCGCAGCCGTGATAGGTGTAAAGATGGTGCGGCAGCTCGGCGATCAGCTCAGGTGGAATAACGACGGTGCAAGAATCGCCATAACCGGTGGTGACGCCATAAATGACACCGTCTTCACGCAATAGGCGGTCTAAAAAATCAGCGCCTTTTTGAATGTGTTGACGAAATTCTGGCGCGGCGGATAGCTGGGCTGATGATTTTTGCTGGGAAATCGCGACAATGTCTTCGATGCATAATCGTGTGCCATCAAAGGTGATGGCAGGCTTAGTGTTTGTCATGTGTTTGATCCCAGAAGGCAAAAAAGTTAAACCAGTCGTAGGGCGAGCGCTTCAATAGCGCGGTGAGGGCTTGTGCATATTGCGCTGCATAGCCCTCCATCGCGTCCTGACGTTGGCCGCGGGGCAAAATCACACGACTGGCCAGTGTTTCAAAATGAATGTGATAGCCGCGTCCTTCGTGGATGCAGCCCAGTAAATAGAGTGGGCATTTTAAGAGGCTGGCTAAGATGTAAGGGCCAACGGGAAAAGGCGCGCTATGGCCTAAAAAATCAGCTCGGACGGTCTGGCTGGCAAAGACCGGAATACGATCCCCTGCAATCACTACATATTCACCTGCGGCTATTTTTTCTGATAGCAACACGGCGGTTGCGGGGCCGACTTCAGAGACTTCGATTAGTTGTAAGTCGTTATCAGGATTGAGCCGCTTTAATAACTGATTAAATTGCTTAGCGTGGCGGGTGTGCACCAAAATATTCAGGCGAATTTTACCTGTGTCCTCGGCCATTGCGCGGCAAAGCTCGAGGCAGCCAAGGTGGGCGGTGATAATAATGCCACCCAAACCCTGTTCTGCGGCGGCATAAAACGCTTCGCGGCCTGCGGTTGTTACGCCGTCAAAACGATAGCGGCCAGAAACAGCTAAAAGCTTATCCAGCATAGTTTCGGCAAAGAGCGCGAGATGTTTTAAGCTGTCCCGCCATGAAGCGGCATGGCCCAGCGCGCCGGTTGCGGCTTGGATGCGTTGCAAATATTGCATCGATGCATGGCGTAAGGCAGGGCGGCAAGCCCATTGCGCTGCAATCACCGGATAAAGACAGAGCCGGAACGGCCAGCGGCCCAGGAGCTTATGCACCCAAAAAAGCAGCCAGATGCCCGCTATAAAGGTGTTTTCTCCGATGTCTGCCCAATGCTGCTGTGGTTTTACTGAGGGTTGAGAAGGTTGGCTCACGAGGAAAATTTTCTCCAGATGAGTAGCGGTGAGCGCAGCAACATTCCTACAAACAGCCGCGCGTGCATACGTGAGATCAGTACATTATCCAGCAGGGCTTTAAAGTGTGAAACGCCGTCGCTTGGGTAGGTCACCTTGGTTGGCTGGTTGATAATCGGCATGCCCCGCCAGTACAGGCGCACCGCGATATCAATATCAAAATCCATGCGTTTGCCGATATTGCGGCTATTAAACAGGGCTATCGTGGGCACAAGCGGGTAGATGCGAAAGCCGCACATCGAGTCTTTAATGGCCAGTGAAAGGGTGTTAATCCATACCCAGATATGGGTGGCATAACGACCATAAAGGCGCACTTTGGGTACGCTTTCATTATAAATAGGGCAGCCGCAAATCAAAGCGCGGGTGTTTTGCATGGCCAGTGAAATAAAAGTGGGAATGTCGGCGGTATTGTGCTGCCCATCAGCGTCGATTTGTAAGGCATGGCTGTAACCCAGATCAAGCGCGCAGCGCAGGCCCGCCACCATTGCACCACCCTTACCTTGGTTTTTCGTTAGCCGCACAAGGGTGATGTTTTGCCCTAACTGCCTGTCGAGTTGATCTAATACCGCAGCGCAATCGGCATCGCTGCCATCGTCAACCAAAATGCAGTGCAGATCATGGCTGCGTACGGCATGCACAACCGCGCCGATGGCCTCGCCATGGTTATAAACAGGAATCACCACGCAGATTTTCATACTGCGACTCCTAAGTCGATATGGCCATTGGCGTTTGTATGTTTGCTAAGCGTGTACTCAGAGATCACAAGGCAAGTCCTCATAGGGAGCCGCCCAATACAATGCGCCCGCTGGCATGCGTGCCCACGGCGGATACAAATTTAAATGTCAGCATGGTCTCTTCGCCTTTATTGAGGGTTTTAAGTTCCAGCTGAATTTGGCTATTGGGAAGAATCACCTGTTGAAATTTCAGCACTTCCATACGCAAAAATTGCGCAGGCAGCTCAAAGAGCTCACGCGCTAAGCAGAGAGCCCAATCCACCTGAGCCACGCCGGGCAAAATGGCCGCACTCGTAAAATGCCCGTCAAAGAAGGGCGAACTGGCATTCACATCAATCGCCAGTAGTGCGGCATCTTTGCTGCGCTCGATCAGGCGCGCTTCGGGGCGGCGTGGATCGAACAAGGCGAGTAGCGCGGCGTGGGTGGTTTTGCTCTGTGTATTGCTGGGCATAGCCCAGATATAGCGAAAGCGGCGCGGTAAGGCGCTGGCATCGGTCGAATCTGCCAAGGCATTGCGTAGGGCCTGATTCAGCGCCCGTTTGTCTTTCTCATCCACTAAGCGCCAGCCTGCTTCATTGGGGCAGGCGACTACAGCAAGAGAAAGACGTGAGCCAGCTAGCACAATCAGGCGTACTTCATTGAGTAGCTGCGTGGCCAGCAGGGCCTGCTCCATGGCGCTAAGTGAAATGCGTTTTTCTTCAATCTTAATAATGCGATCGCTACGCCCAAGTAGCTCAAAGCCATCGGGGGTAAGCGCGACGCGATCGCTGCTGGCTTGCCAGTCGTTATCGCTAAGATGGGGGGAACGCAGATAGAGCATCTCGTCTTCCACCCGGATGGCAATGCCGGGCAGCGTTTTCCATGCGGTTTGATGATCTTGCGAGCGTTGCCGCCAAGCAATGCCGCCGGTTTCCGAGCTGCCGTAGACTTCAATCGGTGCGCTGCCTAGCAAGGTGCGGCAAGCAGGCAGGGCCTCAACTGGCAAAGGGCCACCCGAAGAAAATACCGCGAGTAAGGATTGGGCTTGCCAATCGAGTTGCTCCGGCAGGCGCTTTAAATGGGCTGGGCTGGCAATCAGGATGGCGGGGGCGGGCGAGCAGACACTTAGCGCGGCGGCAATGTCTTCAGGGAAAGCCAGTCTTGCCGTATCAAACACGCGCCCGGCCGATAGTGGCCATAAAATGCGGAACAATAAACCGTAAATATGCTGATGCGAGACGGTGGACAGCACGGTGGCATTGGCGCATTGCTTGCCAAAACAGGCTTCGAGCGCAGCCACTTCACTAACAAGCTGCGAAAGCTTTTTAGGGATGGCGCATGGCTCGCCGCTGCTGCCTGAGGTATACACCACCAGCATCACCGCATTCAGATCCAGCGTTTGCCAGTCTGCTGCTGTATCCGCTGCCGTGGCAGAGATGGGCGAGAGCGCGGCTGGGAAATCACCTGCAAAGCCATCTACGGATTCTTGCAATTTTTGTAAAGTAGCGGGCAGGGCGTCGCTGGGCAGGTACACACATTTACCCGCGTGCCATCCGCCTAAAAGCGCTGCTGCAAAAGTGCCGCTGTCATTAAAATACAGCGCAAAGCGTGTGCCGTTGTGCTGGCTAAAAGCTTGCTGCCAGCGGGCGACATCCCTGCTAAAGCGGCCATAATCGATGATTTGCGCTGCGTTTTTTGCTAGGGGGTAGGTAGATGCTCTGCCGATATGCAGCAGGCGATCAAGTGAAATAAAATCAGTCATAAACAGCTCTAACTCGTTGCCTGATGATCCATTCCCCCAGAAAGAGCGTGCCCATTAAGAGGTAGCTGATCAATCCGTTGTATAAAGCCCAGGCAGCGTCCGACCAAAACGCGGTGATCAAGGCCGCGCAGCCGTTAAAAATAAAAAAACCACACCAAACTTGCGTTACCCGGCGCGTATAGCGCACGCCGCTCTCTGGTAGATCGGGTTCACGCAAGCGAGCCAAACGCTCAATGGCGCTGGGCGGATAGGCGAGTGTTAGCGCAAATGCCGCGCAGAGCACCCCATTTACTAGAACGGGGTAAAGCTTGAGCGGCAAGAGCTGATTACTCATAAAGCTTGCTACAGCTAGCAAGGCCGCACCCGAGGCGGCAATCAGCCAGATTTTCTCTTTTGTGAGCAAGGCGCGAGTCAGTGCGATGGCAACCAGCAATAACGCCAGCCATTTGGGCTCGAAATGGCCTAGGCCAAAGTAAATCAGTACAGGGTAAGCGAGGGTGATGATCCCTAAAATGAGGCCACGCATCTTAAACTGCAGATTTTTCTTGCATCAGCTCATAGAGTGCATCGACAACATCTTGCAAGGTACGCACGGCTTTAAACGCATCGGGATGTAAGCGTTTACCAGCAATGGGCTTAAGTTTGACGATCAGATCAACCGCATCGATGCTGTCGATATCTAAATCTTCGTAAAGTCGTGCTTCGGGGGTGATTTTGCTGGCTTCGGTATCAAAAGTTTCTTGCAAAATGGCGCTTAGACGATCAAACATTTCTTGCTTAGTCATGGGTATTCCTTGTTACATACTGGTGTACTTGTTAGTTGCTACGGCTAGCTACAGGCCGCTATTCATTGTTTCGTGTGTTCGTTAGTTGTTACGTGCCGATGAGACAAAGGCTGCTAATGCTTGCACGCTGGTAAAATGCGCGCGGGTTTCGCTTGAATCAGCGGACAAGCTGACGCCATAGGATTTCTGCAGTGCTAAGCCTAGCTCTAAGGCATCAATGGAATCTAAGCCAAGGCCATCGACAAATAGTGGTGCGCTAGCATCGATATCTTCCGGGCTCAGGTCTTCTAGGTTGAGGGCAGAGATAATCAGTTGTTTAATTTCTTGTTCAAGCGCCAGCATGGGCGGTGTTCTCCGGTAAAAAATAGTCATGCAAATATTGAGTGAGCTGACGAGCGGCAAGGGCTGTTTCGCCTTCTGCCTGCTCTAAGAACGGGGCAACTGCAATATCGTCACCAATCTCCAGCGTGAAAATCATACGGCTGGCGGGTACTTTCCACCAAGGCAAGCCCTTGGTGAGGCTGAGTGGCTGGCAGCGTATGGTCACTGGGGTGATATCGCACAGGCCGCGTAAGGCAATATTCGCCGCGCCGCGCTGTAGTTTCATTGATCTGTCTGTGGCGGTGCGTGTGCCTTCAGGGAAGATAATCAAATTATTGCCAGCATGCACCGAAGCGATACAGTCGTCGATGAGCTGCGAGCCGGAATTATTACAAATATAAGCGGTGCCCTTGATCGGGCCACGGGTAAAGGGGTTTTGGGCTAAGCCTGCTTTAACCACGCAATCAGCGTTTCTAACGAGGGAAATTAAAAAGACCACGTCGATCAAGGTGGGGTGATTGGCAAGAATCAACAACCCAGGTCGATGGAGCTTTTCCAGACCATGAATGCGATAGCGCAAAATGCCCAGTACACGCATTAATTCAATAAACAGCTTAAAAGCGTAATGAACCGTTAAGCGAGCTAAACGCGTTTTTTGTGTGCTACGGCGCACGAATAAATGCAAAAGCGGAAAGAAAACCAAACCTAGCGCTAAGCCACCAAGGCCAAAGGCAGAAAAAGCGAGCGCAGTCGCAAAAATCCGCCAGCTTCTTTCCATTGTCTTAAGCATTTCTCTGCCAGACCCAAGTTCGCGCGCCCACGGTATGCTGATATTCGGGCTGATCGGAAAGTAAAAAACGCTGTACGGCGATGCTATTGGGTAGATCGTCACCGTGATTTTGATTGCCCGCTTGGCTGCTCAAGCTAAGTCCTTGCTCTGCTTTGACCAGCTGGCAGGCAAAGGCGTGGGGGAAATCGGGTGTGTCGGCAAAAATATGATGGGGCTTGGGTAGTGGTTCTTCGTAATAAACCAGCAGCACGCTGGCCGCGCCATCAGCCAGAAGCGCCAAGGCTTCGGTGAATGCGGCCTCTACTGTTTCCTGGCCTGCGGCAATCGCGGTATAGCTGGCAGTCTCTTTGCGGGCAATTGAAAATAAGGCAGAAATGGCGTTATGCACCGACATGCTAAATGCCGTCGGGGAAACTGTATTAATTTGTGCTAATTGATTGAGTTGTTCTACCGATTGCGCCATATCGCCATAGCGGGAAGCAAAAATCACAGGGCAATGCGCTACTTCATCACCGGCCAAATAAGCCACTTGTAAGGCCATTTTGCCTAAGCGGCCCACGCGGCGGCGTAGCATGGGCGGCATCTCGCTTAATGCGGGGCTTTCATCGCCGCTAGGAATATGGGGCGCAGCCAGATACGCCATCCATGACGATTGCTCATGCAAGCTGGGAGCCCAAGCGGCCCATTTTGATATTTTAAATTGAATCATTGATTATCTGGCTAATTGCTTATCTGAATAATTGAGCGAATGGCGCGTGTTGATTTTTATTCGCGCCCATCCGTTTTGCCAGCAAATGCTTGGGGTGCGCGAGAATAGCAGAGGCTTCAGGTGAAATAAAGCATGTTGCCCTAGTGGCATATTCGTTTTTTGATTTTGATGCTGTTTTTTTAGTTGAGCAGATGGGAAAAGTGGCTTACTTATGGTCTATCTCCCGCTGATCTGGGACAATGGCTGCTTATTGCTTGCTGCAATGCATGAATAAGTGAGTCACAAGGTGGCAGGCAAGGCTGAATTTATTTGATTTAAGTGATCTTAAAAAATAAAGGTACTGCTATGAGCGTCAATATCTCCCCAGTCCAAGAAATTATCGAAGAATTACGTGCCGGGCGCATGGTGGTGCTGGTTGACGAAGAAGATAGAGAGAACGAGGGCGATCTGGTGTTGGCGGCAGATTTTGTGACGCCAGAGGCGATTAACTTTATGGCCAAGAATGGTCGTGGCTTGATTTGCCTGACAATTAATGCCGAGCGCTGCGCTCACTTGGGCCTTGCGCCCATGGTCCGCGCCAATGGCTCGAGTTTTGGGACTAACTTTACCGCCTCGATTGAAGCGGCCGAGGGCGTCACTACCGGTATTTCCGCGCATGATAGGGCTTTAACTATTAAAAAAGCCATTGCTTTTGATTCTAAAGCCAGCGATATCGTGCAACCGGGCCATGTCTTTCCGATTATGGCGCAGCCAGGCGGCGTGTTGGTGCGAGCAGGGCATACCGAAGCGGGCTGTGATCTTGCTGCATTGGCCGGTGTAACGCCTGCCAGCGTGATCTGCGAGATCATGAATGACGACGGTACAATGGCCCGTTTGCCTGAACTTTTAGTATTTGCTGAACAGCATCAGCTAAAAATTGGTACTATCGCCGACCTGATTCATTATCGCAGCCGTACCGAGACGTTGGTGGAGTGCGCGGGGCGTCGAACAATTACGACGTTTGCAGGTGAATTTGAGCTGACGGTTTATCGCGACAAGCTCACGTCTGCCAGCCATTTAGCGCTGATTAAGGGCAAGCCTAGTAGAGACACCGAAACACTGGTGCGGGTGCATGAGCCTTTGTCGGTGATCGATTGGATGGATTTGGGCCAGACGGGGCATTCGTGGGATGTGAAATCTTCCCTAGAAGCAATTGCCAAGGCGGGCTGTGGTGTGATGGTGCTCTTGCACCGTGCTGAAGATGGTAATGATTTATTGGCTCGCGCCTTGCCGGAATTAGGCTTAAATGAAAATAAGAAATGGGATTTGCGCACTTATGGTATTGGTGCACAAATGCTAAAAGACTTAGGTGTGGGTAAAATGCGCTTATTGTCGCCAGAGCGCCGTATCCCGAGCATGACGGGCTTTGGTTTGGAAATTACTGGCTTTGAACTATCTCAAGGAAAAAAATAATGAGCGTCGCTGCAAATATTCCTTTTATTGCACCTAATCTTGCAGGCAATGGTTTACGGATCGGTATTGTAATGAGCCGTTTTAATACGCCGGTTTGCGAAGGTTTACGCGATGCTTGCGTTGCAGAACTTAAAACGCTGGGCGTGGCTGAGCAAGATATGCTGATCACCACCGTGCCGGGCGCTTTGGAAATACCTCTCGTTTTGGCTGCGATGGCCGAATCAGATCGTTTTGATGCACTGATTGCTTTGGGCGCAGTGATTCGAGGCGAAACTTATCATTTTGAGCTGGTTGCCAATGAATCAGGCGCCGGTGTAAGCCGTATTGGACTCGATTACGGTATTGTCGTGGCAAACGCCATATTAACCACTGAAAACGACGAACAAGCAGAAGTCCGTGTGCTCGAAAAAGGCACAGATGCTGCGCGTGTCGCCGTAGAAACAGCGAATTTATTAAAGGCATTACAAGCATGACCGAAGAAGTAGCAAAACCAAAATCATCCCGCCGCCGCTCACGCGAATTTGCTGTGCAAGGTGTTTATCAATGGCTGCTGGCTGGCGACACGTTTAATAATATCGAAGCCTTCTTGCGTGAAAGTAACACCAGTTTCTCTCGTGCAGACGAAAAACTATTTCGTGCCATCTTGTTCGGCGCAATCAAGGATATGAAATCCTTGCAAGATGCGATTGCACCTCACGTTGATCGTCCTATGGATGAAGTCAGCATGGTAGAAGCCGCGGTATTGTGTGTGGCGGCTTATGAAATTATTTCCATGCCTGAAACACCGTACCCAGTAATTATCAATGAAGCAATTGAGTTGGCAAAAACATTTGGCGGCTTAGATGGGCATAAATTTGTGAATGGCGTGCTGGATAAATTAGCAGCACAAGTGCGCAGCGAAGAAGTCAGTGCAGGCCGCGCTAAACGTCATGGTTAATGAGGTTTAGTTTGATAAAAAGACGGGCCTAGCCCGTCTTTTTTTGCTTACAATTCTGAGAAAAATGCCCGTGTTGTATCTTAATCTTCTAGTGGATTTGAAAACGCTTTGAACGAATTCGATCTGATTGCTCATTATTTCAAGCGCCCCGCCAAAAATGCAGATTTAGGTGTGGGGGATGATGCTGCCCTCGTGTCGGTTGCTGCGGGTCATCAGTTGGCGATCTCTGCCGATATGTTGGTTGAGGGAAGGCATTTTTTCCCTGATGCCGACCCCGAGCGCTTGGGGCGCAAAGTGCTGGCGGTTAATTTGTCCGATCTTGCGGCAATGGGCGCAACGCCGAGCTGGTTTACGCTATCGATCGCGCTGCCAAAAATTGACGAACCTTGGTTGGCTGCATTTAGCCGAGGCTTGCTGGCGATGGCCGATGAATACGATATCTCGCTGATCGGAGGGGACACCACCCGCGGCCCGCTGACGATCGCCATTCAAATTGCAGGGAGTCTGCCTCGCGGGCAAGCACTGCTCAGGAGTGGTGCAAGACTTGGGGACGAAATATGGGTGTCTGGCCCCTTGGGTGAGGCGGCGGCGGCGGTAATGCACCGTAGTGGCCGAGTAAGCTTGGCTGACAATATTGCAGCACGTTGTGACTTGCGTTTGGATCTACCTACACCACGTATCGCCTTAGGCCAGCGCTTGCGCGGCATTGCCAGCGCCGCTTTGGATATCTCGGATGGCTTATTGGCTGATCTGCGGCATATTTGTGAGCAGTCAGCTTGTGGTGCTGAAGTTTGGCTGGATTCCGTGCCCTTTGCTGAAGACCTTGCGGCCTTGCCTGATGCGCTGCGGCAAGAGGCGATACTGGCAGGAGGGGATGATTATGAGCTGTGCTTTACGGCTTCACCCGATCAGCATAAGGCGATTATTTCCCGAGGGGTCGAGCTCGATTTAGGGCTTACTTGCGTTGGAAAAATAATTCACGGAGATATAGTGCAATTACTTGATGCCAATAAGCAGCCTTTACCCATTACTTTTCATGGATTTGATCACTTTGCCTATGAGTCATAAACAAGCCCCCTTAGTGCGCCCAACATGGCGTTTTTTGCTCGTTCATCCTGCGCATTTTATTGCTTTTGGTTTTGGTAGCGGTTTGGCAAAGAAAGCCCCAGGTACGTTTGGTACGATCGCAGCCTTGCCGCTCTACGCCATTCTCATGCAATGGCTTTCCCCTTTTGCAATTGCGTGGCTTTGCCTGCCCGTATTTCTGATCGGCTGCTGGGCGAGTGAAGTGACTGGTAAAACTTTGGGCGTGCACGACTATGGCGGCATCGTGATCGATGAGATTGTGGCGATGTGGTTGGTGTTGCTGTTTGTGCCTGTTACGGTAGCAGGCTGGGCTCTGGCTTTTGCTCTGTTTCGGATCTTCGATATTCTTAAACCTTGGCCCATTTGTTGGTTTGATCTAAGGGTGCCAGGAGGGATAGGCGTCATGATCGATGATATTTTGGCTGCGGCTTATTCAATTTTGGCGATATTGGCTATTCAGCATTTTTACCCCTTTGGGTGATTCAAGCGTTGGTAAAAGTCTTGCGCCGACTAGCAAGTAAAACGATCACTCCCATTCCTAGTAAAGCATAGGTTTCAGGTTCTGGAACGGGTGTGGTAAAGGTGGCGGTATACATCAAATTTGTCGAAGATAGATTTGCCCATGTTACGGGGGATAAGAGCAATCCTATCAACTTAAGCCGCTTGCCTTTATTCAAGGCATGCGGCAACATCTTTAATCAATCGCAACTCACTGATTTATAATTACAATATGATTAAGCGCCTTAACTGACATAATTGGTAATTTATCGACTCTTTTGCA
>JAPLQI010000036.1 GCA_026399755.1 Pseudomonadota bacterium
AAAACTGGCACTGAATGAGCTATGCAAAGCAGTGATTTACTTCGACCCTCATGCAAAAAAAGATCGCCCCAAACACCCTAAGCCGCATGATTTTACAGCCTATAAATCAGGGGTTTGAGCTTAAGTTGATAGGATTGGGGATAAGAGGGGATCGGCGCCGTTCGAATTGAGTGCGCTGAAGCTGCCACTGAGTCCTCCGTTATTACTGGCGCTTTCCATAAAGACATTTGCCATGGGCGAAGGCTGATTTGCGGTTGTTAGATAGGCGATATATTCTTGGCCGCTTGCTAATGATAGATTGATGTTATTGGCCCCAAGGTGCTGTGATCCTGCGTCGTACAATATATTGGATAGGCTAAATAAAGCAGGGCCGATCGCTTTCTGCCCATCCCACTGGGCAATTACAAAGCTCACATTCCCTCGGTCGCCTTCTGAGGCATAAAAATTAAAACTCTGAAGCAGTGAATCACTTGGTGCAACAAAATGCTGTCCAAAACTTGTGACACCTAGCGTTCCCAATGGGGAGATTAGGCCTGATCCTGCTGTGACATTAGTATAGATACTGGCTTGCGCTGCATTGATAAGGGCAAACATGCTGAATGAAGCGAGTATGTTTTTTGCTGAGAATAAGGGGTTCATGGTTTTTCCTTTTAGATGTGGGCACTGCTAAGGAAAATATATTCAGCTTGCCGATCATATTAAAAAAGACATTGATATTTTGATTCGTATATATTGCGTCACGTATTTCTTGTGCTAAATATTTAAATAAAAATCAACGAAACCATATGTCGTTTTTTTGCTTTTTACTTCCTAGGTCTGTATTTTTACTTAGAATTAAACCCGGCATCAATTTGTTTTTTTTAGTGCCTATTGAGTTGGTATTTGATGGTGATTTAAAATAAATACAATTTTTTAGCCCCACGCCCGCTTTGTTACGCCAAATGGATTTTTTGTCCATTTAGTGCAGGAATGGCTCCTTTTGTCGCCGTATTTTTTGCGAATAACGGCATTGGCTTGTTTTTGTTTATGCTTTTGTAATAAAGGTGCGATTCTGTGACGTTTGGATTGGTATTGGGAATAAATAGAGATTAGTGATTGCTATCACAGTATGAGCGATAGTAGGGACGGCATGTGGGGGATGTTTTGAATTAGGAATGGGGGAATAAATAGAAGGGAATCACTGCGGCAATAGTCTCTTGCCGCAGTGTATGGTGCAGAGTGGTGATTAATGCAGTGATGGGGCGATTTGTTTACTGTGTTTTGGCTCAATAGAGCCGCCAATATGGCTAAGTTCATTCAATAGCGCAATCACCATCAGTGCAGAGTGGTAGCCCGCTTTGATGATGTACTGATCAAAATCGATCGGTGAATCGTTGTTTGCGTTGTCTGATAGCGATCTAATAATCACAAAAGGCAGATCATGCTGGTGGCAAACTTGCGCAATGGCTGCGGCTTCCATTTCGCAGGCGGCCATAGTAGGGAAGTTTTTGAGCATAGTGGCGGTGCGGGTGCTGTCGCAAATAAAGCTATCGCCAGTGCAAATCAATCCGTCGATAGCACGTACCTGACCCAAGCTGGCTACGGCGCGGTGTGCTGCGGCTACTAAGCTTGCATCAGGCGTAAAAGCGGCTGGTTGCTGGGCCATCTGGCCAATTTCATAACCAAAAGCGGTGACGTCTACATCGTGGTGACGCACTTCTGATGAAATCACAATATCGCCAATCGATAAATGATCGACAAAGCCGCCCGCAGAGCCCGTGTTGATAATGGCTTCGGGCTGATATTTAGCGATTAAAAGCGTGGTGGCGATGCTGGCTGCAACTTTGCCTATGCCTGAGCGAGTGACGATCACTTGGTGATCCGCGAGTGTGCCGCTGTAAAAATCGATACCGGCGACAGTTTCCTTGCTGCTATTTTCTAGAGTGGCAATCAGGTGGGCCACTTCAGGCTCCATCGCTCCGATGATTCCGATTTTCATTTTTTTCCTAGCTTACAAAGTGTACAGGGTAAGGAGGCGGATGATGCCTTAGCTGTGAGGCTATGCCAAATGAAATAATCACTTTTTAGGGGTTAATAACCAACACTTCTAAAGCGAGGTGTTGATGTGCAAGTTAACTCGTGACCATTCTTTCACTCTCTTGTCATTTAAGGGTTTTAGTCTGAGTGATTTAAGGATCGTCAACGCTTATGACTCAGCCCTTTTTGCAAAAGAAAATAGCCCTCGTTTTTTGTGCCTTATGGATGATGACGGTGGCCCACGCAGCACCCCAGCTGGTTGCTCATCGGGGCGGCACGGCAGACGCGCCAGAAAACACCCTGCTGGCCTTGCAGGGTGCTTTGGAAAACGGCGCAGATATGCTGTGGATTACGGTGCAAATCTCAAGTGATGGCGTACCTGTGCTGTATCGCCCTACAGATGCATCTGCATTGACTGATGGCCGTGGTCCCTTGAATACTTTGAGTGCCGCTCAGTTGGCGGGCCTTAATGCAGGCTATGCCTTTAGCCAGAGTGATGCCACAGGCCATAAAATATTCCTCTATCGCCTACAACCCTTGCGTATTCCTACGCTTAAAGAGGCTTTACGCGCAATTCCAAAATCAGTGCCTATTTTACTGGATATGAAGCAATTGCCCGCTGCGCCCTTGGTAGCTAGCGTGGCAAAAGTATTGGATGAGGAAAAAGCATGGCAGCGAGTGCGTATTTACTCGACTGAAAAAGAAGTCTTAAGCCTGCTTGCTGATTATCGTGAAGCAAGGGTGTTTGAATCCAGAGATGCAACACGGCAGCGTCTAAGTGCTGTGGCATTAAGCGGTAGCTGCGATACCCCGCCAGCGGCAGGCGCATGGGTAGGGATGGAGCTAGAGCGAACGGTGACGGTAGTAGAGAAATTTACCCTAGGTGAGGGGCGCTCAGAGGTGAAGGCGCGCTGGTGGACGCCCGCAGCGGTGAGCTGCTTTAAAACCAATCCTGATGTAAAAATTGTTGTCTTTGGTGTGGATACACCGGCAGCCTATCAGGCAGCAGAAAAATTAGGTGTCGATCATGTGATGAGTGATTCGCCGCTCAAAATGAAGGCGATTCGGCAGAGTATTAAGCCTTAGTGATATTGCCAGCTCAGGCTTAAGGCTTGAGCGGGCCTTAGTCTTATCCTAGGCTCTGGCGAATGAACTGCCCAATCGCTTGGATTTCTGGCATGCACACCGAATGCTGCATCGGCCATGTTTGCCAGCTAATGGTGAAGCCTAGCTCGCTTAGCTTGTCTTTGGCAGCTTCACCAAGGGCAAGACCAACAACAGGGTCGGCGCTGCCGTGTGCGGCAAAGATGGGAGTATCTTGGTTGGCAAGCCCAGCTTGAATCAACTCAGACGCAGGCAGGTAGGTCGATAGCGCTACAATCCCAGCTAGTTTTTCTGGGTGCAATGTACCTGCCGTGTAGGCAATCGCGCCGCCTTGTGAAAAGCCAGCCAGAATAATGCGATCACTGGGTACGCCACGCTGGTTTTCACGCGCAATCAGGGCGCGGATCATTTCAACCGAAGCTTTTACGCCTGCCACATCGGCCTGACGGCTAATTTGATCAAAATGTAAAATATCGTACCAAGCTCGCATCACATAGCCGTTATTGCAGCTGATGGGCATATGTGGTGCATGCGGGAATATAAAACGCACTGCTAATTGAGCCGGTAGCTGTAAATCAGGAACCATGCCCGCAAAATCGTTGCCGTCTGCGCCAAGGCCGTGCAGCCAAATTACGCTGGCGTTGGGTTGATCTGCGGTTTCAATTTCTACGCATTGTAGTAACTCAGCATTGCTCATGATTAGTTCCTGATGGGTTTTGT
Source organism: Pseudomonadota bacterium (assembly GCA_026399755.1). Taxonomy (GTDB): domain Bacteria; phylum Pseudomonadota; class Gammaproteobacteria; order Burkholderiales; family Chitinibacteraceae; genus Iodobacter. The sequence continues at coordinate 3,841 of JAPLQI010000036.1, forward strand.
GGCGGGTGCATGGCACCGTTCAAATAGAGATGGCGTTAACTTTTAATGGCAGATTTAGGTCTGAAACTCGCAACGATGGCCGCGTGGGTTTCAATATATGGGCCGTCTAAGAGTTGAATGCAGTAGGGTACGGCTGCAAAGATGCCATTGACTAATACTTTGCCATTTTCATCTTTTACGCCTTCCAGCGTTTCTTTAATCGATTTAGGCTGGCCGGGCAGATTTAAAATCAAACACTGCTTACGAATCACACCGACCTGGCGGCTAAGAATTGCCGTGGGCACATAATGCAGGCTGATTTGCCTCATTTGCTCGCCAAAGCCGGGCATTACGCGGTCTGCAATGGCTAGTGTGGCGTCTGGCGTCACATCGCGCAGCGCAGGGCCGGTGCCTCCCGTAGTCAGAATGAGGTGGCAACCCTCTGTATCGACCAAGTCTTTCAGCGTGCCTTCGATCAACGCTTGCTCGTCAGCAATCAAGCGGCTAATGGTGTGATGCGGGCTGCTTAGCGCGCGTCCCAGCCATTCTTCCAAGGCGGGAATGCCGAGGTCTTGATATACACCGCTAGAGGCGCGATCAGAAATAGAAACAAGGCCGATTTTTAGTGTATTCATTGCGGGCTAAGTCCTGAAATTACAATACGCTCGCCTACTTTAAGGGTGAGCGAATGGTAATTAGTAATGATGTGCTCGGCGTGGCAGAGTGCTTGGGTATCATGCGATGAGGTGAGCGCAATCACCGGGATGCCCGCTGCTTGCGCCGATTGCACGCCGCTGAGCGCGTCTTCAAATGCCACGCATTGCTGGGGATCTAAGCCAAACAGCGCCGCGCCTTTTAGAAAAGCCTCAGGGTGCGGTTTGCCATGCGTGACATCATCTGCAGAAATAATTTGCGCGGGTGTAGGCAATCCTGCATAAGCCAATTTGGCTAAGGCGATTTCGCGCGGTGCGGAGGTTACAACAGCCCACTGATCGGGGCGAAGTTGAGCTAAGAAATCGGCCGCACCTTCAATGGCGACAGTGCCATCTAAAGTACGCGCCTCTTCTTTAAGTAATTCGGCTACTTCGGCCGCTGCATCAAAGTGCGGGGCGACGTGGGCGATGGTTTCTACGCCGCGCCGCCCGTGCACATGCTGCATGACAAAATCTGGATCTAAATGTTGGCGAACAGCCCATCGTCGCCACAGCCCTTCAATACAGGGCGTTGAATCAACTAAGGTGCCGTCCATATCGAACAGCAGTGCAGTGCATTCGATTTGCCAAGTCATTTATTCTTCGTCTTCTTCTTCGGTGTTGGATACTTCAAGACCGGGTAGGGCTGGTTCTGGAATGTATTGCTTAATCAGCTTAAATAATTCACGGAATGCTTTGGCTGGTTTTTGCAGTTCGCGTTCTTTTAAAGCATTACGAACCAGTTGGCGCAATTGCTGAATTTCTACCGTTGGATGCTCGGTTACGAAATTTTCAATGACTTTAGGGTCGGTCAACATGCTTTCACGTAAACGCTCTAAGCGATGCAACCAAGCACTGTGCTTGTCAGAAAGACCTGCTAATTTAGCCAGTAGCTCGTTAATTGGCTCTGGATCTACATCGCGCATCAGCTTGCCAATAAATTGCTTTTGTCTAGCCGTCGCGCCATTTGCAGTGATTTTTTTCGCTGCAATAATGGCGTCATAAAGCCGTTCTGGTAGCTTGAGCGTGGCTAGTTGCTTTTTATCGAGCGGGATCAGTTTCTCGCCGAGTTTTTGCAGGGCGGTCATTTCTGACTTCATTTCTGTTTTGCTGACGTACTCGATATCGTCGTCAGGAAGGTCGTGTTTTGGTCTTGCCATGATAGGGCTACTTGCTTGCAAAACCGGTATGATACCAAAGACTGCCTCTTTTTCTGTCATAGAGTGCATAGAAAAAAGAACAGAGGCCAACGCTTTGAGTATAAAAGTCATGTAAAAGTGAGCGCTTGGGGCCACTCAGAATATTTATTTCGACGCCCTTAACGGCGTCGAATGCCTTATAAACAACGAATCGCTAAACAGGAAATCAACGTGTCCGAATTTAGTTTTGATCAGCAAGAATTATGTGATTTAGCCACTATGGTGCTAGAGCAAGCGGCCAGCCAAGGTGCCAGCGCTTGTGATGTCGATGTGTCCGAAGGCTACGGGCAAAGCGTTTCGGTGCGTTTGGGTGAAGTGGAAACCATCGAATACAACCGCGATAAAGGCGTGGGCGTTACTGTTTATCTGGGTCAGCAAAAAGGCCATGCTAGTAGTAGTGATTTTTCACCTAATGCCATTAAAGAAACCGTAAAAGCTGCGCTAGCCATTGCTCGTTTTACCGCGGCAGACTCTTTTGCAGGTTTGCCAGATGCGGATCGACTGGCCACCTCTTTTCCTGATTTTGATTTGTACCACCCATGGGATTTGTCCGTAGAGGGGGCTATTGCCCTAGCTACTGAATGTGAAGATGCGGCTCGCGGCGTGGATAAGCGCATTAGTAACTCGGAAGGCGCGTCCGTTTCAACCGGGGCGAGCCGCTTTGTGTATGCCAATTCCTTGGGCTTTATGGGGGCGGAATGTAGCTCGCGCTATAGCTTGTCTGCGGCGGTGATTGCCGAGGATGAATCGGGCATGCAACGCGATTACTGGTATAGCTCGGCCAGGTCGCACTTAGATTTAGATTCGGCCGCAGCAGTGGGCCAGCGAGCAGGCGAGCGATCCTTACGCCGCCTTGGCGCTCGACGCGTCAAAACAGGCGAATATCCGGTGCTGTTTGAAGCGCCGGTGGCTTCTGGCTTGATCGGCACCTTTGTGCAAGCCGTCAGCGGCAGCAGTCTTTACCGTAAATCAAGCTTTCTGCCCGACAGCCTAGGGCAAACCATTTTTGCGCCTTGTGTCAGTATTAAAGAAGACCCTTTCCTGAAAAAAGGCATGAGCAGCGGCGCATTTGATGCCGAAGGCGTGGCCACCGTGGCGCGTGATGTGGTTAGCCAAGGTGTGTTGAATGGCTATTTCTTATCCAGTTATTCGGCCCGCAAATTAGGCATGAGCACCACCGGTAATGCGGGCGGCTCGCACAATCTGATTGTTGCAGCTACGCATACCTTTGCACAATTGCTGGCAGAGTTAGGTACAGGCTTGTTTGTAACAGAATTGCTTGGTCATGGCACCAATATGGTCACGGGTGATTATTCCCGTGGTGCTGCAGGCTTTTGGGTGGAAAACGGCGTGATTCAATACGCGGTAGAAGAAATTACCATCGCCGGTAATTTGCGTGACATCTTTAAAAATATCGTCGGCATTGGCGACGATAGCCAGCCTTGGTCTAGCCGCAAAGTCGGTTCGATTTTAGTGAGTAAGATGACGGTTGCTGGCGAGTAAATCCGTGTAATGCAGGGCGGAAGTGGGAATGAGCAAAGTTCAAACCCCAGCTTCCGCCATTTTTTTGCCTGCCGATTTACAAGCCCATACATTGAGGGGATCAAATGAGCGCTATTTACGGTAAGCCTGATTACTGGGACCTAGCCACGCAAGAGCTGGCAGCAGTCGATCCTGTGATGGCGGAGCTAATTGCCAGCTACCCCAATGTCAGCCTAGAAGGGCGCGGCGAAGTGTTTCATACGCTGGCTCGCGCCATTGTCGGCCAGCAAATTTCCGTAAAAGCGGCTGATTCGGTATGGGCTCGCTTTGCTGCGCATCTACAAAAAATTGAAGCTCAACGCGTATTGGACAGCAGCGTAGAAGAATTACGCGTCTGCGGCTTATCGGCCCGTAAAGTGGAATACCTCTACGATTTAGCCAAGCACCAGCAAGCAGGTCTTTTGGACGTTGCGCTTTGGCATGATCTGGATGACGAAGCGGTGATTGCTAAGTTGGTGGATATTCGCGGCATAGGCCGCTGGACCGCCGAAATGTTTTTAATCTTCTACCTGCTACGCCCCAATGTGTTGCCGCTAGACGATATCGGTCTACTTAAAGCCATTGCGCTGCTTTACCACGATGGAGAGCGCCTACCTCTTGGTGATATTCGTGCCTTGGCGCAAAAATGGCAGCCTTGGTGCACCGTCGCCACATGGTATCTATGGCGCAGCCTTGATCCGGTGCCGGTGGAGTACTAGGGGGAGATCGAAAAGCTCTGTGGACACAGAGATCGGTAAGTTCGTAGGGCGTAATAAAGCCAAGCGTTTTTTGCTTGACTGCATTACGCCGCATTGTAGTTTGCACGCATACGGCGCAATGCGTCTGGATAAAGCTTCAGACTTATTGCGCCCTACGGATTGCTGTATGGCATCGGCTTATGTTGATATGCATAGGTCGCGCGGGCACAAAAACGTGCCCACCCTACTTTGTGACGCTCTGAGAAGAATGGATTTTCTCCGTGTTCTGCCTTTAAACTCTGTGTTCTCTGTGTCTACAGATCTTTCTGCCTTTACCTAAACAAGCCTCACTCAAACGGCAAATCTAGCGATAGCGAGATGAGGTTCGATTCGATCAGCTCATCCAGCAAGAAAGTAAAATCTGCTGCCGCGCCAGAAGTGGGGGCGAAGTCGAAGATGTTTGCGCCGCTGCCCACAGCAGCAGAGAGCGCTTCTTGCTCCCTGATCCGCGTTTTAAGCACTTCACCAGGGAAGTTTTTAATTAGCTGGCCTGCTACGGTTTCGGCGGTGATTTGCCCCGGTGTGTAGCGGTTAATCAGAAAGCGTCTTGGTTTTCTGGCTTGAAACTTCTCTAGCCCTTTAAGGGTTTGCGCGAGTTGCACTGCACCGTTTAGGGCCAAATATTCGGCAGCAACGGGGGCCAGAATGATGTCGGCGGCAAACATGGCCGAAAAGGACAGCACACCCAGCGTAGGGGTGCAGTCGATAATGATGGGCAGGCCATAGCCCGAGAGCATTTCTGCAGTCAATGCCAGCTTCAAGCGCCAGACGTGATCTTTATGGCGTGTAAGCTGCGCGTCTACTTTTCCTAGCTCTAAATGTGATGGCACAAAATTGATGCCATCATCTCTTGTAATAATTAAATCAGATAGTGTGCTTGCGCCCTGAAAAAAGCGATAAATGCTTTGGCTGCTTTTGGGCTTGATACCGTAGAGAGAGGTGAGGTGGGCTTGCGGGTCTAGGTCAATCACGAGCGGCTCTACGCCATTTTTGGCGATGGCGGCGGCAAGGTTGGCACTGACTGTGGTTTTGCCTACGCCACCTTTCTGATTAAAAACAACAATAACCGTCATGGCCCCACCTAGGGTTGTGAGTTGAGGATTTTAGATTCAATGTTGCGGCTTGTTTTGCCCCAGCCGCTGTGATTCTAACTCGATTTGATGCTGCAATGCGGGGGCGATCCCTACTTAAAGGTGGGTTTTTATTCTTACAAGGTTTGCTACTGGTCAGAGAGGTGGACCAAGCTTTGCCCTAGTATTGTTTTTTTGTGTCTAAACTCATTAAGTTGAGCGGTCTAGCTGCCTTAGCCGCGTTTTTTATGATTTGGAACAATATTCCTGCGGGGTGTGTGAAAGTTGCCGACCTAAAAGCGACGCAATGTTCTACATTGGCGGCCTTTACAGCACTCCGACGTCATGTGCTGTATGCGATATACCTTTAAATTAAGTTTCTAAGTGGCAAGTTGTTGAGCTTGCTGCGCGTTGAGGATGAATAATGCAAACCTTTTTTGTGGCACCAACCCGACAAAACGTCGGCCTTACTTCGGTTTCTTTAGGCGTGGTTCGCGCTTTACAGCATCAAGGTTTGAAAGTGGGCTTTGTAAAGCCGGTTTCACAAGAAACACAGGGCGTTGAACGCTCCTCCCATTTCGCTTCACAAATTTGCCAGATTGAATGTCCAAAATCATTATCGATTGAACACGTCCATGCGCGTGTGTCTGCGGGCAAAAATGATGAGTTATTAGAAGATATTGTGAGCCTTTGTATGGGCTCGGCTCAAGATATTGATGTGTTGGTTGTAGAGGGCATGCATCTAGACCCAAGCAGTGCCTTTGTGGCCCGCTTAAATATTGAAGTGGCGCGTAGCTTGCAAGCGGAAGTGATTCTGGTAGCGAACGCTCGCGCCGTGGGCGCTGTTGCAGAAGCACGCCTTGCTGCAAGCCAGTTGAAAAATGAAGGCTGCCAAGTGGCTGGTGTTATTTTCAATAAGGCTGGCCCACAGTTTGATGCGGCCTCGGTGCAATACGAGCTCGATGGTATTGCGCTCTGGGGCGTGATTAAATTTGAGGCGGCGCTGCTTGCGCCACGCACCTTGGATATCGCGCGTCATCTGAATGCAGATGTATTGATCGAAGGGGATATTGCCAATCGCCGTGTATTAGAAACCGTGATTGCCGCTCGTTCGGTGTCTGAAGTGATTGAGCGTTTGAAAGCGGGTGCCTTGGTGGTGAGTGCGGGGGACCGAGATGATGTGATGCTGGCAACAGCATTGGCGGCCAGTCAAGGCGTGCAATTGGCGGGCTTGCTGCTTACACATTCTAGTAAGCCCGATGAGCGTATTTTGGATTTGGCTCGACAGGCGCTCACCAGCGGGATTCCGGTGCTCCGTACCGATAGCGATAGTTTTAATACTGCGATTCGTATTACTCAATTGCCGCCTGCCGTTGCAGAAGACGATTGCGAGCGGATGAATCAGGTATTGGATGCGGTGGCTGAGCAAATTGATATGGCAATGTTGATGAATGCGGTGCAAGTGCCGCCATCGACTCGCATGTCACCGCCTTCATTCCGTTATCAGCTTATTCAGAAAGCACGCTCCATTCGCAAAACCGTGGTCTTGCCCGAGGGTGAAGAGCCGCGCACCATTCGTGCTGCCATTATTTGCGAAGAAAAAGGCATTGCGCATTGTGTGTTGCTGGGTAAACGCGCCACGATTGAAGCTACTGCAGCCGCACAGGGTGTGAGCTTGCCAGCGAGCCTTGAGATTTTGGATCCCGATGTTATTCGCACTGAATATGTTGATGCGATGGTTGAATTGCGTAAGAGCAAAGGCTTAACTCAGGGCCAAGCTTTACAGCAGCTAGAAGACACCGTGGTGTTGGGAACAATGATGCTGGCGGTTGATCGCGTGGATGGCCTTGTCTCTGGCGCGATTCATACTACAGCTAGCACCGTGCGCCCTGCATTGCAGCTGATCAAAACAGCGCCAGGCTCGTCGATTGTGTCATCAGTCTTCTTTATGTTGATGCCAGAGCAAGTCTTGGTTTATGGCGATTGCGCAATTAATCCTAATCCTACTGCCGAGCAGCTGGCTGAAATCGCTAAGCAAAGTAGCGATAGCGCCCGTGCTTTTGGGGTGGATCCTAAGGTGGCGATGATTAGCTACAGCACCGGCATTTCTGGCGCAGGTGTTGAAGTCGACAAAGTGCGCGCCGCCACTGAGCTAGCACGTAGCCGTTATCCTGATTTGGTCTTGGATGGCCCGCTCCAATATGACGCTGCATCGGTATCCGAAGTGGCCGCACAAAAAGCGCCAAGTAGCGCGGTAGCGGGTAAGGCGACGGTATTTGTGTTCCCAGACCTGAATACCGGCAATACCACTTACAAAGCCGTACAGCGTAGCGCCCATGTGGTCAGCGTTGGCCCTATGTTGCAAGGCTTGCGTAAACCTGTGAATGATTTGTCGCGCGGTGCTCTGGTGGACGATATTGTCTTTACCATCGCGCTAACCGTTATTCAGGCGCAGGATTTAGCGGCGTAATTGCATTTTTTCAAAAAAACCGAGCTTTTGCTCGGTTTTTTTTTGGTCTAAATAGAGGGCGCTTACTTAGCCTCCCTAACAACTTATTGTATCGCTGGGTGAGTCAGAATTTATAGGGGACACAAGGACTTGTGCTCCCTGTATCAAATCACCCCTAGGTCTTGCAGGGGACTGTATTCTCTTTTTTAGATTTATTTGAACTGCTTGCATGTGATCAAGTCAGAACCTTGAATTTCAACAAAAGAAGATAAATGTAATCTACTTAAAAGTAGAATGTATACGCTAGAAAGATTCGTTCCTTATGTACTTCAATAAAAAAAGCTGGAGACGCCAATATGAGCCGTCGACGTATGCCTTACCTACCTGAATTTATTGCCCCGACCCGTCATACAGATCCACTTGATGCCCTTGCGCAGGTGCGCTTAATTTATGAAAGCAGCGTGGCGCATTTGCGCGATGCCATGCAGCGCTTTGTGGCTGGCGAAGTCTTGCCCGGCCATGTTCGCGCCTATTATCCTTTTGTAAGAATTCAAACCGATACCGTTGCAAGGCTCACCAATGAAAGTGCGCATCTAAGCTATGGCTTTGTGGCGGGGCCGGGTAGCTTTGAAACCACCTTAACCCGCCCCGATCTTTACGATCGATATTATCTTGAGCAATTTACTCTGCTCTTACAAAGCCATCAGAATGAGCTGGAAGTCGGAGTAAGCACCCAGCCTATGCCGGTGCATTTTTCCTTTGCCGAGCACGATCATATTGAAGGCACGCTCACGGCCGAGCGCCGCCAGCTGATGCGCGATATGTTTGATTTGCCGGATTTGTCCGCAATGGATGATGGCATTGCCAACGGCACTTACGAGCCTAAACCGGGCGAGCCGGAACCACTGTCTTTGTTTACCGCAGCTACTCCCTGCACCGTTTGCGCCATTACACCGGAACTGTGCCCGAGCATTTTCAGAATTTTGTGCTGTTTACCAATTACCAGTTCTATATCGACGAATTCGTGCGCCTTGGGCATGAAAGTATGGAAGACCCGAATAGCGAATATATCGCCTTTGTAGAGCCAGGTAATGTCATCACTCGCCGCGTTGGTCTGAGTGCCGAGGCCATCGATGCGCTGGGTGCAGCGCCACCGCGCCTGCCGCAAATGCCTGCTTACCATTTGATCCGTGCAGATAACGCGGGGATCAGCATGGTGAATATCGGCGTAGGCCCCGCCAATGCCAAAACCATTACCGACCATATCGCCGTGTTGCGCCCTCATGCGTGGATTATGCTGGGCCATTGCGCGGGCCTGCGTAATTCGCAGCAAATGGGTGATTATGTTTTGGCGCACGGCTATGTGCGTGAAGATCATGTGCTCGACGAAGATTTACCACTCTGGGTGCCGGTGCCTGCCTTGGCAGAAATCCAGCTCGCACTGGAGGCCGCCGTATCGCAAATCACCGAAATGAAAGGGGCCGAACTCAAACGCATTATGCGCACCGGTACCGTGGCAAGTACCGATAACCGCAATTGGGAGCTGCTTCCTGACAATCGCCCGCAAAGACGCTTCAGCCAAAGCCGTGCCATCGCGCTAGATATGGAAAGCGCCACCATCGCCGCCAACGGCTTCAGATTCCGCGTGCCTTACGGAACGCTGCTCTGCGTGAGTGATAAACCCCTGCACGGCGAGATCAAACTCCCCGGCATGGCGAATCACTTCTACCGCGAGCGGGTTGATCAGCATTTACGGATTGGTATTCGAGCGATGGAGTTACTGCGCGATCAGGGTGAAGGGCAGTTGCATAGCCGTAAGTTAAGGAGTTTTGCTGAGGTGGCGTTTCAGTAGGTGTTTTTGTAAGGAAAAAAATGTGTTGGGGCATTCGTAGGGCGGGTGCAACCCGCGAGCAGTGCTGAAAAGTACGCGGGTTGCACCCGCCCTACGATGATTCAATGCTTGTAATTGCACGGTGTGCGCCATGCACAGCAAGTTAAGCTTTGTCATGGCGCAAGTTGGGGCTTCTGGAGTGTACTTACATAGGGTGCAAAACGCCTTAGGCGTTACGCACCGCAACAAGCCGGTGCGCAAGAAAAGCGACTTGCATACCCTATAAAAATTGGCTGTTTTTCTCCGTGAAACTCCGTACTCTCTGAGGCCGAAGTGGTTCAAGATTTGGGTTTTCCTTGCGTAACATCAGGCAATAAAAAAGGGTCTGCCAACGCAGACCCTTATCCTTTCACCCCCCCAAAAAACTACAAAGCCTCAGCCGCGTAATCCGCTAGTCTGGATCGCTCGCCTCGGGTAAGTGTGATGTGGCCGGAGTGCTCCCACGTTTTAAAGCGATCGACCACATAAGTCAGCCCCGAGCTGCCTTCGGTAAGGTAGGGGGTGTCGATCTGGCTGATATTACCTAAGCACACCACCTTGGTGCCGGGGCCGGCGCGGGTGATGAGGGTTTTCATTTGCTTAGGTGTTAAGTTTTGCGCCTCGTCGATAATCAGAAATTTCTTGAGGAAGGTGCGGCCGCGCATAAAGTTTAGCGATTTTACTTTGATGCGTGAGCGAATTAAATCGCGTGTGGCGGCGCGGCCCCAGTCGCCGGCTTCGGCATCCGATTGGTTGAGCACATCCAGATTGTCTTCGAGTGCGCCCATCCACGGCATCATTTTCTCTTCTTCGGTGCCAGGCAGAAAGCCGATGTCTTCCCCGACCGGAACCGTGACGCGGGTCATGATGATTTCGCTGTAAATCTTGGATTCCAGCGTTTGCGCAAGGCTGGCCGCAAGCGTGAGCAGGGTTTTACCTGTACCCGCCTGCCCAAGGAGAGAGACAAAATCGACATCAGGGTTCATGAGTAGGTTGAGCGCGAAGTTTTGCTCGCGATTGCGGGCGACGATGCCCCAGATGGCATTTTTGTTGTGACTGTAGTCTTTTAGGCTTTCAATCAGCGCCGTTTTGCCTTCTATATTAATGACTCGGGCTGATAAAGGCGTGTCACCCGCCTGATAAAGCAGTTGGTTGACATATAGTTCGCTGCAATCTGGGCCTTTGATTTTCCAGTAGCTGCGGCCACCTTCTTGCCAGCTTTGCAGATCTTTACCGTTGCGCTCCCAAAACTTTTGGTTGATTTCGCGCATGCCGGTGTAAAGCAGATCGGTGTCTTCTAAAACTTTATCGTTAAAGTAGTCTTCCGCCGCCAAACCCATCGCTCGCGCTTTGATGCGCATATTGATGTCTTTGGAAACCAAGATCACTTGGCGGGTGGTGTGCATTTGTTGCAGGTGGTGAACGACGCCCAGTATCTGGTTGTCGGCTTTGCCCATAGGGAGTTGGGCGGGTAGGACGCTGGTAATGGCTTCGGTTTGCATAAACAACCGGCCTAGCGCTTGGCCCTTGCTGGCGAGGTTGAGTAAAACACCGCCGTGCAGATCAAGCTCTTTGCCTGAAATCAGCTCTTCCAAAAATCGGCTGGCTTGCCGAGCATTGCGGGCGACTTCGGATGTGCCTTTCTTGTTGTTGTCGAGCTCTTCTAAAGTCATCATCGGTAGAAAGAGATCGTGCTCCTCAAATCGAAAGAGGGAGGTGGGGTCGTGCATTAAAACATTGGTATCCAGAACGAAGAGCTTGGTGATACTCGCGGCTTTTGTCTTGCGGCTTGCCATGATGTAACTCCTAGAACGGAAAAAGATGGGCTTGGGGTGAGTGCGCCGTATAAATGCTGAGGTTTATTGAGGCGGCTCACCCTGCATTGCAACTTACAACGTTTTTACAAACTCCAGCACTTCTACGACATGGCCCGGCACTTTAACGCCGCGCCATTCTTTCGCGATTTCTCCCTCCTTATTGATCACAAAGGTGCTGCGCTCAATACCTCTTACATCCTTACCATACATCTTCTTTTGCTTCATGACATCAAAAGCAAGGCAAGCTGTCTCTTCCGGGTCAGAAACTAGCTCGAAAGGGTATTCTTGTTTGGCTTTGAAGTTTTCATGGCTTTTAAGACTGTCTCTGGAAATACCGAAAACGGTGCATTGGGCAGCAAGGAATTCGGCATGATGATCGCGAAAATCACCGCCTTCTGTGGTGCAACCGGGGGTGCTGTCCTTGGGGTAGAAGTAGAGCACAAAGGCTCGGCCTTTCAGTGCGGTGGTATCAAAGTGCAGATTGGATGTGGTGGCGAGGTTTAATTCTGGACAAAGCTTGTTGTGCATCAAGAGAATCTCCGTGGTTGTGATGATTATAGATGCGTGGCAGATGAGCCGCAGCTACAATAGCGCTAAATATGTGATAGGGATGTGACAGTAATGAGTATCAAATCTGATAAGTGGATTCGCCGTATGGCCAGTGAACACGGCATGATCGAGCCGTTTGTGCCCGGCCAAGTCAAGGAGGTAAATGGCGAACGTATTGTTTCTTATGGTACTTCTAGCTACGGCTACGATATTCGCTGTGCCGACGAGTTTAAAGTTTTTACCAATATTAACTCGACGATTGTTGACCCAAAAAACTTTGATGAAGGCAGCTTTGTGAATGTTTCTGGTAAGGGATATTGCATTATCCCGCCAAATTCTTTCGCATTGGCGCGTACTGTGGAATATTTCCGTATTCCGCGTAATGCCTTGACGGTGTGTTTGGGTAAATCGACTTACGCGCGTTGCGGCATTATTGTGAATGTCACCCCGTTTGAACCTGAGTGGGAAGGCTATGTGACGCTGGAGTTTTCTAACACCACGCCGCTACCTGCAAAAATTTACGCCAACGAAGGCGTAGCGCAGGTCTTGTTCTTTGAGGCCGATGCGGATGATGTCTGCGAAACATCCTACCGCGATCGCGGTGGCAAGTATCAAGGCCAAAGTGGCGTAACACTGCCTAAGACCTAAGCTTTATATTTCTTTTCTGCAGGCCCGTATCCGTACGGGCCTGTTTTTTGATTAATACCCCAAGGATTGCCGATGACCCCGCTTATTTCTGCTTCGCAATTACAAGAACAGCTGGCTGATGTGCTGCTGATCGATTGCCGCCATGATTTGGCTAATCCGCAGGCGGGGCGATTGGCCTATGCAGAAGGCCATTTGCCGGGCGCGCATTTCTTGCCTCTGGACGATGATCTTTCTGGCTTTAAAACAGGGACGAATGGCCGTCATCCTTTGCCTGATCCGCAAGTTTTGGCGGATAAGCTTGGCGGATAAGCTGGCGAGTCTTGGAGTAAGTCGTAATCGCCACGTGGTGGCTTACGATGCGCAGGGTGGGATGTACGCAGCCAGATTGTGGTGGCTGCTGCGCTGGCTGGGGCACGATCAGGTGCAGGTTTTGGATGGTGGGATGGCGGCCTGGCAGGGCGGGGTGGTTAAAGACTTACCCGTGCCAGTTGCTGCCAAATGGGTTCCGGAACTGCGCCCTGAGTTAAAGGTGGATGTGAAAGAGGTACTGGAAAACATCCAAAGTGCCATTTTTACCGTGGTGGACGCGCGTTCACCTGCCCGCTTTATGGGAGAGGGCGAAACGCTGGATCCGGTAGCTGGGCATATCCTCGGTGCCATTAACCGTTTCTTTCAAAATAATTTACAGGAAGACGGCCGCTTTAAACCGGCCGAAGTACTTAAGGCTGAATGGCTGGTGGTGCTGGCAGGAGTCGAGGCGGGCCAAACAGTGCAGCAATGTGGCTCTGGTGTGACCGCCTGCCACAATTTACTGGCGCTAGAAGTGGCAGGCTTAGCTGGGGCAAGGCTCTATGCAGGCTCTTGGAGTGAGTGGTGCGCAGATGCGGCCAGACCCGTGGTTAGATATCTTGGCTAACGCTTAGCACAAGACAAGTTAGTGAACAGCCCGCTTGGTAAAAACACCTGCGGGTTTTTTCTTGCCGTATTTTATATAAAAATATATTATGTATTTATATATTTCAAAAGGAAGAATAAAATGAGTCAGAACTACAAGGAAGTCGTGAGCGACATCAGTGCCCAACTCGCCCAAATGAATAAAGCCATTCCGACTACGATGGCCGGTTTCGGGCAAATGGCCAAAGCCACGCATAGCGATGGCGCCTTGGATAAAAAAACCAAGGAATTGATGGCAATGGCCATTGGCATCGCCGCGCGTTGCCAAGGCTGCTTGGGCTTTCATGCTAAAGCCTGTGTCAGCATGGGCGTAACCCGCGCCGAGTTTATGGAAATGCTACAAGTTGCCATTTATATGGGCGGCGGGCCAAGCGTGATGACAGGAGCCGAGGCTTTGCAGGCTTATGAAGAGTTTGGTGGGGAAAAGGCGGCTTAAAGGGGGATAGGCTTGATACCGTTTGGATCGCTGCTCGGGGCGTATTTGGGGTGAAAGCGCGTGCTTTTCCACTATGAATCTGCCGTTCGTGCTCTTTGTAAAAATGCTCGAAAAGGAACGAATCCCACTAAAAATGCCGATCAAGCAAGCTTGATCGGCATTTGAATTTGGAGCGGGCGATGAGCTCCACAGGAGTGTGTAATAAAGTTTAACTACGTTTGTTTTGTCGTTGATAAATAAGGATTTTATTGTTTTTATTGCGTTACTTCATTCAACGATGTTTTATGGAGTTTGGTCAATTCCGGCTGAGAAGATGAAGGTCGATAAACCGCTTAGAGTGCCTCTTTCCACAGGCGTTTTGGCTATTCTCGAACGTCAGCGCGGATTACATCCTGTTTTGGTTTATCTATCCCCTCGGGAACTCGTACTGAGTAACATGGCGATGACGAGTTTCTTACGCAAGCACAACGCACCTTCAGACGTTGAAGGCCGAACAGCAACTGCACACGGGTTTCGATCATCGTTCAAAGTATGGGCGGTGGAGGCCGGCTATCTGGATGAATTGAGTGAAATTGCATTGGGGCATTCCGTTGGCAACAAGGTTTCGCGTGCATATCGTAGAACTGATCAATTAGACCAGCGCCGACCAATGATGCAGGCATGGTCGTATTTTGTGGTTGGTAAGCCGAAAGGAAGATCGATGGCCGATTCAATTAAGCAACACCTCAGAAATGGCTCGTAGTCATTTAGTACTCTGGTCTCAGGGGTGAAATAGCGTTTTCAGCAGGCTTTGGTTTTCGATTGGTTGCAAGTTGGGCATTTTTTGCTAGATATTTGCCCGTGACTTTAAAAGATTAGACTGTGCCATGCAAGATAAATTGAACGCAGCAAAATGGCTTTGCCCATGCCAGTTTACCTACCCAGCGCCATAATCGTGCAGGGGCCCATTGCTCTCCCGACCCTGTGCATTGTTCAAGGCGAAACCCGGCTTGTATGAGTAGGTCTTGCGCTGTTTCTTGGGTAAAAAAACGAAGGTGTGTTCGATCAAGAATGCCCGCCGCTTGGTATTGCCATTGCCCGCGAAATAATAAAGGCAGCAAAATGCTATGGTGGCGGATATTGGGGACGCTGATGATTATTTGCCCCTGCGGGCGGAGTTGTTGTTTGAGCTTTTTAAGCATCTGCCATGGGTCGCGTAAGTGTTCTAGTACATCCAAGCAAAGGATAAGGTCAAATTGGCCAAGGGTTTGCAGATCAAATTGCTCCGCATCCGCTTCGATTACATGATCGAGGTGTGTTCGGGCAATTTCGCTTGCTTCATGGTTGTATTCAAGCTCGATGGCTTCTTGGCAGCTGCCAGTGGCTTTAAGCCAAGCGAGGGTGGCTCCTTGACCGCAGCCCACCTCCAGAACCCGGGAGGCTTGTTTTGGAAGCATGGGGGCGATTTCTTGTCTGACAAAGCCGTAGTATTGCATGGTGTTCCCCTAGAGTTTGCTCGTGCTATGGCGCTGATGCTGTTTAAACTGTCTGGCCCAAGCGGCGAGCTGGCGGATAAGCGGCCATTGGTCATACCACCAGTGGGGCTGAATATCGCTGCGGGAAAACCGCTGTTCCACAAGGTTGTGTTGTGCAAGCCAAGTGCGGCATGTTGGGTTAAATTGCCGATATAAACTTAATGCACCATCAAAGTGTAAGCGCCCACCTAGTGGATGCCCTGCTGGGCGAGTCAGGCAGGCCTGTAAATAGGGAATAAGGTCGTTTAAAAAAGGGCGTGACACCATATAGGCATGCGCGCCGAGGATGGGGTGTTGGCTTAGGGAAAATAAATCCGGGTTAGCTGATGTTTCATGATGCTGACAACTACCTAAGTAAATTAAGTCGGCTTGTTCAAGTGTCAATAGCTTGGATAGCTTGGGGAGTGCTGCTAATAAATGGGGAAGAAACACGGCATCGTCTTCAAGGATAAGTACCCAGCCTTTACTTAGGCTGAGCGCATCTTGTAGTGCGGCCAGATGGCTCAGAAAGCAACCATGCGTACCCAGTGTTGGAAAGCCAGCTGCTGATTCAGGGCGTATGGCTGGCCAACAAATTACCTGGCTTGGATTCCAGTCAATTCCTTGTGATTTTAATTCATTGCTGATTTGTGCTTTGCGATCAAGACGCTCGGGCAAATTAATCACATAGATTCGATCGATAAGGTCAGTGAGTTTCATTTTGAATACTCTCTTTTCGGCGCAAAAGTTTAGCAAAATCTGTACATAGGCTGATGCTGGCCTTTCCAATGATTTTGGCCGTCAGCCAAAGTTCGGTGAGTAGGTTGGTTTTGGCTGCTTTTCGCCCCTCGGTAAATTCAGTCATTAAGTCACGGATATAGCCACCGCCGTCGAGTGGGCGGACTTGATTCACTACCACGCCGATTGATGAGGGGTCGATGCCTTGTAGCAGGCGTGCTGCGCGCGAGACTTCACCGCGGCTTTGTGCTTCGGCTTCGACGATGGCCAAAATGGCAGGCGTAGCGCGCAGTGTCAGTTCGGCGTCGCCACTGACGAGTAATGGCGGTACATCAACTAAAACGAAACGGAATGTTTCGGCGATTTTTTGTAATGTTTCACCTAGTTTGTCTACGGTTTGCAAGTGCCGGCCATTGGCCTTGAGACGTAAGCTTTGCAGTTGTGGCAATTGATCGGGTAGGGGGTCGCCAATGGTATATTGCAGGCTCTGATCAAAATACGGATCGCGACTAAAGGCGTTGGCATCAATAGCCAAAGCCGAAATACCCATGCTACGGAAAGTTTGCGTCAGTCTTTGTGTCAGCATGCTGCTGCCCCCCCCGGGTTGCAGTGCTGTAATGCCGAAGACGCGAATGTCGGTTCGATCTTGATCGCGAATTAAAGCACTGGCCAAGCGTCTCACCTGATCTTCAAAGAATTCGGCACTTTGCGTGTTTTGACTGTGGATTAACCAACCTATTGGCGCAAACCCAAAGCTGCCGATGACATCATTAGGGCTATGAATCATACGATCAACGAGGTCTCGTAGCATGGGGGCCAGAATCCCTGCTGTGAGAGCCGCGGCAAGCGCAAGTAGTAACAGCTTTTTGTGTCCTGCTCCCTGAGGGATTTCAGGTACAAGGGCTGCACTGACTAATCTGACAAAACCTAATGAACTGGTTTCACCGGCAAAGAAATTAAGCCTATCTTGGATTGTTTCGACTTCTTTGCGCGTTTGATCGATTTGGCCAGAGATATCGTTGGCTTCTTTAAATTGTGTGGCGTAATGACTTCGGTATTTTTCTTGTTCACTCAGTTCGTTTTGCAATTGGGACTCAAGCTGCTTGGCTTGTGTGCTGGCGGTTGCAAAACGGCTTTCGATATTGCTGCGGACGGAGCGGGTGAGTTTGTCGGTTTGCTGTTTGAGTTCATGGTCAATGTCACTGAGCTCGCTTTGGCTTTGTTCGTAGCCTGGGTGCTTAGTGGTTAAACCCGCCATGCCTGAAACCAGCACGGCACGACGATTATTCAGACTGGCTTTCAGGCTGTTGAGTCCAGGGTCGACGGAGACACTCTCCATGATCGAGCGAACGTTAGGATCGGTATCACCGTGCTTTAGGAATGCTTTTTCATTGGCTTCGACCGTAAACCGTTTGATTTTGGCTTCGGCGAGTGCTTCGCGTAATCGCTCAATGGCTTTGTCGTAGGGGTTTCCTGCTTCGGCGGAGAAAGTGGCTACGCCCAACTCTCCCGCTATTTGGTTGCGGCGTTCTGATTTCTCATCAATGAGCTGAAGTAACTCGTTTTGGCGTTGTTGCAATTTGCTGATTCGCTCATCCCGGCCAAAAACCTGTTCAGTGCGCGCCCGCTCTAGGTAAACACTGACCACACTATTGATCAGTGGCGCCATCTGTGTTTTATCCATGCCATACATGGCAACACGGACCATATATGTATCAGGTACTGCAGACACTTGTATTAAGTTACGCAGACGATTTACTGCATATTGCTCGGATTCCTTGGGTTTGCGAAAGGAAACTTTTGCGCGCTTTATGCCGTCGGACAAAATGTCAAATCGCAGTATGGTGCTCATTTGCTGCTGCACAAACTGGCGATATTGTGAGTTGGATTGAAAGTCTAGTTCATTGTCATCTTTTAATGTTTTCATGTAGCGCGGTGTAATCTGAACCACGGCTTCGCTGCTAAAAGCAGGTTTACCCTTGGTCCAAACGAGTGGCAGGCAGGCTATAAATACCAGTAGGCAGCTCAGCACCGCTAGTTTGGGGTGTTGGCGCAGGCTTACAAGCGGCTTGATGCCTATGCCTGCAGCAGTCAGATGAGTGGGCATGGTGCATTAGCCTTGAGTTGCTTTACCACGGCCGTGAATAGGCGTATTCACGGTTCATTCTCTTCATCAATTCAATGGTGGGGGGTAAGTCATTGATTTGTTCTAAAAAGAACTGCTCTTGTTGATGGATTTTTTTGTTTGGTGTGCGGCTGTCGGCTAGAATCCAGCTAATACCCGTTTGTTGAGGGTCGACGGTAAGCCCATCTGGCTGTGCGCACCAACGGCCACTTGCCAGCATTTTGCTTAGCATTGCCTGTGCACCGACCCGGGTATATTCAAAGATAAGACTCTGCTCAATGTGCGCTCCGCGTTCAATGACTGAGCCGCGCCCAATGTAAAGTGGGCCGATTAAATTTGCACCGTCTTCAATCGTGACACTATCGGCGATGACCATTGGGCCTTGGATGTGACAGCGAAGCGGGTTAAAGCGCGTGTTTGCACCTACAAAAATACCTGGCATGATTTCTTTGCCAGGGCGGGTAATATAAGGCAGGTCGCCATTAATCGCGCTTATTTGGACTGAGTAGTAATCTGCAACTCTGCCGATGTCGATCCAGTTGAAGTCCATTTCAACTCCGTAAATGGCCTGACCATCATGCGCTAAGGCAGGGAATACTTCGCTGCCTAGGTCGTAAGGAGTCTGTTCTGGAATGTATTTGATGATTTCAGGTTCAAAGACATATACCCCAGTGTTGACGAGATTACTCAGGGCTTCGGCGGGTTTGGGTTTTTCTTGAAATGACATAATTCGCCCCAAATCATCCAAGACGGCCACACCATATTGGGCTACTTTTTCAGGGTCAACACGGCTAAGCGCTAAGGTTGCCAGTGCGTTGCTTTGATGATGTGCTGCAACCAATGCTCGTAAATCCAGATCTAACAGTGCATCGCCGCAGAGCACGATAAACGTGTCATCAAAAAAACCTGAGTGCTGTTGAATGCGGCGTATTGTCCCTGCTGAGCCCAGTGGCTCGTCATGCAATTGGCCCGCTTCTTCATAGCCTTCATAGCTAAATGCCAGCTGAACGCCCCAGCGGCGGCCGCTGGAAAAGTAGTTTTCAATTTCGTCAGACAGATAGCTGGTGTTGATAATGATTTGATCCACGCCTTGGCTGGCCAAGTGTTCGATTAAGCACTCAAGCACGGGTTTATCCAAGATGGGGAGCATGGGTTTGGGGCAGTCACGGCTTAAAGGCATTAGCCGAGTTCCCTTGCCTGCAGCCAGAATCAGCGCTTTCATGATGTTGCTCCGATGATTTCCTCAACGGAACTAAATAAATTAAATACGCGGTGCATACGCATTAATTCAAACAGGGCTGTGACAGTTCGCTGCAGGCCAAATAGCACAAGGCTGCTTTCTTGTTCATTGCAAAAGCGTAAGCAGGATAGTAAGGCTCC
This sequence comes from Pseudomonadota bacterium, assembly GCA_026399755.1. Classification (GTDB taxonomy): domain Bacteria; phylum Pseudomonadota; class Gammaproteobacteria; order Burkholderiales; family Chitinibacteraceae; genus Iodobacter. Next base: position 23,519 of record JAPLQI010000036.1, read on the forward strand.
CAAGCCTGAGCTATCGACAAATTGCAATGTTGACATATCAATCGCAATTTTTTTGTTTTTTTCCAGAATAGGGCGGATTTGCTTACGAAATGCCTCGGCATTGCTGGCATCCAAGTTATTCATATTGAATGAAATGATGGTCAGCTGGTTTTTTTCGTGGGTGTTAATAAGATTCATGATTTTTTCCTTAGCAAAAATACACCGTGAGGCTGTATTGATATTAAAGCTGAGGTCAGGCGAGGAATTGTGACGGGAGTGTAAAACTTGAACGTGTACGATATGAGTTAAGCGCTTAATTAAGATTAATGGCGAGATTGAAGTTGCAAAAGTATTTTCCTAAGTTTTGCTTGTTCTTGGGGGGCTATATGGGTGAAGGCGAACCCAATGCGCATAGCTAAGTTGGCATCACGGCTTGTTTGATTGCAAATACTGACCTGCGTGATGAGGTGATGGCCTGCTAATAAGATAATCACTTCGTGGTCGCTTAATTCTTGGAAATAAGCGTGATCGCTGGCCGATATTCTTATGCCAATCCCACCCTCGCTGAGGTCATACAAGTGGCCATTTAGCTGCTTTGTTGGTGTCTTAACGAGCACGGGAAATTTGTTTTTAGGGTGTATTCGATAATATTCGCGCCCACTGGTGTGAATGATTTCCGATGGCCACGTTAAGCTAAGACGATGCGGGGATGATTGCATCAAGACCTTGCCTGAAAACGCAATTCGATATTCATGGCAATTGCCAATAAAGGTTAGGTATTTGCCAATCATATTGGCTTGCAGCTCAAAGGTTTCAATTTCGATGGTTTGTTTTTCAATATCCAGGTCAAAAGATTTAAGGGGAGATCCCCGGGTGTCCCCCTCAATCAGAAACAATAGCCGCCCAAGATCGGCCTGATGCGCTAGTTCTTTAAGTTGCTTGAGGATTTGGTACGGATCACTGATTAAATCTGGGCAGGGTAATGCGCTAGTCGCCCTGTTTGTTTTGCTGTTGCTGGCCGGGCTGTATTCTGAGCGGAAAAAATGGGCAAGATTAAGCATGGTTCGGCTCCTTTAATTTGAATGTTTTTTTCGAATGATTCTAGCGGGAATCCCGACGGCAATTGCACCTGCGGGAACATCCATTAAAACTACCGCATTCGCTCCAATTTTGGCATCATTCCCAATATTGATCTTGCCTAGTATTTTCGCGCCAGCACCTACTTCCACACGATGCCCCAAGCGCGGTGCACCGCGTTCGCCTTCATTTTTTAATCCTAAAGTCACGCCATGGCGCAAAACAACGTCATCGCCAATAATGGTATCGCCGCTGATGATTACGCCCCCAAAATGGTCGATGCGTAAGCGGCGACCAATCTCGGTTTCACAAGGCAAGTCGATGCCAGTGAGAATTTGGCAGAGGATCTTAAGCCACTTATAAATGATGGAGCATATTTTGCGCAGTAAGCGATTTTTAATGCCATAACGCCAGCGACCAAAGCGATACACCATCATCACCCACAGCCCTTGCCGCCAAGGATCACGTTGATAGGTTTGCCAGTCTTCTCGGATCAACTCAAACATGACTTTACCTCCCCAAAAAAAATCACCAAGGCGTGGGGGGAGAGCGGCGTCCGCCTGCGGTGTCCCCCCATGCCTGCTGTAATAAACGGCGTAAAACACTGGATTCTTGGGCTTTTTCGACGGCATTTTGCCGATCTGGGAATAGCTGATTACGCTGCTGGCGCATTGCATGCCAGCTTTGCTCTAGTAGACTATCCAATTTGGTAATGAGCCAGCCATGATGTTTACGGTAGTAAAGCAAAGTACTGCGCATACGCCATAAAGACAGTTGACTGCCGTGTCGGTTAAAATGGGCACCGGGTACACGAGCTGAAGAAACGCCACCAATATGCACCGCACGCCATGCTGGTTGATACCAAACTTCAAAGCCGTTTTTCTTCATGCGTCGACACAGGTCGACTTCTTCGTAATATAAGAAGAAACGCTCATCAAAACAGCCTACGTGTGCAAGCGCTTGCTGTTTGATCAGCATAAATGCTCCCGGAACCCAATCCACTTGAGCCGCATGCTCTGGATTAGCCCAAGTCCGGTCACAGCGGCCAAAAAATCGATTCCGGGCAAAGCGGGAAGAAAGCCCGCTGATGGCTAGAAAATCGTTGAGTAAGGATGGAAATCCTCGTGCAGAAGGCTGATCACGTCCATCTTCGCTCACTAAACGGCCCCCAGCCAATCCCACTTGTGGATGTTCTGTCATCCATGCCACGGCTTTGTACAGGGAGTCGGCTTCAGGGCGGGCATCTGGGTTAACTAGGGCGATATAACGCCCACGAGTCTGAACCATGGCCAGATTATTCCCTGCAGCAAAACCAAGATTTGCCATGCTTTGAATGAGCATCACCTCGGGGCAATGCTGCGCAACTTGCGCGCCACAATCGTCTTGGCTAGCATTGTCGACGACAAAAATTTCAAACTGCAAGCATGAGCAGGCGGCTTGAATGCTTCTTAGGCACTGTAAAATTTCCGGGGCATTGTTGTAGCTCACTACAATGACACTCAAATCGAGAGGCGGTGCGGGTTTCATGGTGTTGTTCTCCTTTCGGCTTGGCGCTCAGAGCGCAGCCAGGGGCTGTTTTTTGCGCTGCCGCGTAAGATGGCGGGGAGTTGTGTCAGTTTCCATAGCATATAGCGGGGGAGGCCAATTAAAGCGCCGCGCCTTTGGCTAGGTTTGAGCTCCAATAGGGCTTGCGCGGCATGGGCTATTAAAATCAAAAAGCCCAAAATGCCAAGCACAGTACTGAAATTCCCTCCTAGGCAAGCTAAGCCCAATAAGAGGGAATGAAAACTCAATGGCAGCAGTAGTAATTCTTGCAGGGCCGGCCATGCCATGCGATGGTTATGGAAAAGCTGTAGGCTAAAGTAGCCGCCAAATTGGCGTAGCATCGCAATACGTCCTCCTTCCCAGCGGACTCTTTGAGTGCTTTCACTCTGGCCGTAGGGCATCTCACCATGGACTGCGACCTCTTCTAACCACCTGATTTTCAAATTTGCAGCCTGAAGTCTGAGTTGATACTCGAAATCTTCGACGTTAGATCCAGCTTGGTAGGGAACTTTGGCCAAGGTGTCCGCAGAAATTGCAAATCCATTGCCAAGCAAGCTCACGCTCTCGCCCAGATGAGCACGACCACGTTGTCGGTTGACATTAAAAGCATGTAAAGCCCATTGTTTTAAATTGGCGAGCGGGTCATCAACCGCGCAGTCCGGCTCGTAGCGGGTTTGTACGGCATCGGGTTGCTCGCTTAATTTTTGCCGTAAACACGATAAAAATTGATCATCAAGCCTGCTGTCGGCATCGACAATTAAATACCAAGGAAAATCAGGAAAAGAGTGGAAGGCATGGGCTAATGCATGTCCTTTGCCGCGTGCAGTATCATCATTGCGGCACAGCGTTATTGCGCCTAATTGTTGGGCTATTTCAGCGGTATTGTCGCTACAATTATCAGCAATCAGCACGACAGTACAGCGCCCATCTTGCGCTGCTTGCTCGATGATGGGAGGGAGGGTACGGGGAAGAGTGGCTGCTTCGTTATGTGCAGGGATTAAAATTAAAATATGGGCGTTTGATTCTGAATTGCGCTGTGCGATATGAACGGTGCGTGCTGCCCAACTCCAGCGTGCTAAAGCCCAACTGCCGGGCAAGGTGTAGATCGCTGCCATGCCGCTGATCATGCTCAGCAAAGTGTGTAGTGGTTCAATGAACATGCTGCTCTCCTTCACCAAAAAAAGCCTGTATCCGGGCCAGACGCAGGGCCGGGCTTTCGGGTTCCAGTACGTGTTGTCGTTGGGCAAATTCATTGGCCCAGGGTAGTTTTTGGTTCGCAGCTTGGGCGCGTTGTACCCACTCCTCTAGGCTGCAAATTTCTTTGGCGGGGATGCCGCCCACCACTGTGTTGGCGGGAATATCCCTGGTTACAACTGAATTAGCAGCAATGATTGCGTTGGGCCCGATGGTGACTCCTGGTAATACAATTGCTTGATGACCAATAAAAACATTGTCACGAATGTCGATTTTGCCAACATGATCTAAATTTAGGCCCAAAGCTTGGTTGACCATATTGACCGATCCATCGTGCCCGAAGAGGGTGCAACCACTGAGGTGGACGTTATTGCCCAGTCTGACGTAACTGGGGTCGGTGATGGTGACGTTCGTATTGATGACACAATGTTCTCCCATCGCATAAAAACCACCCCAGCGCTTGAGGTAGGCAGCCCATTCTGAGCCAAAAGGGCGGCACATTCGGCGGTATAGGCCTACACATCTTTTGTGATCATGAGCCTGGCGATATACAAAGTGGCGTATGAGCTGCAGGGCAAGCTTAAGCATGATCGGGTTCCTGATGGATTGCGCCAAATGATCGGGCGAGTTGATCCAAATTGCGTTCTAGATTGTAGGTTTGGACAACTTGCATCTTGGCCTTGCGGGCTAATTCTTGGGCGTATTGGGGATTGTCGATTAAGGCTTTGATTGCCATACATAACCCAGTCGCATCGCCCGCACTCACTAAAAGCCCGCTTTGGCCATGCTCGATTAGCTCTGGGATGCCGGTAATTTGGCTACTAATGCAGGGGAGCCCACTGGCCATGGCTTCCATTAACACCACCGGAATCCCTTCCGCAAAGCTAGGTAAGACAAAAATATCGGCGTCCAGATAGAGTGATCGGACTGCTTCGCTATTGAGTGCACCTAAAAATTGCACCTGATCGCTTAGCTTTAGCGCAAGCACCATATTTCTTAATTGCGCCTCGTCTTCACCTGCTCCTGCCAGGAGTAAGCGTGGGCGCAAGCCAAGCTCTCCCAATCGTTGCATTGCTTGTAGTAAGACGCGTTGCCCTTTGGCTGGTGTTAGGCGGCCAACACAGAGCAAGGTGGGGGGGGTATGAGCGCTGGAGCTGCCAGCTAATGCATAGCCAGTATTTATTCCTAGGCGGATGACTTGGATTTTTGCCCATTCGGATACGCGGGAAATCAGCATCAGTTGGCTACGTGCAAATTGGCTGATGCAAATGATTAAGTCTGCTGCGGCCACCTTGGCTGAAAGTTGCTGAGTGCGTACCTCATAAAACTCATCAGGCCCGTGAATGGTGTAGCTTAGCTGGCAGTGACAAATCGATTTACACAGCACGCCCACCATGGCCGCTTCATTGCCAAAGTGGACATGAAGATGCTTGATTTGTTGAGTGTGCAGGCTTCTTGTCACCAAAACGGCTTCGAGCCAATAAGCCAGTGCCAATGCATGACCTCGGAGCCCAGGCTTCGCAAGTTTCCAGCTTTGTATTAGCGCCACCCAGCACGCGCAGCGATATTGGCTGCAGACACTGAAGACATCACGAATCATTTGCAAACGTGGCCAATTTTTAATCACGATGGTTTGGCTTTGCTCATCGCGTTCTTGTTTGGACAGGCTGGTCGGTTGACGAGCGTCAGCGTTAATGCTGATGGTGTGCACCACAAAACCTCTTGCTCTAAGGCCCAGTACTTCGCGCAAAATAAATACATGTGAAGTGGCAGGGTAGGCACTGACTAAATATGCGATGCGATGTGGGCCGGGCATGTTGCGCTCCTCATTAAGTCTATGAGCTTATTTAAGCGCTAAGCTGAGATGAAGTTGTGTCCAGATTGCAAATTCCATCAATTCAATCGCTAATTAAGAGCAGTAAAAAAAATGGCGACCATCGAGGTCGCCAAAGCTAATATTCCGCTGTAATTACAAGGTGAGATTAATCGGCCCTGCCTGATTGAGCTGAATGATTTGCGTACTGGTTTGAGTACCATCACTGATGATGGCTAGTACGCTGGTTTGTGCGTTGGCAAGCACGACCTCCCAGCTCGCTTGTCCGTTGCTATCGGTAAAAACACTGTCAATCAAGGCCAGTGCAACAGGCTCACTGGGCGTGCTCGTCACTGTCGATGGCGCAGTGTTTGCATGTGGATCTTCTGTTGTATAGGTAAACAGCTTAATGACGACCCCGGCGGCAATGCTGTTATTGCTGTATTTGACTGTGAATGGGAAGAGCTTACGGCTGCTGAGTTGCCACTTCATTGTGCCAGCTACTTTGACTTCAGTCAGCGATTTGTAATTACCCGGTGATGCTTCGGGTGTTGTATTAGTGGGGATGGAAGGGGTGCCAGTTGGAGCCGGCAGATTACCTACATTAACGCTGCTGTTGGTCGGATTGTTTCCACCTTCAGCCCCACCACCACTGCCGCCACCACAAGCACTGAGAAGAATGAGTGTGCTTAGGCTTACTAATGATAATTGCTTCATGATGGTCTCCTTATTGGCCTCGATACAGCAAGTTGCTGACCAAATTATTGAAGTACCAGTCGGTATCGCTGCTGCCTGCAGAAATAGCCCAATTAGCGATTTTGGGGTGACTGAGTACAATATTGGTTTGCTCTTTCGGATACTCCCATTCACTCGGAATATCGAGTGCCCAAGGTAGTTTGTTTGCATCTAAGTAGGTATTGCTGGTGCCAATAATGGATCGATCATCTTGGCTAGAAAATAGCGAAGCATCAGCTTTATTGGTGGCGGGTTTTCCGGGTAAGTGGGTTTCTTGCCCTCGATTGTCACTGCGGAAGATGAAGGGGTTATAAGGCGAGCTAAACAGCGTAGAAGCTAGTGGGCTGTTAAAATCGATCGTCATTTTGAAGCTCGTGCCTGTGAGACGTGCACAGCCAGCTTCGGTGTTAAAGAATTTGCAGTTTGCTTGAGTTTGGACGGCGTAGGGCTCGATATTGTTATAAAGCAATAGTACGGCTTCGTTTTGTCCATTTTCTGGTGTAATGACCTGGGGTGCTGCCTGATTAATTTGCAGCTTGGCGCTGGACACATTACTGGCCGCAATACCTGGGAAGTGCACGCCAAACCCCGTTGCCAGTATCCCTCCGTGCGCATCGAGCCGATATTCCATGTCGATCGAGACTACCTGTCTTGATGCATTCATGATTTCACGTGTGCGATAACGCATGATCAAATCATTCAGATCAAAATCTCCTTTGGCTGGCCATTTGTCTTCGTAGGCCAGAGTGCCCCAGCCATTTTGGTTGGGGTACCAACGACTAAAGGCTTTGTTTGCATCGTTAGGAAATTCATCGAGTGCATCTTTAACGCCATCACCATCGGTGTCTGGGTCGGTATTTGCGACCAGTGTATTGAGGTTGCCAATATTACTGATGGCCGTTTTGGGTGTGACATGAATGGCAAGAACAACGTCATTAAAGTCATGGTCGCCACCTACCACGCGGTTAATGTCTTCAAACCCGATGACGAGTCGTTGATAACTTGGTGAGCTGTCACTGAGATCTTTTAGCATCAGCGTATGGGTGTTCAAATTTCGTGAGTCAGCAACTTCTGGATTGAGTTTTCTTAGCGTGTAAAAAATCGCATTGGGATCTGCATAGTCTTTAACCCCCGGCACCCTTACACCATTCAGACTACGCCCGGTACTTGACCAGCCATTGGCGACGATCATAAATCCTAAAGATTGCCCTGCTTGAAAAGTGCCTAGATAGACGGTATTGCCTGTCGTGCTTGCCGTACTCAGGGGTGAAGGCATCGAAGCATTGGGTAAGATCATTTTTTCGTTGACTTGGCTGCGTAATTGCGGCGGGTTAGCGGTGTCATAGCTAAAATATCCAACTGAATTTGAATACCCAGCACCTTCAGTCAGAAATGTGACCCAGACTTCGGCTGTTTGTGTGAAGTGAATATTGGTTTTGTCATCCGTATCGGGCATTAAGCCTTGTGGATTGAGGCGAATATCTTTGCCCTCGGGTAAGGTGTAGTTGACTTTGCTCACCAGATTGCTTGGCAGTAAAGGTAAGCCTCCTGGGAGTGTGGAAGTAAATTCGGTGATGGTAGGCTTGCCACTGCTATTGAAGTATTGATTAGAAATGGGCGTGCCATGATATGGCCACTGGATTGTGTTGTTTACTATCGTGTAGCCAGCCAGTAGCTGTGTAGCAATCAGCAAAGCCAGCTTGTAAGAGCGTTTCATCATGCACCTCCTTAGCGCGTTAAAATCATTATTGCGGGCAAAGGACAGGCAATTGTGTATGAACTGTAAAGCTTATGTTGAAAAACTAATGCATAACATGGCGGAAAGATTTAGCTACTTTTTGACTGACATTCAGCGGATCGGAATGGGGCGGCTTGAGAGGTTTTCGCTGTAAATAAGCTTCAGCCCAGCCGAGGATAAAGAAAAACGCCGGCATCGGTTGTTCGCCCAAATACACTGTACCCAAAGAGACAAACATCATTGCGATAATGCCGGCAAAGGTAAAAGGCAGGGATGCCCGCCCTACAGGCTCGCTTAGTCCTCGGGTGCTCAGTCGTATCGTCATCCAGGCCATGATGCTGAGCAAAAAAATCAGTGCAATTACGCCATGCATCAGCGCTAATAACAGGTAGTAATTGTCGATGGACTCCATGCCGCCAACTTTAGGCCAGGTATTGCGTCCCCAGCCTAAAACTGCGTGCTCCAGTGCAATGGCCTCGTATTTGTCCATCAGTTCTTTGCGATACATCGCGGACTCTTGTGATTGAGTCATGATCGCGCCCGGCTTGATAGTTAGATACTGGTCGAGTAGCGTGTACCCTAACAGGCCCCCGACTAAAAACAGGGCCAGCACCCATTGCATGCGCTTTTTGCGATCTTGTGCGTGAGACACCCACATTAATACGCCACCGACTAAACCACCAAGCCAAGGCCCGCGAGCAATGGTCATGACAATCCCCAGTATTAGTAGGCCATTAATCCATTGGGTTTTTGTACCGGGTAGATGAAAGGGTGGGATGTTGTCTTTCCAGTAGCCTCCCCACTGAAGCCAACGAGCCATACGCCAAGCCATTGCCAGCATAATGCCGGCCAGAATGGCGTGAGAATAAGGGCCTGCAATGCGTGCAAAACCGTGTCGGAAGGTTGTGACCCAACCATCGCCTTGACCTGGGAAAAATGGGCCAAACATCAAATGCCATAAATTGATGCCAAAGCGAAATTGGTAAATTGAGATCGCTGATACGGCAACACAAGAAATGACAAAGATGCGGGCGGTGTCAATATCATGCTCTTGTGAACACAAACACCAGCGCGCGCAAAAATAAGGCGCAATGACTGAGGCCAGCATAGCAAACATCAGATTTTGTGCTTCGGCATAACCGGCGTTACTGAACTCCGAATAGGCAACGCAGCTGGCAAAGCCGATGACGAGTAAGTCGGTGATGGATAGGCGCCAGTCTTTACGCTGGGTAAATATCGCAGCTAAGAATAATGGCAAGATTGCCGCTTGATTAAAACTGGGATCTGGCAAGCCCGGCGTCATTGCGTGATAGCAATCGGGTAGCAGTAGCAAAATGGGCAAATAGCCTCGAATCACGCCATCTGTCACGCCGCGCCGCAGGAGTAAATAGAGGGTAATCAGCGGGGCGATGTAGATGATAAATTGCATCTTCAGCGCTCCGTGCTTGCAACCAGCAGGCTTTGTGCGGGGAGTGAGATCGAGGCAGCACCATTCGTGCAATGGCTTTGCCGACGTTGAATCAGACGAGCACCTGTTAGCTCATAATTACCAGCTTGATGTCCATCGAGTATTGCCCATTTTATTTGGCGCTGACAAGGGATTTGCAGGGAGTGCGCGGCTTCGCTGGCATTGACAATGGCAAACTGCTGTTTTTGGGGCTGGCTAAACATAATGGCAGAAAAAGCGCTGCACGCATCCGTATCGCCCTGACAGCGAAGCGCGTTCAGCTGACCCCCTGCGACTTCATTTAATAATGCCAGTGCCAGCCCGGTTGGACGTAAACGGTTTGCTTCACTTAGGTCGCGGCTAATCCCAAACAAAGGGACATCACCTAAATTTTTGTCGAGCTTTACGCTGTATCCCGCCAAACTATAAACGGCTTGTTCTCGGATACCTGTGAGTGAAGCATCGATAAGCTGGCGAGCCAATGCAACGCCGGCGATGCCATTGTTTAACACTAAGTTGCGCAGGGTTGCCGGTGCATTGCCCATATTGCTATGAAAATTGATTTCATAAATGGCGAGCGGCTTGTTTTGGGCTTTGCTCAATTTTTGCTGCTTGAGTAATAGTGGCAGTTGGCTTGCCAGCGCACGCTGGCGCAGTTTTTTTTCGGTTTCATCGCTGGCCATTTCATACAAGAAATAGGGAGCAACGGCGACACGATCAGCGGCCTTGCTATGGACAATGGCGCCGGGGCTGCCCCCCCACAAAAAGGGCGCATTGACCACGGTAATGAGTTTGTTGCCTTGACCAAATCCCTTCTTGGCCGCGGCTAAAGCAGCATCAGCAATGATTTGATGCTGCTGCACATTGCTTAGGCCGGCGGGACGGAATAAGGCATTCCAGTTTTCATTGCCAAATTCGAGTATGACTTCCCGTAATTGGGCTTTATCGGCGTGGATTCTGAGTTGCTGTCCAAAATTAAACCACTCAGCGCTCGATAGCGTTGTTGGACCAACTACCCAAGGGTTCGCTTGGATTTGGGCGCATAAAGCAAAAAAATCAGGAATGCTATAGGCAAAAAAACTTTCATTGTCACCCGGCCTGTAGCGAATGGGCTGACGTGTCATGTCGCTGGTGTAGCGGTTGGGTACATTGTCGCCAAGCTGTCCTTGCCAGTCGCGCAAATAGCCAGGGCGCAGCGTTTTGAGTGTTTCAACCACGGCTTGCCGAAATCCGCCAGCGCCAGGCACTTTTTCACCGAGATAGACCTCATCGAGCCAGATTTCTCCTTCACCTTCGGCGTGAAAGGTGAGCGAGAGTGCGGCGGCATCGCTGGAGATACTTTCGCGACCTTGCCAGTTGAGCTCTATCGTTTGCCATTGCGGGCTTGGTTCGATGATTTGTTGTACAAAAGCGTTTTGCTTATCACGGGCAAAGCGAACGTGCAGCTTGGCTCCAGTGCGCTCGCTGCGGATTTTAAATTTTAATTGCCAATCACCGGCAATGGGTAATAAGCGTCCTGCTGTGCCGCCTAAGGTGTCAAAGTAGCTGGCTAATTGCGCTGGACTTTGGGGGCTGGGCTGCAGTCTGGCGGCAAAACCGCCTTCTTTTTGTGCCACTAGGCTGGTGCGGCCTGAGCTCCACCACTGTGGAATGGTTTGGCTACGGCTGGATTTTTCAACGCTGATTGCATCGCCCACGCGCAGTTCATTAAAAGTTTGATCAAGCCAAAACAGGCCGTTCTCTTGTGCTTTACGGCGATAATCATAGATGCGTCCTTGTGAATTAACGTGGGCACCACTCAGGATTTGATAGCCTCCACCAGTCCAAAAACCATCAGGGCGGGCTACCCAAGCATCTTGGTCTTTAATTTGTCGCCCCTCGATCTGTTCAACCAATACAATGCTGCGATCAAGCAGAGGCATGAATCCAGGGTTGCGTACAATATTGGCGCGCAACTGCTCGGCTCCCCAATAGGATGGTCCCCCCAGATTGAGGCCATAGCGTGGAAAAACTTGTGGGTCGATTTGCCGATCAATACTGAATGTGAGATTCGCTGCTTCACAGAAAGCATAGGGGGCATTGATCAAGGCAAGTACTAGGAGAATTTTTGGCATGATGCCCCCGGATGTATTTACCTCATTTTAGTGATAGCGCTCTCGCAAATTGTGGCAAGAAGGTAAACCTTCATAGCCTTGCATTTGTGCGTACAACTGCTCGACGATATCTAGCTTGTGCTCCCAGTCAAACCCCATTGGGTGAGGTTGATGCAATATTTGAGCGGCCCTTGCACCCATTGCCGCCCAATGCGCTGGGCGGCAATGGCAATCGAGTAAGGTCGTTTTAAGTTGAGCAGTGAGTTCGGTGCCTGAGTGCGCATCAAGTAATATCCCCGTTTCTTTGCTTAGCAATTCAGCGGGTCCGCCAAAACGATAGGCAATGACCGGCCTTCCGCAAGCCATCGCTTCAAGAATTACCGCTCCTCCTGACTCCCTAATCGATGGCAGGCAAAACACATGACATTGCTGCATGAGTAAAGGCACGTCAGCTAAGGGGGCACGACCCGTAAAGTGGCAGTGCTGGCCAATACCTAGCTCGGCGGCTTCGGCTTCCCATACTGAGCGTTTAACGCCATCACCTACGAGGGTGAGATCGATTGGATAGCCCGCTTTGATTAACTGTGCACAGGCTTGAAGGAGATAATTGACACCTTTGACGGGTAGCATTCGGCCCACAAACAAGACATTCAGTACGTCGCTACTGCTACGTTCGGGCACGGGATGGGCGGTGAACTTTAAGTGGTCAATGCCATTTTCCAGTAGTGGGCGTGTGCGTTGTTTGGGGGGGAGCGTAGCTCGTGTGGCTGCTGTTGCGGTTAGGGTGATTTGCTGGTGGCTGGATTTTTCTAACCTTGCTGAAAACCATTGCCCAAGCCGTCGGCCATGATTGAGCCACTGGGATTCCTGCTGTAATACCTCATCAAAACCGATTGGATTACCTAAGCCGCAATTGAGAGGCCCACGAATCAGCGGCAAGCCAAGCTGATGAAGTCGTGTCCCTGCGGCCGAGCTTACTGGGGTAGGGACGTGGACAGCCACCCAGCGAGCACCTTGTTTGCGTAGCAGGCGTGAGCGCCGCAAAGCTAGAAAATCAAACAAATAATAATCGACAGAACTGAGTAGAAAAATGGCATGCTCTTTGCCGGGAAACAGGTAGGAGGCGGTGCGATAGAGTGGGCCAGCCAGCCATTCGGTATTGATGTACTCAATCTGGCTGCCTTTGAATGGTGCACCAGCGGCTTCAATTGCAGTGCGATTTCGGCTATGGGTGATCAAGGTGACGGGGCGACGCTTGGCCATGCGTTGATACCATTCCCAGCCAATTTGAGAGACGGAGCCCATATCGGGCCCGCATTGGTAGGCAACCAGTAAAATAGGGCTTTTGCTAGGGTTCATTTTCATTTCCTTGACAGCGGCTTGGCGGGAATCCCGCCGAAAGTGGCGCCGCTTGGTACATCGCGGGTCACCACGGCATTGGCAGCAATGGTTGCGCCATCCCCGATGCAAACACCGGGTAAGATGATCACCCCTCTGCCGATCCAAACTTCTTTGCCAATCCTAATTGGCGCGCAGTTGTAACCTGCATCCCGCAGCGGGATGGATGGATTCCGGCGATGATTTGCATCGCGCACACTGCTGTATTCCCCTAGCATCGAGCCTGAGCCAATGCTGATTTGGCAATGGGAAACTAAGTGCACGCCACGGGAAATAACAACATCGTCGCCTAGGGTGATGCTCCCAGAACCTTGGGTTTCAAGGTAAAGTCCTGGGTAAATAAACGCCCCCAAGCCAAAATGGATGGTTCGTGAGCCCTGTAGTTCAACGGCTCCTAAAATGACATTGCTCGGGTCCAGCGGAATACGACAAGCCAGGCACAACCATGCCATGCCTCGTTGATATGAAGCTAAGGCATCGAGCAGTTGGCCTAGCCACGGTGAGCAACATCTGTAGAGGAGCCGTTTCATTTTGGTGTTGCTTTGTAATTAGCAAAAGAGGCGCGTTTCTTTGTTGCTTGATCGCGCAAGCAACGCCAGATGCCCAGCGTGATTGGAATTTGAGCCAACCAGCTATGAATGCCATAGAGCAATAAGCTTGGCCAATGCGGGCTGCGCCAGCGAGCCCGCCAACTGCTGCGCAGCATCAAGAGTGTGAGTGTAAGAAATGCGGCTGCGCTGAGCAGCGGATACGTCACCAAGCCAAGTAGTATGAGCAGTAGCAAGGTGAGTAAAACGCTACTTTGTCGATAGTTGTGTCGCACTTCTTTGACCCAAAAGGTATGTGTCAGCGAGCTCACCGCCGCATAGGCGTAACCTGCTCGGCTGGTGCGTTGCCAATATTGCTTAAAGTGAGTAATGGCCAGGTCATGCTGAGTCATTGGGATATCCAAGTGCATAATTTTCCATCCCTGTTTGCGTAGCCAAAAACACATTTCAGGTTCTTCCCCGGCCAATAACTTTGGGTTAAAGCCGTTGACCTGGCGCAGCGCTTCACGCCGAAATAAGGCATCTCCGCCGCAAAATGCGGTTTCGCCTGGCGGGTAGCGCCAATCCAGATCAAGCACTTGTACATAAACCGATTGATTTGGATAGCGCTCAACGCGGTGTCCCCAGATGCAGGCCAGTTTTGATTGAGCTTGCAAAGCGGCCAGAGCGTGCGATAAAAAATGCGGTGCTAGGGTGGTGTCGCCATCTAAAAACATGATCCAATCCCCCTTAGCTTGTGCTAAGCCCGTATTGCGTGCCGCTGCTGCGCCTCTTTGTTTGGCTAAAAAGACGTGGTCGGCGAGCAACCTCGCCTTGGCAGGGCTATCGTCGCTTGAGTGAGAATCGATATATAGCAGTTCGATGTTGGAGTAAGCATTTTCTCGGACTGAGTTTAGGCAGCGTATTAAGCGCTCTCCTTCGTTATGGCCGATGACAATCAGTGTAATTAATGGATCGCTATTCATCATTTATCCCCTTAATGCCACACAAGCAGGCATAGCTGGCGATCTGTTGTGGTGCTGAGAAGCGTTGGATGAGCTGCTGCCGTGCATTGGCAACGATGGTATTAAGTTCACTGGCAGGTAATTGGTTAATCCAATGAATTTTCTGTGCTAAATCATGGCTATCACCTGCCTGATAATAAAACCCCGTTTCGCCATGTTTAACTAAGTCAGCTGCACCTCCGCGATTGGGCACCAGAACAGGAACCCCAGCATCCATGGCTTCTAGAACCGCCAGCCCGAAAGGCTCATTAGCGCAGCTATGCACGTATAGATCACATTGGGTCAGTTCTTGATTGGGGTGCTCGACAAAGCCAAGCCATTTGATTTGCTTAAGGTGAGCGCTGTGTGCTTGTAATTCTTTGCTTTGCCAGCCCGTGCCGCAAATCCGCAGCGCGGGTAGTGAGGGGTCATTACACCAAGCCCTGATGGCCACACTGACTTGCTTGATGGGGTCGATACGCGTGATCATGGCCACTTGCGTAATGCCGGGCTTTGTAAATACGTCCCGACGGTTTTGTTGGGTGGTGAGGAAATTTTCAATTACCGTGATGTGTTTGTCACTGCAGCCATGCGCTAATAAGCGTGTTCTGACAAACTCGGAGACTGCGATCAGCTCAATGCCTAAATATTGCAGCCAGTGTTTGCGGCCATAACTTAAATATTCATCCGTGCCCCCATGCACGATATGGATCTGGCGAGGCCATTTTCCACGCAGTAGAGCTAGAACACTCACCATGAGCGCTTGGCTTACCCCAGTGCTGCAAACGCACAGCTCGGGGTGGGCAAGATAGCGCCACAACTGGCGGGCAAGCTCGAGCCAACTGTTAAAGCCATAAAATAAAACATCCTGCTCCTTGGCCAGTTGCTGTACTGGACCTTGGGGGGCAAACAGCACCGTGTTGGCTTTAAATTTCAAGTGGGCCAGCGTGGCCAGCGCCATTCTTTCTGTTCCATAGCGCTGGCCACTGTGCAAAATATAGAGCAGGGTTTTCATTGGCGTGCCTCTTGCTGTCAGTTGTTATTACAATGCATTGGGAGGCGAAATGATGTCCGATTTGTAAAATCTAGCCTGTGAGCCATGCTTTAATGATTGGGCTAGATGTTGTAATTTTTTCCAACTTAAATGCTGCGGTACTGCTGCGCCATATAGATCGGTTATGCAATCTTGTTCTTCGCGGCTTAGGCCTTGCGCGGGTAATGTTTGAGCTTGTAATTCAGAGAGCCTGATCGCGCCTAGCCGCAGGCTTTTTCTTTCGTAAGTGCTATTTTGCTTTTGCGATAAGACAGGTAAGCCAATCAGGTGGCACTCGCCGTGAAGCACTTTTTTTAATCGATTGGCTAGGTTTTGTCTGCGATAAGTATCGAGTTGCTTTTGATGCCAGTACAGCCAAACTAAAGTGATTAAGGCTTGCAAGCGCTCACCTAGGCTTGGCCTGCTTAGTCGCTCGTCCATTTCATCAATTAAGCATTCCTCTGCCTTGAAGTGCAAAATGGTTTTATCCCGCACTAAATACAATTTTCGATTGCCGACCAAGCTGTGCCCGATACTCATTTCTTCTGCGATATAGCTAAAGGGTTTGAGTAAGCTATTGTGGATGCTTACTTGCCGATCCAGTACGCAGCCTTCGCCAATCACAGTATTAGGGCCTATCTGGCTTCCTTGCCGAATTAAGCAGTTGCGGCCAATGAGCAAAGGGCCAATGAGTGTGACGTTTTTTTCGCAAATCACCCCAGGGGCCAGCCAAACCTGATGTTTGACTTCCTGGTATTCTGGAATATAAGGCGGTGCTTTTTGTAAGAGTTCGGGCAGTGCTGCGTTAAGCTCTTGTGCGTTGCATAAGCTAATGCCATCAAAACGCTTGGTTTGTGCGGGTAATGGGAGTTTGTTTTGATCCGGCGCTAATTTTAGCTGTTCCGATTTGATATAAGCCCAGCCAGCCCAGATACCCTGAGCCAATTCCCATTGGCATGCTGCAGTACTTAATAGATTAGCGTTAGGCAGGCAGCCTGGGGCGACCAGCCAAACGTGCTCAGGCAAGGGCAAGGCGGCAAGGCGAAGGCGGGTTTGTCGCTGCTGTCCAGATAGATAATAGCGAATCTCAATTCCCCAGCGCTCACCCTTCCCTAATTGCGCCGCAATGGCAGAGTAACCCTGATCGGCAAAAACATGCACTAATTTTACCCCTTGCTCCACCAGTCGAATCATGCTCAGCTCAAGCAGGCTATGACCCACCAGTGGAGATAAGAGGGTGCCGATTGGATCATCCCCTTGCCAGAGCGTATAATCAGTCAGCAGCAGAGCCTGTGGACGCGGATCAACTTCATGGCGTGGTGAGTATGCGCTGGGCAATAGTTTGGGGGCTGCTTGGAGTTTTTGCCTGAATACACGGGCAAGAAAAGTGAAGTTGCCAATTAAATATCGCTGCCACATTCTTCCTGGCTCTTGTAATAAGCGCCAGCACCATTCCAGGCCCAGTTCACGTAACCAAAGCGGTGCACGAGGAATACGGCCAGATATAAAATCAAACAAGCCCCCAACGCCTATCGCTAAAGGTACGGCCGTGGCCTGCTGATTGCAGGCAATCCAGTTGTCTTGCAGGGGGGCACCCATGGCGACTACTAAAACATCCGCTTTGCTTTGTTTGATTTCTTTGATGAGGGCCGGGGTATCTTTACTGGGGCTATAGCCATGGTATGTGCCCGCGATATGTAAGCCAGGATATTTTTTTAACAGGCGCCGTGCTACCTCTTCTGCTACCCCGTGGCGGCCACCAAGTAAATACAAGCGAGCGCCGGCCTGTTGCCATTGCTTACATAAAATCGGGAATAAATCTGTGCCGTTAGTGTTTTCTTGCAAAGGTGTTTTCAATATGCGGCTGGCAAGTAAGACGCCGCTGCCATCGGGTAATAACAGATCTGCCGAATTGAGCACGCCGCGATATAAGGGGTCTTTGCTGGCCAGATTTGCGCAATGCGGATTGACAAAGGCTATGCGGCGTTGGTGAGCTTGCTCGCGCCATATTTTGAGCTGTGACTCAATCTGTGCATGTTGCAAATTATCCAGCCATAAACCAAGTAAAGGCCAACGCTCTTCGGTTGGGCTGACGGTATGCCCAATAAGCATGCTCCAGCTATATCGCAGTAGTAGGGCTATATCAAAGCGCCAGCTGCGAGAATGTTGATCATGGCTATCCCATTCTGCTTCATCGTTGAGGGCCAGGGCCATGCGTTGATGTAGGCGGTAACTTGAGAGTAGCCCAGGTGTGTTGCCCGCTGTGGAGCCTATCCACTGTAAGCGGCTTTGAGCGATATCTTGCAGTTGCTGTAGCAATACTGTGCCGAACCCGAGCTGTGCTGCAGGCCAGAGCAATAGTTTCAGTATCTTAGCGATGACTCTGCCCAGTGTTAGGGCGTATCGCTGATAGCTGGACTGTGAAAATGAAGCCATGATCTGAATCCTTTTAATATGCACCACGCCCAAGGAAAACGGCTGGCAAAGTCAGCAATAAAATGCGCAGATCCAGCGCGATACTGCGCTCGCGAATATATTGAAGATCCATCGCTAATTGGCCATCAAATGCAATGTTAGAGCGGCCACTGACTTGCCAAATGCAGGTCAGTCCAGGGGTGATTTCAAGGCGTTGTCTGGCATGTAAGCCATATTGGCTGACCTCACGGGGGAGTGGTGGTCTAGGGCCAACTAGAGTCATCTGGCCAATCAGTACACACCAAAGCTGGGGAATTTCATCTAAGCTAAAACGACGCATCCAACGGCCGATATACGTCACTCGAGGGTCATTTTTGAGTTTAAAAGTGCGTTGATCTGCATGTTGGTTTTCTAAAGCGTGTTGGTATTGATCTGCATTGATGCGCATGCTGCGGAATTTAGGAAATGCAAATAGTTGCCCACGATAGCCCACGCGATCTTGCCAATACAAAATCGGGCCGCCATCGGTGAACTTGATTAATAGAGCTAATAAGGCCCAGAGTGGCCAGCCCAGCCCTAGTGCTACGAGTGCCGAAGTAATATCCCAAATCCGCCGAACAGAGCTGGTGAGCTTTAGTTTGATGAATAGAGTTAGGCGAAGTGCTGTCATGGCTTTACGTCTGCGTGCCGGGTGACTAAATCTTTTTTCAAGTTTACGTAAGTTGGGTTCAATAACTTTTGAAAGCATTTTGCATTTCCTTTTAAGGACTTCGACTATGCTGTTATTGAAGCATTGACCCTGCTCATAATTGTGATCAACTTGTAAAACTTGAGTGCTGCTTATGCCTTTTAACGATTTGCCGGCTGGAGTGTTAACGGTCTTGGTGGTCGATGATATTGCGGCTACACGGCGCAGATTGTGTAATCTGGTTCAAAAATTGGGCTATTGCGTGATTTCTGCAAAGGAGGGTAAATCGGCTTTAGCGTTATTTGAGCAAGCGCAGCCAGACATCGTCCTACTGGATTTACTTATGCCTGGCCTAGATGGTTGTGAAGTTGCCCTACGCATCAAGGCGCTAGCTGGGAAAAAGTGGGTGCCCGTTATTGTCTTATCAGGCTTGGAGGGAGAGCACCATTTGCTTGCTGCCCTTGAGGCGGGTGCAGATGACTTCTTACGTAAACCAACTGAACCGGCAATCTTAGCCAGTAAGCTTAAAAATCTAGCAAGGGTTTTAGTGTTGCAGCAGCAACATGCTGCGCTGCTGAGTAAATCTTTAGCTGTGAGTGAAAATAGTTTTGACGCTATTTTGGTTCTCGGCAGTGATGAAACGATCCAGGGGCTCAATTTAGCGGCAGAGCGGTTATTGCAGGCGGATCGGGGCGTTATGCTGGGGCGGGCAGTAAGGGGAATCCTACCCAATTTGGCCTTTGGTCAAGCAAAGCATGCGCCGTCGCAAGGCCGGCTTCAGCAGCTTGAGGTGCTTCCTTTGTCCGGGGAATCTATTCCTGTGGAGTTGGGCTTAACGTGTTTTCATCAGGCTGGCGAGCAATTTTGGTTGCTGATTTTGCGCGATGTGAGTGAGCGGCAGCGGGTAGACCAACTTAAACAGCAATTTATTGCCACCCTAAGTCATGAGCTGCGTACCCCATTAACCTCGATCATTGGTTCATTAAAGATGCTGCAAAGTCCACAGTTTGCATTTGTCGATGAGCGAGCGTCACCTTTGCTGGAGATGGCCGATCGGAACGCTTCGCGCTTATTGCATATGGTGAATGAGTTATTAGATTTAAATAAAGCGGCTGCAGGTGCTTTGCAGCTGGAGTTACGCCCTTACTCAGTGGCTAATTTGCTGGGAGAGGTTGTGCAAGTCAATCTGGGGTATGCGGCCAAATATGGGGTTTCCTTGCAATTATTTTGTGAGTTGGATGAGTCGTTAGTGATTTGTACGGACAAAATGCGTTTTGGGCAAATTATGTCAAATTTGATTTCCAATGCTTGTAAGTATTCGCCCGCGCATTCTACTGTGGATGTGGATGCAAGTATCACCTCATCTGCGTTGCGAATCATCGTGCGGGATCGTGGGGCAGGCATTGCGGAAGATTTCGTGCCTCACTTATTTGAGCCTTTTACCCAAGCCGATGCGAGTGATTCAAGGCTGTATGGCGGTACAGGTTTAGGGTTGGCGATCTCTCGACAGCTGTGTTCGGCTTTAGGTGGCAGCATTTCTTACCAAGCTGCTCAAGATAGTGGTAGTGAATTTACGGTTACATTACCTTGGGGGGGGAGGGGATGAGTGAATTACGTCAGATTACTGTGATTGAAGACGATGATGATATTCGGCATTTGATTCATTTATGCTTGAGTACTTTGGGTGTTTTTAATGTTCAGCCGTACCCACTCGCAAGCCTTGCAATTAAAGAGATGCATGAAAATTCTTTACCGCAGATGATTTTGTTGGATGTGATGATGCCTGAAATGAGTGGAATAGAGTTCATTCCATTGCTGCGAAAACTCAAAGGCGGCGATACAGTATGTGTCGTAATGTTGACTGCAAAAGCATCTCAGGCAGATTTGTCTAGCCTACTGGATGCGGGGGCAGATTTTGTGGCTCAGAAGCCTTTTGATCCCCTTTTGTTGCCGCAACTCTTGCTGGAGTATTGGGAGATTTATCATGCCCGACTTTAACCACGCATTGTTTGCAGTGGGGATGATTGAGTTAAAGGCTAAATTTGTTACTGGTTTGCCAGAGCGTATGAAAATTATTGAACAATCACGGCAGATGCCCGCTGCGATATGGCAGCCTGATGATGAGATACTGAATGAGTTACATCGTTTGGCAGGCGCATCAGGCTCCTTGGGGTTTGAACAATTAGCCACTGCGGCACGGCAGCTAGAGCAACGGCTCCAGTCTTTGGTGGGGGGATCTCCATTTCCGGTGCAAGACTACGAAATGCTGGAGCAAGCAGCTGCAGTAGTGATGGCGGATTAAGGGGTGACTAGCATCATGTTTTCTAAGCGATAACCATAGCCGTAAACTGAGGTGAGCTGCCATTGCAGGTGCCCATTGAGCGATAATTTTTTGCGCAAACGGCTAATGTGCGTGTCAACGGTCCGAGTATCAATTTCAACATTTAACCCCCATATTTTTTCGAGTAAATTCATTCGGGAAAATAACTTTCCGGGGTGCTGAAATAAATACAAAGCGAGATCAAATTCTTTTTGTGTGAGTTCCACTTCGCTGCCCGATTTTCGAATGAGCCGCTGGCTGGTGTCTATTTCATACGAGCCAAGGTGTAATACCAGAGGAGCGATTGATTTAAAACGGCGGGCTAAGACTTCAATACGCGCTAGTATTTCCAAGGGTTTAATTGGTTTGACTAAATAGTCATCCGCCCCTGCTTTAAGTGCTGCGACTACATTCTTCTCATCATCGATTGAGGTTGCGACCATGATCGGTATTTGCCAGCCGATGTTTTCACGCACCCATTTGATGATCATTCCTCCTGAGTAGTCAGGCAGATTCCAATCCAATAGCAATAAATCAAAATGGGTTTCTTTGAGCATCGCAAAGAAAGCGACGCTGGTATGAAATACTTTGCTGGAATGGCCTCCGCTATTGAGCGTCAAGGCGAGCATCTCTGCTTGTATGGGATCATCTTCGACAATGGCAATGAGCATGGTAAGTGTGCAAAGAGGCTAAAGACAATTGATTTATAGCTGCTCCCGCCTAGATTTTCCCGCGAATCTGTAATCGAACTCGGTTTACGTCGCTGGCCGGGGTGCTGTATTGCACGTCATCAACACAATGTCGGATGATATAGAGGCCAAAGCCACCTTCCTGCTCTCCGCTAAAATCAGGTGCAGGCACTTGGGTTGGATCAAAAGTGTGCCCTACATAATAGAAATCAATCCAAAATACTTCATTTTGCTCGCGGATATGCACCACAAATGGTGTATCGGCCAAGGTGATTGCAACGTGTCGAATGATATTGGTCGCTACTTCAACGGCCGCCAGCTCGATCGCTCCCATTTGGATTTCATCCAATGAAATTTGAGCCCGTAGCCAGTGCCGTAAAGGGGTTAACTCGCTCATTTTGCGCATAAACTCTCTACTACAGGGGGATCTATCTTTATGTCGGAAAATACCTATCGCGGTAAAGTCATCGGAGCGCCGGTTTGATGATTCATGCAAGTCAACCAGTTGTCGTAATTTTTGTAAAATAATGGCTGGCGGGATAGCCACGCGGATGAGTTGGGTTACATGTTCGATAAGGCTGGCAATTCCCAGTAATTCAAAACGCTCATTTCGTGCTTCGCTCACACCATCTGAAAACAATAATAAAAAGTCTCCCGGCATAAAAGGGGCATCCATAGATTCGTATTGCTCGCGGTGATCGACTCCAATGGGTAAAAAATTGCTAGAAAGTGAAATGATTTCACCTGCTGCGGTAAAGATTAAGCCCTCGGGGTGCCCAGCGTTAATATAGTGGATGCGATTGTGAGTTAAATCGATGCGAGAAAAAATGAGCGTCACAAAGGATTCTAGCCGCAGTAATTCGGGAGTCACTTTGGTATGAACACGATTAATAATAAGGTTGATGTCGGGAGGCTCCCCATGACCACTGCCCAGTAGCTCTGCCATGGTCCTGTTATATTGGCTTTTTAAAGCGGCACCAATCATTGCAGCGGCTACGCCTTTGCCCATCACGTCGCCAGTGAATACATCGAGGCAATCTTCGCCTAGTGTAAAGAAGTCGAAAAAATCGCCGTCAATCCCTTGCGATGGCTGGGTGAAGGCCGAAATCTCAAGCCCACGTAGACTTCGTGGGGTACCAAATAACAAGGACTGTTGAATCTCATTGCCGAGCTGTAATTCGCGCTCGCGGGATGCTGCCAGTGCCATTTGCTGTGCTTTGCGTTCGCTAATATCTCTAACAATAGCGGTAAAGTGTATTTCATCACCTACTTGCAGGCTGCTTAATGAAATTTCAGCGGGAAACTCCTCGTTGTTGCGACGGCGCGCTATGACCTCGCGGCGGCGATTAAATTGAGGCGTAAATGCACGCTGGGACGCAGAAGCTAAGGACTCGTTGTGACTCGATGTGGATGGAGCTGCAGTTAAAATAGCAACATCTTTACCTAATACTTCATATTCATCCCAGCCAAACATGGCTTGAGCTGCTGGATTAAAGCTTTCAATATATCCTTTGGAATTACTGGTGATAATGGCATCGGGCGCAGTTTTTAAAATATTTTGCAAAAGAGCGCGCTGTTTTTGAAATTGAGTGGCGATTTCCCGGCTTTCTTGTAATGAAGTTTTTAAGTCTTGGATCAGTTGTAATAAATCAGTACTGGCGTCATGAACGGCGAAATCGTTGAGTGTTAAACCGTAAGTGTGTAGTTGCTCTGGATCATTGAGCCATGGAGAGCCCAAAAAAAGCAGTGAGTCGCTATTTTCGTCAAATAGGACTTGGCCCCGTAGTAATAGATTATTGCTGAGAACTTTAAATATATACAAAGTACGAGCTTGCATCTCTGGGGTGCTGCTCCAAACATTTTCAATGGGCGTGCTTGGCCGTAATTGGTGGATTAATGCTTTTAATTGCTGCCCAAGCAAGAGATCAGGAACAACACGCGGGAGAGCTTGGCCAAATTCAATGAATTTGAGTGTTCTATCAAGGCGGAAATAAAAGGGGAATGCACTGCTAGGTAGTTGTAGATGCACTGCTTGCATACTTATTCCCACACCACTAAAAATTCATCGAAGTCATTTGCTGCCGCGCGAGTTTTAGTTTGCTCTACAGTCACTGTGGTTTCAAATAGCTCGCCTATGCCGAAGAGTAAGCCGACGACAAAGGGGGCTAATCCTGCACGGTGAGAAAAATATTTCACCTTGATGCTATGCGCTCCAACGGGCTGGCATTGAAATTCAGGTGGCTGTAAATTCGGGTAGATTAAGAAAATCTTGGCATGAAAATTTGGCAGGTTAATTAAAAAATCTTGTAAGTTTTCTCCTCCTGACTTAAGCAAATGGCCATAGCTACGCCTTCCTGTTTCGAGTACCCAGTAGCGTCCAAATTTTTGTAATAACTGCTCTGCAGGAAGTCCCGTCAGGGTCGATGTGGCACCTACTATTGAATAGGTTGTGGAATCGGGGTATGGCTCGTTAGACAAAAATACTTCTTCCATCATGCCCGCTTTAAGCAGGATTTTTTGCCACGTCTCGCTACCGTACTCAGCGCACACCATTTCTTGTAGTGCTTTATTGACAATGCCATACATGCTGATCTCCCTAAAAATTACTTAAACCTAAGGTCAGTATTGACAATCCAGGAATAAGTTGCCGAACTACATAGCCTGTTTCTGCAACGCCACTTTTAGGAACGTAAATGACGTCCCCTTCTTCAAGAGAGAAATTGACCATTTTTTCTCGGTTGAGCAATGTCTTAAGTGGAGTTGTTTCATTGGCTTGTTTGCTGGGCCGGTAAATGGCAATTTGTTCGGGAGCGGCATCATCGTTTGGGCCGCCTGCTTGGGAAAGCGCATCCATTAAAGACATGTCAGGCGTTAATCGATAGGCTCCTGGCTTGTGAACTGCGCCTAAAACATACACCAAGGTATCGAAGGAATCCGGGATATACACTAAATCATTGGGTTTGAGGCGAATGTTATAGGCGAGCTCGCCACGATTAAGTAATTTTTTAAGGTCAACCCAGATGATGCGATCTCGTCCACGAAACACGGCGACCCGAGTCAACGTGGCTTGTTTGTCGATGACAGGCAGGGAGCCTGCGCGGGCTAATGCTTCTAATAGATAGGGTTGGCGATCAAATTGTTGAACACCAGGGTTTTGTACCCGTCCTAAAATAGTGACGCGATTGCCCGTATATTGCTCAACACCGACAAAGACCGCAGGTTTACGAATATATGCAGAAAGCGACTCACTAATTTGTTTGGCCGCGGTTTCTCTGGTTTCTCCATTGAGTTTCATTGTGCCAGCCAATGCAATGGTGAGGCGGCCATCCGGCCCGAGCAGTTGCTTGCCCGATAGTTCTGGACGGTTCCAAACGGTGATTTGCAAGGAATCTCCTTCGGCAAGGCGATATATATCGTCGCCCCCTCGCTCTAATTCCGCTAATGCTTCGGGGCTGGCGTAATTGATTTGTTCTGATTTTTGTGCGGGTTGAAATGTTTGTGTGTTGCTTGGAATATTGCTGGGCATTTGGCTACAGGCCATCAAAGCGGCACACATGAGGATATTCGCAATAGGCTTAAGCATGATGAACCTCATGTTTCAACAATTTTGTCCATTGATAGATAAGCCACGATTTTTCTGCAGAAGTTAAAGCAAATTTCCAAATAACCACTGATAAACAGAGTGTAAACAAGCTGCTTGTCTGAAGTAGTTCAACTAAGGCTAAGCTGCGGCTGGTGAGTTGCCATGGCCAAAGCCAGGTAAAGCTATAAGCAAGGCAATAGCCAAGGAGCAGTGGCAATAGGGTTTGCCGGAAAACGAGGGTAGGAGACATGGAAAGCCGCTGGCTTGCGAGGAATAAATATGCGAGTGCGGCGAGCCCATTGCCAATTGCAAAGTAAGTAATAAATTGCAGCAGGCTACTGCTGCAGAAATAAGTAATGGCGCAGGAAAAAAAACGCATCAGATGATAGATAAACTCCAGACGTAACTCAGCTTGCCCGCGTAAAGCACTGGATGCGCATCCGGTTAATGTGTGTAATTGCCAGGCTGGCGTCAGCCAAAGGAGTGTTTGCAAGATCATCGCAGATTCTGGTCTGAATCCAAGCCAGGCTAAATGAAGGGCTGGAGCACAGGCCACCATGACGGGCATAACCCACAACAAAGAAAGCATTGATAGTCGTAATACTTTGGGATAAAACTCGGCTAATTGCTGGGGATTCATACAGGCCGCACGCGGCAAAACAATCGCACTGATTCCTGATGAAATTGAAATCGCAGTTGCGGGTAATTTACTGCCTAAGTCGACGATGGCAGCCGATGCGCTGCCAAAGCTTACGCTCGTTAAAATACGATCGGCAGAATGTAAAATGATTGCACAAGCATCACTGATTTGGCTTTTGATGCCCAAATGGAGAAAAGGCTGCAAGTAGGTTTTGCGGACGAAGCTGGGTTTTAGCTGGAGTGCTGGCCATATTTGATGTACGCGCCACCATGCACAAGCGATCGAAAAAACATAGCGCAGTACAAAGCCACCTAACAGCGCAGTGATGCCCCAATTGAAGTAGAGTAAGCTCACCATAATGAGCCATTCAAGTATAAAGCTTGCTACCCAAATCCGTTGTTGTTCATGGACACGATTTAAACCGTGTAACACATAACCCCAAGCCCCCAGTGTTAAATCAGCCAAAAAGACCAAGGTGGTGGTGAGTAAGAGTAAGGTCGCTAGGGATTGGAGAGGCGGGCTGATGGCAAAGACGCGTAAAAACCAGGGCATAAACAGCACTAAACCCAAGCAAAATCCGCCTCCGATGAGCAAGGCGAGGGCCACGCCCGTGCTAAGCATGCCGCTGGCATGGTGTGGGTCGTCGCTTTCAAAAGCTTGGGCAATTTCGCGCACATAGACTGTAGCAATACCAGAAACAGAAAGCCCTAAATACCCCACTAATACAAAAGCAATTGACCAAAGGCCATACTCCTGAAGCCCCACTTGGCTCAGGACCATGGGTGGTATGGCTAGTCTTGTCAATAAATAGAGTATCTTGGCCAAGATCCCCTCTAGTGCGGCACGCTGAAATCCGTTTGGCATAATGCACCTCGATGAGTCATAACTCATTTAAATACAAGAGTGCAATGCAATGATGGCGAGAATGTAAAAGGACGGAGGCGCACCAGCATTTCATTTCCAATAGGTGCAACGAGCTTCCTCTGAGTTAAAGTCTTTGTACTTTTTGTTTTTACACCCCTCTATTCAAGCCTATAAAATGTTGTAATTTAGCCAGAATCCCCGAGCGGGCGACGGTGGCCGAGGTATTATCGTTGCTGAGGAGTGTTTGTTCTTCAGCCTGGCGTTTGACCAGAACTTCGGTGAACACGCCCGCCAATTCGGGGCAGGAAAGCAACTTTGCCGAAGTTGTAATTTCGACTTCAATCAAAGGGTAATCCCCCCTTAAATACACCCATTTATTTTTTAATGTCATCCAATAAGTCAATGTTAAGGTCTCCCCAAGATTGAACAACTGTAAAGGCTCAGCCGCTCCACCGCCTTGACGCTTAAGTTTCTGCTAGCAGTCGTAGCGGCAGTAATTCATCGATGCGGCTGTTCGGCCAAGTGGGGAGCTTTTCTAGGGTGTCGGTTAGCCAGGCCATTGGGTCGAGGTCG
>JAPLQI010000115.1 GCA_026399755.1 Pseudomonadota bacterium
AAATTACCAATTATGTCAGTTAAGGCGCTTAATCATATTGTAATTATAAATCAGTGAGTTGCGATTGATTAAAGATGTTGCCGCATGCCTTGAATAAAGGCAAGCGGCTTAAGTTGATAGGATTGGGGTGAAACCCGCCGATCCTTGCGATGAAATACTAAAAACGGCGGTTTGCACCCGCCCTACGATGACTCAATGTTTGTTCATTGTGCGGTCACGGAGCCAATCCTAGGTTCAACCCACTACATCGCCAACATCATGATGCTATGCACAATGGTCAGAATTGAAGTGATTGAGGTATATCTACATGCGTTTTCGCCATGGCTGATTGGGGTATGCTCAGGTTTTTTGCTGATTAATGGCTCTGGCTTGGTGAATATAGGCACTTTGGGTTTTAGCTGGATGGGGCTTGCAGGGGTAATCCGCTTTGCCTGTTGTGGTAGGGTGTTTTCAGGCGCATTCCAAATCAGCCCACTATACGATCCAAGCAGTTTTAGCGGTTTATAAAAACTGCCATTAAGCTGAGTTTTGGCCACCAAATGATCTCTAAAGCGTAGATACAAGGCGTTATTCGGCTTGGCATTGGGGGCCGCTTGCCAGAATTGATCCAGCCCGTTTTGATAGGTAAGGCCCGCAATATCGTACATTGCATTACCGCAGGTAATAGTCGGCGCGCCGTGGTGTAGGGCGGATAAGCCTACTGTGCTATTCACCACCACCACGCCACGTACATGATTAAGCAGCGTGGGTAAGTGCTGGTCGTGGATATACAGCACCCGAGCAGTCACTTTGTCTTGGCGCGCTAGCTTGTTAATTAGCTTTGTGTAATCCCGATAGCCCCTATCCATTGGATGGTGCTTAAAGACCAGCAGCGTGTCTTTTGGCGCGTGTTGGGCAAAGGAGTGCAACGTGTCTTCAATAAAGTGCTCCACACCATCAAAATCAGCATGTACGGTGATTTGCGAATCATTAAACACCTGCAAGGGTGCTAAAAAGAATTGTCTGTCCCAATGCGTAATCAGCTCTTCTTGTGTGCCGCGCTCTGCCCAGCGATACCATTGTTTGCGCCGTGCTGAGCGCATCCAAGGGAAAAACTCCAGTAGTGATAAAGGGCGGTGATGCTGGTAATGCCTAAAGAAAACTTTGCCTAAGGCCGCAATGCTGCCGTACCAAAATCCAAACCAAATCATCGCCCAATAGGCATTACCCACAGGCTGTTTTTTGGGAACAGCGGTTTTTTCATGATAATACGCTGGCTCGCGGGATAATTTTGAGTAAGCATTGACGCCAAATCGCTCTAGTGTAATGTAATCTGGGCGCACATAGCCTTCTTCAAATACGCCGATTTCTAAGCCGTGCTGATCAGCAATAGCGTGCGCATCTTGATGAATACGGCGGCAATCGCCAAATAATAAAATGGCGTCAATATCTAGCCGTTTGATTAACGCCTCAAAATAAGCAGGCCAATCCTCCATCTTGCCTTGATAATTAATGGCATTGCGTGGATAAAAAAACCAATCACCGGCATTAAAATTAACTTTAAAAACTTCCGCCCCAGTATTGCGTAAATCTTTTGCTAAGCGTGCAAAGAATGTGGAAACCGGCCCTTGTAATAACAGCACGCGTTTGCCAGCAAATGCCTGAATACCTTCATTAATCATGATTTAAACATCCAAGCTTTCGCCAATATATTAAGCTTGCGTAATTGGCGACGTACAAAGCCAACGCGCAGTTTTTCTAGCCCATTTTGGGCTTCAAGCGTATTACGGGTTTGAATAATCTGCTGCAATACCGCCTCGCAATGGGTGTAGCCTTTTAAAGACCAATCCCAATACAGCGGGTAATACAATAAAGTGCCCGCCACTAATTCATCCAGTGATAATGGCCGTGTGCGGCGAGCAAAGGCCGCGCCAGCGCTTAATACATCCTCGGTAAGCCCCCAGCCAGCGTAAAACGGCTGGCCATACACCACCACGCGCTTATTACGCAGCAGCGCATCAAAGCCGGTGAGGGACGTCATGGTATGCACCACATCGCAGGCATCGATGCAGCTGACCACCGACAGCCTAGCCTCCACAAAATCGGCAAATTGCAGCGCCTGAGCCAGAGTCAGCTTGCCCGCCCGGTTGCCCGACATCACATCCGGGTGCGGCTTGTAGACAATAAATGCGTTGGGATGCGCCGCTCTGGCCGCCTGCAGCAGGCCAAGATTGGTTTTAACATCGCTGCAACCATAGCGAATCGAAGCATCGTCTTCGACTTGGCCCGGCACCAGCACAACTTCTTGGCCAGTGCATGGCCATAGGGCGATATCACGCGGCTCTAAATTATATTTACTGATGCCATGCTCAGTGATGAACTGGCGTAGATGTTGGCTGCGCGCGCATTCTGCCGCTGAAAACGCTGTGGTATTTAAGAGGTGTTCCAAAGCAGAAGGCTGGCTAGGATCAAAATAAATTCCCTGCTCATCCAGCACGAGCGACAGTGGGCGGATTAAATCTGAGCCCAAGCCCACCGAGCGCACAAAGCCATCCTCCATACGCAGCAGCCGCGCGCCAGATTCAGCTGCCAGCTTTGCCACGCCTTTAGGCGCTTGCCGCCCCCAAAAAACCAAGCAATCCGCCGCTTGTAGCCCTAAAGCTGCCGCCTGAGCCGCGTCTTTTACAAATAAAACCTGCCCAGCATGCAGTGACAGCAGTGGTTTGATATTCACCGCTTTCCAGCGCCTAAAACTTACACAAATCATTCGGCCAGAATAACGGTTGGCCATTTTGCGCTGCAAAATCAGCCAATCAATCACATCAAAAATAGTGCCGCGCTGATGGGTAAGCGGGTTTAAATAGCGGCTGTAATGGAAATACGCCGCCGCAAATAATTCATCAACAGAGCGACGCTGAGTACGGCGCGCACAAAATTGACTATCGTCCGTTACGCCCCAGCCCGCATACCAAGGCATGCCAAACACACTGACCGGCTTGCCAGCCAGCAATGCCTCGAAACCCATGGTGGACGTCACCACATACACTTTATCCATCTGCTCAATAAGGCTTAGCGGGTTAATTGCTTGGCGCAACACCACCGTACGCGCATCATCTTGCACATGGCTTAAATAACCTTGCTTGCGTCCTGACGTAACCTCTGGATGCGTCTTTACATAGACCGTAGCATCAGGATTTTCAGCGTAAGCCGCGGCCAGCATCTGGCTAAAACTAGCCGCACTTGCGCCACCCAAAGCCACGCTCATGTCGCCAGCCGTTTGATCAATCACCAGCACCCGCTGGCGATCATCGCTGCGCAGCAAAGCCAGATCCAACACCGGCGCATGATTGTATTTACTTAGCTGATGCTGCAGCAGCAAAGCTTTAGCTCGCGCCACATCCGCCGCAATACCCGCTAGCAAATCAAGATTTGAATTAAGCAGTGTTTCTAAAGCCGAAGGGCCAGTGCAATCGTAGTAAATGCCCTCAGCATCAAGCACAAGGGCCAAAGGCGGGCTGTGCTCACCAGTATTAAACGAGCGTAAGAAACCGTCTTCTAGTGCAAGAAAAGGAAGCTGATACTTTGCCGCCAACGCACGGGATAAGCGCGTACTCGGGCGCTGGCCCCAGCCTGCAATGCTATTGAGCTGTTGTATTGAGGCAGTAGTGGTCAATCGCCGAATCTTGAATAGCGGCAGCTCAAGAAATGAAGATAAATGTGGAATAGACCAAATACCGGAAGAGCTAATTCCAATCATAGATATATTGCTTTTTATTTAGGGTAAGGATTATGTAGAAGTTAAGCGTCAATAATCACTTCATCGCCGGTGTCTTCGGTAAATAATGAACCTTTATGGCTCATTGAAATGAGCACTTTGTATTTACCTAGTTTTAATGTGCTTATATCAATTCCTGCATAATTTGGGGTGCTAAAATATGCTTTGTCATAATTAGCCATTCCTTGGCTAATTTCTTCGCTAAGATTAGGTCGATGCCCTTGTCCAATTTTGAAAGGGACAATGATGTGCTCTGATTGAAATATTAAGTAATAACATACATCACCCCAGTTTTTTACTTCAATACCTTTAATGGCAAATACACCTTCATAATGGATAAGGGTGCTTTTTCTCCACTTTTTATCGATTTTGAATATATTGTTTTTTGACTGTTCACCAACAACAGACCTTTTTGTTATTTTTAATTTTGAATTTTCGCTAAATATTCTAATTTCTTCATTTTCAACGATGTTTTTGTAATCCATATCTATCGTGGTTAGTGTTTGACTTTTTAATGAAATGTGTTCATTTTTTAATTCTAAACTTATAAAATAGGTGCCATTTTTAAGCAATGAAAGGTCAATGCCTTTTTGATTTAGTGATGTAAAGCTTCCTGAGCTGTAGTCGCAAAAATATCTATCAAAATGATAATATGACAAGTTTTTGTTTGTTTTTGTGCTAAGCGGAAATGATAATTGGTATTCATTCTTTTCTATTACTAAATTTTGTTCAATGGAATTGTAAGAGCTGCATGGATAGCCTTTTATAAACCCATCACCTTCAGGGAAAAATAAATTATCTTTAAATGTTAATTTGTTAATATTTGAAATAATTTTCATTTTTTTACAAAGATCAGACAAGTGCCTTTCCTTGTCGTTGCCGTCGATGGCAATATTTTTAATAATTTTATTACCGAATATTGGGAAAATTCCCGCTTCATGAGCATAAAGAATGGATATTATTATAGGTAAATTATATCGAGTAACTACATTATGTTGCCATGCAAGGGAAGAATTGTTAAATATAAAATTAAAATTATTATACTTACTAAATAAATCTAAATATGGTTCTATTTGTTCTTTAAATTGTTCGTCATTTGGGGATGATATTAAATATATATTTTTATCTGTGTTCGTGTCATTTTTCAAAGTGTTTGGTAGCAAATTATTAAGCAATTCTACTTTTTCGTTAGTAATTCCACCCATCATAAATTCGCCAGTTTTAGGCCAATCACTGTAAGCTGAAAAACTACCAATTTTCATTTGTGGTACACATGAAATTATATTTTTAAAATTGTATTTTAATCCATAGTATAAGGCTGAAGATCCACCTTTTGATGCGCCTAGCAATGTGCACTGATTGTGGCTTAAATTTAATCCTTTAAGAATAAATTCG
The DNA here is from genome assembly GCA_026399755.1 of Pseudomonadota bacterium. GTDB lineage: Bacteria > Pseudomonadota > Gammaproteobacteria > Burkholderiales > Chitinibacteraceae > Iodobacter. Next base: position 5,150 of record JAPLQI010000115.1, read on the forward strand.
ATTAGTGAAATTACACTATTTTCAATAGAGAAATCCATACCTTTACATAGATAATATGTAGCTTCACTATCAAATTCATCTTTAATCCATAGAATATTTGAGCGATTCTTTTGCAGAGTGTCGCCTTGAAAGTTGTATGTAATACTATTGGGCCAGCCAAATCCTGAAAAAATGACAATTAGATGTTGGCAGTCTAAATCTGCATGTTTAAATTTATATTTGACTACCGTATTTTCAAAAATATACTCTGATTCATTTAATGTCATAGGTGATTCTCATTGATCTGATAATTTATGAAATTATAATGAATAATTTCATTTCTCTTGAGGAAGATAAGGGACCATCTTCCTCAAGAGTTTTTTTAGGATTTTTAGTCCGGTGAAAAATTTAATGATTCTTCATTAATTCGTTCTTAGAAAATATTTTATGATTTTGATTTTTTAGTAGCTGAGCAACTTGTAAGCGCTCCCATGCATATGCAGGGGCATCAGAAGGATGGAAGCGCAAGAGTGATTTCCAACTGTGAACAGTCTCTTCCCAGTCCTCACTGAGGGTGGCGAGTTCGATTCGTAGCATCCATTCCGATGTAGATTGTGGTGGCCTTACAGCTGCATCGACTAGGATGGCCAAGCCTTTTTCAATTGCCCCCGTTTTCCTATATGCCTGAGCAAGTTTGTAAACTGCTACATCAGGATTAAGAGTAACTCTCTCCCATAGTGTTACTGCGTCGTCCCAATCCTGACGAGCACTGGCTAATGTAGCTTTTTCAAGAATAACGATAGCGTCATCGGTGAAATGACTTTCAATAATTTCTAAGCTACTTGCTGCAGAATCTAAAGCGTCAGATAGCCGCTGCGCTTGCACCCATATCATTGCAATTGCTAGTGGCATAGCAGAAACGCCTTCTGGAAAAGCGCCTGCTAATTGGTTTAAAACCTTGTTCCACTGCATGCGAGCAAAGGCTAGTTGAGCAATCTCAATTCGGCAGGCGGGGTCATTATTGGTGTGCTTTTCATACGCTGCAAGCTCTGCATGGGCTTCATCAAATAGCTCAAGCTCACGGTAAGCGCGTGCACGTAAAAGATGCCACTCTTTAGGAGTATTCTGCTGCTCTTCATCTGTGAGTGCATCAATAACGTTTTGCCATGCAGATTCAGCGATAGCTTGCCAAGCAAGGGCAATTTGAATATCTATGCCTTCAATTTCAGAAAGTATGGCGACTATTTCTGATGTGCTATCGGCCAAATGTAGCTCTGCAAAACACAGTAAGTGGCTCTGTAAAATATCTGGGTCGGTGATATCTAGCGTCGCAAGTATTTGCTCTGCAGCAGCCCAGTTTTGCTGTGCCATCTGTAGTTGGGCTGCCTCATGTCCCCAGTCAGGCACTGTGGCGTATATGACTTTTAGCTTGAATAAATCTTGTGCAGCAATCAGCTTTCCTTTGCAGCGCAAAGCGCTAATAAAGGCTAGCTGTTCTCTTTCGATTTGAATTGAGGGAGTGCCCGCAAAACGAATTTCAAGCATTTCTAAATTGGCGAAGGCTTCAGTATTTTTTCCGGTCAAGCGTTGTGTTTGCACCCACATCAGCGCATCGGCTAGTGGCATAGCCACAACGCCTTCAGGGTAAGCACCCGCTAATTGGTTTAAAACCTTGCCCCACTGCATGCGAGCAAAGGCGAGCCGTGCGATCTCAATCCGGCAGGCTGGGTCATTATTGCTGTGCTTTTCATATGCAGCGAGTTCGTTATGGGCTTCATCCAATAGCTCAAGCTCACGGTAAGCGCGCGCACGTAAAAGATGCCATGCCTTTGGAATATCCTGTTGCTCTTCATCTGAGAGCACATGAATAACGTTCTGCCATTCACTCTCTGCGATAGCAAGCCAAGCAAGGACAATTGGAATGTCTATTCCTTCCACCTCGGAGAGGATGGCGGCTATTTCTGCAGCGTTATCAATTTGGCCTAATTCAGCGAAACACTGTAAGCGGCGCTGCAAAATAGCAGGGTCGGTGATATCTAGCGTCGCGAGTATGTGCTCTGCAGCTGCCCAGTTGTGATTGGCGATGTGCAGTTTAGCGGCTTCCTGCTCCCAGTCAGGCAGAGTGGCGTAAATGAACTTTAGATTAAATAAATCTTGTGCGGCTGTTAGCTTTCCTTTGCAGCGCAAAGCACCAATAAAGGCCAGTTGTTCTCTCTCTATTTGAATTGAGGGAGTGTCCGCAAAACGAATTTCGAGCATTTCTAAATTGGTAAAAGCTTCAGTATTCTTCCCGGATAAGCGCTGTGTTTGCACCCAGATCAACGCATCGGCCAGTGGCATAGCAGCAACGCCTTCTGGATAAGCGCCTGCTAATTGCTTTAAAACCTTGCCCCACTGCATGCGAGTAAAGGCGAGTCGTGCGATCTCAATGCGGCAGGCTGGGTCATTATTGCTGTGCTTTTCATATGCAGCGAGTTCGATATGGGCTTCATCCAATAGCTCAAGTTCACGGTAAGCACGTGCACGTAAAAGATGCCACTCTTTAGGAATATTCTGTTGTTCTTCATCTGAGAGCACATGAATAACGTTCTGCCATTCACTCTCTGCGATAGCAAGCCAAGCAAGGGCAATTTGAATATCTATTCCTTCCAACTCGGAGAGGATGGCGGCTATTTCTGCAGCGTTATCAACTTGGCCTAGCTCAGCGAAACACTGTAAGCGGCTCTGTAAAACAGTAGGGTCGGTGATATCTAGCATCGCGAGTATGTGCTCTGCAGCAGCCCAGTTGTGATTGGCGATATGTAGTTTAGCGGCTTCATGCTCCCAATCAGAAGCTGTGGCATGAATAACCTTTAGCTTGAATAAATCTTGTGCGGCAACTAGTTTTCCTTTGCAGCGTAAAGCACTAATAAAAGCTAGTTGTTCTCTCTCGATTTGAATTGAGGGAGTATCCGCAAAACGAATTTCAAGCATTTCCAAATTGGCGAAGGCTTCAGTATTTTTGCCAGATAAGCGCTGTGCTTGCACCCACATCAGTGCATCAGCCAGAGGCATGGCAGAAATACCTTCTGGATAAGCCCCTATTAATTGGCTTAAAACCTTGGCCCATTGTTTACGAACAAGAGCTAGGCGTGCAATTTCAATCCGGCATTTTGGGTCGTTATTACTGTGTTTTTCATATGCGGCGAGTTCCGCATGAGCTTCGTCGAATAATTCAAGCTCACGATAAGCCCTAGCACGTAATAGTTGCCATTCAGCTGGAATAGCTATCTCATCAGACGACAAGCAGTTGATGACTCGCGGCCAATTTTGTTCTGCAGCCGCCTGCCATGCTTGGATAAGCTGACGGTCGGCGTTGGAGTAAACGCATTCCTGCATGATGGAAACCAGTTCACTGGTTTTTCCTGCATGGCCTAGCTCAGCAAGGCATTGTAAGTGCCGTAGCAAACTGTATTGATTGCTTGTGCTGTTTGCCCATAGACACGCCGCATCCTCCCAGTGATAGTGGGCCATTTTTAATTCAGCCGTTTCTATTATCCAATTATCTTGGCTGAGATTAGCTTGTATTTCATTTGCTTCTATATTGAGCAGCTCTGCTGCTTCTGTTAGTTTTCCTTGCTGGCGCAGAGATTCGACAAGGGCAAGCGTAGCCTCGATATTTTGTTGATCAAGTGCTATTAATTGGCGCCATCGATTTTCAGCGAGTGGCCACGCTTTATTTACGCTCGCCGCTTGTGCGTATTCTTGCAGAATATCTAGGTCAATTAAATCTGCGTTATGTGGCTGATCTAAAGCAATAATAGCTTGATAGGTGCGCTCACAATTCTGTCCATCACGGTGAGGAAAAAATTGCTCAATACGTTGTTGGTATAGTGGTGCTGCTTTTCTATCATGGGTAAGTAAATATTCAAGTTCATCCAATAATGGAGCTTCTTCTGTTACAACAGGACCAAAGCCAACTTCTCGATAATTGAAGTAGCCTTTTTGATAAGCATGTGCGCCAGCAAAAAAAGTTTTTTCATCAAATTGATAATGGATAACTGGCTTTTTAAGGTAAGTTAATTCAAATACAACTGATGAGTAGTCTGTAATCATTATTGCTGCGCGTGCAAATAATTCTTGAATACTGCCGGCTGTATGATCTAAAACCTCCATCCATTCAGGGACATTAAATTGAGGAAGGTAAGGCTGGATATTTGCATGTGGGTAAAAAATAACTTTGTAGTTATGCTTTTGTGCTGCATTTTTAAGTCTTGGACTTTGTAAAAAGGAACTCCAAGCTTGGGCGAATTCAGTTTCCATAAATAGGGGGTTAAGATTACGAATATTTCCTTCAATGACATCACCAAGTAAATATTTTCTCCAGGTTGGCATAATTAAAATTATTGCCTCCGTTGGGATTGATTTTTGCTTTGCTAGCAAAGCATCATGCCGTGGAAACCCAGTTAATACAGTTTCTTTTTTTGTATATTTATAGCGATTAAAGTCACCAGCAATAGATTTTTGTTCTGGTAGTGCAGATGTAACGAAGCAATTTATCTGCTTGCCATTTAGCCAAGCAGATAAATCATCTTTAGTTACACCATGTTGTAAAAAAACAAGTTGTTTGTCTTTTAAAGAGCCATCTTTAAAGTAGTTTTCAACATAACGATCAATATGGGAGCTAATGATTTTTTTGCACGAGCGTAAGGCTGATTCATGCTCCTTGCTGCTAAAGGCTAAAAGCTTGAAACCCTCATTTTCAAGTCGCTCCCAGTCATGGGATTCTTGTCTTAAGACAAAGAAAATTGGCTGATGTGGATAGTATATTTGAATATAGCGATAGAGGTGCTCTGCATTATCATCAGCTTGGGTGTCTCTATCCATCAATAGCCAAGCACCAGAAAATTTGTCTGTGATTAAATGCTTCGGTTGCTGTTTTAAAAAATAGGGGCTAATTTCTTCAATATTTATGCCTGTTTTATGTTGCTTACCCGCAAAGCTAATACGTGCATTATTCATTCCTATTTTAATACTTAATCGTTGGTCTTTGTTTTTTGTAACAGGAATAGGTAGCCATATTCTTCGTTCATATATAAATGTACGATCAAGGAAATCATGCTGCATTGTCTTTGTAAAAACAGGCAAGGTATCTTGACTATTTATACTGAATATTTCTAAATTTTTTTCTTTAGAAAAATAGCGAATTAACACTTGGGACTTTATAGGATCAAAGTCTTCAAGGTAAGCAATTTGAAATGGTGGTTCTTGGTTTTTAAATGCACCCAATATGCCTACTTTATGATAAAACCAACAACCAGCAAGTTCAAATTCGGTGATAACATCCGTATCTATAAAGGTAAATAGTTCGTCAATTAGGTTCGTAAATTTAGTTTTTTGTTCTGGAGTTAAAAAATCCACACATTCAGGTTTATTAGTAATACGCTTGATGTACCAAATAAGATCATATAAAGCGATACGCTGCGTATCTTTGGATACAGAACCATAAAGCTCTACATGTTTCTTAAATAAATCTAAATATCCATGATACAAAACATCGTCGTACCGCATTGGATTTTGCCAAGATGTATCGAGCGTTGAACTACCATCAGCGCGTTTACGATAAAAATATTTTGGATTTTTCGCAAAACCAATCTGACCATCATTTAAAACTGATCGGTAAATACCAATAAAGTGGCCATCTTCAAAATTTGGGCGTACAAGTGGGCTAAAGCATAGCTTTGCTTCTTGAATAATTATGGTCCGGAAGAAAGAGGTACTGGCAGATAACTGCATGTGTTTCCCTAGGTTATTGCTAGGAAAAAGAACATCGCCTTTAGCAAACCTATACTTAAGGGGGTGGCTATCACTGAACTGATTTTTATCTTCATGAAAGAACACAAGATTGCAACAAAGCATTTTAATGTTTTTTTGCTCGTTTTTTTTAAGGAAGTTATCTGTTTCTAAAAAATAATTTAGATCAAGAAAATCATCCGGGTCGATAAAAGTAACCCACTCTGTTTTTACGTGCTCAATCCCTAGATTACGTGCGCTGGCCTGACCACCATTTACTTTATATATATAGGTAATATTGGCTGGAAACTTTTTTTGCCATTTTTTGATGATTTGAGCAGATTGATCAGTCGATCCATCATCTACCATAATAAGATGAATATTTTTTTTAAAATTAAGGCGTTGTTCAATAATAGATTCGAAATACGCATCTAAATATCTTCCAACATTATAGACTGCAGAAACTACAGTATATTCAAAATGCCCTTGCTGTTTCTTTGGCGTAAGTTTGCTGATGCTCTTAGAGCGCTTCAGGTACATATCGCTAAAGAATAGTTTTGGATCTCTGAGTAGTTTTTGTAGTTTCTTATTCATTAATAATTACCAATTATGATGTATATAGTTTTAGTTGATTGCTAAGGCCATTATTTAATGTCCCTGACGAAGTATCGCGAAAATCATTCGCACAAAAAGAATGTGGTGTTGCAGTTGATCCTTTATTTAGATGCAACTGTGTCCAGTATTGTTTTGCGGCGGTTGATTGCGCATTAAAGTAATAGCAAATATCAATAGCAGGTACAGCTAAGCCTTCAAAATAGGCCATCCAAGGGATTAAGAAAGTGGCTAAATTTAGATCATTATTGCCTCTAAATTGATTGCCCATAAATTGGCGAATTGAAGCTCCATGCTGCTGCCAAGCGAGTTCAAACATACTTTTTCGTAGCGGCACATAGGTATGTACTAATGGCATATCTATGGTTTCACCATATTGTGTGTGCAGTAGTTTTGCCCCTTTTTGTGCTGCCGATAAAGTGGGTGTTGTCATACTTTTGTCATGCATTGCTGTTAAACTTTTTTGAGCAAGAAACAAGGATGCGATACCGTTACTTTTAAAAAAATGATTCTTTTGTAAAGGTCTAGCTACAAATACATCATCATTAAAATAGATGAAATGCTCGGCCAAGCCTTTTATTTTATGAAGGCAGGCTTCAATAACGTGTGAGTTAAATGTTGGTAAAAACTGTTTATCGATAATTTCTTTATGGTCAATAATAGTGATACGACGATCTGCTTTAAGCCAATCAGGGCGTTGTTGATCCGTAACAATATAAATATGATTTACCCATGGCATATTTTCTAATATGCATTTCAGTGAATAGCGTAATTCATCATGATTGGCAAATCGGGCATTGTCCTGTGCATGTGCACCTATAGTTTGGCCATTGTTTTTGGCATGGTTTAGTTTTTTTTGCCATACTGGGTCTGCATCGTTTACCCAGGTAAATACCACATCAATCGTTAGAGATTCTGGTAGATTTTCGTGTAGCGCTAATTCGTGGCGAATAAGCACCTCTTCCTCATCAATAGGGCATTTAAGCTCATTCAAGATAAGCGGGTGGCGCTTAAGTAAATAATCTCGAATAAATAGCCCCGGAGAGCGTATAAATTTCTGTATTTTTTTGATTTCTATACTCCCTGTCTTGATCGCGCATTTATAAATTCTGGTTCATTAGCTTCGCCATTTCCGACAAAAACATTTGGGAATGACGAATTAATCAGATTTTCATTTTTATTTTAAATTCAGTGAATTCCCTGCAACTACAAGCCCAGTACCACCTTCGCACTCACCGCAATTTGATAAATAATTTGTGTCATATCTTTCCAAATCTGCCTTGATTTCACGTCGATTTTTGGCAGCACTAAAATCTCATCGCCAGATTGAATGGCGATTTTGCTTTTGGCGGAGCCAAAGATGCCGGTTTCGCTACTGGCTTCGTTAAAGCTGCCATCTCGGCGGGCGACTACGATGCGGGCTACATCGGTGTTTTGGGTGTAGCCACCGGCGCGGTTGATGTAATCATCTAGCTGTAGTGCTTGGTCGAAAGCCACGGCGTTGGGGAAGAGCACTTCGCCACTGACCAGTACTAGGCCGTCTTTGATGGGTACGCGTAATACGTCGCCGTTTTCTAGTAGTAGCTGATCGCGGCTGCTGGCTTGGGCGATGACAACTTGGCCACTCGGCTCGATCTTTTTGGCGCGCTCTACCCATTGCAAGATCAGCTCAGCTTCTTGTTTGCGCAGCACGGCTTCGTCGCTGGTGCCTGATCGGGCGGTGAGGGCGGCGGCTTCTAGGGATCGCAGCGAGGTATCGAGCATTTGTTTTTGCCGTGTTTTTACGCTTTGGCGAAATAGCTGCAGGCTGGCTTGATCTGAATGATCGGTGAATTGGATTTGCGCTAGCAGCTGACTCATGCGTGCGCCGTAGGGCAGCACGTATTCTTGGGCGCTGTTGTGCTCGCCTTCTACCCGTACGGTGATGCTGCCGGGTTTTTTGTCGGCGGTGAATTCCAGCTCGTCACCATTTTGTAACGCTACGCTGGCGGCGTCGCCTAGTGGGTAGTATTCGATATTTTTGATGCTGCCAGTGTTGCGAATCACGCGCACATGGGTGGCTGCTGCGTTGGGCTTGGTGATGTTGATCAGGTCGGCCACGGTGCGGGTTTTATCGCTAAATTCAAAGCGTTTGGCATTGGCGGCTAGGCCGCTTACTTTTACGCTGCGTTGACGTGGCGCTACAAAAATAACGTCGCCATCGCTCAGTTGAATCAGCGGCATGGTGCCGTTTAGTAAGAAGTCGTAAAGATTTGCGCTGGCGCGGATGGTTGGGCCGCGCTTTACTTGCACGTTTAGAAATGATCCGCGCTCCGCATCAATCCCACCTGCTTGGTCTAGGTAATGCAGCAGGCTGTCCATGCTGGTGCCGCTATAGAGACCTGGGCGGTTTACAAAGCCGCTAACAAATACACGCACGGGTTGGGCTGCGGCTAGGCTGGCGTAGCTGTTTACATTGCTGCGGAATGTTTGGGCGACGGCGGCTTCAACGATGCGTTGTAAATCTTGATTACGCACGCCCAAGACGGTGACGGGGCCAACATGGGGTAGAAAAATATTGCCCTTGGGGTCTACGGTCAGCGAGGTGTCAAAATCAAACGCGCCCCATAGGCGAATCTGAATTTTGTCACCCACGGCCACGGCGTAATCGGGGTTGAATTGGGTGGCACCTGCACGGGCAAATGCGCCGGTAAATAGGTTGGCACCAAATACATCACTTTTTAAATTAGCGCTGTAGTCGTAGCTTTGCGGTGGCTCGGCCAAGGGCTGCTCGTCGGTGGTGGGCTTGGCTAGTTTGGCGAGCTGTTGTTCTTGCTTGGCTTGCTTTTGAGCGGCACTGATTTCAAACGGGCTGGTGCCAGCAGCGGCTGTGCTGCAAAGCAGGGCCAGCATGCTACTGATGAGGATAGAGGCGATTTTCATGGGGTCAGTCCTTATGGTCGCGAATAATGGCGGCCAGCAGCTGGGCCACACCGGCCATGAGCATGATGACGAGCATAAATACCAGCGTGTTGTAATAGCGGCGTGGTTCTAGTGGGTATTCGGGTTGGCTTGGGGCTTGAATAACCGATACTTTTTTGATCATGCGGGTGGCTTCGATATGGCCTTTTTCCAGCGCAACCAGTGCTACTTTGTAAACGTCTTGAGCAAAGGCAGCCTGCATTTCTAGGCGCTGAAATTCTTCTACGGTGCGGTTTAGTGGCTTACCTGTGGGCGAGGTTAGCTTGGCCTGCTCTTGGGCGAGCTGCTTATTGATGGCTTCAATTTGCTGATTCAGCTGAATAATGCTGCTGTGGTCTTGCACTAAATAAGATTGCAGGGCGCTACGCTGGGTTTCTAGCGTGGTTTTTTGGCCTTCTAGTGCGGCCACAATGCTGGCGATGTTTTCTGCGGTGGCTTGTGGGGAAACCAGTCCTTTTTTATTTTGGTAGCTTAATACGTCTTGGCGAGCATTGATGGCGCGCTCGTTCATGGTGGCGACTTGTTTTTCTAGGAATTCGACCTGCGTTTTACCCAGGCTGTGGGCTATTTCATTCATAAATAGCTCACCTTCATGCACCAGCAAGGAGGTGATAGCTTGGGCCATTTTTGCGTCATAGCCTTGGGCTTTAATAATCAGCACGCCGGTGTAGTCGTCAAACTCCACGCTAACCCTAGAAAGGTAGTAGTTGTGGAAGTGCTCGATAGAGTTATCCACAGACCACATGCGGGAGAGCAGGTCGTGATGGCTATCGCTGTAATGAGCGCGCAAATTTAAGCGGGTATCCAGCTTTTTAAGCATGTCGATAGACAACAGATGATCGCGTAGCAGCAGCTGATCGGCGCGATTGCCGCCAGATCCTCCCAGCAGGCTAGAGAAATCCATCCCTTGGCCACCTGCCACGTCGGTGCGTTGAATGATCACATGCGCGGTAGATACATAGCGGTCTGATGCAAGCGCCAGCCAGTAAAAGGCTGATAGGGCAAAGGCAACTAGGGCGATGCTAAAAATCAGGTTGCGCTTGAGCGGCGGCGACCATTTTCTGCGGTTTCTGGCCCATGTTTTAGCGACACGACCATTTCTAAATTTTTTAATCATTTCTTTAATGTGTCTTTATATGCTTTGAGCGCGTCGTCAATCTGGTCAAACCAGTGCGCTTTGCCGTCGTGTATCCAAATGCCTGCGGAGCAAAATTGCTTTAGTGTGGCTTCGCCATGCGCCACCATAATCAGCCCGGCTTTATCGGCTAGATTTTTAAAGGCGGCAGCGGCTTTGTTGCGGAATGCGGCATCGCCCACCGAAGTCACTTCGTCCGAGATATAAACGTCGAAATCAAAAGCCAAAGACATGGCAAATTGCAGCCTTGCCTTCATGCCGGATGAATAGCTTTTAACGGGGTGATCAAAAGCGTCGCCAATCTCAGCAAAGTCTTGAATAAAGGCTAGCCGATCAGGAATATCGTCTTCGTGGCCGTGAATGCGGCAAACAAATTTGGAGTTTTGTCGGCCAGTTAAGGATCCTTGCAAGCCACCGCCAAAGCCCATAGGCCAAGACACTTTGCACTGGCGTTCTACGCTGCCTTTATTGGGGTGATCCACTCCCGCAACAATCTGCAATAGGGTGGATTTGCCCGCGCCATTGGCACCGATCAGCCCTACATTCAGCTTGGGTGGAATCGTAAAATTAACGCCTTGCAGCACCCAGCGGCCGGGGCCGTGATCGGTGAGGTAACGCTTATGCACATCTCTAGCAATAATCATTTGGTGGTCAGCCTTTGGGCAAAACGGCGGTGTAAAGCCAAGCCTAAAAAGATGCTGACAAGGGCAAAGCTATAGATATAAGCAATGCTTAGCTCGGGTACGGCATGGTAATTGCCTGCAAAACCAAGCCGAGCGGCCTCTAAGCCATGCGCTACAGGGTTGAGTAACAGCCAGTCACGGTAGGGCTGCGGCACTGTGGCCATAGGGAACATCACGCCAGACATCATATACAGGGGCATCATGATTAAATTGATGACCCTGCCCAGCTCTGGGATGAGTTCGCTAAAAATAGAAGTCACCAAGCCAAAGCCCATGCCAACTAGCCACAGCCCAAAAAATGCCTCGAGTACGGCTAGAGGGTTGCTAGGGGTAATGGGGTGATTAAATAGCGCGGCGCACATTAGCAAGATGCTGCTGATGATAATCATCAAAAAGCCTTCTAGTGCGCCACGCACCAGCACGGTATCGACTGGTTTTACTTGTCGGTAGGCAAATAGAGCTTGATTGGCATTTACCGCGTTCATAACTTGGGTACTGGTACGGGTAAACATAAAGTAGGCCAGCATGCCAACCATAATCCAGATGGTGGTATCGATGCCGCCGATATTGCTTACGCGTATGCCGGTAAAAATAAAAACCAGATAGGCCACATGAAACATCGGCTCGGCCAGCAGCCAAAACCAAGTTGCGCGGCCAGAAAATAAGCGGCCGACGGCTTCGCGCAGAAATAGGGCTTTCCAAACAGCCAGCGTAATCGCTGAAGCACTACGCACCATCTTAGTTTGGGCGCCTAGCAAAAAAATGCGGGTAGTGCGGGGAAGCTTTCGCTTCCTTGAGTTGTAAAAACACGGCGATGATCTCTTGTTAGAGTTATTGCCTTATTCCCAAAAACCAGCAAATCAAAGTATGGGAACAGGGAAATTGAGGTTGCGGTTGTAAGAAATGACGATGTATTATTTATGACGTTTGCATGAAGCTTTTAATACATTGACAACCAATGTAACGTTGCATCGAATATTGTGTCAATTGCATAACTGGCTGTATCGATAAGCGGAGAAATTCGTGTCGGTCAAGTGTTTCAAGAGTATGTTTTAAAAAGGTTTTTTTGTTCTTATGTTGGAGTAATAAACATCTTTGTGAATATTTGTTGTTTTGCTTGGCATGAAAATATTGTTTTGTAGCGCAAAAATACATATTTACGCTATTTTTCTTAGCGATGAATTTGTGGTGTAAATTCTTTCTTGAGTTGACATAATTAAGGCGTATGTTTTGCAAGAAAATTAGGGTTTGTAAGTATTTTTTTTAAATCTTACAATTTTTTTATAGTTGTAAATATTGTGTAATGTTTGAGCTGTCCACTACAAAAAGATGCGGATAGTTCAACGGGCTAATTTTAGAATGCGCTGAATACATGGTTAACCCTGCAACGTCTTTATCAGCAAGCACTGCAGGCGCTTGATGCATCGGCTGCTTAGCAATGATGAAGATTTCTCAATCTATGCTTCTTATCTCTGCGGTCGCTCATTCTGTTGGGAGTCTTTGCTCTGTTATAATCGCAACTTATCTTTGCTGAATCAGCAGCGGCTTGCTGAAAGTTAATAAAAACTTGCAAGTTAAATTTTTATTGGTTTTGGGTGATATAGCTTTGGTGCTTTAGCAGACCTTAAACAGCTTCTTGTCATTTTCTAGAAACATAAATGTAATATTATTGAGGTGATACTAATGAGCCGCACTGTGAACTGTGTAAAGCTGGGTCGTGAAGCGGAAGGGATGGAGTTCCCGCCATTGCCAGGTGCTTTGGGTAAGAAGGTTTTTGAGAATGTTTCTAAAGAAGCATGGCAGGCTTGGATTAAGCATCAGACCATGTTGATTAATGAAAACCGTTTGAGCTTGGCTGATCCGCGTGCGCGTCAGTATTTGCAGCAGCAGTTAGAGAATTATTTCTTTGGCGATGGTGCAGAGATGCCAGCGGGCTTTGTGCCGCAATAAAAGTTACGCACAGGCCACTTATAGTGGCCTTTGTTTATTTTGCAACCCCATTTCAGGCTATTGAAAAACGCTTTAGTTATGTCGCTTACTCGGTGTGAGTAGGGTGTTCGATTTTTGAATTTGTAGGGCGGGCTTCACCGAATCTTATCAATGTAAGTGAACTGTTTTTCGTAGGGCGGGTGAAACCCGCCAAGTTTTACGATGAAATACGAGAAACGGCGGGTTGCACCCGCCCTACGATGATTCAATGCTTGTTATTGTGCGGTTGCACGATGATATATGGCTAAGTTGATAGGACTGGGGTGCAACCCGCTAAGCTTTGTGATGAAACACGAAAAACCGCGGGTTTCACCCGCCCTACGATATTTAGAATGAGTTTGAACAGCATAATCAGGAATATATTGGTGAAAACACAGCTTCAGTTACTTATTGGCGTTCATATTTATCCACGTTAAATAAGGTTTGCTAGTCGCTATCTGAGCGGTGTTTTTCTCGTTGCGTTTTTCAATGGGCTGTTTAATTTGAGCGAAGAAAGATGAGTTACAAACCTGCTGACAATCAATTAATGCTAAACCGTGAAATGGGTTTGTTAGAGTTTAATCGCCGGGTATTAGCCCAGGCCGAAGACGCCAGCAATCCTCTTTTAGAGCGCCTGAAGTTTTTATGTATTGTGTCGTCTAACTTAGATGAGTTTTTTGAAGTTCGTATGGCTTGGCTCAAAGAAAACATGCGGCTTAATCCCACACGGCTCTTGCCAGAAGGCATGACGCCTTTACAGGCTTTTGAGTTGGTGACGCGTGAAGCGCATGATTTAGTTGATCGCCAATATAGTTTGTTGCTTGAGGTGCTGTTCCCCGCACTGGCTAAAGAAGGGATTCATTTTTTCCGCCGCAGTGTGTGGAGCGACGAGCAGCGTGAATGGGTGCGCGATTTCTTTTTCCGCGAGTTAATGCCGATCCTTACCCCGATTGGGCTTGATCCTTCGCATCCTTTCCCGCGTGTATTAAATAAATCACTTAATTTTATTGTTGAGCTAGAAGGCAACGACGCCTTTGGTCGCAGCTCGGGTATTGCTATTGTGCAAGCGCCGCGTATTTTGCCGCGCTTTGTAAAAATGCCGGCCGATATTTCTGGCGTTGAGAATGGCTTTGTATTCTTGTCGTCTATCTTGCATGCGCATGTGGACGAGCTGTTTTCTGGCATGCATGTGTTGGGTTGTTATCAGTTCCGCGTAACCCGTGATTCTGATTTGTCGGTGGACGATGATGATCTAAAAGATTTGCGAGCGGCGCTGAAGGGTGAATTATCGCAGCGCTCTTATGGTGATGCGGTGCGTTTGGAAGTCGCCGATAATTGCCCTAAGCATTTACAAAATTTCTTGCGTGATCAGTTTGGTTTGCAAGATGCAGATATGTATCGCGTAAATGGGCCGGTTAATTTAGTGCGCTTGATGCAAGTGCCTGATCAGGTGGATCGCTCTGATTTAAAGTTTGAGCCATTTATTCCTGGAGTTCCGCCGGAGCTACGCAAGCAGCCTGATATGTTTGCGGCCATTCGCCAAGGCGATATTCTTTTACATCATCCTTATCAAAGCTTTACGCCGGTTATTGATCTGCTGCAACAAGCGGCAAGAGACCCGCAAGTAGTGGCGATTAAAATGACGGTGTATCGCACCGGCACGGAATCCGCCTTGATGGAAGCGTTGTGCGATGCGGCTGGGCGCGGTAAAGAAGTCACCGCCGTAGTGGAGCTAATGGCGCGCTTTGATGAAGAGGCAAATATTAATTGGGCGGCCAAGCTAGAGCTGGCTGGCGTGCATGTGGTGTATGGCGTGTATGGCTATAAAACCCACGCCAAGATGCTGCTGATTGTGCGGCGCGAAGAAGGGCATTTGCATCGCTACACTCACGTTGGCACGGGTAATTACCATCCGCGTACCACCAAGCTGTACACCGATTTTGGCTTGATGACCTGCAATGAAGAGATTGTGAGTGATGTAAACGATGTGTTTATGCAGCTTACCGGCCTTGGCTTAGCAGGGGATCATCATCAGCTGTGGCAAGCGCCGTTTACTTTGCAGCCAAATATCTTGAAGTATATTGATCGAGAAATGGCGCACGCTAAAGCGGGCCGTAAGGCGGTGATTATCGCCAAAATGAACGCGCTGCTTGAGCCTACCGTGATTGAAAAGCTTTATCAGGCATCGCAAGCGGGGGTCACGATTCATCTGATCGTGCGTGGTGTTTGTGCCTTGCGCCCAGGTATTCCTGGCGTGTCAGACAATATTCGCGTGCGATCGATTGTGGGACGCTTACTAGAACACCATCGTGTTTTCTATTTTTATAATGGAGGGGTGGAGGATGTTTATCTTTCCTCTGCCGATTGGATGGGGCGCAATTTATTCCGCCGCATTGAAATTGCGTTTCCGATTTTAGATCCAAAAGTAAAACGTCGTGTGATTCGTGAAAGCTTGCGTCCAAGCTTGGTGGATAACTACCAAGCTTGGGAAATGCAATCTGATGGCCGCTACCGCCGTAAGACTGCACGAGGGGGCAAAGTGCGCTCTTCACAAGCTACCCTTTTGGCCGAATTGACGGCTAAGCCTAGAAGTTGATTGGCTAGTAGGTATTCAATAGGAGTCCGTGTGTAGGGCGGGAGAAACCCGCGAGCAATGCTGAAAAATACGCGGGTTTCACCCGCCCTACGAATTCCTCTTAAGTTAATAGAATTAGCTTTCATCCGCGATGGTGTTGTAAGGCTTGGGTTTGGAGTTATCTAAAGAGGCGGATTGTGGATTTAATTTTGTGGCGGCATGCAGAAGCGGAAGAAGAGGGGGATGATTTACGTCGCCCATTAACCGCGAAAGGCCGTAAGCAGGCTGAAAAAATGGCGGCTTGGCTGAGTAAGCGCTTGGATGGCGGCCCGGTTACGATTATGACGAGCGAGGCGCTGCGCTGCCAAGAAACCGCGCGGGCTTTAAGCAAGCAATTTAAAGTAGATCCAAGGCTTAACCCTGGCGCTTTGGCGGGGTCTTATTTAGAAGTGAGTAATTGGCCGCGTGAGGTAGGCAAGGCCTTGGTTTTGGTCGGCCATCAGAGCGAGCTTGGCCGTGTGGCTGCGGTGGTGCTGGCTAATAAAGAGCTGGATTGGGAGGTGCGCCGAGGCGCCTGTTGGTGGCTGCAAAGGCGGGTTAAAGAGGGGAAGATTTTCTATCTTTTACGCGCAGTGATGTCTCCAGAGCTTTTGTAATACCATCTTCATTAGAATTTAATGTTACTGAAATAGAAAGTTAGTATTTTGTTTCAGGTCAAGTTATGGTTAATAATGACAATGTATTGTGTTATAGTCATGTAATATGCTATTGCAAATTACTCGGGGGCAATAAAATGCTAACTCATACGCAAGTCCGTAAACCCGTTGTACCTCCTAGCCATACTTCTCATGCGCCTGATTTTTTTGAGCGCAATAAGGGCTTCACACCGTTCGCGTGGATCTCTTTATCAGATGAAGTAAAGCCTGCCGTTGCTCCGCCGCTCAAGAAAAAGTAAGCGTGATATAAGCAAAACGGCTGCAATCAATGCAGCCGTTTTTTGTTGTCTGTCTACTGCGTGTTTATAAGCAATTTAATTATTTCTAGGGTGGGTGAAACCCAACCCTATCAATTTAGCTAAGTGTCATGTCGTTGCTACGCAATGACAAACATTGAATCATCGTAGGGCAGGTGCAACCCCATACGCGCTAACCAAATTGTTTTTTTCATTGCAAACAGTGAAAAAACATAACAACCACGCTCTTTGCATAGGGCTTTTTAAAGTCCCCTTGAAACACGCCGGAGCGAGGAACAAGCGGGGCGGGGTTTCGGCAAGGGAGCGAGGCAGCGAGCCAATCCCGCCTGCCGCCGACTCGATTGTCCGCAGCGGAGGGGCTTTCGTGTTTCGTGGGGCGGCCTTCTTTGGCTTCGTTTCTTGGCCGTTCAAGAAAGGAAGGCCCCCGCGGTGGCCAACCGCTCCAAAATCAACGTGCCGAAGGCACTAAAAAGGTCTTTTTGACTTTGGTTAGCTCATATGGGTGCAACCCGCCGTTTTTCGTGTTTCAGCAAAGCTCGGCGGGCTTCACCCACCCTACGCTAGTGATTAAGCCAAGCTCGCCTGCGGTAAAGCTAAAGCCAAGCTAGCTCGATAATGTTTGCTGGCGGCGTCGTTTTTATCGAGTGAATCGAGTAGCTCGGCTAATTCAGAATGAGCCACTGCCGTAGGATGCACGGCAATGCTGGCTTCTAAATAGGTTTGCGCCTTGCCCCAGAGTGCACTTGCCCTGCAAAGCCGCCCAAGCGTGAGTAGCAGCAGATGATCATTGGGCTGTTGTTTTAGCCATAGCTCAGCCTGCTGGAGCTGCGAGATCAAGGCTTCCCCTTTTAGGCCCAATAAGCCATAGCGGCCGGCTAGCGTGCTAGACCATTCGTTTCTGAGCGTTTCTTCGAGTAAGGTGCGTGCTAAAGCAGGCTCGCCCTGTGTTTTATAGCTGTCCGCAACCGCTTCAATCAGCTGTGGCAAGGTTTTGTCTGTGCTTGGTAGTTTGTGCCACCAGTCTTTGAGCTGCTGGCTGGATAGGGGCTGCTGTTTTAGCTTGAGTAAATACGCTTGGTTGCGAATTCGTCTTGCTTGCTCTGCATCTAGGGTTTCGCTTTTGCTCAGCTGATCAACGATGCGCAATACGGCGTCTGGGTTTTCTTCACGCAAACGTAGGCGCAGTTCTAATTGCAATGCTGCAGTCAGTTTGGGTGAGATTTGCCGCACTGATGCCAGTGCGTTGCTCGAATCTGCATAGCGGCGCTCATCCAGATATAACTCGGCAGCGGTCATGGCGGCGGATAAATGTTGATCACCGAAACGCTGCTTGAGCTGATCTAAATAGTAATCACGGCGTTCAAAATCACGCATTTGGTGTGCGGCGCGGGTGGCGAGCAGGGCGTTTACTGCAAACGCTTCGTTGTTTTCACTGTTGCTCAGTGCTTCTCCGGCTAAGCGCTCTGCACGTTGATAGCGGCCTTCAAAAAAAGCGAGCCGTGCTTCGCGTTCTAGCTGAATTGATGCATCTCTTTTCTGCCGTTCACGGTATTGTTTAACACGGTGCGGCAGATTAGTCAGTTCGGCGATAAGTCGTAGTAATAAGTATAAAAGTGCAATGGTGGCGCAGGTCAGCATGGCAAATACATTGAGCGATACTTCCACTCGCCATGGCGGCAAAAAGATCAGCACATAGCCCGTATTAAGCTGGGCAAAGAGCGTCAGGCCAACTGCGAGCGCAAATAAAGCAATAATCCAGATTAGAACTCTCATGGTTTAGTCCTTTTCAGCATATCGCCGGTATTGAGCTGGGGATAGGCAGTCAGGCCAAGGGTGAGCGTTGCAATAATAGTAGTTAGAACTCTCATGACTTAGTCCTTTCTGAAATAGTACGAGCATTGCGCACAGCCGCTAGGCTGGCTCCTAATTCAGGGACTTTAATCGATAGTTCTTGAGCGGCTAGTTGCTTGAGCGTGTTGATAGAGGTGGCCGTTTGTGGAGCGCTCTGATCAAAGTATTGCTCTAAATAACGCTGGGCAGCGGCTAGATCACTGCGATAGCTGGTTTCATCTTTGATAAGCAAAGTGGTGCGTGCATCGAGCAATCTGAGCTTGATGTTTTCTCTTAAAAAGAAGCTTTGTTCAGGCGAAAGCAACATGGCTTCTGGCTTATCCATGCGGCGAATTTGGATCAGTTGTTTGAGCTGATTCCATAGGTCTTCAGTAAAACGGCCTGCGGCAGTCGTCGTTTGTGATGGCTTAGCTTTAGCGGCATCTTGACGATGGCCATCAATGGCAAGGGGCAAGTCGCTGATGCCTGCAATCAGGCTATCGAGCTTGGCGCTAATGCCAATGATGTCGACATAGGGCATGGCTTTGAGCGTATCAATATCACGGGTAATACTTTGGCGCAGGCTAATTAATTCAGGGCGATTGAGTTGGGCTAATTTTTGATCAATAGTGTTGAGCGCAATCAGTGCGCCATTAATATTGCCGCCCAATTGCAGTTGCTGGCTGGCAAAGCCGAGGATTTGCTCAATTTCTGCCAGCGAGCGCTGGGTTTCATTATTGGTTAGCGCATCGTACATATTGCTTAAAGCTTGCTGCTGGCTGAAGGATTCTGCTTGCTTGGCTTCGAGCAAAGCCAGTTTGCCGACAAATTGCTGCTGTAGTTGGCTGGTATTGGCCTGCTGCTGCTTGAGTTCTAAGCCATTATTTTTGTGATTAGCTAATTGCTGGCTGACTTCAAGCTTGAGCTGCTCCATTGCTTGTTGCTGGTAAAGATAGACGCCTGCAGCCGCCAGCAAAGCGGCAACGCTGAGCAAGATGGCTGGCGAGGGTGCAAAACGGCGTTGCGGTGCTTTTAGCATGGCTTCGAGCGAATCTTGAGAAGTATCCTGAGTCATCTTTGTTTGTTTCCTAGCAGTCTTTCGGGCTTGTAGAGAGAGGGGAAATCCGATTGATATAATGGGTTTTTTAAGGCGGATCTCACCTTATTTAACGAGGCCGCTTGAGTAAAACGCGACGATGAAAGCCCAATGTGATTTTCCCTTGGTAGATCCCTTAGGGAGCAAGGCGGCTAATGGGACTGGGTAAAATACCGATCGATACCCTGTAATAAGCCACTATCCCCCGCGTCCGTTAGTTCTATTTTTTTTGCACCCAAAGCGAGCAAAGTCTCTGCAATACGTGGGTGAGGCACGAAATATAAGCATGATTGTAGCTGTTGAAGCTTCAGCGCTCCAGCGAGCTGAAATAAGTGTTGCGCAGCCTCGGAGCTAGATATGACGATGCCATCGCAGCCAGCAGTTAATTCGGCATTTAAATGGGCTAGATCGAAGCGTGGAGGCTGTCTTTGGTAGGCGCAAAGCAGGGTAAGTAGTGCGCCACGCTCTTGTAATGCCTTTGGTAATAAGTCACGTCCGCCATTGCCGCGAAACAATACGATTTTTTTGCCTTGCAAAGCCTGCATTGCAGGCTCGGCCAGCAAGCCTTCGCTATCAAATTGTGAGGCGGGGCTGATGACTAATTGCACCCCTAGCTCCCTTGCTCGCCGCTCGCTGCCCGGCCCGACCACGGCCACGGCTAAGCTTGCTGGCCACGGCTGAGTGAGCCGCTCAAACACCGCATCGAGCGCAGATGGGCTAATAAATACCGCTAAATCAAATTGCTCAAGCGTCGCCAAGGCCGCCAAGAGTGGAGCGGGGTCGTCTGGGGGGGCAATTTCTAGCAAGGGCAAGGCCACTGCCTCTGCGCCAGCGGCTTGCAGCAGGCCGATTAAGCCCGCTGCTTGCTGGCTGGGCCGAGTGACCCATAGACGCTGGCCGTTAAGCATTATTCTGCAGCAGCTGCGGCGGCGATATTTTTCAAAATATCGGTCGCGCCTTCGGTGCACAGCAGTTCGGCGACTTGTAAACCTAGGCCGTTGGCAGCGGCCAGTGAGCCATTGCCTTCGGCATAAATAATATCGCTACCATCTGGGTTGGCAATAAAGGAGCGTAGGCGTAAGAAGCCATCGTCTTCCTCGGCAAATGCGCCTAATGGAATCTGGCAAGAGCCGCCTAAGCGCCTCGATAAAGCACGCTCTGCCGTCACACAGGCAGCGGTGCCGGGGTGATTTAGTGGTGCGAGTAGTTCGATTAAATCAGTGCGATCACTGCGAATTTCGATGCCTAAAGCGCCTTGCCCAGGGGAGGGGAGGCTGTCGTTTGGGGAAATAGCGCTTTTAATTCGGCTGGCTAAGCCAAGGCGAATCAAACCAGCGGCAGCCAAAATAATCGCATCGTATTCACCGGCATCGAGCTTGCCGAGGCGTGTGCCGACATTGCCGCGCAAAGGCTTGATAACTAAATGCGGGAAACGCGCACGCAATTGCGATTCGCGGCGCAAGCTGGATGTGCCGACAACGCAGCCAGCCGTGAGTTGATCAAGGGAATCGTATTGATTAGAGACAAAAGCATCGCGCGGGTCTTCTCGCTCGCCAATGGCGGCCAGCGTAAATCCTTCTGGCAAGACCATAGGTACGTCTTTCATTGAATGCACCGCGATATCAGCACGGCCTTCTTCAATGGCGGTTTCTAGCTCTTTTACAAACAAGCCCTTGCCGCCAATTTTATTCAAGGTCACGTCTAAAATTCGATCGCCCTGCGTGGTCATGCCGAGTAATTCAACCTGCAAGGCCGGATAAAGCGCCTCAAGCCTCGCCTTAATAAAGTTGGCCTGCCAGAGCGCAAGCGGGCTTTCGCGGGTGGCGATAACAAGGCGAGAAGGTAGAGTCACTTGCGTATCCTTTAGCATGAGTGCATTCAAGGGCGCATTCTACCATTAGGCGGCGGTCAGGTTTGCTTCAGTGTTTGCGTGGTTCGAAGACCGATAGCGGGGGCTGTAACTCGATTTCTAATTCGACTAAATCAATTTCTTCGAATGGTTCTTCGTCTTCGCTGATAGAGGAGGCTTCAATAGTCTCTTCGTCTTTGTTGCGGGATGAGGCTTCTAATGGCTCTTCGTCTTCGCTGGGGGTGGAGACTTCTATGGTTTCTACTTCTTCATCGCTGAGGGGGACGTCATCGGGATTGCTCTGCAAGGCAAGATCCAAAGGGCTATTTTCATCTTCAGCGGGAGCAAAATCGAGGGGAGGGAGGTCGAGTGAGATCACTTGCGGTACGGATGATTTTTTTTCTGGAATCGTTTCGTTGTCGGCATCGCTTGGCGTGGATAAAAAATCCATCAACATGGCGTCTTGCTCACGCAGTGGTTCGGGCTCAGTGTGTACTTCTACAGGCGCTGCAATAGGGCTAGGTGGGGTGAAATCGTGCTCAATGACGATGCCTTTGGCGATCTCTTCGACGTCTGCTGGGATCGTGGCTAGCGTGGTGCTTTCTACTTCCTCATTATGTGCACTATAGAGTGGATTTTCTGGATCAAGGCGATAGCCAATATTGCGCACCAAAGCCCAATCGTCCGCATCGCCGTCTAGATCGTGGAAGCGTCTTGCAAGTTGAGCATATTCGGTCTTCATGCCTTGTTGGCGTAAAACGCGGAATAGCAGTAACCATGGCTCATTATCGGCTTCGTTTTCTTCGATGGTGTGATAGAGCAATTCGATCGCTTGATCTGTTTCGCCTTGGGCCACTAGCAGCTGTGCTCTTTCTAGCGTGGCGCTGCCATCTTCTTCTTGAACTTCGATGCCGCCATAAAATAATTGGCTATGCCTAAATAGCGAGTGCTCGTCCTGCGCATCAGTTTGTTTATTGGGTTTGTGCAGGGGGCGCGACAGCTGGGAAATGGCGCTTTCTACATCGGCATCCCAAGTATTTTGGTTTTGCCTACGACGTAGCCATAAGCCGACACCTGCTCCGGCGGCTAATAAGGCGATCACAGCGGCCATCCACCAGCTACTCTTGGACTGATCCTCGGCTTGATGTCGTTGAATGGCGGCGGCGGTTGGCGTGGGTGCGCTGCTTGGTATTGGCGGCTCGGTGTTGCTGATTTTCAAGGATGCAGCTGGAGCAGTTGTGCTGGCGCTAAGCTTGCCTGCGCTTAGCATTTGTAAATGTTGCATAGATTGTTGCAGGCGAGTCATTTCTGATTGCAGCTGTTCTTGCAAGCTCTGCATCATGGCGATTTTAGTTTTTAGCTCTTCTGGGCTGAGTACCGCAGGTGCTTGATTTTTAATGTTTAATTCGCTTTCAATTCTCAGTTGCCCACCACTTGCCGGTAGCGCGAGGATTTCTGCGGGCGGAGTGGCTATTGCGGCGGTGTTTTTTGGCTCGCTATATAGAGGGGGGGGCGTTTGAATTTTGGGCTTGCTGATATTCGCAGTGCGCTGAGCGTGACTACGTACTGCTGTGGTGCTTGGCTTCTTCGTTATTGGCTGTGTCTCTTCTGCCACGCTGGGCGGATTAAGCGGAGCAGGATCTAAAAACACGGTGTAGCTGCGTTGAAGATGCTGCCCTTTACACTCCATTTTAATGCTGAAGCTGGCCATAGGCTCATAAACTACATCAGCAGATTGAATCAAAATCTGCCCACCCCGCTCTTTGCTTTGCAGGCGTAACGAAGCTTGGCCTAGGCCTGGCAGATCATTATTTGGGGCGATGATACTGAGTTTGCTGCAATCCTCGGCTAAGCCATCTTCTGGGGATAGCTGGTAGCTCACGCTACCCCGAAAGCGTTGCCCAACCGCAGAATTGATGGTCAGCTCCCCCAGCGTGAGGGCGGCAGCTGGCTCGCTCAATACCAGAGCAATGCACAGCAGCTGCCAACTAAAACGCAGCCTGATGGGGGGAGTATTTATCATCATTAATAAGGTGAGCCGTTTAATGCCAAGTAGATGTAATTTAAAGCTTTAGTTGGACTGTAGACTATTTACTCAGGGCTGACAAAGAGAGTGTCAGTTTTAGTGAGCTTCCTCCCAATTCAGGCCAACACCGACTTCTGCCAATAAAGGGACAGTTAGCTCGGCAGCTTGCGCCATTCTGATCGGCAATTGCACCCGCATTAGTTCGACCTCTGCATCGGGTACTTCCAGCACCAATTCATCATGCACCTGCATAATTAATCGGCTTTGCAGGCCTTCCGCTTTAATCCAATCGGCTACATTAATCATAGCCAATTTAATTAAATCAGCGGCGGTGCCTTGCATGGGCGCATTAATCGCGGCGCGTTCGGCCCCAGCGCGGCGGGCGGCGTTGGCAGATTTGATCTCCGGCAACCACAGGCGGCGGCCAAAGACTGTTTCTACATAGCCGTGTTCTTTGGCGCTGGCGCGGATGTTTTCCATATATTTAGCCACGCCTTGAAAACGCGCAAAGTAGCGGTCGATAAAGTTTTTGGCGGCGTCGCGCGGTATTTCTAGTTGGGCAGCAAGGCCAAATACGCCCATGCCGTAAATCAGGCCAAAGTTAATGCTTTTGGCGTAGCGGCGCTGCTCGCTGCTGACTTGATCGAGTGCTACAGCAAAGACTTCGGCGGCGGTGGTGCGGTGGATATCCTCACCTGAATTGAACGCGGCGATCATGTCCTTGTCACCTGATAGATGCGCCATGATGCGCAGCTCGATTTGCGAGTAATCGGCCGACATAATTTGCCAGCCATTGGGCGCAATAAAGGCTTCACGAATCTTGCGGCCTTCCATGCTTTTTACTGGGATATTTTGCAGATTAGGCTCGCTAGAGCTTAAGCGGCCCGTGATGGCGACAGTTTGGTTGTAGCTGGTATGCACACGGCCAGTGCGTGGGTTAACCATCAGCGGCAGCTTGTCGGTGTAAGTCGATTTCAGCTTAGACAGCGAGCGATGTTCGAGCAGCACTTTAGGCAGCGGAAAGTCTTTTGCCAGCTCTTGCAGCACTTCTTCATCGGTAGACGGCGCGCCCTTAGGGGTTTTCTTGATCACAGGCAGCTTGAGCTGCTCAAAGAAAATTTCGCCAATTTGCTTGGGGCTAGCTAAGTTAAACGGCTGCCCTGCCAAAGCATAAGCACTTTGCTCGAGTTCCAGTAAGCGTAGGCCAATTTCATGGCTTTGCTTATTGAGCTTGTGGCTATCGAGCAGCACGCCGGTGCGCTCCATTTCAAACAAGATGCTGCGCGATGGCATTTCGATTTCGCGGTAAACATGCGCCAGCCCACCCGTCAGGCGCGGCAACATGGCGTGGGCCAGCTGCAAGGTGATGTCAGCATCTTCGGCGGCGTAAACGCTGGCAATTTCTACCGCTACTTCATCAAAGCCAATTTGCTTGGCCCCTTTGCCGCAGAGTTCTTCAAATTTAATGGTGGCAACGCCGAGTTCTCTCTCGGCTTGCGCATCCATACTGTGTTTTTCGTGGCTGGCTAGGACGTAGGACATCAAGAGGGTGTCGTCTTCGACACCGGCTAATGCAATGCCGTGATTGGCAAAAATATGTTGATCAAATTTTAAATTTTGGCCGAGCTTTTTATGGCTGGCCGATTCTAGCCAAGGCTTGAGCTTGGCGAGTGTGGCATCCAGCGGCAACTGCTCTACGGCATCTGGCCCGCGGTGGGCGAGCGGCAAGTAGGCAGCGAGGCCTTCGCTTATGCAAAACGACATGCCGACAATTTGCGAATTTAAAGCGTCCAGACCGGTGGTTTCGGTATCGAGCGATACAACTGGAGCAGCCATCAGTTGAGTTAGCCAGCTATCAAGCTCGGCATCGGTCAGGATGGTTTGGTAGTTGCGCTCTACAGGTGGACGTGGTGTTTCGACAACTTCGAAAACTGGGGCGCTACTTTTCGTTTCTTCTTTGATAACAGCGCTGTTGCTTGCTACCAAGCTAAACAAATCGTCGCTGGCAGGGGCTGGAATGGAAGCCGCAGCAGCCTTGCTTTCTGCTTCGCGGATCCAGCTGCGGAAATTTGCGCTGCGAAAAATTCCTAGCAGCGTGTCCCAGTCTTCTGTTTGCGGCACCAAATCGGCAAATTGCTGTGGCAGCTCGCTGCTTAAATCTAAATCACATTTAATGGTGACCAGCTGCTTGGCCATCGGCAGCCATTCAAGTGTATTGCGTAAATTCTCACCCACGACGCCTTTGATGGCATCTGCATTGGCCATCACGGCATCGAGTGTTTGGTATTCGTCTAGCCATTTTTTAGCTGTTTTTGGGCCGCATTTTGGTACGCCTGGGACGTTATCGACGGTATCGCCAATCAGCGCGAGGTAATCGACAATTTGCTCAGGGCGTACGCCAAATTTGTTGATCACGCCTTCGATATCGAGCACTTCTTCAGTCATCGAGTTTTCGATACGCACATATTGATTAACCAGCTGCGCCATATCTTTGTCGCCAGTCGACATAATGGTAGTAATACCGTGTTCTGTTCCCCAGCTTGCAAGTGTTCCAATCACATCGTCAGCTTCTACGCCATCGACCATCAGAATTTTGATGCCGAAAGCTTTCACTGCGGCATGAATCGGCGCAATTTGCACGCGCAATTCATCGGGCATCGATGGGCGCTGAGCCTTGTATTCGCTGTATAAATCGTCGCGAAAAGTTTTGCCCTTGGCATCAAATACACAGGCGATATAATCGGCAGGTGTTTGCTGGCGCAGCTTTTTCAGCATATTAACAAAGCCGTACAGCGCATTAGTTGGAGTGCCGTCCGGTGCCGCTAAATCGCGGATCGCATGGAAGGCTCGGTAGAGGTAGGAAGAGCCGTCAATTAAAAGCAGGGTCGCCATGCGATGAAACTCTCTATACTTGATGTAAGAAAAACAGCCGCTGTGGCTGATGATTAAGCTAGAAGTGCTCGGTTTTGATTTGCTAAAATATGTATGAATCCAGCGTATTATAAGGCTTAAGCCATTGAATCGCTGTTTTTATCTGTCAGTTTAAGCATGGCACTGCTGACATTTATTTCATGATCGCTCTGATGTACGTGTCAAGATTTTGGTGGATTCTGTAGGGGCATTGTCGCGATAAACGCCCCTTTGTGACCATTTCTACAAATCATGGCCAGTTAAATAATAAGCAATCAGACTGGGCCTGTGGACTGAGCAGGCCTAAAAAGGAAATCAAATGCGCCCTATTTTACTTAGCCTCTTATTGAGTAGCACTGTGTTTGCAGCTGCGCCTAGCGATGCCCCCCCACCCTTGCCTGCGACCGAAAGCGAAGCAAAAGTGCTTGAAACACCGGAAATCCGTGTTATCGAAAAAGCCGACGCAACGATTGCTGAGTACCGCCTCAGGGGTAAGCTTTATATGGTGAAAGTAACTCCCAAAGTGGGCCTCCCTTATTTTCTGATTGATAAGGAAGGGCAGGGGCGTTTTGATCGCAGTGATGATTTGGGTGGCAGTAATTTATCTGTGCCACGTTGGGTTATTTTTGAATTTTGAGTTGAATCTATGTCAGTTTTTACGACCGTGACTGCGGAAGACCTCGGTCCCTTCCTGAAGCGTTACTCCATTGGCAGCTTGCTAGAGCTTAAAGGCATTGCCGCAGGCATTACCAATACCAATTATTTTGTAACGACTACGCACGGTCGCTATGTGCTGACATTGTTTGAAAGCTTGGCTGCCGATGAGCTGCCTTTTTACGTTGATTTGATGGCCCATTTGGCTGACCACGGCATTGCTGTAGCAGCACCCATTGCAAATTTAGCGGATCAATACGTTGATGATCTCAATGGCCGCCCTACCTTGCTGGTGCAATGTGTGCCAGGCACTGTGGTGGATGAGCCGAGTGCGGCTCAGTGCTTTGAAGTCGGGGAGATGCTGGCACAAATGCATCTGGCTGCACGTAGTTATCGTGGGGAAATGAAAAATCCGCGTGGTGCAGATTGGTGGAATACAACTGCGCCGCAGTTATTTGATTTGATGAGTGCCGCTGATGCTGAGCAGCTGCGAGGCGAGCTGGCTTTGCAAGCCGAGCAGAATTTTGCTGATTTGCCCAAAGGCGTGATTCATGCGGATTTATTCCGCGATAACGTCTTATTAAATGGCGACCATGTTGGCGGCTTTATTGATTTTTATTACGCCTGTAATGATGCGCTTTTATACGACTTAGCAATTACCTTGAATGACTGGTGTGTGTGCGAGTCGGGCGATATCGATGCTGAGCGAGCCAAGGCTTTGTTACTGGGCTATCAAGGCGTTCGTGCTTTACAAAGCGACGAGATTACGGCTTGGCCGCTGGTATTACGTGCCGCTGCGCTGCGTTTTTGGGTATCACGTCTGCACGATTTTTATACACCGGCTGCCGGTGAAATGACGTTTGCAAAAGACCCTGCGCATTTTCAGCGGGTCATTAGTGCTCATGCAGAGCGGCAGGATTTCTGGCTGTGAACATTTTTTTAGATGCACTTAAAGGTTTGCTGGATACGGCAGGTGTTTTAACGGGCAAGGATACTACGGGCTATTGCCTCGATCAGCGCCGCCGTTATCAAGGGGCCGCACTGGCTGTGGCTAGGCCGAGATCGACCTCTGAAGTGGCGTCGGTAATTGGGCTTTGCGCCTCGCATGGCGTAGCTATTGTGCCGCAGGGAGGGAACACCAGCCTCTGCGGCGGGGCCACTCCCGATGCATCGGGTACGGCCTTGGTGCTCTCGCTGGAGCGGATGAATCAAATTATTGAGGTTGATCCTGATAACAACACCATGATTGTGGAAGCAGGTGCCATTCTGGCCGATGTACAAGCGGCAGCAAGAGCGGCTAATCGCTTATTTCCTGCCGAATGGGCGGCTTCTGGCTCCTGCCGCATCGGCGGTGCTTTAGCGACAAATGCAGGCGGCGTGAATGTGCTGCGCTACGGCAATATGCGAGAGCTGACCTTGGGTTTAGAAGTGGTTTTGCCCAGTGGAGAGGTCTGGAATGGTTTGCGGGGTTTAAGAAAGGACAATACCGGCTATGATTTAAAGCAGCTCTTTGTAGGCTCTGAAGGAACGCTAGGCGTGATTACCCGTGCCGTACTGAGGCTTTATCCCCTACCCACGGCGCATGCAACGGCTTTGGTGGCTGTGAGCGATCCAACGGCGGCGGTTGAGCTGCTACGTGGGGTGCAGGCTGCGGTAGGCGATCGGGTAACTTCTTTTGAGTTAATCTCCAAGCCCTGTTTTGAATTGCTGGCCAAACAATGCTCAAGTTTGCCTCATCCATTTAGCCCTTTACCAGAATGGGCGGTGTTAGTGGAGCTGTCTGATGGCGGCGATAGCCATACGCTGACAGATCAACTGGCTGATGTTTTACATGCTCTTGGCTGTGATAATGCCTTGCTTGCGCAAAATAGTAAGCAGGCGAGGGACTTTTGGCAGCTCAGAGAGCATATCCCCGAGGCGCAGCGCAGAGAAGGCGTGAGTATCAAACACGATATTAGTGTGCCTGTTGGGAATATCCCCGCATTTCTAAATGAATGCGGTCAGCAATTAGCATTTGCATTTAGCGATGCGGCAATTATTGCTTTTGGACATTTAGGCGATGGCAATTTGCATTACAACGTTTTTAGAACAGATAAAACGGCTGCTTTGTATATGGATGAACTTGCTGTCAATGATATTGTTTATTCCTGTGTTGCGTCTCACAATGGCAGTATCAGTGCAGAACATGGTATTGGACAATTAAAGCGTTATCATTTAGCCAAATATAGAAATCCTTTAGAATTAGCTTTGATGCAGCGAATAAAACAAGTGTTTGATCCGAATGGAATGATGAATCCTGGAAAAGTATTAATCGATTAATTAGTATGTAATTTTTCTTATATACATTTGGTATTGATGCTCTATACAATAGGCATATTGATTAAGTTTACAATATCAGCAGAAACATTTTTTTATCACTACTAAAATAAAGTTAATGCATGAGCGAGTCCAATCCCAGCCATTCAACCGCGCCTAATCGTCCTGAATGGCGAGTGGGCGAACATCAGAGTCGTTTTGACCCTCTTTTGGATTGCTTGGCCGAGCTGACGCGTATCCACGGGCAGCCGTGGACATGCGAAGCCTTATCGGCGGGCCTGCCGCTCACCGATAATCTACTTTCACCTTCCCTTGTGCCTCGCGCAGCCGCCCGAGCCGGTTTATCCGCCCGTGTGGTGCGCCGCTCCTTACAAGAATTACCGACCGCACTCTTTCCCGTTATTTTGCTGCTAAAAGATCGCGGCGCTTGCTTATTGCTGGAGTGGACTGAGGACCGTATGGCTCGGGTTTGTTTTCCTGAAACGGGAGAATCATCCGAGTTGGTCGATGCAGAAACCTTAGGGGCTGCACATAACGGGATTGCCATTTTTGTCCGGCCTAAATTTAGGTTTGAAACGCGCGCGCCAGAGCATGGTTCAGTGCGCAGCCGCCATTGGTTTTGGAGCGTGGTGAAGGACAACTGGCGTTTATATCGTGATGCCCTGCTGGCCGCGCTGCTGATCAATTTGTTGGCGCTGGCGATGCCGCTGTTTTCTATGAATGTCTACGATAGGGTGGTGCCTAATCATGCTTTGGAAACGCTCTGGGTCTTAGCCTTGGGCGCTTTGGCGGTGCTGTGTTTTGATTTCTTGTTACGAACCATTCGCGGCCATATTATTGATGTAGCGTCTAAGCGTATCGATGTGACGCTCTCTGCGCTGATTATGGAGCGGGTGTTGGGTATTCGTATGGAAGCGCGCCCAGCATCGGTCGGCTCTTTTGTCGCCAATTTGCGTGCGTTTGAATCGGTGCGCGATTTTATTGCCTCGGCCTCGATTACCACCCTCGTTGATTTACCCTTTGTGCTGATTTTCCTCTTGGTGATGGTCTGGATTTCGCCGTGGCTGGCCGTGCCTGCCATGGTGGGGATTGTGCTGGTGGTGGGCTTTACGCTGCTGGCGCAAGACAAAATGCAGGAAATGGTCGAGCTGACCCAGCGTGCATCGGCCCAGCGTAATGCCACTTTGGTCGAAGGGCTGGTGGGGATTGAAACCATCAAGGTGATGGGCGCGGAAAGCGAGTTCCAGCGCCGTTGGGAGCGTTCTACCCATTTCTTGGCGCAAGTTGGCTCAAAACTTAAATTACTTTCGTCAACCACCGTCAACTTTGCTTCGCTCATTAGCCAATTAGTGAGCGTGGTGGTGATTATGGTTGGGGTGTATTTACTGACCGAAAATATGGTGACGATGGGGGGGATTATTGCCGCCTCTATGTTATCGGGAAGGGCTTTGGCCCCGCTTGGGCAAGTCGCTGGTTTACTCATGCAATATCAAAATGCCCGCACGTCTTTGGCGGGTATTGAATCGCATATGCAATTACCCGTTGAGCGCCCTGTCGATAGCAACTTCTTACACCGTGAATCATTTCGGGGTGAGATTGAGTTTAAAAATGTGAGTTTTGGCTACGCCGGTAGCGATGAAAAAGTATTGAATAATGTGTCGTTTAAATTAAAAGCCGGTGAAAAAATGGCCATTATTGGCCGGATAGGCTCTGGAAAAACCACGATAGAGAAGTTAATTCTTGGGCTTTATTATCCAACCGAAGGCGCTGTTTTAATTGATGGCGTGGATACTCGGCAAATCGATCCGGCAGAGTTACGTCGTGCCATTGGCCATGTGCCGCAAGAGCCGATACTGTTTTATGGAACGCTACGCCAGAATATTGCGATGGGCGCGCCATTTGCCGATGACGCGAGTATTTTGGCTGCTGCCGAGTTAGCAGGCGTGAAAGAGTTTTCAGATTTGCACCCGCGTGGCTTTGATATGTTGATTGCCGAACGCGGCGAGTCCTTGTCTGGCGGGCAACGGCAAACCGTTTCGATTGCCCGTGCCATGTTGAATGATCCTCCTATGCTCTTGCTCGATGAGCCCACCAGCGCGATGGATCATCTTTCTGAAGAAAAACTAAAAGCACGCTTAAAAGCCTATATAACGCAAAAAACCTTGCTCTTGGTTACGCATCGCACCTCTTTACTAGATTTAGTCGATAGGTTAATCGTATTAGATCAAGGGCAAGTTGTGGCCGATGGCGCTAAGGCACAGGTCATTGAAGCTCTGCAGCAGGGCAGAATAGGCAGGACCAGCTAATGATGCAGATTGAACCCGTTAAGCCCACTTTTTTTCGCAGCAAGTGGCAAACTTTAGTTAAAAAAAGCTCTCATTATTTTGATCGCTATTTATTCCAAGGCGAAGCTCACGATGTAATTGATCACAATGATTTTGTAGCCGATGCTGATTGGGTGATTGCTGAGCAAAGCCCGCGTGGTGCGCGAATCTTGGTTTGGACCTCGGCGCTCACGGTGTTTGTGGTGCTGCTCTGGGCGGGCTTGGCAAAAATTGATGAAGTGACACGAGGCGAAGGAAAAGTCATTCCTTCGCGGCAAATTCAAGTTATTCAAAGCTTGGATGGTGGGATTGTTAAAGAAATTTTAGTCAGAGAAGGCCAGCAAGTGAAAATTGGCCAATTGCTGATTACGATTGATCCAACGCGCTTTGTCTCCTCATTTAAAGAAAACCGTGCGCAGTATTTGTCGCTAAAGGCCAAGGCGGCGCGTCTTGAGGCTTTGTCTTCTGGCCTACCGTTTATTGTCCCTGCCGAAGTGCAAACTGAATCGCCTGAAATTGTGGTTCAGGAGCGGAGCCTGTATGAATCCCGCAAGGCTGAAATGAATGCTTTGATTAGCGGTGCAGAGCAGCAGTTGGTGCAACGCGGGCAAGAGCTAAATGAAGCACGAGCAAGGCGTGAGCAAGCAGGGCAGGGCTATGCACTTACTTTGCGTGAGCTGGAAGCCACTAAGCCGCTACTAAAAAGTGGTGCAGTTTCTGATGTAGAAATCTTGCGTTTAGAGCGTGATGTCTCCCGCTATTTAGGCGAGCGAGATTCCGCAGGGTCGCAAATTCCGCGTATTCAATCGGCTATGAGTGAGGCGGGTAGTAAAATTCGTGAAGTAGAGCTGACGTTTAGAAACCAAGCACGTTCGGAGTTAGGCGAAACCGTAGGCAAGCTCAATAGTCTGACCGAAGGCAGCGTGGCGCTTGCCGATCGCGTGAAGCAATCTGAAATTCGCTCCCCAGTGAATGGGACTGTAAAGCAGTTGCAAGTTAATACTGTAGGGGGGGTGGTTCAGCCTGGTAAAGATATTATTGAAGTTGTGCCAGGAGATGATGCCCTCTTGCTGGAAGCGCGTATTTTGCCGAAAGATATCGCTTTTCTGCGCCCGGGTGCGCCAGCAATTGTGAAGTTTACTGCCTATGATTTCTCTATCTATGGCGGGCTTGATGCAAAGCTGGAGCAGATTAGTGCGGACACTGTGGTGGATGAAAAAGGGAATGCTTTTTATATTGTGAAAGTAAGAACCAACGCTAGTTTTTTGAAAGCGGGTGATAAAAAGCTGCCCATTATTCCGGGTATGGTGGCCGAGGTTGATATTCTGACTGGGAAGAAAACGGTGCTGTCCTACCTATTAAAACCGGTACTCCGTGCAAAATCTAATGCGTTGACTGAGCGATGAACTTCTCTATTTTAACTGCCGATCCCTTTTTGTTTGCGCATATTCAGCAAAGCACACAACAGGATTTTGTAAGGCTAGATTCCATCTCGGCCTTAAGCCAGGCTGCGGGTGATGTGGTGCTGATTGACTTGGCACTCCCTGCCTTACCTCTGCTGACGGATGCCATTTGGGGGAGTTATGCCTCGGCCAATCAGTTGGTATTTTTAAGCTCGATACCAAGTGATACAGAGCATATGGCGGCATTAACAGCAGGCGCACGTGGCTATTGTCATAGCTATGCCGCAAGTGAATCTTTGCAGGCCATTATGAATGTTGTTGCTGCAGGAGGTGTTTGGGCGGGGCCCGCTATTTTGCAGGCCTTGATTCGTTCGGTAAATAAAATATTTGTGCCTAAAGATCCGCAAATATGGATGGCACCTTTAACGGCCAGAGAGCGAGAAGTAGCTATTTTGGCCTCTAATGGCAGTATGAACAAAGAAATTGCCCGAGACTTAGGCATTACAGAGCGAACGGTTAAATTTCACCTCAGCCTAATTTTTGAAAAGCTAAAAGTAAGCGATCGCTTACAGTTAGCTTTGTTAGCGAAAGGGATACGCTAAACCCTAACAAGACCCAGGCTTCAGACCTAGGTTTTTTGTAATTCAGACCATCGGTATATGCCTCTGTACCTGAGTACAGTAGGCAGGCCATTTGACAGAGACTAGCCTAAAGCTTAACTCATTCAACTGGTTGAACCATCATGGCCGAGCAAATTAGTGCAAGCAAACCTAATGCCACCGTTGTGCAAGTAACGGGGACCGTATTTTTGCGTGATGCGACAGGTAAGTCAGTGCCTTTGAAAGAAGGCCAGCAGTTGAATGAAAATGAAATCTTTGTGACCTCGGTAGATGGGCGAGTGCAGTTATTGATGCCCAATGGCGAATTGCTTGATATCGGCGGGGATCGTACTGTTCAGCTCGATGCACAAATGCTGGGAATTTCACCGGTCGACGCAGCAGCGGCAGCCATTGCAAATCTAGATGCCTCAACTAAGGATATTGCTGCAGCACTTGCAAGTGGCAAAGATCTCTCCACTGAACTAGAAGCAACGGCGGCCGGTTTGGGCGGTGGAGCAAGTGGAGAAGGCCATTCCTTCGTTGAGTTGACTCGCATCGTAGAAGGAGTGACCCCTCTGGCGTTTAACTTCGCCGGTGCTGATCAAGGCACGACTAATCTACCCCCTCTTAATGGTGCAACAGCTCAGCCTATTGTGGCCAGCCCTAACCCCGCCATCCTTGGCGCAGATGCGGTTAATGGAGCAGAAGACACCCCCGTTACAGGCAATGTACTGAGCAATGATACGGATGCGGATGGGCCACTGACCGTTACCGGCTTTACTGTAGCAGGCTTTGCCGAAACAACGATTGCTGGCCAGACCGCTTCTATTCCTGATGTAGGTACGCTTACGATTGTGCCTAATGGCGATTTCACCTTCACCCCCGCAGCCAACTACAACGGCCTCGTGCCTGTGATTACTTACAATGTGGTCGATCCAGTTGGCGGCACGGGCAGTAGCACGCTAACGCTGACGATTACACCGGTTGAAGATCCCGCTAATCTTCAAGCAGACACCGCCACTGTTCTTGAAGACACACCGGCCACTGGCAATGTACTGAGCAATGATAGCGATCCAGATGGTGACTTAACGGTTACAGGCTTTACCATCGCAGGCTTGCCAGGCACCTTTACGGCAGGCCAACTTGCCACTATTCCAGATGTCGGTACCTTGTTGATTGCCTCCAATGGCGATTACACCTTTACCCCTGTTACGGACTACAACGGCCCTGTGCCGGTGGCCACTTATAACGTTGTCGATCCATTGGGTGGTACAGGTAGTAGCACACTGACACTCACGATTACCCCAGTTGATGACCCTGTTATTAGCCAGATTGAAGTTGGCAATCCGGGCGCGGCGGATGACAACGTGGTTGAAGGCAATAATCTGGTCTTCAACGTCACCCTTAGTACCACTACCACCAAAGCTGAAACGTATGCCTTTATTCTGGGTGGTGGCACAGCCAGTGCTGCCGATTACGGTACAGCCACCTTCACTAATGGCGTTACCTTCGACCCCGCTACTGGTTTAATCACCGTTCCGGCTGGAGTTACGACCTTTGTAGTGACATTAGCAACGGTTGACGATTTGCTAGTCGAAGCCTCTCCAGAAACTGTACCGCTCACCATTGGTGGCGTTTCGGCTACAGGTGGGATTTTGGATAATGACAGCCCCGCCATTACCGGTATTGAAGTGGGTAATCCGGGTGTGGCGGATGACAATGTGGTTGAAGGCAACAACCTCGTCTTCAACGTCACATTGAGTACCGCCACCACCAAGATTGAAACCTACGCCTTCAACCTCGGCGGTGGTTCAGCCAGTCCCGCTGATTACGGCACAGCCACCTTCAGCAATGGCGTAACGTATAGCGCGACGACAGGCCTGATTACGGTTCCTGCGGGTGTGACTGGTTTTGCAGTCACCCTGCCAACAGTGGACGACGCGCTAGTAGAAATCACCCCAGAAACCGTGCCTTTAACCATTGGTGGCGTTTCGGCTACT
>JAPLQI010000130.1 GCA_026399755.1 Pseudomonadota bacterium
GCAACGTGGCGTGGCTCAATTCTCAATCACCCTAGCCTATGGCCGCCCCGAACTCTTCCCCGAACTGCCCGCCAGCGTTTCAGGCTTTAAGCCCATCATCGATAAGCAAGACTGGATCATCAGCCGCGCCACGCACAGCCTAACCGATAGCGGCTACACCACGGCTTTGGAGTTGGAAGTAAAGGCCAGTGAAGTAGACGGATAAACAAAAACGGCGACCATCTGGCCGCCGTTTAGCTTTTCATTTTTTCAAGCAGGATACTCTCAACATATTTTTTATTCGGGAATAAATGCGTCAACGCCATTAGTCAGTGATTTACCTTCATCAGGAGCCACAAGTATCCGTGGCTGGGAGCGTGGTTTGATGATGATTCTTGCTTCATACATTCGAGGAAGAAAATATTCCTTACCAATAATAAACCCTAGAGAAAATGCCATAAAAATACTCATAAATAACAAATACGCGGAGAAACGATTGCCCAAAAAATGCGCATGGTTAATTTGAACCTTCTTATTTGTGACAATACTCGTGCATGAGAATGATTGAGCTTTCATTTTTGTGATCACCAAAAATAAAACAGCCCGCTATGCGGGCTGACTCAATCAAACAGAGCGACCAGCTCAAAGAAAAGCAATGGAGCTATTTAAACCTGATGTTTTTTGCCTTGAAGTCGCCTTTGATGACTTGGCCTACCTCACCATGAAAAACTTGTGAGGGGCTTGAAGGCGATTCTTTACGGGTGGCAGGGCTTACTTGAAGCATCGCCATTATCCCTGCTTGCACCGGCTCAGGTGCAGAACGGAAAGCGGAGATCAACTGCTGTTCAGTATCTGGCAGCCTTGCCGAGCTGCGCTCGCCCGTTACTATGTACTGAATATCTGCACCTAATTTATAGAGCGGCAATAGTACCAAAACAAGTGGTGTTACTTGGTTTCTTTCATAAGTTCCAAGTGAGCTAATTGAGACGCCAAGCGCCTTCGCGGCCTCTTTTTGAGATAAGCCTAAGCGCTTTCTTTCCTCTTTAAAACGAATAGAAATATCCAACATGTCAGACTTTTCTATTGACGGCGTAGTAGGTGTTGTAGATAATTGATCCATAGATTCTGACAAGTCGCTTAGTGACACTCTAAATAACCTTAATGGTAACTTAAACAATGATAGAAAACGAGGCAGGTGATCAGACAATGCCCAGAGCGCCGCGCGGCCTACTCAGCCGCCGAGGCATCAATTTACGATTAACAACAATTGAGCATCCCGTTGTGGGGTCAATCGCAAAACAAGAATCAAGATCTGTTGCTTCTATGTGCCGATTATTGATCTTAGAAGGCTTGGCTTTTCGTGGGGTTGAAATCCCAGCAGAAGAGCTTAAAGACTTAGAAGACATTGCTCTTATCGAGATAGAACAAGCCACTGTTGCTTAAGGCGCGATTAAGTTTCGTAGAGAAATATAAGCGCTTTACCCGACGAATGGTAGTCGTTTGTGGCTCTGCCTTTTGCTTTTGTAATTTTTGTTAGCTTTGGAGTAATCATCATGGCCGTAGAGATTCATTGCCCATACTGTAATTCTAAAACGCATACGCGAACCAGCGTCCGGATTACTCCAACAGCCACCACCGCTCAAGTCGGCTGCCGATGTTGCGGCGCTAGACTAAAAGTTGGCTTTCAGATCACCGAGGCAAGAGTCGCCAAGTACAGCGAAGATCAGGAAGTCTTTAAATGGACAGAATTCCCTCCTGCAAACGATCCAAAGTTTAAAGAACAGCAACTCCCCCTCGCGCTTTAACCCGAAGTAATCCCCCTTTTATCTAAGCCTTCCCGCGCCTGTTTAACAGCCGCAGGGGCTTTGTCACGTCTGGATAAAACATGGCCGCTCTCGCAAAGCCTTTAAAACAAAGCATTCAGGTGCAAAGCCGCACTTTAGAGCCTAAGCGCTGTGTGGTGACTGAAGTCAGTGTTGATGCGCGAAGCCTTGTTTTAGCCATGGTCAGAAATGCGCCTGATATGCCTGCCCCAGAAGTGAAGCAAGAACGCCCCGCTTTTATCTATACCGATGATGGCAAAGAAGTGATAGCCACACTCAAGCCACAGCCTAAGCCTTTACCTGTCATGAATAGCGAAGAGAGCGCAGAGCTGGATGATTTATTGGCATGGGCCAGAAAAGCCGATGTGGCGATCCATGCCCGCTTGATGCGGATTAATCAATTTGATTTCGAGCGCGAGTCCGCAAAGCTCAAGCAGGTGCGCGGCTTGCTGGGTAGCTTGATCGTAGAAGGCGAAACAACCCAGCAAAACGCGTGGTATGCCAAGGCCACCGCGCAATGAATCCTAAGTTCAATTTACAAGCATGGCTGGAAACCGCCACAGATAGCGAGTGCCGCGCCAAGGCCAAAGAATTTGCTGTCCGTTGCTCAAATATTGAAGAGCCGCTGGAGTTGCTAGAAATGGTGGTTTCTCGTGGCTGGATCGTACTACCCGAGCACGGCGTAAAGCACCTTGAATATAAGAAGATGAA
>JAPLQI010000024.1 GCA_026399755.1 Pseudomonadota bacterium
CTAAAAGGCGAGCCGCCCAATAAATCGCAGACAAACACCGCGCCCGCGCCCTGATCCACCGTGGCGAGCGCCTGTCTTAAAGAAGCATCAAGCACCGCCGTGCTGTTGCCTTCAGGGAAATCCACAGCAATCAGCTGCGCCTGCTCACCAAACACCTGCACAATCGCTTCATAAGTGCCGCTGGCAATGCGTC
The DNA here is from genome assembly GCA_026399755.1 of Pseudomonadota bacterium. Lineage (GTDB taxonomy): Bacteria > Pseudomonadota > Gammaproteobacteria > Burkholderiales > Chitinibacteraceae > Iodobacter. Next base: position 194 of record JAPLQI010000024.1, read on the forward strand.
CATGACCCGTCAAAATTAAGGCAATCATTTTCTAATCCTTTAAAGCTGCAGCGCCTGCCTGAACACACACGCTGCAGCGGTAATTACAAGAAACCGAATAATTTTCCAGCCAGACCAAACAACACCGTTACGCCAATTAGCTTCACGGGTGAATAGCCTTTTTTCATCAAGGCAAACATCAAAAAGGTGAATACCAGCGGCAAGAGATTAGGCATCAGCTTATCGAGCACATCGGCTTGCAACGCAATTTTGGCTTTACCGGCATGAATTTCCAGCGGCGTAGACAGCCTGACATAAGATGCCACCAGCGCACCTATCACCGTCATCCCCACAATCGAAGCGGCATGCGATATTTTCTTGGTATTGGCTTTTAAAGCGCTAATCGCCCCCAGCCCCGCCCTGTAGCCATAATGCGCCAAACCGAAGCGCAGGCCAAAGTGCAGTGAATTAAACAGCAGCAGAAACACAATCGGCCCAAACAAACTGCCTTCCAGCGCCAGCGCAGCACCTATCCCCGCGCAAATCGGCAACCAAGTCAGCCAGAACATCGCGTCGCCAATCCCGCCCAAAGGCCCCATCAGCGCCACTTTCACGGCCCGTATGGTGGAGATTTTTTCCTTGCTCTGCTCCATCGCCAGCACAAGGCCAGATAGAAAAGTCACATCAAAGGGGTGGACATTAATAAATTCCATATGCATCTGCGCGGAATTCTTTAAGTCTTCTGGGTTTTTATGGATTTTGCGCAGTGCCGGCAAAATCGTATACAACCAGCCACCCGCCTGCATCCGCTCGTAGTTAAACGAGGCTTGCAGGGCCAAAGAGCGCCAGGCCATGCGGTTAATGTCTTTTTTAGTGAGCGGCTCGGCGGGCGTGGTATCGATATAGTCATCGCGCTCAACATGGCTGGTAGCGAGGGCTTGCTGCATACGCAGCTCGGCTTTGGCCGCATTTGCGGCTTCAGTATCATTAAATCCCATCATCCACCTCCACATTGCGGGCAGCTTGAGGCTGTGCGCGGTTTTGATTAAAGTAATCGGCCATTGCAATCGCTAAAGCGGCCAATGCCACCGCCAGAATCGGCAGTTTTAGATAAGTCACCGCCACAAAACCCATAATGAAATAAGCGACGTAATTGGTTTTCAGCATGATTTTCATCAGCAGCGCAAAACCAATCGCTGGCATCATGCCACCCGCTACGCTCAAGCCATCCAACACCCATTTCGGCGCTTTTTGCACCGCAGCACCTGCCGCTTCGGCACCAAAATAAATCGGCAAAAAAGCCATCACAAAGTAAAAGACAAACAGCGTGATCATGCCAAGGTAGTTCACCCACTCGATGCCACGCCAATTGCCCCGCTTCACCATCTCATCGCATTTGTGCATCATCGGCGAGAATGCGGTAAAGAGCAGGGTAATGCAGCCTTGCACCGCAATCGAAAACGGCACCGCCACGCCAATCGCCACTGTAGGCTCGGCCTTGGTCAAAATGGCAAAAGCCGTGCCGATAATCCCGCCTATCACCACATTGGGCGGCTGCGCTCCGGCCAGCGGCACCATGCCCATCCAAACCAGCTCTAAAGTACCTCCCACCAGCAAGCCGGTTTGCACATCACCTAAAATCAGCCCTACCAAAGGGCCAATCACCACGGGCCGGTGCATATGCGTCAGGCCGTCAAATAAATCGACCCCCGCCACACCCGCCAACAGCGCAATCAATAAGGCTTCAAATAGCATGATTTCAATCCTTACAGCAGTTTAGAAACAAGATCGCCCGATTCATCAGGCACTCGACGAATTTCGCAAACCACCTTAAGTTCAGCCAGCTCGCGAAAAGCTTGCACATCGGCATCATCCACCGACACTGTTTTATGAATTTGCCGCTTTCCTTCGGCAAAATGCATATTGCCCACATTCACGGCATGAATCGGCACGCCACCTTGCACCAGCGTCAGCACGTCCTGCGGGGTTTTGCACACCAGCAAAATCTTTTGATGCGCCGCCGCTTTATGAATCACATCGATGGTTTTTTGCAGGGTGAAATAGCGCGTTTGCACGCCATCGCTGACCACCATATCCATTAAGTTTTGCTGCACCGGATCGGCCGCCGCGGCGTCATTGGCCACCAACACCAAATTCGCCCCAAGGCTGCCTGTCCAGGTCACACCCACCTGACCATGCACAAGCCGGTTATCAATACGGGTAAGTAAAATATTTGGCCCAGCCATGATGTGCTCCTTGTCTTTTTAATTATTTAAGTGCCTTCGGCACGTTGATTTAGGTGCGGGCAGCCACCGCGGGGGCCTTCCTTTCTTGAACGGCCAAGAAGCGAAGCCAAGCCACAACCTCAAAAACACGAAGGCCCCTGCGCTGCGGACAATCGAGTCGGCGGCAGGCGGGATTGGCTCGCGGCCTCGCTCCCTGGCCGAAACCCCGCCCCGCTTGTTCCTCGCTCCGGCGTGTTTCAAGGGGAGATTTAAGCCCCGTATCATGAGCTGCGATACGAATCCTAATAGCGGGGTTTTAAAACATTCAAAACCTAAAAATAACCGAACTTAAGTCATGTTTACCTCCGTGAAACTCCGTGTCCTCTGTGCTCTCTGTGTTTCAAGATTTAGGTTTTCGCGGCATACCATCAGTTAGTTAAGCCGGATAGGGATAAATTTTTACGCCTTGCACCACGCGGTTTACTTCGCCAGTTGGGCAGGGGTTATCGGGTGCCAGGCCCCGTGCTAAAGAACATTCAAAAGCAAAGAGCTGGGCAAACAGCAGATAAGGCAGTGATAAATACAGCTCATCCACGCCCTCCATCGTCACTTCAATCAAGGGTAAGGCAGCGCTGCTTTTCGGCCCTAGAGCGACCACCTGCTGGGCAATACCATTGGCGATCAATTCCGCTTGCAGATCGTCGTCGTAGCGGCGGGTATAAGAATCTGCCGCGGCCATAAACATCACCACGCAGCTTTGGCTGTCGATCATAAATTTGGGGCCGTGACGCACACCCAAGGTGGAATCAAAACGCGTGGCTATTTGCCCTGCGCTTAGCTCCAGCATTTTTAAAGCGGCCTCTTCTGCCAGCCCCGCCATTTCGCCACTGCCAAGGTAAATCACACGCTTAAAGCCTTTGCCTGCCAGCGCTTTGGCTTGCGATGCCCAGCCCTCCAGCTGCGATTCGCAAAAGGCCGCCACGGTTTCGATTTGCTCTTTGGCACGGCTTAATAAAATGCCCGGCGTCAGCATCATGGCCGCAGCCACAAACATGCAGCTGAAGCTGGAGGTCATAGCAAAGCTTTGATCGTTTGCGCCTTCAGGCATCAGCACGCAATAGGCATGGGGATTATCCTGGCTGTATTTCGCCAACTCGCCTTCTGGATTACACGTCAGCACTAAATGGCGGCAGTAGGGCAAAAGCTGATTAGCCAGATTCACTGCCGCTACGCTTTCTGGGCTATTACCTGAACGGGCAAAAGACACCATCAGGGTGGGGCGCGATGGGTCTAGATAGGCAAGCGGCTGGCTGACAATATCGGTGGTCGAAATCGCCTCGGCGGCAAGGCCAAAAGAGGCCCGCAGCCATGGCTCTAAAGTGCGTCCTGCAAAGGCAGATGTACCTGCGCCACAGAGGATAATCCGTAAATTTGGCGTGGATAGCACATCCAGCATCCATGCTTTCCATGCTAATTTATCCTGGGTCAGCCCCGTCATCAGCTCGCGCCAAAGCCTAGGTTGCTGGCTAATTTCACGGGCGGTGTGCACAGCACCACGGTCGGCAAGCACGCTTTGTTCATAGTTAAGGTAATTCATGATTGTGCCTCCGTGCCGCATGCACGGGCATAGAGCTGGGTGACTTCCATGATTTTATCCACCACCCATGCTTCAGGCTCGGCAGGCAATAAGCCCGCGCTGATTTTTTTGGCCTGCTCGGGCAGGTATTGGCTGATTAAAGTGGGCAGCGGTGGCTGGCGGCGTAAATTATCAAACAGTTTTGCCGCTGCCGCGCTCACTTCTGGATGCGGCCAGTAGTAGCGAATCCGATCCGACAAGCTGTAATTGCGATCCAGATACTGCTGATGCCCGGCCTGATCGTAATAAGCCAGCCAGTAATCTGGCTCTTCTTTCATCACTTGAGTGAGCGTGTCTTTTAAATGCGAAGCGGCAAATTCGCCTATGGCTTCGCGCTCAATCGCATCTAGCGCAAACATCGCCTCGCGCAAAGCAAAAGTTAAGCCCGGGCCGACTTTTAAAATGGCAAAGTGATCTTGCACCAGCTCCCGAAGCGAGGTCTCGGTTTGGTAATCGGTAGAGTGCGCCTCAAACACCAGCGCTTCTTTGGCAATAAATGCACTGAGCGCGGTGGCTTTATCATGCTGATAACGCACCACTTTATGATGATCAAACTCAACGCCAGGTTGCACCACCATCGCGATCACCCTAGGCCAAGCTGCCGCGCAGCCTGCTTCGGCAAATACCTGCTGGTGCACCGCCAACGTTTGCGCTGCGGCCTCGGGCGAGGTGACTTCCACAGCATTCAGCGACTCTTGCGCACCGCCCGGCACCGGCACTTCGGTACCAATCACATACACAGGCGCTTCCCCTCCTGCGGTATGCCAAGCGCCTTCGGCCACCTGGCACAAAGCCGCGGCGCGTTTGGCCACCGTGGCATCGCTCAGCGGTACAGGGTCGCCCGCGCACGACATCGAGCAATCCAAATGAATTTTGCGAAAGCCTGCCAATACATAGGCGCTGACCATTTCGGCGGCCTTGGCCATGGCCTGAGCGGCCGGCTCTTTTTGCCAAGCATTTGGGCCTAAATGATCTCCGCCTAAAATAATGCGCGCCTTTGCAAATCCCACTTTATCGGCAATTGCAAATACATAGTTTTTAAAATCGGCCGGCTTCATGCCGGTATAGCCACCAAATTGATTCACCTGATTGGAAGTAGCCTCAATTAAAATATAACTATCGTCTTGCAGGCCCTGCTGCAATGCCGCTTCTAAAACCAGCGGATGGGCAGAGCAAATTGAATAAATACCATTAGCTTGCCCAGCTTTATGCTGCTTGATCATTTCTATTAAATAAGACATAAAGGCTTACTCCTTTAAAAAACTTTATTCCGCCACAATCACGGTTACGCCCATTTGCGTTAATGCTTGCCGATATTCATCGCTAATCCCGCTATCTGTGACCAGAATATCGACCTGCGGCATTTTGCAAATCACACAAAAACTGCGTTTGCCAAATTTACTGGAATCAGACAATAAAATAATCTGATCGCAAGCGGCCAACATGGCGCGATTAAGTTGCGCATCCTGCGCATTGGTGGTGCTCACGCCAGCTAATAAATCAATGCCATCTGCGCCAATAAATAATTTATTAAAATGATGTAATCGAACGGCCTGCTCAGCTTCTGGCCCGCATAGGGAATAAGAATCGGCGCGCAAAGTACCGCCTGTCATCATCACGGTAAAGCGCGGGTCAGCCACTAATTCGCTGGCTAAATTAAGCGCATTGGTCATTAAGGTGATTTTTTTATTGCTTGCAATATAGCGGGCTAATAAAGCGACGGTTGAGCCTGAATCCACAATAATTGAATCACCGTTTTCAACTAAATCTGCCGCCCTGCGGGCAATTAATTGCTTTGATTCTGAGCGGATATTTTCTTTTTCTCTGAATTCCAATTCAAAAGAAAAATTCTGCGAAAGTGTGGCGCGGCCATAAGAGCGGCGAATACAACCGCTTTGCTCTAACTCATCTAAATCATGCCGAATAGTGACGGTAGAAACCCCTAATTCCTGAGCCAATACACTGACATTACAACTTTCATGTTGGCGCAATAGATCAACAATCTTTTCATGCCGTTTATGCATGTTTTTTAAATGACTACTAGGCATGGGAACCTCTGCTTTTATTCATTCACTACTCGTAAAAAACCTGAAGACAACAAGGAAGTGACTCGAATTTATTCCTACAGAGCAAAGGGTGTCAACGCATTAATTTTCGACTTAAAACGGCTAAATTTTCGACTTAATCGAGAGTTGATAGTGATGTAAAACGGGTTTATGTAGTATTAATACATGCAAAATAAATATTAAATCAGCAAAATCACTTCTAATCCCTAGATAAATACAGCACATACTTTTAAAAATGACACAATACTACGTAACAAACAAAAACATGCCCCCACAAGATCAGACCATAACAATGAAAGTAAATCGAAAGGACTACATTTTAATAACTTTCGTTTCTACCTATTAAAATGCTGCTTTTTTGTAAAAATAAATCAAAAAAAACGCGGCTAGGCCGCGTTTAAATTAATTTATTTCCAAAGATTAAAAACAAGGAAGTGCTGAATTTTACTTCACAGGGATTTTCACATCGCCTGCCGGTACGGCCGTCACACTATTTTGCGGGCTTCCCTCAATCAGCTTGTCTGAGTAGGTCAGGTAAATCAGCGTATTGCGTTTAACATCGATCATGCGCACTACTTGCACCGATTTAAAAAAGATAGAGGCCGATTCAGAAAACACTTCTTCTTGCTTAGCCAAAGGGCCTTTAAAAACTAATTTAGCGGTCTGACGACAAGCAATCGAAAACTCTGCTTTATCTTCCGCCAAACCAAGCGAGCCTTTCACGCCCCCTGTTTTAGCCCGCGATATATAGCAAGTGACCCCTGCTACTTTAGGATCGTCAAAGGCATCGACTTGCACACGGTGATTGCGGCCTATCAGCTTAAAAGCGGTTGTTACCGAGCCCACTTCTTCGGCCAAGCTGATACCGCTAATCATTAAGCCTAAAAAACATAGCGTCCATTTACTCATTAAAAGCCCTCCATTTTCACCCAAGCACCTGTTTCAGCACTTTGTTGAGCCGCTTCAAGCAGCTGCATAATCAGCACGCCCTCAAAAGGCGTAACCGGATTTTTTCCCAAGCCCAGCACCGCATCGCGCACACCCGCGTAATAAGCCACATATTGCCCCTGCGGCATGACAATATCTTCACTCTGGATTTGATCATTCACGCTATGGTGCAATAAACCCGGTATAGGATCGAGGCCAAAACCTGCGGCATCCGGCAATAGCCCGGCTTTTAGCTGAGACTCTTGTATATCCAAGCCCTGCTTGCTAAAGCTCGCCAAACTGCCATGCAATACATAGCGCGGCGTACCACCGCTGACTAAACAACTGGCAGACAGTTTGACTCGCATCGTTGGGTAGCGCAGCAGCACATGAAAATCATCCACCGCTTGTGCGCCAGTGCGGCGCATTTGTAAATCGGCAAATACCGCTTGCGGAGGGCCAAACAACTGCAACGTTTGATCGATTAAATGCGGGCCCAAATCAAACCACAGCCCGCTACCCAGCTCGGCACTTTCGCGCCAGCGATCTCTGGTTTGCGGGCGATAGCGATCAAACTGGCTTTCAAACTGGGTAATCTCACCAAGGCGGCCACTGGCCAGCAGCACTTTTAAACCTAAAAAATCAGCATCCCAGCGGCGGTTATGAAAAATAGACAAAACCTTACCACTGGCTGTGGCACGGCTCGCCAAGTCTCTAGCTTCGGCCACCGTAAGCGTGAATGGCTTATCCACCACCACATGCTTACCCGCATCCAAAGCCTCGCAAGCTAAGGGATAATGGCTGGCATTGGGCGTGGCCAGCACCACCAAATCGACCTTAGGTTCATTAATCAACGCCATAGGATTGGGCAGCACAGCGGCTTCTGGATATTGATCTGTCACTAACTGAGGCTGACTCGACGCCACAAAACGTAAATCCAAACCGGCCGTAGCGGCAATCAAGGGAGCATGAAACGTTTGCCCTGCATAACCAAAGCCCACCAAGCCGACTGCTAAATTCTTTTGCATTTTTTCACCTCCAAACCGATGGCTAAGCTTACCCTAGGAATACAGAATAAAAATGCAATCTTTCACTACCGCTCCGCAATATGCATATCACTTTAGCTAATAATAAAGAGGCTTAGTTGCCTTGATAGAAAGCTAAACCCTGAACCACAGAGTAAAGCTAGGAGACAGAGCATAAGGAATCATTAACAATGATCTGCTCCCAGCAAGCCATAAACCTAATGGAAACGCATGATTAGCCTTCACTCGCATATCGATGACATTGCCGCAGCAGATTGGGATGCGCTCGCAGGCACTCAGCCATTTATTCGCCACGCCTATCTTGCGGCACTTGAAAACACCGGCGCAGTGGGTGAGCACAGCGGCTGGGCGCCCTGCCATTTAGCGATTAGGGATGCAGATCAGCAGTTAATCGGCGCAATGCCGCTATATAGAAAGACCCATTCCTACGGTGAGTATGTATTTGACTGGGCATGGGCAGAGGCTTACCAGCGCCATGGGCTGGATTACTATCCCAAGCTAATTAGCGCGATTCCCTTTACACCGATCACGGGGCCAAGATTACTGGCTAAAACAGACGCCACCCGAAAACACTTACTGGCTGCGGCCATTGCCATTGCGCAAGAATCGGGTGATTCATCGTTTCATCTCTTATTCCCTCCATCTATCGAGGCCAGCTTAGCGCAAAATAACGGCCTGCTTAGCCGCCACGATGTGCAGTTTCATTGGCTACGTGGAGATTGGCGCGATTACGCCGATTTTAGCGACGCGCTGACTCGAGATAAGCGCAAAAAATTACGTCAGGAGCGGCGTAAGGTCAGCGATGCAGGGGTGAGTATTATTCGTAAGCGCGGCAGCGAGATTAGCGAAGCCGATTGGGTATTTTTCTACCGCTGCTATAGCAATACCTATCTGGAGCACCGCTCCACGCCCTATTTAAGCTTGGCGTTTTTTCTGCAAATCGCCAGCGCCATGCCGCAATCCTGCCTGCTTGTGTTGGCTTATCAAGATGGCCAGCCTATTGCCGCAGCGCTCAATATCATCGGCCCAGATCGACTTTATGGCCGCTATTGGGGCGCGGCTTGGGGGCCTGCAGGCTATGTGGCCAATCTGCACTTTGAGCTGTGTTTTTATCAGGGAATCGAGTTTGCATTAGAGGAAGGCTTAGAAGCTTTTGAAGGCGGAGCACAGGGCGCACATAAACTAGCGAGAGGCTTTGTACCCGTCGCCACCCAATCTGCCCACTGGCTGGCCCACCCCGGCTTTAGCGATGCAATCGATCAGCATTTAAATAGAGAGCGGGCCGCCGTGGCGAACTGGCAGGATGAGCTAGAACAACACAAGCCATTTAAATCAAGCTAAGCATAGCCCAAAAGGCGATAAGGCCTCGGCCCTCAAAGAGCTCAAAACCCTCGTATTAACCCGGCCTAAACTGCTGATGACAACGAATACAGGCGTCTTCTACTGCCTTGTAAGACGCACGAATACGATCTTCCTGCCCGGCTTGCGCGGCTTCTTTTAAAGCGCTGCTCTGCTGCTGCATATTGTCTGCTGCAGCATGAAAATCGGCAGCGTCAGATTTTTGCTTAGCATCAGACTGATTGTTTACCGTGAATTCAGCAAAATAAGCCCAAGGCTGGGTCGATTTTTCTTGCAGCTTAATTGCTTCTTGCAACACGCTATCGGCTTTATAAGGCTTAGCCCCCGTCAACATGCCATTAATCGCTTCACGCGATTTTAACATTTCTTTGAAAGTGGCTTTTCTAAGGGAAGTTGGAGAATTAGGATCGCTGCGCTGGCAAGCGGTTAAGGCCAGAAGCGCGAGTAAAACAAGAGTAAATCGTTGCATTTTAAGCGGATCATTTATAGCAAAAGGGGGCATGATACGCCCCCTTTTTGATCCCTCCAAAAATTCAGCGTAGGGCGGGCGTAACTCCATACGCATTAAGAAAATTGTTTTTCATTAGCAAATAAAGAAAAACACATTGACCACGCTCTTTGCACGGGGCTGTTTAAAATCCCCTTGAAACACGCCGGAGCGAGGAATAAGCGGGACGGGGGATCGCTTGGGAGCGAGGCAGCGAGCTGATCCCGCCTGCCGCCGACTCAATTGTCCGCAGCGAAGGGGCTTTCGTGTTTCGTAGGGCGGCCTTCTTTGGCTTCGTTTCTTGGCCGTTCAAGAAAGTAAGGCCCCCGCGGTGGCTACCGCTCCAAAATTGACGTGCCGAAGGCACTTAAAAAAGGTATTTTTTTGGCACATACGGGGTGAAGCCCGTGTATTTTTAGGCATTGCTCGCGGGTTTCACCCGCCCTACGGAAGATGTGCATCGGGCATGATTCACATCACGCCCCTCACGCACACCCCTTAATCCGTAATCGTTAAATCCAAGCTCCCCGCTTTTACCGTAATTGTTTTAATACTGCTCACGGCTTTTTGCGGGGCAACGCTGCCTTGCAATGGGGCGATCTTTCTGAACTCAGCTTTCAAACCTGCCGTTGTCAGCTCGACCACAGTAAAGCCCTGTGCATCGGTATCGGCGTATTTAATCCAAGGATTATTGACCGCAGGAGGTGTGCCCGCCGCTTGATTTGCAAATGGATTCAGGCGCTTCACCACTTCGACCGCAGGCACTTGCGCAGAGCTAATACCCATTGCGCCAGCTAGCTGCTGGGCAATCATGCCGTACAGCGTTTGCGCAGCTACCGAGCGCCCTACTGCTGCAAGCGCGGCTATTTGCCCGGCTATCACCGTACCCATTTGTCCGGCCAGTGTTTCATTGAAGGTATTGATGGCGGTCGTCGACAAGCTTGCCGTTGGCGTAACGGCTGCCGCTGGCAATTTACCCGCAGCTATTGCGCCCTTCACTGCTGCAGCAATTGCAGCGGTATTTGTTAAATCAACAACCCCAGCTTGCATCGCCACGCCTGCCGAGATCATTTGAATGGCGATCCCTTCTGCTGCGGCTTCCGAGGTGAATACCAGCGGTTGCACAGCAGCAAAGCTCTTATCCCCCACCGCTTTTACAAAGTAGCTATAGAAAGAATCGCTACTGATGCCTGCTGTAACCAAATCAATCATCACCGGCTTGCCGCTGGTGTAATCGTCATAAACTTGGCCCGCATAAAAGGAATGGATATCGCCGGTAATCGCCACTACGTTTTTGATTTGATTGCTGCTCAAAAACTGCATCAGCGCTTTGCGCTCGGCGTTGTAGCCATCCCACTGATCGGCATTCAGGATGATTTCGGTCTGGAAATCTTTAGGCGCGGCCGTAAGCGATTTGCCGTTGACGCACATTTTAAGCAGCGATACTTCATTGCCCCACAGCTTCCAAGTGGCCGTTGACGCCTTCATGGTGTTTTGCCACCAATCTCTCTGGGTTTTGCCGAGAATAGATACCAAGGCCAGCTCATCACCCAATGGCTTAGCTGCAGCTATTTTTTGCGCTTCAGCACCAGCCAGCACAGGGGTCGGCACCATATAACGCGAGCCAATCGAGCTGCCAGCAGCCGCTTCAGGAATCACATGGTCGGCGCGGTACAGGCGCTGATCGGTCATCACCAAATGCAGCAATTTACCAAAGCGGAAATCTCGGTAAAGGCGGATGTTTTGGAAGCCTTTGTCGGTAATATCAAACTTCACATCGGCAGGCATAAATTCAAACCAAGCCTGATTGGCGCTACGGCGGCGCTCGGTTTCGTGCTTATTGTCGGCCTTACCGGTTTTGGCATCGAAGCTGCCATTATCGTAAGTGGTGGAATCGCCCCAGCAATCATCAGAGAACTCGTGATCATCCCAAATGGCGATCATGGCAAAGCGCTCGTGCACCCCTTGCAAGCGGGCATCTGAGCGGTATTGCTTATAAAGCGTGCGGTAATCGGCGGTGGTATTGGCAAAACGTGCGCCGTCTTTGCCATTTTTGAACGGGCCATCGGGCAGTTTAATTGCGGTGTGAGCGGCCTCTACTGCGCCCTTTTGGAAGTCCTCACCTACGGTTTCGTAAATATAGTCACCCAAATGCACCACAAAATCTAACTCTTCGCTGGCTAAAGCGGTAAAGCCGGCCCAGTGATTAATGCTCCAGTCTTGGCAAGACAAGTAAGCAAAACGCAGCTTATTGACATCAGCATCCACGGCCGGGGCCGTCTTAAAGCGCCCTACACGGCTAATACTGTTTCCCGCAATAAACTGGTAGAAATAGGTAGTCGCAGGGGCTAAGCCTTCAACCTTATGGCGAATCGTATGATCCCAATCCGCTTTTGCTGTTAGCAATACTTCATGCGCCATGGTGCCAGCCAGCGGCTTATTGCTACCCAAAAGCGTCGACTGATCGCTACTGCTAATCACTAGGCGCACCGCAATATCCGCAGCCTTAGTCGAGATCACATCATCGGCATCGCTAGGCACCACACGGGTCCACAGCATAATGCTATTGGCCGCTGGGTCGCCCGAAGCGATGCTTTGTGGGAATTTACAAGGAATAGATGGGGTAAGAACTAAGACAGCATCATCGTCACTACTATTACAGCCCGCGAGCAATGCAGGGCCTACAGTTGAAACAGTAACAAAGCCGGTCCACTTTAAAAACTGACGACGATTCATGCTGCGCATCCAAAAGAGTAAGGAGCGCAACTTATCCGAAAAGTATGACAAACAAATTAAAACAATTGTTTCATTCCAAAGAAAGCCTTAATCCCAAGCGATTAAGGCCTATAGATATCCTCTGCAATAAGCCGAGGATTAGGGTCATATTGCACAGGAATATCCTGCAATGCTGTTCCTTTTTGATGCATTGCAATGATTCGCGCCGCCAGCATACCTTGCACACGGTAATCGCTTACCGTACCTACCGTACAGTGATAAGGAATAAAAGCTTGAATACTACAAATACTTGCAATACCTGCCTCATTAAGTGCCTGCATTAACTCTGGCGCAACTGAAATTAAATAACTATCCGCTGGAATAAAAACCACACTCTCTTTAGCATCTTGTTGTAAACGCAGTAATTCTGTTTTAAGTAATGTTTTATCAGGATTAATTCGCCATGTTTCTAATGCCCATTGATGATCTGCAGCTAAAGACTTTAACTGCTCACCAATCAATTGCGTATTTCGTTCTCGTGGATTAACCGGCAGCAGCATTTTTCTGCCTTTAGGTAAATATTTGCGGGCATTGCTCATTTGCAATGGCAAAAAAACCATATTACTCACCCCCGCCACCGTTTTATTTTCTTCTTTAATGACGGAGACAATACCTGCACCGATTGGATCGGAAACAGCATTAAAAATTAAGGGCTTACGGCCAGATAGAAAACTTTTGCTCATTAAGGTAGCGGTTGTGCCAAAGCTATATACATAATCATACCATGCTAATTGAGGCTCTAACTTTGTACGCAGCATCGTTGCTAAGGCGGTGCGATCCTGATTCGCATTAAAAACTGTAATCTCAGGCTTTAAACCCAGTTTTTTTAGTTCATCCCGAAACCCCTGCTCCGAAGCCGTTTCACCGCGCCACAACACCATCGCAATTTTCAGTGCATGGGCCGACGCAGGCATCAAGCATAAGCAGCAACAAAGCAAAATACGTATCATCACATGCACCTAAGGGGCTATTGCACTCTACTTAACTTAGACTATATCCGCACTCCATCTATGACACACATTCAACTCGCCACACTTATTCCTGCAAAAAAAAAGCCGCCCAGACATTATGTCTGAGCGGCTAATACTTACAAACCAACTTATAAAGTAACTAAATCACTCTTTAAATACTGCTGATTCTGCACACGGCCACGGCCTTGCGGAATAGATGACAGCAGCTTGCGGGTGTAATCAGCCTGAGGGTTAAGATAAATCGCATCGGCATCCGCCTGCTCCACCACCTCGCCCTTATTCATCACCATCACTTGATCTGAAATATGCTTTACCACAGCCAAATCATGCGAAATAAACAAATAAGACAATTTAAATTCATCTTGCAAATCTTGCAGCAAATTCAATACCTGCGCTTGCACCGACACATCTAAGGCAGACACCGATTCATCACAAATCAGAATTTCTGGTTTCATGGTGAGGCAACGTGCAATGGCAATACGCTGGCGCTGACCACCCGAGAATTCATGCGGATATTTCGCTAGCGCATTCCACGGCAGGCACACTTTATTCAACAAATCGCGCGCCAATTTAATACGCTCGCTATCATTTGCGCCAATGCCATGTAATTTCATTGGCTCAGTCAGAATTTGCTCAACGGTAAAGCGCGGATTTAAAGACGCATAAGGGTTTTGGAAAATAATCTGAATACGGCGTTTATATTCACTAAATTCACGCGGGCTCATAGCAAATAAATCTTTGCCATTAAAAAAGGCTTGGCCGCTAGTGGCCTGATGCAAGCGCACCAAGGTTAAACCCACCGTGGTCTTGCCCGAGCCTGACTCGCCCACAATACCCAGCGTCTTACCACGCGCTAATTTAAACGACACATCCTTCGCGGCGTGGAAGATGCGCTTACCAAACAAGCCTTCACGCGATTCAAAAGATTTACCTAGGCCTTTCACCTCCAGCACAATCTCGTCATCCGCCTTATAGCCACGGGAACGATTAGCAGGCTCGGCATAGGGAATAGGCTGTAAGAAATCGTCGATTACTGCAAGGCGCTCTGGGCGGCGATCCAAGTGCGGACGGCAAGCCAGCAGCGCCTTGGTGTAGCTGTCTTTTGGCGAATCAAAAATCTGCTCTACCGTGCCCGTTTCGCGAATTTCACCGTTGCGCATCACCACTACATCATGGGCAAATTCACCAACCAAGCCCAGATCATGCGTAATAAACAGCACCGACATGCCGTGTTTTTTTTGCAGATCGGCAATCAATTGCAAAACTTGCTTTTGAATAGTGACATCCAGCGCTGTGGTTGGCTCGTCTGCAATCAAAAGCTTAGGCTCGCAAGCAATCGCCATGGCGATCATCACGCGCTGCTGCTGGCCACCGGATAATTCATGCGGAAACGCTTTGGCTTTTTTTTCCGGATCGGGCAAGCCGACTTCGGTCAGCAGCTCAATCACGCGTTTACCTGCTTCTCGGCGACCAAGCTTGGCGTGCAGCATCAGCGTTTCAGCGATTTGCTCACCCACGCTATACACCGGGTTTAACGAGCTCATTGGCTCTTGGAAAATCATTGCAATATCTTTGCCGCGCAGCTGGCGCAGTTCTTTACCACGCATATCCAACAGGCTACGGCCTTCAAATTCAATCTTGCTCTGCGGATCAATCTCTAAACCAGAGGTCGGCAAGAGCTGCATAATCGCCATTGAAGTCACAGATTTACCAGAGCCAGACTCACCCACCAGTGCAACAGTACGATGGCGTGGAATATCAAAGCTAATATTTTTCAGTACTTGAGTCCGCTCGCCTTGTTTTGAACCAAAGCTGAGCGAAAGATTACGAATCGACAATAGTGGGGCTGACATATCCCTGCTCCTTATTTAACTTTTGGATCCAGCGCATCGCGCAGGGCATCAACCAACAAACTAAACGCCGTAACCAATACCGACATCACCAAGGTAACAGCCAACATTTGCCACCAATAGCCTTGAACCAACTCAGCAGGTGTTTCTGCAAGAATAGAGCCCAAGCTCACTTGCCCAACCCCCACCCCAAAACCTAAGAAAGAAAGAATCGCCTCGTATTTAATCAGCGCCACAGTCAGCAAAGAAAATTGGATCAGCAATAAATGGCTGATATTAGGCAAGATATGCACAAACATACGACGAGCGTGGCTTGCACCAATTGCATCAGCTGCTTGAACATATTCGCGGTTTTTGAGCTTCATATATTCAGCCCGAACCAAACGATAAGTCCCAGTCCAAGCAGTCAGTGCCATTACAAGAACAATGGTGGAAATACCCCGCCCAGCAACCGCCGCAAATGCTAGTAATAAAAGCATATCGGGAACCGACGTAAAGACGCTATAAAACCACGTCAGCACATCATCAACTTTCCCGCCGAAATAACCAGATAAAGCCCCAAATACAGTACCCAGCGTCAAGGCTAGCAATGCACCTGAAATACCCACTAAAACGGAAACAGAAGCACCTTTAATTACTTTTTGAATCACATCACGACCACGGGTGTCGGCACCAAAAAATAAAGATTTCAGCTTTTCTGGATCCTGCACAAAATACTTAGGAGCTTCACGTTTTGCCTCCGCAAGCTCTTTGGCAATCGGATCATCTTCGGCCTGCAAATAAACTGGCTTTTCTGTTGTACCCGCTAATTCTGCTAGCTCTTCTGGTGTGGGTGGAGGCAAAACATCATCGGCTGTCTGCGCCAGCCATGAAGGCGGCGCATAAGGAACGGCTCGCTCATCCGCCCAATTGCTCACCAACAGATTGCACCAGCCCCCCACAGACAGCAGCAGATATACAGCCACAATCCAGAAAGAAATAAAGCCAACTTTATTACGCTTAAGTCTTTGCCATCCTTGCCCCCAAAAACCGAGCGAAGGAATAAGCACATTATTATTTAATACGGTGGCAGTCATTTTAGTTTCCCGTTTATTTTAGTTGCACACGTGGATCGATAAGCTTGTAAACCAGATCCGCCAGCAAGTTAAAAATCATAGTCGCGATGGCGATATAAACTGTAATCGCCTTAATCACAGGGAAATCACTGCTATTTACCGATTTCACAACCTGTAAACCCATGCCGGGAATACTAAAAAATGTTTCTAGAACCAAAGCGCCTAATAGTAAATAAGGCAAAGATGACAATACCGATGTAACGACCGGAATTAAAGCATTACGCAATACATGCTTCATCATCACGGTCCGCTCAGATAGGCCTTTTGCTCTAGCAGTCCGCACATAATCATTGCCAATTTCATCGACAAAGAAACTACGATAAAACCGAATATTCGGCCCAAGAGAAACCATCAAACCCATTAACAATGGCAAAGGCACATAGAGCAATAAATTAGTCAGAGTGGAATCGCTCCAGCCACGTACAGGGAATAGCTCCATTTTATAAGCTAATAAGTATTGCCCACCCACGGCATAAACCAAAGCGCTTACGGACATTGCAACGGTACAAATAATCGTCAGAATGCGATCAGTCATACCACCACGGTAATAAGCCACGGTAGCGGCCAGCGGAATAGCAATTAATAGATCAACAAATAATAAAGATCCCATCAGTAACATAGATGGGCCAACACGGCTGGCAATCAATTCGTTCACAGGACGCTCTGTAGCCCATGAAGAACCAAAATCCATCGTTGCAACTTGCTTCACAAACAGCCAAAACTGCTCAGGCAAGGTTTTATCTAATCCTAATTGACTGCGGATATTAGCCAGTGTTTCACTACCTAGATTCTTGCCCGCAAGAATATAGGAAGGATCACCACCCACTACGTTAAATAAGATAAAAACCAGCAACATCACCCCAAATAAAGTGGGGATCATTTGCAAAATACGGCGTATTAAATAGGAGAGCATGTAGATTCCTTCGTTTAGTTAGGGCTTATTTCTGGATATCAAGATAACGCCAGAGGCTACCTAATTGCGGATGCATCTTCACACCCTTTACCCAGTTGTGATAAACGCCATTTCTAATTCTGGTATCAGAGAAAATAATCGGCCCATCAGCAGCTACAATTTTATTCATTTTCTGATATAGCGCTTCACGCTCTGGACTATCTGCCATGCTTTCGGTCTTGGCATACATCGCATCATACTTTTCAGATTTGTAGCAGGCATTATTGGTCTGCCCAATATTCTTACCTGCCAACAACTGCATAAAGTTGCTGCCATCAGGAAAATCCGCTCCCCACGCTGAACCATTAATCATATATTGGCACTCATTCATAGCCTTTAATGTTTCATTAAAGGGTAGCGCCTTAAACTGTACTTTGATTTTAATTCGATCAAAAGCCTTCTTCCAGTATTCATCCCACTGCCGTCCAATCGCCCCTTCATTAGACATAAAATCAATAAGTAGCGGATGACCACCAGGCAGAGTACGATAACCATCGCCACCAATTTTATAATTAAATTTCTCTAATAATGCATTAGCCAGCGCAGGATTATATTCAGATGCCAGTTTATATTCTGGACGATGCCCTACAACCCCATTAGGAATTAAATATTGCATGCGAACAGCCTGATTACGGCGAATATCTCGGATTGATTCATTAAAATCAAAAGACATCCCAATAGCACGACGTAATGCAATTTTTTCTTTACTAAAGCCACCAACCACAGGATCCTGCATATTAAAGTGGTAATAAGTCACCTCAGGGGATAACTTGCGCTTTAACTCAATCCCTTGTGCTTTTAATTTTGACTTTAACTCTGCGCGCAACGGATTATTTGGATCCATCACCAAGGCTTGCCTTGTAACGGGCTGTGGCAAACTCGGATTTTCAATCAAAAGATCAATTTCTCCGCCCTTAAAGGCCAGCCAAGTCGGCTGCTCTTCAGTAATGACGGAAATTTCAATCTGGCCAATTTGTGGAATGGTTTTACCATTCATTTCACGTGCAATTTGCTGATCTTCTTTATCATTACCAGGCTGGTAATTAAATACTTCTTTACGGAAATTAGGATTTGCAACCAGTGAAGTATGAACACTTGGCTTCCAGTCTTTCAACATATATGGGCCAGTACCCACCGGATGAGCATGCGTGTCGCTACCATAAGCTTCAATCACTTCACGAGCAACAGCACCAAATTGCGGCATGGCCAACACATAAAGCAGGCTTGGATATGCCTCTGTTGTCGTTAATTGCAAAGTATAACGGTCTAATACACGAATACCCTCAATAGGAGTATCGTAATCAAGGCGACCTTTACTTGCTTTTTTAACTAAATCATCAATACCAATAAATTTACCCGATACCAAATAAGCCTGTGGTGATCTTAATTGTGGATCAACCATACGCTTAATCGAATAGGCGTAATCTTCTGCAGTTAACTCTCGTTTCTTACCTTTAAATGCAGCGTCGGGTGCAAAGAAAATCCCTTTTTTTAAATGAAACGTAAAGGTCTGATTATTTTCACTAACCGCTGGCATCGCGGTCAAAACATTAGGAATAAGCTTGGCTGGGCGAGCAAGATAATCATAGGTTAAAAGAGGATCAAGCAGATTTTCATATACCATGTTGGCGTAGGCATCTGATGTTTTTGCTGGATCATACCCCGATTCCGGCGCATTAAATGCCACTCTTAATACCTTATTCATATCCGCCGCAGCTAACACCGGCTGGCTAAATAGCGCCCCCGCTATGGCGATGCTTAATAGTTTTTTCATCACCGTCTCCTCTTTTAATCAATGCAATGGCGAATTGATCAATTTTTTAAATAGAAAAATTCGCCCTAATCTAAATAAATAGCCAAATGGCGTTTATTGCTTAGCCGTCTTTGTAGATGCGCCACGCTGGCCGGTAATCTCTTGAAAGAAGGCATCGGAATTAGGCTTGCGGCCAATAAATTCTTCAACTAACTCCATCGCTGGGCGCTGGCCGCCATTTTCTAAAATCAGCTCGCGGTAACGCTTGCCCTGCTTTACATCCATCACATTGCTGCCATAAGCCGACAACATATCTAGCGCTAAGACTTCAGACCACATATAGCCGTAATAGCCTGCTGCGTAGCCGCCCACGATATGACCAAAGGTGCCTGGAAACTCTGTGCCAGCGACATAGCCCAGCGGTGTTTTGCCTTCCATCTCTTGCCATACTGCCTGTGGATCGCCCGCATCCGCAGCGGCCAAGGCCATGTCGTAAGCGGAGTACAGACCTTGGCGAGCGTATTTCAGGCCACGGCCAAAGCGACGCGCATCATCCATTTTGGCGATCAATTTAGGATCAATCGGCTTGCAGCTTGAACAAGTGGCGTTAAACAGAGCCCCTGCTTCAGGGCGACGCGCCCATTCTTCAAACATTTGTGATGGCGCTTCAACAAAATCACGCTTCACCGAAGTGCCTGCCTGCATGGTGTAACGTGTTTTAGACAACACGCCATGCATAATGTGGCCAAATTCGTGGTAAAGCGTTTCTAATTCATCCTGATTAAAGCCTTCGCGGCTAAAGTTGGTGACTAAAACGCTAACTGGCGTTTGCCCGCTTAACGTGCTTACACCGCGCACAGGGAAAGCCGCCGCATGCTTGTATTTGCCATCACGCGGGAATAGATCGAGGTAAAAACTAGAAAGGTATTTTTTGCTTGTGCGATCAAATACATCGTAAGCGCGCACATCTTTATGCCATGCTTTTAATTTGGCATTCGGGCGGAAATCAACGCCATATAGCGTGCCGGTGACATTCATCATCCAAGCAATGGTCGGCTCAGTCGGAAATTGCTCACGCACTTGTTTTTGATCGAGCTGATAACGGCTGGCTTTAAGCTGCTCTTCATAAAACTGCACATCCCAGCGCTTTAATACGCTATCGGCCTTGCCGGTGAAGCGAGCTTTTTCTTGGCGAAGCTCTTCGATATCTGATTTTTCTAAAGTGGCAACACGGGCTTGCACATCGGCAAGGAAGGTATTAACCGCTTCTGGCGTGGCGGCCATTTTATTGCGAACTGCAAACGCGGCATAACTTGGGTAGCCGGTGAGTTGGGCAATTTGTTTTCTTAATTCAACCACTTCTTTTAAGATTTGCAAATTGGCCGCGCCGCCAATTTTCATGCGGCCGGTGTAATAGCGCTCACGCGTCGTTTCGTTTTCTGCGTAGCCCATTACCGCATCAATTTCTGGGTAATCAAAACCCAATACATAGAGGCCAGCTGCATCTTTTTTAGCCGTTTCTAAAAAGCTGGCTGAAACACCTTTTAATTCAGCGACGCTAAAGCTGATTCTGGCTTGGTTATCGCGCATATTGCGGGAGAAATCTTGTTGCAGCTTTTCTATTTTATTGAAAATAGCCGCTAATTCAGTGCGCTTTTCTTTTGGTAAATTAACACCACGATCTTCAAAATTACTGAGTAAATCAGCACGGGCTTCAGAATCAATTGCGTCGAGTGATTTAAGCGCTTTAAAGCGGCTATATAGTGCTTCACTTTGTAAAACATCGCTTAATAATGCCGACATTTTTAAATTGCAGGCGTCCGCCGCCGCGCGCACAGTGGCGGAAGGGCTAACTTCAGAAAGTAAACCCGCTGGGCCACCAATTTGATCTAACGCTTGATTAATTCGATTCCATTCACCCAAGGTATTAGCTACGCTGACCTTGGCTAATGGTGTTTTCTCTAGGGCATTAATCTTCGTTTTAGCCTGAGCAATTGATTGCTGACATAGCCGCGCCATTTCTGCTGCATTCGGCACCACTAATGCACCATTGGTGGCCGCAAATAATGGAGTAGAAGCAAATAATGCGGTGAGGCAAATAGCTATTGTTTTCAATTTATTCCCCAGCTGTAAAATTAAATCACTTGTAGCGTGCATGCCGATAGAACAGGCCCCACTTTAAGTGGCGATTGAAGTGTTGTGTGTGGTGTTGGGCAAAGCAGAAGAGCTGAGCACGCTAAGCGTACTCAGCTTAAAAGATCACTGCATAAATTGTTCGTGACCCACAATACCGATTTTCTTTACACCTAAGCGCTGCGAGCTGGCTAATACCATGGCTACCGCTTCATAATTTGCATCTTTATCAGGGCGAATATGAAACTCTGGCTGCTTCGCTTTTTGAGCTGCATCAGATAGATTTTTTTCTAATTCAGCACGATTAGCTAAAGGAACACCTGCCCAGGAAATAATATTATTACTACCAATATCAATCTGGACGACTTCAGGCTTTTCAGTCACCGCTGAAGGTGAATTAACCGGCATATCCAATTTAACTGCATGCGTTTGAATTGGGATGGTGATAATCAGCATAATCAGCAAAACCAACATCACGTCAATCAATGGCGTGGTGTTAATTTCCATCATCATATCATCGTCATTACCACCGATTTGCATTGCCATAATCGTTCTCCAAAGCGCGTTTACTTTGTCTATCAGTACTAAAAGGACAGCGATTTAAATGATATAAACCGCTGCCCTGCACTTATATACAGCTATTAGTTTCTAGCCGGTGGCTCGGTAATAAAAGCGATTTTTACAATACCCGCTCTTTGTACCGCTAAAACAATTCGACCTACCGAGCTATATTTTGAAGTCATATCGCCACGAATATGGATCTCTGGTTGCGGATCCATTTTTGCAACTTTCACCAAGCGAGCCAGTAATTCTTCATCTGACTTTACCGGGCTGATATTCCAAAAAATATTACTATGATCATCCACGCCCAAAATAATATTCTCAGGCTTGGTTTGCGTCGGAATATTGACTTCTTTTGGCAGCGTCAATTTAATCGTTTGCGTTACAACTGGAATAGTGATCAAAAAGATAATTAACAGTACCAACATCACATCCACTAAGGGCGTGGTGTTAATGGCTGAGATCACATCTTCCTCTTGGCTAGATGGCCTCTGTCCTGGACGCAAGTAGCTCATGATAATTACTTAGGTGTGCTAAGCAGATTGGTGTGCAAGCGAGCAGCCACGGTGTGAACCATTTCTACTACCAGCTTATTACGACGCACCAACCAGTTGTAACCCAGTACCGCAGGTACGGCTACAGCCAAACCAATCGCAGTCATGATCAAAGACTCACCCACTGGGCCTGCCACTTTATCGATCGATGCTTGACCAGAAATACCAATTGCTGTCAGCGCGTGGTAAATACCCCATACCGTACCGAACAGACCAACGAAAGGTGCAGTAGAACCCACAGTTGCAATTACAGACATGCCGGCTTGCATTTGGCTACTTGCATTAGCAGCAGCATCGTAAGTGGCCATTGAAACCCAAGTATTCAGGTCAACGTTTTTGCTTAATTCACCGTGATGCTCACTTGCCGCATTCGCGCCAGCATGTGCTACGGAGCTGTAAATACCGTCGTCTTTCAAAACTTTTGTCTTAGCCAGCAACTCAGGACCGCGTGCTTTGAGCAACTCACGACCTAATTTAATCAGGCGACGCTGATCCAGAATCTTAACGATCGCCACGTACCAAGTAGCAGCCGACATGGTCAGCAAAATCACCAAAGTACCACGGGCAACGATGTCACCCTGAGCCCACAATGCTTCAAGCCCGTATGGGTTTGCAACAGCAACGGTGGTATTCGCCAATACTGGCATTGCACATGCAGCAGCAGCGGCTGCAAACATAAAGAATTGGCGGGAGAACTTAGCCATGATTTACTCCATTCGTTTAGGTGAGGGTCTTAATTATTCTGAATCAAGTTTGAAAGAAAGCTCTTGCTCGAAAATCGTATCCGGCTTGCAGTGATTACCCTGTAATGACTGCTTAGCCGCTTGTAAAAACTGACTACGGAAAGAAGGGGGAATCCCGCTAGAAAACTTAGAGCTAATAATCTCAGCCAGTTTTCCTTCACCATTCGTCTTGTAAACCAGAGTAACCACACCACTGATATCTTCACTCAAGGCTTTACGCGGAAACTCAAGCCCACCAAATTTACTGCAATTTCCTGCCGTTGAAATCGGGCCAGCAGGCGCGGCGACAGGAGCGGCAGTTGCCTGAGGTACAGCAGGAGCAGAAGGTGCTTTAACTTCCGAAGTTGCCTGAACCGTGTTCGTCGACTGGGTTGTCGGTGCAACGATAGGGGGCGGAACGTAAGCCGGCTGCTGCTGAGGAGGTGGAGGAGCGGTGTCCTTAATCACTTTCTCAATTTTTGGCGGCGGCGGTGGCGGCGGTGGTGGCTCACTAATCACAGCCACTTCAACCTTCTGCTCAATGATCTTAACTAGATTTTTGCCTAGACCGGTAAGCAAGGCATAGGCTACGAGCACATGCAAGGCAGCCACTCCAGCCAAGCCCACTGCACGACGATCACGTGCGTTCTGGCCAAAAGCTTCCACTATGCTCTCCTTTAAATAGATTCACGAAATAACTTAATAAAACAATTAAGCAAGCACACTAACAAGATACCCTAATAGAAAATTTTTTTTCACTAGGGTTTTCTCTAACTAATTGAAAATAAAATTCGCAAAGTATATTTTCAAAAAACAAAACAAATATGTACTACTCAGCCATATGTCTATTTATTTTCAGGAAAATTTGTCAATTACAAATTAACGATAAATCCCACAAAAAACGCAGCCACTCACACAGCATAAACACAAAATACCAACACTCAAAAAATGAATAGTTATATCGTTATACTAGGCAAAGAATGCCCAATAGAACGGACAGCTAAATCCTGTGAGGACAATGCCTCACAGGAAATACTATTTTTTAGAATGAGTACTTAGCACCTAGAGAGAAGAAGCGACCACGTACACTATACAACTCAGCAAAACCCATTTGGCTGTTATTGCCGTTCACGTTTGCATTAGAGAATGGTGGCATATTATCAAACAAGTTTTTTACAGCAGCGTCAATCTTAAGGTTTTTAAAGCCTGAGTAACTCAAGGTCAAATCAGTCTCGGTATAGCTAGGCACCTCACGAACGTCTGGGCCAATTGGCGCTGAAGCTGAATTTGGTAGCTTCCTATCATAGAATCCTGCCGTTGTTTTAACTGCAATAGCACTACCCCATGAACCGTTATCCGCCTCTACCCTAAATGTATTTCTCCACTGAGGATTGTTATACACACCATTCCAATTTTCTAATTCATTATCAATATTAACCTTTTCATTGGTTAAGTAATAAGAGTTTGTATTACTGAAAGTGAATATTCCAAATTCAGTTGGCAATCTAAATTTAATATCTGTATCAATACCTTCAACAGTCAAGCTAGTAAGATTTTGAAGTGCCGTATTGATAAGAATGCCGCGTGCATCGTACTTATAAGCACCATGCTGGATAGCCTGTAACTCTGTAGGCGTATCAATCACATCGTTTTTTTCTGTTTTCCACCAGTCAATGGAGCCACTGAATGGTCCATATTCAGCCACAACACCGAAGTTGAATGACTTACCGGTTTCAGGCTTAAGCGCTGTATTACTACCAGTAGTAAGATACCCATCCACTTTACAATTCTTTGGCTGGCCGAGAGCAGCGCACTCCTCAGGCGTTTCTACGGTATAAGCCCCCTCTCCTGCACCGCCCGATAATTGCTTCAGTGTTGGCATGCGGAAACTTTCTGTATAGGACGCACGAAATAACACTTCTGGAATAGGCTGGAAGCGTGCGGCCAAGCGTGGTGATGCTTTTGAATCCGTATCATAACTGTCGTAGCGAACAGCAGCTTGCAGCTCCAAGCTCTTCAGAACAGGAATCGACAACTCAGCATAAACAGCTTTTGCATTACGTGAAGCATCTACAGCACCCTGCTGAATACTCCCAAATACCCCACCATCCTGGCTTAACTGATCCGGAGTATCTTTAACCGATTCACGTGTTGCCGAGACGCCAACAGCATAGGCCAATGCACCACCAGGTAAGCTAATACCAGTTTCACCGCTTACCTTTGCATCAAAAAATGAAAGCGAACTTTCACCCTCACGACGAGGAGTCACTTTTAGGGAATCAACAATGGCTTGATTGTTGTTCATTGAAGTGCCATCAATCGCACCACTTTCTAATGCCGCAAAGAATTTATCACGGTTCAAATAATTGCTATCTTGATTAGTCTGGGTACTTACACCATGGCCAGCTGCAATATTCCAGTCAAACCCATTTGTTGAACCCTCAATACCTGCTACGAATTGGTACATTGATGAATCACGTTCAGTAATGCGTGGGCCAGCTTGCATAAATCGGCCCTGATATTGTAGCTTTTTACCAGCGGTATACATTGTATCAGGCGCAGGTTGAGCTTCGAAGTGATCCTGAGTCTTAGAATAAAAGCCTTGTAAAAACGCACGAATATCGTCGTTAATTTTCACCGTACCAAGCAACATGCCCGTCTGGCGGTCAGCACCGTTGTATGCAGTCAGAATGCTGCTATTAAAATCAAACTTACACTTACCATCAGCACCTAACAATTCAGCAGGACAAGGCTTAACCTGACCTGTACCACCTTTATTAATATTGCCATAGGGTGAGAAGTTACTACGGCCATCTTTACCGCCATAGCTTCGAAAATCTACTGACTTTGTTAAGTCACGGTCTTTGCGCAGAATTGCATCGCGCTTAAAAATATCAAAACTTCCGAATACATTAAAGCCTTGCTCATCCAAGTCGCCGTAGCCACCGCTCATACCAAAGTTTTTTTCCGTACCATCGCCTCGGCTGGATTGGCCAACATTGCCACGAATTTCTCCACCCTGATAATTCTTCTTGGTAATGAAGTTCACCACACCACCAACTGCATCAGCACCATATACCGCTGAGCCGCCATCCTTGAGAATTTCAACACGCTCAATTGCGGAAATTGGAATCATATTCACATCAACACCTGAAGGTGACGCAGTATCCCCAATAGCACTAACCGGCAATCTGCGGCCATTTAGTAATACCAGAATATCTCCCGTCCCCAAACCACGCATTTTAATGTTTGTACTACCTGAAGCTGACGGCGCATTACTAGTCAGCTCCCCTTGATCCATAATATCCATTGAAGAGATATTTTTGAGCAACTCGTTCACAGAAGCCGCACCGGTTTTTTCAATTGCTTTACGGCTAATTGTCTCAACAGGTGTAGCACCCTCTTTCTTAATACGCTTAATACTCGAACCCGTTACTTCAACGCGCTCAACCTTGTTTACTTTTTCTTCTGCCTGAGCATTGATTGCCGCACCAGCACCGATTAAAGCGATCGCAACCGCTAATTGTTTCACCCGCATGAAAGCCCCCTGATTTTTTAGACTTACAAATGCTCACCATAAAAGTGAGATCTCTCGCTCTGCTTTACCGCTGTCTATTAGTGCCCACGGCTTGCGCTAAGTAAAAATTACCATAGGGGAATATTACTAATGTAACGATATGTAACCGATCCAAGTGGCCAGACACGGCGGTTTTGGGGTGATTTCTTTGGGTCGGTTTTGATGCAAATCAAGAAATACTCGACAAGCTAGGGATAATCCCAACTAGAGTTCCTTACAATTAAATTTACATTTTTTTTGGTTATTTTGATAAAGATATTGGCAATACAACAAAATACTTATGTTAAAAAAATCAATGGGATAGACAATTACTTACAAAAAACAGCACGAACTCCGCCTTTTGCACATCAACACCTTGTAAGTAAAAAGTGTCGACACCACTTATCGAGAAGCGCTTATAGCGTAATAAGCTCAAAAAAATGTACGCATTTTTATGCTTTTTTTACTCCATGAGTCATACTTTTAATACGTTTTTAACAATAGATTAGAGACGAAAATACCCAAATTTTCGTGTTTCCTTGTCATTAATTATTTATAAATCACCCCGCATGATCGTGTCATTTGAGTGATATCTACCACACTTTTTTATGCTGCATTGCAATATAAAACACGCAAGAAACATTGGCGTAATGAATATATGCTCTTTAATAAAGTCTAATGAAATCGATTCCTTGTCTTTCACAAGCGGGCTTGCCCTACTTTACCAATGCAGGTGGAGTCGTTATGGTCTAAGCCTCTTTCCTGCCGAGCATCGCTATGAACTCACTTGTTTCTTATCAATTTACAAATGGCATTGCCACACTCACCTTGGCCAATGGCAAGGTCAATGCCGTATCTATGGATGTCATTGAGGCGTTTAATCTTGCACTCGATCAAGCCGAACAAGACCAAGCAGTGGTGATCATTACCAGCAACACTGGGGTTTTATCGGCAGGCTATGATTTAAATGTCATGAGTTCGGGGCTAGAAAACGCGATTCCCCTTGTAACCGCTGGATCGAAACTCAGCCGTCGGCTCTTATCCCATCCTCAGCCAGTCATCATGGCCTGCCCTGGCCATGCCATTGCAAAAGGCGCATTTCTGCTGCTTTCCGCAGATTACCGAATTGGCGTTGCGGGCCCATTTAGCATTGGATTAAATGAAGTGCAGATCGGCATGACCATGCCCTATACCGGCATTGAAATCGCCAAGGATCGCTTAAGCCCAGCCGCCTTTCAGCGTGCCGTTATCAATGGGGAGATGTTTAATCCGGAAGGCGCACTGGCCGCTGGATTTTTAGACTTACTGGTAGAGCCAGCAGACCTCGTCAGCAGTACGCTGGAGATCGCCGAATCGCTGAAGAAAATCAGCATGAAGGCGCATAAAAACACCAAGCTTAAAGTACGTAAACCGCTATTAGATACGCTAGACGCAAGCATTGAGTTGGATAAAACAACTTTAAGTTTAGATTAAACACGACTGCGGCTTCGCCCAATACGCATCATGTAGGGCGGGTGCAAGCGGCTGATTTTGACGTGAAATGCTACAAAAAACGGCGGATTCCACCCATATTCGCTAAGCAATGTGTTTTTTATTAGCAAGCAACGAAAAAAAACATTTCCACGCTTTCGGCACAGGGCTTTAAAGTCCCCTTGAAACACGCCGGAGCGAGGAACAAGCGGGGCGGGGTTTCGGCAAGGGAGCGAGGAACGAGCCAATCCCGCCCGCCGCCGACTCGATTGTCCGCAGCGCAGGGGCTTTCGTGTTTCGTGGGGTCGCCTTCTTTGGCTTCGTTTCTTGGCGAAGCAAGTAACCGCTCCAAAATCAACGTGCCGAAGGCACGAATAAAAAGGTCTTTTTGACTTTGCTTAGCGCACATGGATTTGCGCACCCGCCCTACGTCTTTCACAACAAGTCAAGCAAGCCAGCGATCCCCCACTTGCGCCGTAGCGTACCAAGCCAATAAATCACTCACTTGGCTGTCACCATCCTTTGGCCCCCATGGCGCGAAATCAGCTTCAGCAATGGGCGTATAAGGGCCATGCTTGACTTCAAAAATCACCCCGCCTTGATCGAGAGACAAAACGGCATGCCACGCTGCTTGGGGATTTTCTACCACGGCAGCATCTTCACCCAACACGCAGCGCGCAGTCACATAGCCTGCTTCATCAAAATTGAGCACCACAAAACGCCCCGCCAAAGGGTATAGCAATTCCCAAGTATGCGGATGGCGATGTGGGCGCACCAGCGTAGCGGGCTCCATCGCAATGGCAAGCCGCTGAATAGGGTCGCTTAATTCAGTGTGCAGGTTAAGATTGGCGCGCAAACGCGGTGAAGCCTGTGCTTGCTCGGCCAAATGAGCGATATCGCTGGGCGAGATGTGTTTCATGTTTACTCTGCAGCCGCCGCAACAACGCGAATCAGCACGGCGTCACCCACTTGCACCACTTGCCCAGCACGGATTTTGCAAGCTTTACGCAGCTCTTGCTGACCATCCACCTGCACATCACCCGAAGCTACGATCTGCTTACCCTGCCCGCCAGAACTAGCGACATTGGTGATTTTTAGCAAATTATGCAGCTCGATAAATTCATTACTCAGTTCCACTTCAAATTCTTGCATTTCTTAATCTCTTTTGAATACTACGTAAGGGGCGAATGATACCAGCTTGCTGGCAGACAAAAAACCCGCACCAAAACAAGCCCTTCACAAAGAATAAACCAGCCCTGCTCGCAAGCGCCGCACAATCCCTTGTAAATCTAACTCATATTGTGATTCTAATTTTGAAGCCGCAAACAAGAGCTTAATCCAATTCATTTTGTAGCCTTCATCATTACTGGCAAATACAATCACGTTATAGCTATTAAATGCACGGCAATACCAAACACGACCATTAAATACTCGCTTTAATCGCTCTAAGTAAATATTTAATTTAGCATCCGTGCCCCATAGATTAATGACCAAGACCCCTTTTTCAGAGAGTGCCATGCGGCAATGATCATAATAAGATTCACTAGCCAATACGCTGGGCAATCCATCTTTATCATAGGCATCCAGCATAATCACATCGGCATCGGCCAAGCCTTTTGTGATGTAATCGACAGCATCAGTTTCAACAATAGCAAAGCGATCATTATCTGCAGGGATTGAAAACTCATCACGCAGAGCAATCACTTCTGAATTAATTTCTAAAGTAGTGATTTTACATTCAGGTAAATGCCGATAGCAGTATTTAGGCAAAGAGCCGCCGCCCAAACCCACAATTAAAACCTGCTTAGGCTCTGGCACAAAAAGGAGAAATCCCATCATGGTTTGCGAATAACCTAATGCTAATGCAAAAGGGTCATCTAAATGCATGGCGCTTTGTATGGATTGCCCATCAAAATGCAATGACTTCACACCATTCTCTGTCGTAAGATAAGGAGCTAGTTCAAGATATTCAGAAAAAGAGACGGTCATTAGCTATGCCTAAAAAATTACTCATGCTTTGCACTTCAACCCCGCTCGCGGGGAAAGCCAAATTCATAAGAAACAAAGAAATCTTATGAATAAACCGTGGTTTCTATACCTGATTGAATGCCAAGATCATTCAATTTACACCGGCATTACCAATAATGTAGAAAAACGCTATGCTGCGCATGTGAATGGCAAAGGCGCTCGATACACCCGAATTCGCCCGCCAGTGAAATTATTAGCCGTGATTGAATTTACCGATCGCGCCAGCGCTGCCAGCAGCGAATATACAATCAAGCAATGGACGAGCGCCCAGAAACGGCAGTTTGCAAAAGATCACGCTATCCTGCCATTTTGATAATTTAGCCACGACGCCTTTAATCCTGTTGATCTTGCTCTATGCGCTCTGCAATATGGCGGGACCTTGCCAATAGCATTAACAAACCTGCCAAAACCATCAATGCTGGAATCGCCAATTTTAAGCCAATACCATGATAGTCTTTTAGATATAGGGCAAACCCTGTGGCAATAAGCAATGGCGCAGTCACTACGCTTGATTTATTAATGCCCTCCAAGGCAAACACAGCAATTCCCGCCCCCATCAAGCCTAAAATAAGCAAAGTGCTTATTTGTGGCATCAGTTGCAGCTCATTAACCAGCCACCCCCCGCCTATTGCAATTAAGACAATGGGCAATACGGCACTGCGTTTTTTCTCTAGCATTTATTTGTCCTCATCCTATTAAAATCAAACGAGTACACCCCGACATAAAACCCAAATCTTAAACCACGGAGGAAGGGGAGAACACGGAGGGCCACGGAGAAAAACACAAGGAATAAAGGTTTTCTCCGTGAAACTCCGTGTTTCAAGATTTGGGTTTTAGTGTGGAATATTATCTCCACAGAGGAGTGCTCGTTTAGCTATACGCCAAGCCCATAGACTCCCGCACATCCCGCATGGTGTCTTTTGCTAAATCTCTGGCCTTCTCACAGCCATCGGCCACAATACTTTTAACCAAGGTCATATCTTCTAAATAAGGTTGGGCGCGTTCAAACATCGGTTTTTGCTCGGCCAAGACGCCTTCAATCACCGGCTGTTTACACTCAAGACAGCCTATCCCCGCGCTTTTACAACCTTCGACCACCCACTGCTGGGTGGTGGTATCTGAATACACTTGATGCAGTTTCCAGACAGGGCAGCGCTCTGGCTCACCCGCATCCGCACGGCGAGCACGCGCTGGATCGGTAGGCATTTGATTGATTTTTTTGGCCACTACGTCGGCACTTTCTCGCAAGCTAATGGTGTTGCCATAGGATTTAGACATCTTTAGCCCATCTAAGCCAGGCAAACGAGGTGCGTTCGTCAGCAGTGGCTGCGCTTCTGGCAAAATCATTTTACCGCCGCCTTCCAGATAGCCAAATAATCGCTCCCGATCGCCATGGCTCAAATTTTGCGTTTCTTGTAAGAGTGAGCGTGCCGATTCCAAAGCTTCTACATCGCCATCCTGCTGATAACGGGTGCGCAAACCATCGTAGAGCTTGCCTTTTTTTCCACCAATTTTCTTAATCGCGGCTTCGGCTTTTTCAACAAAGCCTACTTCTTTGCCAAAGACATGATTAAAACGACGGGCAATATCACGGGTAATTTCAATATGCGGCACTTGATCCTCGCCTACTGGCACCAAATTACTTCGGTAGAGCAAGATATCAGCCGCTTGCAATAGGGGGTAGCCCAAAAAGCCAAAGGTATCTAAATCTTTATGACTGAGTTTTTCGATCTGGTCTTTATAACTAGGAGTGCGTTCCAGCCAAGATAGTGGCGTGATCATTGATAATAAGAGCTGCAATTCTGCATGCTCGGGCACGCGGCTTTGGATAAAAACCGTGGTTTGAGCAGGGTCTACTCCTGCGGCAATCCAATCAATCACCATATCCCAAACATTTTTTTCAATATCGCTCACATCATCGTAATTGGTGGTCAGCGCATGCCAATCGGCCACCATAAATAAGCATTGATATTCACTCTGTAATTTCACCCAGTTCTTTAGCACGCCATGATAATGACCAAGATGCAGCTTGCCTGTGGGGCGCATGCCGGAGAGAACACGATCGGGGAACATTGCAAATCCTAGAAAATGAAAAGATAACAACGATATAGCAGGGGCACACAATATGCCCCTGCTAAAAATCAAACCACAAAGTGAATCAGCCGATAAGCCATGGCAATAAATGGCGACATAATGCCATTGAGCAGGCCTGTAGCCATTAAGCCAATTAAGATAAACAAGCCATATGGCTCGATTAAAGCCAGCTTTGCGGCTAAATGATGGGGCAAAATAGATAGTAATATTCGCCCACCATCTAGTGGCGGCACTGGAATTAAATTCAACACCATCAACACCACATTAATGCTAATCCCTGCCTGTGACATATAAGCCAGCGGCAATTGAAATGAGCTTCCATCCAAGCCTTCGGCTAATTTAAACAATAAGCCCCAAAGAATGGCCATGACTAAATTAGCAGCAGGGCCTGCTGCGGCCACCCACAACATATCGCGCTTTGGGTTATTTAACCTTCCAAAATCAACAGGAACAGGCTTGGCCCAGCCAAACAAAAATCCGCCTGGCAGGATTAAAAAGATCAATGGCAGTAAAATCGTCCCTATCGGGTCGATATGCTTAAGCGGATTAAAAGTGACACGGCCTAATAAATAAGCGGTTGGATCACCAAATTTTTTCGCTGCATAGGCATGGGCCGCTTCGTGCGCAGTAATGGCAAACAAAACTGGCAAGGCCCAAATCGTAATTTTTTGAATCAGATTAAATTCCATTCAATACCCTTATTTATTCAATGCGCTGTGATTCTTTATAAACCCAAAGGCACTAAACTGCCTTTTCCAGCCCGCAATAGCTCAGCGCCATCGCCCGATAAATCCACCACTGTAGTGGGCTCTAGGCCGCAATAGCCACCTTCAATCACCAAATCGACATCATGCTCTAGCCGATCACGAATCTCCCAAGCATCGGTTAACGCCTCTTCATCGCCCGGCAAAATCAGCGTAGACGATAAAATCGGCTCGCCTAATTCTTCTAGCATCGCCAAAGCAATCGGGTGATCAGGCACACGTAGGCCAATTGTAGATTTTTTAGGATGCCAAACGCGGCGAGGTACTTCTTTGGTGGCTTCTAGAATAAAGGTGTAGCTACCTGGCGTAGTGGCTTTCAGGATGCGGTAAACGCGGTTATCGACTTTGGCATAAGTGCCCAGTTGCGATAGATCGCTACAGGCCAAGGTGAAGTGATGCTTGTCATCTAGCTGGCGAATACGTTTGATCCGCTCTAAAGCGTCTTTTGAATCGAGCTTACAGCCGATGGCATAGCAAGAATCGGTTGGATAAACCACCACACCGCCCTTGCGAATAATATCCACCGCTTGTTTAATTAAGCGTGCTTGCGGGTTTTCTGCATGAATAGAAAAAAACTGAGACATTGTTTAACCTGCTGAAATTGAAGGGGACATCGTCTCTGGTGGTAACCAGCGATGCCAAACGGGCACACAATCCATAGGCAGATCAGGATTTAAACCCGGCTCACGCGCGCCTTCGCCGGTCGCGTGATAGTCCGTACCGCAAGACGCCAAAAAACCATACTCCTGAGCAAGCCGACCAAATCGCGCCGCATCAGGAATGCCATGGCAGCCAGAAACCACTTCAATGGCCTCGCCACCGAGGCGTTTATATTCGGTAAGCAGCACCCTGAGTGTTTCATTGCCCATTTCATAACGGGCAGGATGAGCCAGTACGGCAACACCGCCCGCGCCCGTAATCCATTCAATCGCTTCGTGCAAACGCGCCCATTCGTGCTCAACAAAGCCGGGCTTGCCACGCACCAAATAGCGCTTAAACACCGTACCCATATCTTTACACACGCCGGTTTTCACTAAGTGGCGGGCAAAGTGTGCACGGCTCAGAATGGCTGGATTATCCGCATACTGCCGAGCACCTTCTAAGGAGCCATGGATGCCCACCTTATCCAGCTCGGCAGCCATACGCTCGGCTCGCTCACCACGGCCAGAGCGCACACTGGCTAACCCAGCTAGTAACGCTTCATTATTTCGATCAAAGCCAAGGCCAACAATATGCAAAATATGCTTGCCCCAGCTCACCGAGATTTCTACGCCATTAATAAACTTCATCCCTAATTGCTGGGCTTCGTCTTCTGCCTCGGCAAGGCCGCGCGTTTCATCATGATCGGTGAGCGCAAATAATTGGCAGCCCCGTTCAAACGCTTTACGCACCACATCACGCGCAGGGAGCAGGCCATCGGAATGGTTTGAATGGCAATGTAGATCGACGGGAGTCATGCTTTTTCCTTGCTAATACAGCTAAATGATTACTTCAAAGGCGCAAAATTATAAACGCATGTCGCAGGGATGCCGAAGGCATTCACCCTATCAACTTAGAAAAAATTACTTAGGAGCGACATTTACCACAAATGACTTTAACAAGCTGAGCCTTCGCGGCGAAAGCCACTCCTACAAAAAATTCAGATCCTTAGGCCTCGCTTAAATCAAGCCCATCACGCAGGAAATACGCCGGTCGAAAGATAGCGGTCCCCGCGATCACATACAATGGAAACAATCACTGCGTTTTCTACTTCTTGTGATAATTGCAAAGCCGCAGCCAAAGCGCCTCCCGATGAAACCCCTGCAAAGATGCCTTCTTCTCTAGCCAAACGGCGCGTGGTTTCTTCGGCAAGCGCTTGGTTGACTTCCATCATGCGATCTAATTTAGAGAAATCACAAATCGCAGGAACGTATTCCACCGGCCATTTGCGAATCCCAGGGATTTGCGCACCATCGCAGGGCTGCACGCCAACCACTTGCACCGCTGGATTTTGCTGCTTTAAATAGCGGCCCGTGCCCATAATCGTGCCGGTCGTACCCATGCTGGAAACAAAGTGAGTAATCAATCCCTGTGTATCCTGCCAAATCTCTGGCCCTGTGCTTTCAAAATGCGCTAGCGGATTGTCGCTATTGGCAAATTGATCGAGTACGATGCCCTGCCCTTTTTCCACCATTGTTTGCGCCAAATCACGGGCACTTTCCATGCTTTCTTCCAAAATTACTTCCGCGCCATAGGCTTTCATGCTTTGCACGCGTTCGATACTGGCGCTCTTAGGCATGATTAAAACCATTTTATAGCCCATCACTGCAGCGGCCATTGCCAGTGCAATGCCAGTATTTCCCGAGGTGGCTTCGATTAAAGTATCGCCTGTTTGTATATCGCCCCGTAGCGCTGCGTGCCGAATCATGGATAATGCGGGCCGGTCTTTAACAGATCCAGCAGGGTTATTGCCTTCAAGCTTTACTAAAATAATATTGCTGGTGTTGCCGGGCATCCGTTTCAAACGCACTAAAGGCGTATGGCCGACAAAGTCTTCTAGATACTTAAACATGCAGGGCTCCGCGTAATCTTAAGCCGATTATACCCGTGCCTGCTCCGCACACACTGAACAAGTAAGCTGAGCTGCACGTTAAAGCACGCATTAAAGACCAAAATATCGCTAATTTGCTTTCAAGAACAGGAAATACAATATGAGCAGTTCATCCCGCGACGGCTTCACCTCTACCTTTGGTGTGCTTGTTGCCACCCTAGGCTCCGCGGTTGGCCTTGGCAATATCTGGAAGTTTCCTTACCTTACTGGCACTAACGGTGGCGCAAGCTTTCTACTGGTCTATATCATTGCCACGCTTTTAGTTGGCTTACCCGTAATGATTACAGAAATCATGCTGGGCCGTGCATCCCGATCCAATGCAATCACCACCTTTGAAAAGCTGGCTCCTAAAGGCCAAGGTGCTTGGAAAGTGATTGGCTATATGGGCGTTGCCGCTGCAGTGCTGATTCTGGCCTTTTATACCGAAGTAGCTGGTTGGGTTTTTGCATATATTTTTAAAGCGCTCTCTGGCCAACTCGGCTCTACCGATCCTGCACACACCAAGGCTGTATTCGGCGAATTAGTCGCCAATCCTCAATCGGCCTTAATTTGGCAATGGATAGTACTGGGCTTTACCGGCGCTATTATTATGTGTGGCGTATCCAAAGGCATTGAAGCCGTTAGCAAAAAACTGATGCCGATATTGTTTTTGCTACTGATTGCACTTTGCATCCGCAGCCTGACTTTGCCAGGAGCAATGCGTGGCCTTGAATTCTTGTTCACCCCAGACTTTAGCAAAATCAATGCGAGCGTTATTTTGACCGCAGTCGGGCTGGCTTTCTTCAAGCTATCTATCGGCATGGGTACGATGCTCACTTACGGCAGTTATTTCCGTGCCGAGCAAAATA
Organism: Pseudomonadota bacterium; assembly: GCA_026399755.1. Classification (GTDB taxonomy): domain Bacteria; phylum Pseudomonadota; class Gammaproteobacteria; order Burkholderiales; family Chitinibacteraceae; genus Iodobacter. The sequence continues at coordinate 36,655 of JAPLQI010000024.1, forward strand.
TTCCACTCACTGCCACTCGTGTAATGTTTGCCGATCTAACCGTTTCCTTACTCGCTGGGATGGCCATTTTCCCTGCTGTATTTGCCTTTGGGTTTGAGCCTGCAGCAGGCCCATCCCTTGTATTTATTACGATTCCTGCGGTATTTCACAGCATGCCTGGCGGCAATATTTTTATGGCGCTGTTTTTTATTTTAACGGCGATTGCCGCCACGGGTGCAATTCTTTCTATTTTAGAAGTACCAGTTGCCGTGCTGATTGAGCGCTGTAATTGGGGCCGAAAAAAAGCCACTGCAATCAGTATTCTCACCATTGCCCTTTTTGGCCTACCTGCTGCACTATCGCAATCGCTCACCGCTAATTGGAAATTATTTGGCCTCAATGCTTTTGATTTATTTGACTATATCAGCTCGAATATTCTTATGCCGGTAGGTGGTATTTTGATTTGTTTATTTGCAGGCTGGTCTTATGGCTTACCTAAGCTAAAAGAAGCGCTATCTAATGGTGGAAATTTAAACAATCCAATAATAATTAAAGTGTTGTTTGTTTTACTCCGCTATATTGCACCACTTTTAATTGGTATTATTTTATTAAATGGCTTTGGTTTAATTTAAGCGCTATTCAAAAAAGCATCGTGGGCATGCCCACGATGCTTCTAAGCTGGCCAAGCTATTTTTCTAACTAGCACTGCAATCATCAACGCGCCCAGCGCCACCAAGGCCAAGCCCCAAGTCAGGCTGCTGACATGGGCAATAAAGCCTATCATAGGCGGCCCCATCAAAGCACCAATCGAGCCCATCGTCGTTACCGCAGCTAAGGCCACTGCGCCCTGTCTTGCTGCCGCCATATAAACACAAGGCGATACGGCCGCCACTCCTAAGCCCACCAAAGCAAAGGCGATCAACGCGGGAACAACACCACCAACGGCCAAGCCCAGCAACAAGCCCACACCGGCAAAGCTACTCCCCGCAAGCAGGAGTTTGCGGCTACCCCAGCGCGCACGCCAGCCATCACCGAACCAACGCGCCAAGAGCATCGCACCAGAAAAGCTAGCCAAGCCCAGCGGGGCAACCCACTGCTCAGCATTCAAATCATTACGTAAATACAGCGCGGTCCAATCGACCATTGAGCCTTCAACAATGGTGCCAAAAAGCGCGGTTAACCCGAGCAAGACCGCCATTCCTGTTGGCAAGGAAAAACGTTTTCCACTGATTGATGCTGCCTCAGTGCGATCAGCCAATAAGCGTGGCGATGCCCAAAGCACAGCGCCCCAGATCAATACGGCCACGATACATAAATGCAGAGATAAATCTGGAGAAATCCCAGTCATTAAGGATGCAAACAAAGCAGCGGCCAAGCCCCCCAAGCTAAATACAGCATGCAGCCTAGACATAATCGGCTTGCCGTTTTCTAACTCCACCGCCACGCCTTGTGCATTCATCGCCACATTTAAGCAGCTATGCGCCACGCCCTCGAAAGCCATAATTGCTAAAGCAAAACCATAATTAGGTGCAAAAGCCAGAGCAGGCAAAACTAGCGGCAAAGCCAATCCAGCACCTAGGCACACTTTTTTTGATCCAAAGCGCTGTAATACTGCGGTTGTCACAGGAAAAGAAAAAACGGCCCCAAGGCCTGCCGCCAAGAGTAAAAAGCCCACTTGGGCAGGATCCAAATTAAGTTGTGATTTAATGGCGGGTAAACGAGAAGCCCAACTACCGTAGTTAAAACCGAGGGCAAAGAAAAGCGCGGCAACTGCGTAAGTTGCCGTTTTTAAATGATGGCGAAGCATGAATTTACTCTGGCTGATCGTCGACGAGGGGCGGTAAATCAAAAACAGGCGCAATCGCTGTTTCTCCGCGCTCCAGATGATAAACGAAGGCCAGCAATTCGGCGATGGCGCGATACAGCTGCGGGGGAATATGTTGATCTAAATCCACTTGCATTAGCATCGCCACCAGCTCTGGCGATTCATGCACAAACACACCTGCTTCCTGAGCGCGCTCAATAATCCGCTCAGCCAACAACCCCCTTCCTTTGGCAACCACACGAGGGGAGTTGCTACCTTGCTGATAAGCCAGTGCAACGGCCTGCTGACGTGTACTTGCGGGGTGTTTACGGGACATTCACAGGCTCGGCAGTTACGACTTGGCTAGAAACCAGAGTGAACCCTGCCGCCTCAAAGCGATTTTGCAAAGATTGAGTTTCGGCACGAATTTTCTCAGCCGTTTCGGGAGACGCTTCAAAACGCAAGGCAAATTCACCATTCCTTAGCACAGCCACAATCCCCACGTCACCTAAGTTTGGCAGTTGCAAATCCATTCTTGATTGCCAACTACGCTGTGCTTCATCTTGCCCACTACTGGCTTCACGCTCATTCTCAGTTTCAACTTCCCAGCGTATAGGCTGGCCTGGCCAGGCTTGTCCATTCCAAACTATGGGGCGCTGCTCAAGCACGTCGAGTTGCTGTTGAACCAAATGGCGCAATGTCGCGCTAGTATCAGAAGCCAAAGCGGCTTTCTCTGAACCTTCTTTAGCGGCGATCACAGGTGCAGTATTTTTTTCAGCAACTTCAGCTGCTGTGGTGAGCAAAGGAGATTTAAGGAGCCCCGCTTGTGGCTCTTTAAGCAAAGCCTGCAAAGGCCGTTCACCATTAACCCATTCAGCCTGATGGGATTCATAAAACAAGCCACTATTTGCCAATTTCTGTGCCAGCTTATCCGCCAGTTTTGCCGTATCTGGTGAGCCTTCAAACAGCGCATGGGCTTGATTTAATACCGATGCAAGGCCGTCTTTTCCCACTTCGCCCTTAGCAAAAAGAGAAGATAAAAACTTTGCCCCTTGGCTAAGCGCCATTTCCTGAGGCAAAGCCGGCTGAGGTGTTGCACCACTATTAATAGAAAAAGTGAGCTTAGGATTGCTGCTAACCACCGTGAGATCTAGCTTTTCACCTGGCTCGGTGTTTCTAGGCAGATTTAAATCCAGCAATTGATCTTTAATCAAAACAGCAAAACGGCCGTTAGGTAATAGGCTCGCCACCGTGGCATGCACGCGCTCACCCACCGTATAACGCACATCATCGGCGGATATACGCGTGACTTCAGTCACGCCCTCTTGTGCTTTGAGGTAGTGCTGAACCAAGCTAATAGGAGTAGAGCCGGGCAACATGATTATCTTTGCGTACTAGATCGATATAGCGCGACAATTAAATCCGCCTCGCCACGCGATATGCCGCATTGATTCGCGACACTATTTGAATCCGCCCCTAATTTAGCCAAACGAATAGCGTGACTATAGGGGCTTTCTTGATTAGGCTCTAATACCAATTCAGCAGGGCTACTCCACTCTGCTTGGCTTGCAAGCAAGCGTAGCTTTAAGGCATCAATTTCAAAACGAAGCTGAGCAATTTCATTTCGAAGTGAATCAGCCTCAATAGGATCAAGCCCTACTGCACGCTGTGCCGATGCTTTGCGCATAAATAAGAGCAGCTCAGCCACATAAAACAAAACCAAAACAAGGCTGATATAGAGTAATTGAGCCCAAGTAATGACGATACCATTCATAAGACGATCTCCCCTGCCGGGGCTGGCAGGCCATTATTAGACGTCATACGCGCGTTGTAGTTTTCCGGTGTTATGCATATTTTGCAAAAGTGTAGCCAGCTCCCCACGCTGACTCACAGCCCTTTGCTCCAACTCTTGCACGTCTTGATTACACACTTGCAAGATTTCAGCAAGCTGCTGCTGCTCCAAGCTAGTTAACGCGCCCCATTGAATCATAGGCAAATTCGCGCTTAATTCTGCAAAAACTTTCGAGTGCAACAACATATTATCCCAGTCTTCTGCCTTAGCGGCAGACAGCATTTTAGTTGTGCACGTTTGTAAAGCAACATAAGCAGAAAAATCAGATCCGGCCATAACTTAGATTACTCCGGTCTTGTTCATCTCGATCACTTTCTGAGACCGCACTTTCAGTTTTGGTAAATCCAATGGATAACCATGCGTCTTTTAATTGATCAAGCAAATTAAGCATCTCATCTAAACGCTCAGGTACATTATTTATATTCGCTTGTAATAATTCAAAACTTATATAGTCATATAAAGCATCTAAATTTTCAGCTAGCTCGCCACCATTTTCTTTATCCAAAGCCAAGCGCAAACCATCTTCGATAATGGCGATCGCTTTAGAAATAGCGGCCCCTTTTTGCGCAATCAGGCCCTGCTGCATATAAATTTTACCCAGCTGGATCGCTTTAATAGCCCCCTCAAAGAGAAGCACAATCAGTTGATGGGGGCTCGCAGATTCTACCACCGTATCAAGGCTAGTTTGCCCATAGGCAGAAAGCGCTTTTTTGACAGCACTCATAGGAATAACTCTCTTGAATAATTCAGAAATACTAGCTCATCTGACGATGAGCTTAATCAAACACAAAAATCCAGCGTACTTTAGGCTATCAATACAGTATTACTTAGATAAGCCAGCAAGCTGAGCAGTTAAATTACTACTCGTACTTTTTAATGTTGCAATTGCAATATCCATCGCCGTAAATTGCTTACGATAAAGTGCCTCAGTGGCATCATACTGACGATTCATTCGAACTCGTTTTTCCTCCAACTGAGTTATGCTATTTGTAACACCGCTGCTTTGTTTGGCAAGATACCCCGTATTCTCTTTCAACATACCCTCAAGAGTTTTATCTAGTGAATATGCAACACCACGATTAAATGAAACAAATCCATAATCACCCGCCACATTCGCCTTCACGATCAGGCTCATCCCCTCACTCAAACCCGTACCAGTCAAGGCTTGGCCTACGCCCTTCGCGTTTTCTCCGCCTATTTTACCCTCTACATCAGCCCCCTTGCTGTACCCGCCTACAGTCAAGCCAAGGGTAGCTGCTGTCGTACTTGTCCCCATATCACCTGTACTGGTAATTTGTATCTCGGACTTACTCCCGTATTCAGAAGAAACAATATCAAACTTGCTGGTCGACTCATTGAAAACCACACCAACGCTTTTACCCGCTTTAGAGAGAACCTCATCACCATTAATTTTTGACTGCATTTCTGCAGCCAAATCGGCCATTGTGGCATAACTACCTTTAGTTAAAGTAATCGCTTGGCTTGAAGTTCCATTAACCGACAACATTAATGATTTATTATCATCAGTAATGACAACGGGGTTTGCAGCTATTGTCATAGGCAAGACCATTGAAGTGGTCGTCCCAGATCTCAAACGGCTAATATCAAAGTTTTTACTAAGGCTATTAAATACAACGCTGATCGTATCACCCGCAGTGAAAAGCGTACTATCCGCTTCAACTTTTGCTTTAATTTGCACCGCTAATGCGTCTGAGGTATAGCTACTATCATCCAATGTTAGATTTGCAGTTACCCCATCCAAAGTGACCGCTTTACTATGATTTGTTGCATCCACTTTGAAAAATGAAAGCGCCGTAGCAGAAGCGTATTTAGCTTGGCTAGCAGGTGTGGTGACTTCCACCGCATAATTGCCCGCCTGTGTGGCTAATGATCCTGATAAGAAAGTAATTTGGCTATTACTTGCCACGCCATTTACTGTAAATAAATTGGCCACATCATTTGGATGGCTAGTAATTGCAACTTGCAATTTTGCTTCATTTAAAACCAAATCCCCCTTAGGTGATGCACCGCCTACAATAACGCCTTTTGCATCCGTGGTGTAACCACTGAAAGACACACCAACGTCACTAAGCGATTGAAAATAACTACCTTCACCTTGCATTTGATTCACAACTGAGCGCATCTGATTTTGAATGGCACGAATAGATGATTCGCCATTAAGAGGGGCAGCTTTTGCAGCTGCAGCACCATTACCCGGTGTGTAGCTCGATACTTCTTTTAATGTTTTATTAAGTTCATTATACGCTTTAACAAAGCCTTTAATAGAATCTTTAATTCCATTTAAATCCGAACCAACAGTAATCGTCGTAGGTGCAAGCGTGATTGCCCCTGTACTTGTAGGCGATGAGACTTTGGTTAAATTAATAGTCAAACCTTGAATTGCATCACCCACTAAATTGGTGGGCTTAGAAACACTAATACCATCAATTTTAAATTTGGCATCTTTAGCAGCTTGCGTTTCAGTTAAATTGCGCACCCCTGCTGGGTCATAAGCGAGCGCAGACAGCCCACCTGTATCGGTTGAATTACCATCGGCGTCGCTTACTGAAATTTTTAATGAATTTTCAGCGCCCGTATCTTTACTAGTTAGTACCAATCGATTACCCGTACCATCATTTAAAATACTTGCACTCACACCTGTATTACTTTTACTGCTATTAATAGCATCGCGAATACCGCTTAAAGTATTGTTTTTTTCATCAATCGTCACAGAAAATGCGGCTTTTTTTACATTAGCATTCCCAGTGAAGGTGTCATCCGCCGTCGACTCTGTATTTTGCGTATTCACCGTACCAAATTGAATGGTCAACGTGCCCGTGCCAATACCCGCATTCGGAGTACTAAATGAAGAGGAGGTCAGTTTTTGATTTTGAGCTAGCTGAGACACCTCTAAGCTATATGAACCTGGCTGAGCCAAGCTACTCGATGTCACCGTAGCGATTGAAGTATCTGCCAATGTAGCAGATGTGCTTTTAAATCCTTGCACGCTAGAAAGAGCTTTCACCGAATTCTGAAAAGCAGACAACGCACTTTTTACTGAGCCATAGGCAGAGATTTTGGCCTGATATGACGCTTCTTTAAGCAGTAAATCCTTTAATGGTGCTTTCTCCGCAGTCATCAGCTTATCAATTAGCCCATTTAAGTCCATTCCTGAACCTGAGCCTAAAGAAGAAATTCCAGCCATGACGTACTCCCCATTGGATATATGCTATATATCGGCAAATTATGCCCGATCTTTAATTAACAAACCTTGAAATCGATCAATAGCTTTAGCAATTGAAATCGCTTCTTCAGTTGGAAATTGTCGAATAACTTCTTTCGTTTTTATATCAATCAACTTAACAACCGACAATTTAGTTTCTTCTTCAACCGAAAACTGTAGAGTATCAGAGAAGCCTTGCACCGCTTGATTCAATTTATCCACGGCCTGCTTTACTTCTTTAGCATCTGCCGCAGGTTTTAACGCTTGTACTGCATCTGGGTTGACTTTAACAGGCTCAGCACTGACTTTTTTAGCTAAATCACTTGCAGGCGCATCATGAAACCGGTCACTCACACTTTTAGTAGCAACAGGGGGTACGAGCGATGTAGTTGATTGGATATCCATGATACACCTTCCTGTAGAAATGCCCCGACAACACGAGTTCGCCGGGGCTTTACTTATTTAAGTCAAACTTAAACTTAACCGCGTAGCAAACTTAGTACTTGGTTTGGTAATGCATTGGCCTGACCTAACATTGCAGTACCCGCTTGTTGCAAGACCTGCGCTCGAGTCAGTGCAGCCGTTTCACTTGCAAAGTCCGCATCCCTGATTCGACTTCGAGCAGCACTCATATTCTCTGACGTTGTTGCCAGATTATTAATGGTAGCAGCGAAGCGGCTTTGCAGCGCACCAAACTTGGCACGTTGATCATTTACAGTCGACAAAGCGTCATCTACAACTCGTAATGCTTGATTAGCCCCTTCAACAGTCGAAATATCAAGCTTTTCAACTGTTTTTAGTGTCGAGGCGTATGCAGTACCTGAGCTCAATGCAGTGCTACCCGATGCAACAGAGCCTGTGCCACCAATCGCTAAAACACCAGAAGCAAACGCAGCGCCACTTGTAGTAACCGAATAAGAATTAGAAGAATTCAATACAACTTGGCCGCCAAAAATGGCCAGTCCAGAACCTGCAGCTGTACTTGAAATACCATTCGCAGTACCACTTGACATAAATTGAATGGAGCCACTAGACGCCGCGACATCCATATCCCATTTGGTCACTGCACCACCAAAGCCACTTGCGTTACTTGGGTCACCAATCGCGATATTTGACCCATCCGCAGCAACCAGCTTCAAGGCATAGTGTGTTTGGCGATCAACAGTTTGGAATGTGGCCAATTCCGCAGTAATCCCCGTTTTCGAAGATTTTGAGTTAAAGGCCTGAATGGCCTGTGAATACTCATCCGCATCAATCGTGCTGTTATTGTTCAAATCAGTCACATTGAATGAAACAGATTCGAAAGTACTGCTTTTTGATGCTGCCGTTATGCTGTATGAACCAGATGCCAAACCTAAATTAACTTCTGTACGCGCACTTGCAGTAACACCTGTCCCAGCAGCATTAATTTTATTTGCAATATCTTTGGCCATATCAGTACCTGAGACAGAAATTGTTGTCCCATTAATACTAAAATCACCACTTGCTGACACAGCAGCGCCATTTGCATTGACAACACCCGATGCACCCGCAGTTACACCACTTGCTGACGCTCCAGATGTTGAGTTTGTAATGGCCAAATTTCCTGTCCCATTACCCACGCCCATCTGATAAGTACCATATTGATTGGTGCGCAAATTAGCGGTATTGGCAGAAATAGTTTGGTTGGTATTGGCGCCGACCTGATAAGTAGCTGCTGTAAAGCTACCATCAAATAATTTCTGACCGTTAAATTCAGTTGATGTAGCAAAACGATCAAGCTCTGAAACTAATTGGGTTACTTCAGAGTTAATCGCCAAGCGATCATTAGTGGTGTTAGTGGCATTGGCAGACTGCACAGCCAATTCACGTACACGCTGTAAAATATCGCCCATTTGCCCTAATGCGCCTTCACCCGTTTGAGCCAGTGACACGCCATCGTTAGCGTTACGCTTGGCTTGATCCATACCGCGGATCTGCGATGTAAAGCGCTCTGAAATCGCCAAACCTGCTGCATCGTCCTTTGCGCTATTAATACGCAGACCCGAGGACAAGCGTTGCAGAGAGTTGGTTAAACTCATGGACGACGTACCTAAGTTACGCTGTGCATTGAGTGATGGTACGTTGGTGTTTATGACTTGAGACATGATGCTACCCCTTGCTTGTCCTGGAATCGGTGCTTTAGTGTTTCAGGCATATAAGTAAGCCCTTGTATGCTGTATCGGTAGTAACCCACCAAACTTTAGGCCTAAATGTAATCTTTTTTAAGGAGCTAACTAGGTAGCCACGCTGTGCGCCATTTCTCTAAATTATCCCCCACAAGCATCCAATCTTTTAACACGGTAGCTTTCAAAATGTCTCCCCGCTCAGCTGTCGCATCCAAATCAGCCAAATGCTCACGAATCGCATCCACCCAATCTTTATGCTTATTCTTCACTCGCAGAACAGGCAAATCACCAAGGTAAGGGGCAATATCTGTGCAAATCACAGGAAATCCACAAGCGCCATACTCTAATAAGCGCAAATTACTTTTACATAAATTAAACGTATTGTGCTCAAGCGGTGCCAAAGCCAAATCGAGATTTAAGCTAGCAAGCTTGCTAGGGTAATGCTCGATTGGAACACCAGAATGAAACTCATGCACAAAGGGCCGCAGCTTATCAGGGCACATCCCAAAAAATACCCATTCCACCTCTGTAGCCAAAGCCTGAACAACACTTGCTATTAACTCTAAATCACCGGTATGACTAATTCCTCCTGCCCAACCCACGCGTGGCTTTTTACCAACCTGCCGGGCCGCTGACAAAGCCCCCCAAATAGGAACAGGGAGATAGTTATTAACCACATGGATCTGCGCATGCATACCTTGATAAGCATTAGCCAACTCATCCGTCGACACCACAAATCGATCAACAAAAGTAAGTGCCTTACGCAGTGACTTAATAATATCCTTAGGCATATGTTCGCGATGCGCGCTTTTCAGCGGCAAATTTGGCAAATAGTCGTCTAACTCATAAATCTTGAACGCTGGCGAGCACAACTTAGAACGCCGTAAAAAATCCAGCTGTCCCTCGGTAACTTGCCGCTGATAAACAATAATATCAGGCGCTAATTTGGCCAACTCAAACACAGGGTAAAGTTCTAAGGCAATAACACCCGATATTTTCAACTCATCTTCTAGCGCAGCAAATGGCTGAAAAATACGGTAGCGACCGCAGCCCATCTGATCAGCAGGGTGACAAAGGACCGAGGGCACTGGGCGCCAACTTAAAGGTCGCCATGTCAGTAAAGAACGCTGCTCCAGCTCAAAACCAGCACCACTTAAGGTTAAATTCTTGTTATAAGCAGAATCATTCCCTATCTCAAACAACCACTTGCTATACATCGCAGTTTGCTCGCCCTCAAAACGCTTCTGCTTAGCAACAACAAGATCTGGATTAATCGTATTCTGACTCACACTTCCTTCGTGCATCACAACAGCGTAAGGCGTCCATACTGTTAAATACCCCAGCTTTCCAATTTTCAAGCATAAGTCGACATCGTTGTACGACACTTTGAAGTCAACTTCATCCATGCCCCCTGCTTGCTCATAAACCGACTTACGAACCATTAAGCAAGCCGCCGTCACTGCAGAATAATTTTGGTCTAACTGCAAGCGATGCATATAGCCAGAGTCTTCTAATGTTGCGCCTAGATATGGATGATCTGCAGGTCCACGCAAACCGAGTACTACACCCGCATGCTGCACAAGGCCTGTGGGATAAAGTAATTTTGCCCCAACAACACCGACTTCTGGGCGTTGAGCATGGTGCAGCATCGACTGCAACCAATCTCCCTCAACAATCGCGGTATCATTATTAAGCAAAACAAGGTATTCACCTTTTGCTTCACACACGGCCTTATTATTCATTGCAGAAAAATTAAATGCATGAGGATAAGAAATAACACGGATTCTCTCCTCACAAATCAAAGCAAGGCTATTTAAATAGGCTTTAGCCTGTAAGGTTTCACTTTGATTATCAATAATGATAATTTCATACGATAAGTATGTTGTTTTCTCTAGCAGGCTTTCAACGCACCTCTGCAACATCCCTAGTTGATCCTTACTAGGAATCAAAATACTCACTAAAGGTTGAGTTTCGTGCTGATAAACCACACGCAAACTACCCTGAACACGTGTGCCAAGCAGCAATTCTGCATCAACATGCCAGCGCTGCAAGTGTGCATGAACTGCTTTTGCAAACGCCAATTGGCGCAACTCACTCTCAAGCGCTCGTGCATCATTTAACTGGAGATGACAAACAATCTCAGCCACATGACCAATACATTGCGGGCCTGATTTATCTAATACCCGCAGAATTAAATCAACCTGCTCAGCCCCATCAACCTCTAAATCCTGCCAACTCATTGTGCTCATCGCAAGCCGACGAATCACAATAAATCCATCGGCGTAAGGCATGCTTCTTAGCAAATCAAGGTTAAAATCTGGCTTAAACCTAGGATTAGACGGTGACATCTTTTCATCTAAGATGTCATCATCCATATAAATTAAATCCCAATGCGGGTTTTCAACAATCTTCTGAACAGCAAGCAATAATCCAGCAACTGTGAATAAATCCCCCCCCTCAAGAAAACCAATATAATCGCTATCTGAGCCCGCAGAATATGCCAAAGCATCTACATACACATTATTCTTAGACTCAACCCAATCAATCGCTGATGTAGGCATTGGATTCTTAGCAATAGACACTACGCTAAAACTTATATTTTTATATAGCTGACCTGTAATGCTCTTTATCGTCCGCACAATTGCATCAAGATCACCATATCTATCTAAAATCAATATTTTCAATGTTGGATAATTAAATTGACTAATATGGTCTTCATCAAAATACCCCATAGCCATGTCAAAATGGCGGGCTTCACTGGAACTTAAATAACGATGATCTAAAAACTGATCATAAGGATCCAGCTGTACAACAGGTAGTAATTGAGCAGACACTTCCTTTGCAGTAGCAACAATGTAGAACTGCAAAGAGCACAATTCAAGCAGCTCTTCATTCGTTACAGCAGAAAGCTTCATGCGCCCCAATTCAAGGTCCATGACTTGTTTGTTTTTATTCGTTTCGTACACAGGCATTAAACGCTGGTCAATGGTGTAGTTCAATACCCGAACGTTGTAGCCTGTTTCATCTAAAAACCGATTAAATTCTTTTAATGTAAAAAAACGAATATGCGTAATATCAAGCAAACCTGCTGCATCATATCGCCAAAATCCATCCGCAAGATCCTCCATTAACTTCAGATTTCTCACATTGGGAATACTAATAATAACCTGAGCTGTAGGCGACAAATAAGGCTGCAGCGCAGTCATTACTGACCAAGGGTTGTACATATGCTCAAGTACATCTGCCAATATCACGCCATCCAGCGAGCCTTTAAGCAAACCCTCTTTTTCAAAATCAAACTCTTCAAACTTTCCTACAAGTACTCGATCTAATCTTTCCGATGCAATTTTAGCCGCTGAGCGACTCGTTTCCACTCCCCAGACTTGGCACTCTGGATACTGTTTTTTTAACAACTCACCATTTGCACCCGCTGCACACCCAATATCTAAAACAATCCTAGGGTTATTACTAAACATGCCAATTAATTCTTTACGCGCACTATCATGGTAATAAGAATTAACATCTAATTCTTCAACATCAAGATATTGTTGCCAGACATATTGTGCAGCATTGACCGGCCCGCTTTTATGCATCATTTTAAGCATAAGATCGGCCACACGTTCCGCAGCAGTTCCTGCCCCAGAAAAATGATAGTGTGGTAGCCGTTGTTTAGCTTGAGTTAAATGTGCATCTCTAAACGATTTATTAGTTAACAACTCTTGAATAGCCGATGCTAATTCATCCGCTTCAACCTCAACAACGCCAGATTCAACCTCAAAAACACCACCGTACAATCCATTGGCTGAACATAGAAGATTAATACACGGCGTGCCACAAATCATAGCTTCCACTGTGTAGTTAGAATCTACAGCAATCAAGGCATCGGCAACTACAGCCCAACCCTCACTATCTTCTAAGGTATAAACAAACAAAGAAGGGTCAATATTCATCGACAAACAAAGTTCGTTTAATTTTTTGTTTCCATACGCCAAATTTGAAACTCTATCTTTAATTACTGCATTAAAAATAAAGCCACCTTTATGTAATTGATAGCAAGCCGAAACAAAAGAGATCAGCGTCTCAGAAAATATATTTTCATTACAAAAGGCACTTAAATTTGCAGACCATGTCGTCGCAAAAACAACAATTGGAATGTTTCTTTGTAAATGATACTTATCAACAAGGGCGCTAAGCAGCTCTTTTTTATTTTTACACAATGATTGGTAAATATCCCAAGCTGGATTTCCTGTAATGCACATCCGTTCAGAAGAAATACCAAGGTCTAAATAGCCTTCCATGCCGCGCGAACAAAACACTGCCAACTTATCTGCAATAACCTTAGAGTGAACAGTATATGGATCAGCCAATGCGATGGAATGGGCAAGATGTAATGAGGGTATTGCATGAGCTTTGGCCCACAAAGCTGCAGGACGACCTACATTAGTTAAATCTTCATTTAACAGCAAAAGACTAACGCTATAGTTAACTCTAGCCCACTCTAAGGAACTAAGTAAATTAACAACAAGTGGCAATTCACTCGTCATACATTTCTTAACAACATCAACGAGCTCAATACGGCTACATTGAATATCATCACTATTTATTACAAAATCTATATTTTTTAATTTATCTTCAAACTCAGACATCAAATCAGACAAAAAAGGCTGTACATCTTTTTCATATAATATCTGCTGATCGAGCAAAACAATTGTGCCACCAGCTTGTTCAATCACATCAACCATTTTTTGATCAATAAAACCACTTAGTGTCAATATAGCGCATGGCCCTTTTTTCTTCAAAAAACACTCTAATACACTTATATTTTTACCCCATATTAGACTGATAATCGCAGGCTGAGTCATGCACGCATTCCTGTAAATTTTTTATAAAACTTCGTCAATAATTCACCCATTAGCGGATATGGCAATGATGCAGCAACCTCCACACCACAAACATTAGGCAAATCTTTTTCAGTACATATTTTTTCAACAATATTCACACACTGCTCATCTAAAGCGTGGCATTGCCTCCAATTTAATAATTCTTTTGATGCTGAAGGGCCAAGTAACGCTAAGAAATCACATGCTCCAAAACGAGAGAATATTGAATCCATAAACAATAAAAAGAAACGTTTACTTCGCAAAGGTTTCAACAAGTCTGAAAATTTATTTTGATAATATTCCTTCTCATAAGGCAAAAAGGATATTAACTCCGACACAAGCCTGTGCTCAATTAGCTTATCAAGCTTAAATAACTTAGCTCTTAGCTCTTCATTCTCACTGATCCCTTTTCGCTTTTCCAGCACTACAAATAAGCGCCCGGTGGCTTTTGGCGTGAGATGTGCGACGATGTCATTCTCTATAAATTCACCTAAAGCATTTAAATCAGAATCCACAGCAAACCAAGACAACACTCTCCGCCAACTGTTTTTTTGATCCAAATATGGATACAGCAGCCAATTAATGTTTCCTCCGCCTAAAAATGCACCATATGGGACTAAAGCCTTCACAACAAAGCCCTGCTCGTTTGCAAAATCAATTATTTCATCGGCACTTAATCTCGCCATATAACTCCCAAAATCATTGGGGTCATTACTCTTCTTTAATGCATCAGGCCATTGATCAGCACGATCCCCATATGCAGATAAAACATGATCTTTAGAGTGAATATCAAAAATAATTCTACCATTAGGCCGAATAACTCTACCCCACTCTAATAAAGCCTCCCGCCAATTTGGGAAATGCACTAAAACATTTAAAGAAACTGCACAATCAAAAGCCTCATCTTTGAATGAAAGCTTCTGAATATCTGCTTTTTTTAGTGTAATTGACATCCCCCCCGCCAATCTTCTCGTTTCATCCAACATCGCTTGTGAGCTATCAACGCCAGTTACAGCATAACCATCACGCACCAGAGGCAATGCTGCTCGCCCAGTTCCCGTCCCAATATCAATAACAGTGTGCCCAGTGACATATGAGCGGATAATTCCTATTTCCACGGCATTTTTCAGATGATTTGTACTTGAGTTTTCCACCATACGGCCTGAATACCAAGCCACCATATCTGGGTTTTGCCATGCATTTGTTTTCCACTGAATCAATTCAGCATTATTAACATCGCTCACAATGCACCCTCCATTTTTTTAAAATGATCCCAAGATAAGGCAGTTCCTTTTTTAAGGGGACGCGTTACACGCAAACCCAGCACCTTATCCATAAAACGTGGAGCAAGCCCCAACCCTGGCCGGATAGCTCTTACATTTGACGCGGACACAACTTCACCCTCTTCAATATCCGCAACCACATATAGCGAACGCCTAAAAGTTAAACTATTTTTTTCGGAATGGCTCACACCATAACGTATGGTCCCTAATGCCTGCCAAGCCGTCTTTGTTTCCCTTACCAGCAAGGCCATTTCATCGGGCTCCAGTGAAAATGCGGCGTCCACGCCTCCTTCTGCCCGATTTAAAGTAAAGTGTTTTTCGATCACCGTTGCTCCAAGAGCAACCGCAGCGACGGCAGCCCCCACACCCATCGTGTGATCAGACAAACCCACCTCGCAGGCAAATAACTCCCGCATATGGGGGATGGTGCGGACATGGCTGTTTTCTGGACTGGCTGGATAGGTGCTTGTGCACTTCAGTAAAATTAAATCTTTGCAGCCTGCATCCCGCGCCGCTTTTACTGCTTCATCCAGCTCGGCCACACTGGCCATTCCTGTTGAGATAATCATCGGCTTGCCGGTCGCGGCCACTTTACGAATCAAAGGCAAATCGGTATTTTCAAAGCTGGCAATTTTGTACGCAGGTACATTGAGGCTTTCTAAAAAATCAACCGCTGTTTCATCAAATGGTGTCGAGAAGGCCAGCATTCCTAATTCATGTGCACGATCAAAAATAGGCTTATGCCACTCCCATGGCGTATAGGCCTCTTGGTAAAGCTTATAGAGGGATGTACCTGTCCATAAACTATCCGGATCAGAAATATGAAACTCGCCCTCATCAATATCTAAAGTCATCGTGTCTGCGGTATAGGTCTGCAATTTAAGCGCATGTGCGCCCGCCTTAGCGGCTGCGTCTACAATGGCCAATGCACGATCTAGTGATTGATTATGATTGCCACTCATTTCGGCAATGATAAAAGGAAGAGCAGCGGGGCCGATTTGCCGATTACCAATAAAAAAACCACTCACGATAGCATTCCTTTTCGCTTCTTATTTGAAATAATTTTCAAACTACTGGATATAATGAAGGTAATAGTCTTGCTCCGGCTGATACCCT
Organism: Pseudomonadota bacterium; assembly: GCA_026399755.1. Classification (GTDB taxonomy): domain Bacteria; phylum Pseudomonadota; class Gammaproteobacteria; order Burkholderiales; family Chitinibacteraceae; genus Iodobacter. The sequence continues at coordinate 52,939 of JAPLQI010000024.1, forward strand.
TCCCCCACAAACATTTTAATTGATACACGATTCTCTTCTTTAATAAACGCTCTAATACATATGATATCTGGCCATTTTTCAATCAAATAAGTTTCAGCAACGCGCAACAAAGCACTACCCCACCCCATTTGATAACGCCCTTGCAATAAATAAATAGAAATTTCAACATGTTTGTCCATAAATCGATCAAAGCGCACAACACCCACCGGACCATCAATCGCTTCGCCAATCAACAATAGGGCATCGGCGCTGCTCAACTTATGCTGCAACCAAGCACAATGCGCCTCCCAGCTCAGTACGCCTGATTCCAAAGACCAAATTCTGACTTCAGGTGCATTACGGGCTGTAAATAATAAGGAGGCGTCATCAAAGACAACCTTGCGCATCTGCAAAGTAGATTGAAGCAAAGCAGTGGCAACTCTACCCGCCCCCTTAGCATCAACAAGAGAAAATGATTTTTCAGCGAAGCTTAAGCGATGCGATAAATCACTTAGCGCGGCCACCTGCTGCCGGATACCCGCTGCAGTTACAGACGCCGACTCACCAAGATAACAATGCATACCCTTAGCGTGCATCACTTGCGCAATCGACACCTGGTTTTCCGCAACCGCAATACAAATAGAAGGCAAACCTAATGCGGCCCGCTCCCAAGTAGAACTTCCTCCTGCGCCAATAAATAAATCGGCTAGGCGCATAAGCTGCGAGAAATCATCCACATAATGATAAAAATGCCAAATAGGCTGATTTAAAATAAGTTGCTGTAATTCATGCCAAGCCAGATTACTCCTGCCCGCAACAAAATCCACATGAATGCCCTGCATTTCTTTCAAGGCATCCATCACTTTAAACATTTCCCGACTTGGATCTGCCCCACCAAAATTAACCAAGATACGTTCAATTTGTGGCTTTATTGTAATTGGCCCGCCAATAAACTCAGGCCGCAATAAAGCATATTTTGGCCCTGACAATAACTGACAATTTGCAGGTACCCATTGCTTATAAGCTTCCCTTTCTGCACTCAGATTCTGGTCCAACAATAAATCTGCATCGTGCGCACGATTACAAAGATCATCGATCACGGCAATACGTTTAGTAAATAGGCGCATTGCACATTCCCAGTCTTTATCTAATCCGTAGTGATCAACAATGATCCAATCAAAATCCGGAGTGATTTTTACTTGTAATGCCTCTGCATCAAACTGCCAATTCAAAGGCAAAGTAGATGCTGTAAGTGGGATGACTTCAAAAGCTTGAGCGCCAATATATGCAATTAAATCCCCCGGGGAGTCACTGCATGCAAAAACAATTTCAGCCCCACGAGCACGTAATTCATGGGCCAATGTGAGACAGCGCATAACATGCCCGATCCCAACAACCGACGAGGCGTCCGCTCGTATTAATACTTTCATGATTGGACTGCCTTATTGGCCAAGATTGCAGCAAACATATGCTCAGCCACCTGCCAGTCTTCTGGTGTATCAATATCTTGAACTAAATAACGCGGCAGTCGTACAGGCAGCGAGCACGCAGAAAAAATAACATCCCCCCGTAGCCATGCATCGCAGCGCCCCCAATAAAACTGCCCTGCATCGTGCAATACTTCGGGCAAGTCTTGTGAGCGCGTATTGCGAAACTCTGGATAGAGCGCCCCCACTCGACCCGAATCATCCACGCAAATGGCTCTTTGCACCGGAAACGCAAAGGTAGTTACAGAAAACGCGTAGGAAGCCCTAGGGCAATTTATTAAATGTTGTATGCCTTGGCTTAGAAAGCTTGCTTGCAAGAAAGGCGCCGTCGCATAAATACAGCATACAAAATCAAAGAAATGCCCTTGATCCTGCAAGGTTTTGATGGCGTGCTGTATGACATCAATCGTCGTTGTATGATCACCACTCAAATGAGCAGGACGGATAAAAGGAACCTCAGCTCCCAACGCCTCAGCCAGCGATGCAATTTCAGCATCGTCGGTACTCACAATAATTCGATCGAATTCACCCGATGCTTTAGCTGCTGCTATGGAATAAGCCAGCAAAGGCTGGCCATGAAATAATTTAATATTTTTACGCGCAATACGCTTACTCCCCCCCCGTGCTGGAATAATCGCTAACTTCATTGGCAAGCCTTTGTCAGAATACTCACCACAAAATCCTGCTGCTCATCACTTAAATCTGCGTATAAGGGCAAAGTAATTGCACCTGCGTAATAAGCTTCTGCATTGGGAAAATCACCCAATTTAAAGCCTAATTCACGATAATAAGGCTGCAAATGCACCGGAATATAATGCACATTCACGCCAATATCTGCCGCACGTAAAGCAGAGAAAATAGCGGTGCGTTGTGTGGCATCCACTTCTATGGCATATAAATGCCAAGCTGAATACTCACTCTTTACTGGCCGCTGTATAGGTAAACCCGCGAGAAGCTGATGATAACGACGAGCCAAATCACGTCGACGCTGAATAAACGCTGGCAACGCATTGAGCTGACTCGTACCCAAAGCAGCCTGTATATCACTCAAGCGATAATTAAAGCCAAGTTCCAGCTGTTGGTAATACCAAGGTCCATCGCACTGGTCCATTGCGCCCATATCTCGGGTAATGCCATGGCTACGCAAGCGATTAAGCCTTTCAAACAAAGCATCATCCTGACAAAGCAAAGCGCCACCCTCAGCGGTCGTAATAATCTTGACAGGGTGAAAGCTAAACACGGTTATCTCAGCGTATTGCCCGCCACCTACTGCGCTGCCATCGTTATACTGAGCACCTATCGCATGGGAAGCATCCTCTATCACCTTGATCCCATACTGCTTGGCAAGCAGCGATATTGCGGCCATATCACAAGGCTCGCCCGCAAAGTGCACAGGAATCAGCACCTTGGGTAGCGCATTTTTCAATTCAGCAAGCCGCAGTTTCTCTTCCAGTGCCTTTGCGCACATATTGCGTGTTCGCGGATCAATATCCACAAAGTCGACCTCTGCACCACAATATCTAGCGCAATTTGCGCTAGCAACAAAAGTATTAGGACTAGTCCACACTCGATCACCTGGCCCTACCCCAAAAGCTAAGCAGGCCAAATGCAAAGCAGCTGTTGCACTGCTTACACCCAGCGCATGCTTACTCTGACAAAGCTCAGCCAGCGCCTTCTCAAAAAGAGGCCCGGCTGGCCCTTGCGTTAGCCAATCCGATTGCAGCACTTCGGTAACGGCAGCAATGTCCGCAGCACTGATTAATTGATGCCCATAAGGAATCATAGCGTTGTCTGATCCATGGATTGCAATTCAGGCACACTTAAAAAATGCTCATTCTGATCTGATACATATTTAAACCCCTGCTCTACCAATACACCCTGCTCTGATAAACCATTCATTGAAAAATCACGAGCAGCAACAAATTGAATACTTGGTGTAATCACATAATGATCATGAAACTCTAGGGTATGAAGGCTATCATCCCTAGAAATCATCATTTCATGTAGTTTTTCGCCGGGACGAATGCCAATCATTTTTTGCGACAAATGCGGAGCCATCGCCAAGGCCAAATCAGTAATGCGCACCGATGGAATTTTCGGCACAAATAATTCACCGCCATACATTCTGGCAAAGCCTTGCATCACAAAATCCACACCATGTTGCAAAGTAATCCAAAAGCGCGTCATCCGTGGATCAGTAATAGGCAAATGATCTGCATTATTATCAATGAGTTGTTTAAAAAAGGGCACCACAGAGCCCCTTGATCCCACCACATTGCCATAACGCACCACAGCAAAACGAGTTGGATGGTCACCCACCATATTATTTGCAGCCACAAATAATTTATCCGAAAGGAGCTTTGTTGCGCCATATAAATTAATAGGGCTAGATGCTTTATCCGTTGAAAGTGCGATGACCTTTTCAATGCCATTTTCAATGGCGGCATTAATCACATTTTCCGCACCATTTACATTTGTTCTAATGCATTCAGTAGGATTATATTCTGCAGCAGGCACTTGCTTTAGTGCTGCAGCATGTACAACAAAATGAATTCCTCGCATCGCCTGCTTTAAGCGTGCAGCATCGCGCACGTCCCCTAAAAAGTAGCGCATGCACGGGGCGTTAAATTCCTGCTGCATTTCAAACTGCTTCAGCTCATCTCTTGAAAAAACGACAACTCGGCTAGGTTGATAATTGGCGAGCAGCGTACGAATAAATTGCTTTCCAAATGAGCCTGTTCCACCAGTAATTAGAATTGCTTTATGATTAAACACACTCGTCTCCACCCAAAATTATCACAACAAAGCTAAACAATAAAAATAAATAACAATTGAATACAACGCCACACCAAACAGAATTATTTTTTATAAGAATTTAAATATTTTCTTATAAAAACACCATGCGCAGACTGTTTCAATGAAATTTAGTTAAAAACTAAGATTAATTAATGCTAATTCATCATAGCGCAAAAAAAAAGGCGACACCAGAGGCGCCACCTTTTTTGCAAGCCTATTGAAATAGCTTTTAAGCTTTTAGACTCTTCACGTAAGCCGAAAACTCTTCACCTACTTCACCATGCTTCATACCATAAGCCACCATAGCTTTTAAATAGCCCAGCTTAGAGCCGCAATCGTAGCGGGTGCCTACAATCTTATGCGCTAGAATGTGCTGCTCTTGCATCAGGGCAAAGATGCCATCGGTAAGCTGGATTTCACCGCCCTTACCTGGCTGCACATGTTGCAAGTGGTGAAAAATGCGTGGCGTTAAGATATAGCGGCCCACTACGGCTAGATTGGATGGTGCTTCTTCTGGCTTTGGTTTTTCGACGATATTGGTGATTTTTAAACGGTTATTGCCGTCTTGTATTTCAACAATGCCGTAAGAGCCGGTATCTTGCTGCGGCACTTGTTCAACACCAAGGATGGAGCAATGGGTGTCGCTAAAGACATCAACCATACGTTTCATTTCGCTGGTTGCGCCGCCATCGATCAAATCGTCCGCCAAGATCACGGCGAATGGCTCGTCGCCGACTACTGGCTTGGCGCAGAGCACGGCATGACCTAAGCCCAGTGCTTCTGGTTGACGAATATAAATGCAGCTCACTGACTTTGGAATAATATTTCTAAGGATCTCTAGAAGGGCTTGTTTATTTTTGGCTTCTAGCTCGGCTTCTAACTCATAAGCTTTATCAAAGTGATCTTCAATACTGCGTTTATGACGGCCAGTAATAAAGATCATTTCGGTGATGCCCGCCGCCAGTGCTTCTTCCACCGCATACTGAATCAGCGGCTTATCCACTACCGGCATCATTTCTTTTGGGCTAGCTTTGGTAGCGGGCAGAAAACGTGTGCCCATGCCCGCGACGGGGAATACGGCTTTGCGTACTTTTTGCATGTGAGAATCCTGATATGAAGTAGAGAGTAGACCTAATCTCAGTGCGGCCCCCAGTACTTGATCCGCTTGGCGCTGAAGAAGCGGATCGGGCCACTGGGATACAGCAGAGCGCCCAAGCCCTAGCGCATCGGCTAAGCGAGTTTGGGTACCAAAGAGTTTGATTGCTTCAGACTTTTGCATAACGTAATGTTTATATAAATAAACACTCGCGTCAACCCAAATGACAGTATTTACGAATGTTTAATATTATAAACAACAGTTTTCTATCCCTTTACTTCTAGCATCCGCAGCAAAGCCGCCTCATCTAAAATAGACAAGCCCAAGTCTTGCGCCTTAGTCAGCTTACTACCCGCGTCACTCCCCGCCACCACATAGTGCGTTTTTTTCGAGACGCTGCCAGATACCTTCCCCCCCGCCGCTTCAATCAAATCCTTGGCCGCATCGCGCGACAAAGTAGGCAGCGTGCCGGTTAGCACCAGCGTTTTATCTTTAAACACGCCTGCAATCGACTCAACTTCGGCGGGTAATTGGCTTTCTAAATCAGCACACCATGCAGCTAACTCCTGCAATGATGCGCGCCGCCCTTCTTCATCCAACCAAATCAGCAATGCCTTTGCCACATCGCTAGGTAAAAAGGTAAGGTCTAGCCAATCAGCCTCGGCCAGCGCGCTTAAACTTGTGATTCGCTCGGCAAGCTGGCCACTGCGCACGGTCGACAATTTAGGCACGGCCAGATGAGCGTAAAGCGCGGCAGGCTTTAGTTTTTCACGCAACAAACCACTCGGGGCGTGCTCGTCTTTAGGCAAGATGCCTGCTGCAAGCAGAGCATCGAGCGCGAGCTGATTTTTAGGCTCGGCAAAAAACTCGTTAATCGCCACGGCCACGGTGTCACCAATATCAGGCAAAGATCGCAGTAGCGGCGCGGGTGCGTGGCGAATTAACTCCAAGCAGCCCAGCCAATCAGCCAAGGTTTTGGCGGTTGATTCACCCACATGGCGAATTCCAAGTGCAAATAAGAAGCGAGCCAAAAGCGGCGCTTTGCTGGCAGCAATGCCTTCTAGCAAGTTTTCTGCCCATTTGATCGCAAGGCGGCCTTGCGCAATGCTTTCGGCACTGACACCGGCAGCTTCATCTGCTGCGGCTTTCATATTTTGAAAATCGGCCAGCGTTAAGGCGTATAAATCTGCCAGCGATTTCACATAGCCCAAATCAACCAAGCTCTCTACATAGCGCTCGCCAAGGCCGTCGATATCCATCATGCGCCGGCCCGCAAAGTGACGAATCGCCTCTTTACGCTGCGCAGAGCAGCTTAAGCCACCCGAACAACGCGCAATCGCCTCGCCCTCTTCACGCACCACGTGCGAGCCGCAGACCGGGCAAGCCTTAGGCAAGCTAAATACAGGGTAAAGCGGCTCTTGTGCGGGCGAGAATAAATCAGCCCCCGGCACGTCCCTCACAGGCCGGCGCTCCAGCACCACACTCACCACCTCAGGAATCACATCTCCAGCTCGGCGCACGGCCACGGTATCGCCCACCCGCACATCTTTGCGTCTTGCTTCGTCTTCGTTGTGCAGCGTGGCATTGGTGACGGTTACGCCACCCACAAACACCGGCTGCAAGCGTGCCACAGGGGTGATCGCACCGGTGCGACCCACTTGCACATCAATCGCCTCCACAATGGTCAAGGCTTCTTGCGCGGGGAATTTATGCGCCACGGCCCAGCGTGGTTCGCGAGTTCTAAAGCCCAGCTCTTTTTGCAGCGCCATGTTGTTGACTTTGTAAACTACGCCGTCGATATCAAAAGGCAGCGCATCGCGAATAGCAGCAACATGGGCATGAAATTCAGCCAAGCCCGCTCCACCCTGCAGCACAGCACGCTCGGCACACACAGGAAAACCCAAGCCTGCGAGTGCATCCAACACGGCCGAATGCGTTTCAGGTTGCACCCACCCCTCAACCACGCCTAGGCCATAAGCAAAGAAAGACAGCGGCCGAGCTGCGGCAATGGCCGGGTCGAGCTGGCGCACCGCACCGGCGGCGGTGTTTCTTGGATTCACAAAGGTTTTGCCACCCGCAGCCAATTGGCGCTCATTCAGGCGATCAAAATCGTCGCGGCGCATATACACCTCGCCCCGCACCTCTAGCACTTCGGGCAAGGCATCTCCTTGTAAACGTAAAGGGATCTGCAAAATGGTGCGAATATTTTGTGTAACATCTTCACCCGTCGCGCCGTCCCCACGTGTAGCGGCTTGTACCAGTACGCCGTTCTCATAGCGCAGGCTAATGGCTAGGCCATCAAACTTCAGCTCGGCCGCATATTCAATCGCAGCTGCGTTTACGGGTAAATCCAGCTCTTTACGCACGCTGACATCAAAAGCCATTGCACCCGCAGGCGTGATATCGGTTTCGGTGCGTATCGACAACATGGCAATGGTGTGGGTCACTGAATCAAACTGCGGCAAGGGCTTACCGCCCACTCGCAGCGTAGGCGAATCAGGTGTCGCTAATTCGGGGTGCGCGATTTCCAGCGCCTGCAGCTCACGAAACAGGCGATCGTACTCAGCATCGGGCACCGTAGGCGCGTCGAGTACATAGTATTCGTGGGCATATTGGTGGAGTTGTTTGCGCAGAGATTGCGCCTGTTCAGGCAAGGTCATCATTATTTTTTCGTGGTTGCGTGCAGATTTTCAGATTAAAGCGGGAAAAGCTTGAATAAAAAAACAGAAGCCTGCGCCCTTATATAGGGCACATAACAGCATTATATTGCTAATTGCAGAGGCACAAGCAATCTGCGCCTCTGCATAAATAGAGCAAGGGGAAAATCAGCACAGTTATTGAGTAAAAATCGAAATTCCCATTCCTTGAAAGGGTCCCAACGGGGTATTTTCTTGTTCGAACTGCTCAATACTCGGCGTGCCGCTCCATAATTTATAAACCAAACGCTCATCTTGAATAATGTAAATCACATCAAAATGCCAGCCTGAAATCATCGTTTTGCGCTCAAAGTTTAAAAAATCCGCCCAAAAATTGCCATAGCGTTTCTTCGTCATACTCTTCTGCTCAATTTCATAGGCAAAGCATGATGTTTGCGCGGCAATACAAGCCTGAATTTGTGGCGCTAACAATCGCGGCTCGCCTGCTCCGCTCAAAGCCAAACGCCGCATTAAATCGGCATAGCTCAGCACCACAATATTAGGTGTTTTCAGCGGATCCAAGCCCATTGCATGCAATTGCTGCAAGCTGGTAGTTTCAAGAGCCATACTTTTAAAAGCCTGCTCTGCCGTTTGATAATCGGGCCAAGGAGTACGGCTAATTTGCTCTGAATCGGGCAGAAGGGCTGCACAGGATGTCAGGACTACACAGGCAATCGCACAGCTTATTTGAGCGTGTTTCATACACCCTCCAACAGCACAACAGCGATAAACTCATATCGGCACTCTAGTCGAAAAATGCAGCACAACCTGCCTATTTATAGCTAAAAGTAGCAATGCCGCTGACAAGCAGCGGCATTGTTGTAAAACTTATCACCCCACGCTCAATCCCACATCAGGCAAACAAACGCAAAGCCGCTACCGAGCCTGGCGCAATGCCTCTATCATCCATTTTTGCGTATAAAACACCCAATTGCTTACGGATATTACCCAAGCTAGCCTCAGTCAGAGGCTTACCATTATCGTCAACCAACTCACCCGATAAAGCCACAGATAAGTGCTGAGCAAATTCAGCAAAGTAATCAAATACTGACACACCACCCGCCACTCTTGGCACATCAAACAAGAGCGTTAAACCACTCGAGGTATTTCCCAGCGGGGTATGGTCGTGATTAGACAAGGTAAAGAGCGCCTTGCCTGAATCGCTACGATATTGAAACGCGCCTTCAGGGCTGCGAATCAAGCCCGCATTTTCTGCCAGTAAGCGCACACGTTCCATCGGAAATGGACGACTTCCTGCCATCACATTCAAACCAATCAACACATCAACCCCAGCGCAAAACTCATCCAAATTAGCCGCTGCGGCCAGCTTGGCCGAGCGCTGAGGGAAAGTCACTACCGCCTCGTGCTCATCAGCAAACTGCTGCACCGACATACAAAAAGCGTTGAGCTGCTCCGAGCTTAAAGCCCCTTGACGATCTGCCAATTGCAAACCAACTTTCAATTCTTTATAACGCGAACGTGCACTTGGCACACAGGCTTCCCAGCGGCGATCTTGCGTTAAACCCATCACCTGCACTCGCTTGGAGCCACGAAATACCGGTAAATCTGCAGCGGCAATAAAATCTATAGCATGAATTTCGGCCACAAAATCAAGTGTAGGATCGAGCATACTACTGGCTAGCGCATCATGATCGTCCCCCACCACGGCAGCAGGCTGAGCAAGCACTTCAGGTGATACTTTTGCAACAACTGGGCTTGCCACCGGGCTTACAACGAGCGGAGCCACCACAGGCTCTACATAAGGCTCACGCACGGGCGCTGGCGGCTGGTAGGCGGGCTCTTCTTCAAGCTTTGCTTCCGCAAATTGTGGCTCATAGCGATCAGGCGATGGCTCTACACGATCTAAGGAAGGCTCCATACGGCTTGCTTCGCCTGTGCGCACCATGTTTTTAGGCACATCCAGTAGCGCATCACTCTCATTGCGCGCAAACGCTTTAGACGCTTGCTTGCGATAGCGGTATTCCTGCCACCAATTGAAGGCATAGACAGTGGCGACAATCCCGCCGCCAACAATCAGCAATCCTAGTTGCAAATCGGTCATTCTTTAGGTCTCTTGCTAAGCCAATCACATATTACGAACATTTCATTGGCGCTTTAACACGCTTCATATTGCAAATAAAATGAAACATCCAAACTTGTATCGACCCAAGCTCATTCAGTGTTAATTAGGTAAGTGGCCTGATCAATTAACCAACCACAACACGCTATCTACTTCGTTAATTATCATTCAATACGCTATGGCTAGCAGAAGATCGCCTTAGCGGTGAGAGATAAAAATACTGTGATCATTTTATGCTTTTCACTCAATTCAATCTGCTGCCAGATTACACATCAGCAAAAAGGCTAGGATACCAGACTTGCGCGACGTAGTACCCTTCTCAAAGCTCATAATAGCTCAATTTTACTGTACTTTTTACCCATCAGCAGCAGCATCTTTTACAGCACGCAAGCGATTGCGAACTTTTCACTCCTTACTTATCAAAATTCACAGCATCTAAATGAACATGCCCTATCAATTATGCAAGGCTTGTTCAAAGCAAATAATAGCCAGATATTTTTTACCAAAGGATTAACACTGCTCCATCAAAAATCATTGCAATCAATCACATAGAAAAACACCTTCACAAAAAAAATGGCCCACTACTGTATAGTAATGGGCCTTGTGTATTTTCAATCTATTGCAGAGCTGGGCTGTAATTGCTGTCAAAGAAAAATAGATAACTATTGTAAACAACCCTGTTTATCATTTTTTACTAATATCAACACCATGCTCAGCCTATTATCTAAGGCAATCTATTCATTTACTGAAAGCAAATAAATAAAGAGCACCTATTTCGCCAAGCTTACTTTTTAACCCAATGAAGCAATCGTGACACCGCCAAACCTGCCATCACTAAAATGGCACCTACCAACACCCCCACCACGGCATCAAGCAACATCGGCAAGATCATCAGCGCAACGCTCGACCCCGCACTAGCGGAAATTTGCTGGATAAGGTGGTGTGCAGGCTCAAAGCCGTGAGTCAGAATCCCGCCTCCAACCATAAACATGGCGATCGTTCCCACCACAGTCAGCGTTTTCATAAGGTAAGGCGCGCCCAACAAACAAGCAGTGCCGATCTTATGCTGAACTTTCGTCAGCAGATCGCTACCCTGCTTTTTACATAGATAAAGCCCGGCGTCATCTAGCTTTACAATTCCCGCCACTAAACCATACACACCCACCGTCATGACGATGGCAATCAGTGAGAGCACTGTCAGCTGGGATAAAAAGGGCGCTGCGGCAACAGTACCCAATGAAATAACAATAATTTCAGCAGAAAGCACAAAGTCAGTTCGGATCGCACCTTTAATTTTTGTACGCTCAAATGCGACTAAATCAATAACAGGATTATGCAGCGCCTCGATCAAGGCGCCTTTATCCGCATGATTTTCAGCCTCGTGAGGCAAAAACTTATGCACCAGTTTTTCAAAGCCTTCATAGCAAAGATAAGCACCGCCCAGCATCAACAGCGGTGTAATCAACCAAGGCGCGATGGCACTAATCGCCAGTGCAGCAGGAACCAAAATGAGTTTATTAACAAACGAGCCCTTAGCCACCGCCCATACCACGGGTAACTCACGCTCGGCGCGCACGCCGGAAACCTGCTCGGCGTTAAGCGCCAGATCATCCCCCAAGACTCCCGCCGTTTTTTTGGCCGCCACTTTGGTCATTAAGGCCACATCATCTAAAACGGCAGCAATATCATCAAGCAATACTAAAAGGCTAGTTCCGGCCATTGGGCTTTATCTCATTGGTTAAATTACAGAATATCTAAGGGGATTTTTAAATAGCGCTGACCATCCGCTTCAGCAGGTGGAAAGTCCCCAGCGCGGATATTGATTTGAATCGCCGGTAAAATCAACTGCGGCATGCCTAAGGTTTGGTCTCGCGCTCTACGCATGGCAATAAATGCCTCTTTACTCGCCCCCGCATGCAAATGAATATTGCCCTCACGTTGCTCAGCAATACTGCTTTGCCATTGGACATCGCTTCGATGTTCTGGCGGATAATCATGGCAAACAAACACCCGCGTGGCATCAGGCAGTGTTAATAATTGCTGAATCGAATCATAAAGCAGCCCCGCATCTCCCCCAGGGAAATCACAGCGCGCCGAACCCACATCGGGCATAAACAGCGTATCGCCCACAAACAGGGCATCGCCAATCAAAAAAGCAATATCTGCCGGTGTATGACCAGGCACAAACAGCACCCTGCCACTTAAATCACCGATTTGGAACACTTCTTCTGCCGCAAACAGGTGATCAAATTGGCTGCCATCCACCGCAAAATCAGCTTCCAAGCCAAAAACCGGCTTGAAAATGCTTTGCACTTGATCGATATGCTGACCAATCGCCACTTTCCCGCCTAATTTTGCTTTTAAATAGGCGGCGGCAGAAAGGTGATCCGCGTGGGCGTGGGTTTCAAGTATCCATTCCACCTTTAAGCCTTGGGAGGTGACATATTCAAGCAGCCGATCGGCGCTCTGAGTCGAGGTTCGCCCCGATTTAGCGTCGTAATCGAGCACGGTGTCTATCAATGCGGCACGCCCGCCGGCTTGGTCGAAGACCACATAGCTCACGGTTGATGTGCCCTGATCAAAAAAAGCGGCAACTTGTGGGATTAGCATCATCGACTCCGATATAGTTATGTTTACAAATATTATATATAAAACTATAATCAGTCAAAATTGATTGAGAACACACCATGAGCCCTGAACAAATTTTAGCCATGCGCCAAGCTGCCAGCGGCGCTACTCGTATTTTAAAAGTCATGGCCAATGAAGACCGACTGCTACTGCTTTGTCAGATGGTGGACAGCGAAAAATGTGTTTCTGACTTTGAAACCTTGCTCGACATCCGACAACCCACGCTATCCCAACAGCTCACCGTACTTAGAAATGAAGGGCTTGTGAATACACGCCGAGATGGCAAGCGCATTTATTACAGCTTAGCCAGTGACGAAGTTCAGCAATTACTAGGCCTGCTGTATTCACTCTATTGCCCCACCGACTTAAAGGATATGCCTGATGCAAATTGACTGGATTCATTTCAGCCCTTGGAGCGCGCTCCTTGGAGGCGCTTTACTGGGCCTTGCCAGCGGCTTACTCGCCCTTTTAGCGGGAAAAATCGCAGGGATCAGCAGCATCTTGGGCGGCTTGCTGAGCTCACAATCCAGCAAGGAGGTCACTTGGCGAGCGTTTTTTTTGCTCGGTCTACTCTTAACACCCCTGCTGTGGCTTGCGTTTAAAACCCCAGCAGATATCCAAATTAGCGCCAGCACGCCGGTCATTATTATTGCGGGATTACTAGTCGGCATCGGTACTCGCCTAGGCAATGGCTGCACCAGCGGCCATGGCGTATGTGGCTTATCCCGATTTTCGATTCGATCCCTCGCCGCTGTCGCCAGCTTTATGGGTGCAGGCTTTGTCACTGTACTAATGACTCGCCATTTATTCTGAGGTCAAAATGCTTAAATTGATTGCCTTACTCTCAGGCTTATTATTTAGCCTAGGGCTGATTATTTCCGGCATGGTCAACCCTGCCAAAGTCCTTGGCTTTCTTGATTTAGCTGGTTTATGGGACCCAAGCTTGGGCTTAGTTATGGCAGGTGCCATTGCGGCTGCCATGCCTTTTTTCTTCTGGGCAAAGCACCGAAAAAGCACACTCCTCACCCGTGAAGCCATGTCCTTACCCAACAGCCAGATCATTGATCGGCCACTCATTGCTGGCAGCATATTATTTGGCATCGGCTGGGGCCTAGCTGGGATTTGCCCAGGACCTGGCATTGTTGCACTGGCGATGGGCGAGGCCAAAGCCTTTATTTTTGTGCTAGCCATGCTGATTGGTATGTTTATTTTTACCCTGATTCCTAAAAAGTCATGAGCCTACTCAAGTCACTCAGCAAGCTCTTCCCTATTTTGCACTGGCTACCGCTCTACCAAAGGAAGACTTTTGCTGGCGACTTGAGCGCCAGCCTGATTGTGGCCGTGCTACTCATTCCACAAAGCATTGCCTATGCGCTACTTGCTGGCTTACCACCCCAAGCAGGCATTTACGCCAGTATTTTGCCACTGGTGGTCTACGCATTTTTTGCCAGTAGCATGGTGCAATCGGTTGGCCCCATGGCGATCAATGCCATCATGACGGCCACCGCACTGGCACCGCTCGCCGCGATTGGCTCTGCCCAATACAGCGCCTTGGCAGCCAGCTTAGCGCTGCTTTCCGGCCTGTTTTTAGCGGCACTGGGCTTGCTTCGCCTCGGCTTTGTGACGCAACTTCTTTCTCACCCCGTTATTAATGGCTTTAGCAGCGGCGCAGCCATTTTAATTGTGCTTGGACAACTGAGCCCCTTGCTTGGCACTCCCGTGCAAGGCATTCAGTTATTCACACAACTTATCCATTATCCGACACAACTACACATCTTTGGCCTAATTTGCCTAGGGCTACTCTGGCTGGCAGGCCAACCTCTCGCCCACTTACTTAAACCGCTACGGCACGGCGCGCTACTTGCCAAACTCAGCCCCCTGCTACTGATGCTGATCATCAGTGCTGCGGTCTATTTTCTAAATATTAAAACGCCATTAATTGGTTCTTTTTCTGCATCTTTACCGCCATTAATTTGGCCGATACTCAATCAAAATACCTTGGCCCAGCTTTGGCTCCCTGCCATCACCATTGGCTTAGCGGGTTTTTTACAGAGCATCACCATCGCCCAAAGCTTGGCTTTAAAAGCCAAACGCAGCATCGACAGCAATCAAGAATTAATCGGCCTAGGAGCCGCCAATATAGCCGCAGCGGCCAGCGGAGGGTTTCCAGTCAGCGGTGGATTTTCCCGCACCGCGGTCAATGCCGCCTCAGGTGCAAACACGCCCTTAGCCGGTGTAATGACCGCCATATGGATCGCCCTCGCCGCGCACTGGCTTAGCGATTACTTAGCGCTGCTACCACAATCACTATTAGCCGCCATGATTATTCTGGTAGCGATTCGGCTTATCGATTTTAATTTTCTATTTCGCAGCTGGCATTACGATTGGCGAGATGGCGCAGCCTTTGCTTGCACAGCGATTGCCGTCTTAGCCTTAGGTGTCATGCTGGGGATTGTGGCCGGGGTTGGCGTGTCGCTATTGCTCTTTTTATACCGCAGCAGCCAACCCCATATCGCGGTGGTGGGACGGATTGCTGGCACTGAGCATTTCCGCAATATTCAGCACTTCGCGACACAAACTTCCGCCCCAGTTGTGGCGGTGCGTATTGATGAAAGTCTGTATTTTGGCAATAGCGCCAAGATACAGGCCGAACTCATGCAGATCCTAGACCAAGCCCCTGCTGCGCAGCACTTATTATTGATCTTATCTGCGGTCAACAGCATTGATTACAGCGCCATGCAAGCCATCAGCCTATTGCAAGAAAACCTAAGGGCACGGCAGATCAAAATTCACCTTAGCGATGTAAAAAGACCTGTAATGGATCATTTACGCCGTAGTGAGATGCTCGCCACGCTAGATGGAGAAGTCTTCCTGAGCGCCCACTTAGCCGTGCAGGCTTTAAGTGAGGAGAATGAGGATTTTTCTATTTAAACCGAGAGGCAAACCGAGCAGAAGAGCTAAAAGCCCTAAACCTGTAGACACAGAGATAAGTGAGAACACAGAGCACACAGAGAAAACCAAATACCTTGGGGCCTTCTCTGTGTACTGCTTTTTATCTTAGTGTTCTCTGTGTCTACAGATCTTTTTGCTTTAAAGCCGGCTGAACCCTAGTTTATTTAGCCGCAGGTGCAGCAGGAGCAGGTTTGGTCTCGTTGCCTAAGGGCAGTACGGCGACTTCGTCTTTATTATCGGCCAATATATTTAGCGTAACTCGGCGATTACTCGCCCGCCCTTCTGGCGTGTCATTACTACCTTGAGGGCGGAACTCTCCGTAGCCAATCGCCACCAAACGCTGCGGCGCAACACCCACATCAACAAACAAACGCACCACGCTGGCC